>JAKSIP010000037.1 GCA_024398715.1 Bacteroidaceae bacterium
CTATACATGTTGGTTTTCAAACCATAAGTCGTCACAATAGTAGTTTGAATATTCTTTTTGTTTTTCGTGGCACGCGTCAGTGCTTCTATCTTAGCCCTCAGTTTTGCATCATAGTCTTTATCAATTATGAATTCGTCCCTTGTGAACTTCATCTCACAAAGGTTTACGACACGGTCTGCTCTATCTATGAGCATATCAATCTGTGCTCCTGAGGATTCATTCTCCCCTAAAGTCTTCCACGGGTATATCTCTGATTGAACTCCGGAAATACCGAGTGCGGCACGTATCTGGCCCTGATGCACAAAACATACATCCTCAAACGCAATTCCCCTCCAACTGTTCAACTTGGGCGAGTTTTGATTATCATACCAGTAGTGAGGATTATTAGTAGGATTCCTGCTTACAAAGCCCAGATAAAACAAACAGAACATATCTGTAAGCTTATAATACAAATTCCTCTTAGTCTCTCCAAAGTTGTAATACGTAGTCACCAAGTCGCTTTTAACGAGCGCCTTCAGCATATCGCTGAGTGTTCCACCTTCCGTTATTCCGGTTTTCTCCGAGATCTGAGGCCTTGTAGCGCCATATCTTAATGACGACAGGTATTCTACAATCTTCCTGTAGTTCTTGTTGTCAGCAAAAAGAGAAGTGAATAAACGGTCATATTCGGAACCCAGGAAGCCACCTTCACTGAAGAACACAGCATCAATATTTTCAGCAAGCGACCTCCCTGGCTCAAAGAAGGACATATAGTATGCCACTCCTCCCATCATCATATAGGTCTGCACGATATCATATCTGTCCATGGTGACATTCCTGGACTCAAGATAAAGCTGCGTCTCATCCAAAGTGAATGGATGCATATGCATTTCACGGTTTGTTCTGCCGTATAGGCCCCCTTTATTATTGATAAGCTTATCCAGCATCCAGGTAGTAGCACTACCACAGACAATCAGCAATAGATTATGCTTTCCACAACCCCAATCATTCCAGAAGTGTTCAAATGCTGACATAAAGCCGGACCTGGGAGTATCTAGCCATGGCATTTCATCAATGAAGACCACCATCTTCTTCTTGGAACGTTTCTTACTTAGGAAATCCTCCAACTTGTGAAATGCATCAAACCAGTCCTTAAGTGGTCCATCCAACCTGGCACCATATTTCTCCATGGAATGAGCAAATTCATCCAGCTGTATCCTATAAAGGAGTTTCTCGTCTCTTTCCTTGAACTCCAATGGTGATACGGCTGTATGCTTAAAGGCAAAGTTGTCATCAAAATACTCACGAATGAGAAAAGTCTTTCCTATTCTCCTTCTTCCATAAACGGTTAAGAGTTGAGACGTAGGTTCCATTAAAAGCCGGTCGAGCATCGCCTGCTCTTTTTCTCTAGCTATGATAAGTGATTTCATATCTAAATAATTATTCAGCCGCGAATATGTCAAATTTAGCATTAACGGCCAAATAATTTCATGCAAATTCCGCCATATAAGCATAATCTGTCGCAGCCACAAAACTTACATGTATAGGCGGTGAGGTGCACCCCAAAAGTTGGACAAGAAACTTTTGGGGTGCACCTCAGACGAAAAACACATCTCTTCGCAATGGGATGACCGCGCTTCAGTTACACCAGACTTACAGATTCTCATCCCAGACCGGACGGATTGGCAGCATCAGAAACCTGGAGCCACTGCCGGACACGACTCCGTATTTTCTTGAAAGCACATATGATTTTGCGTCCTTTGAACACCCACGAAACACATCACCTTTAGCCTCAAGGTCCGATGTCCAATATACGCCACCATCATCGTCCTGATCACCGAACTTTTCTTCTGTGAACGGAATGAAAATCGAATTGCCGGTATTGTTGCTGTAAACTCGATATCCTGTTACACCGTCCACATCTTCAAGCACCCATCGGCACAGGCTGCGCAGTTCATTGACCTCTTCTTCTGTTGGCATTCGCCATTTGCTGCCAAGAGTGGCATGAGCGGCATCATCGGACGACTCCAATGTGGCAAGTCCGTCCTTGCTGCCCGAACGCTTCTTCATTACGTATTTTGAGAATTTCTTCCCCCTGCCGTCGGTGCAATACCTGTAATCAGCCCAAGAACACATGTCCTTAGTCTCAGTTTCTCCCCAGGCGTAACGGTTGCCTACTTCCTGCGGACATGTCGCACCAATGTTGCAGGTGCCCCATTGTACGCTCAGTCCCAAATCGACAGGTTCTGTCTGTGCATACACTGTAACTGCCAGACAAAGTGTGAATAATGATATTAATCTTTTCATATTGAATATCTGTTTGTAAGTATTAATTAAACATCTGCTTCTGATATGTTTTGGGCCGTGAAAGGAATCTGTTTGGGATACAAAGTCCCAGATACAGTAGCGATATTCTTATCACTGCCTGATGTACCCCAGTCGGACAATGTCTTCGCGGGAATGGATTTGATGTGTAAAACCGTCACGCAGCAGGTATATGTCATCGGCCAAACCTAATATCTGCTCATAAAGGTGATCTGTCACTATTATGCCCTTATGGGATTTCTGTTCCTCAATAAGCTGGCGGATTCTTGCATCGTAAACAGGCATTATGTTGGAGAACGGTTCGTCAAGGATGCAGAAATCGGCATCGGTGTTCAATATCATGACTATTTCAGCAATTCTGCAGTCTCCGCCGGACAGTTCCCTGGACTTTGAGTGGCGATAGCGTTCAAACTTTTCGTCAAATTCAATCAACTTTGCATAGTCAACGCCATTCAGTTGGAAGGCCTTGTCCATTGTCATGCCTCTTGGTATGAAATGCTCCTGAGGCAGGTATTTCACATGAAGTCCTATGTGTCCGTAGTCGGTCTTGGGCTCCCCGTTAAGTCTGATGTATTTGTTCTGCGGTCTGATTCCACCCATAATGCACTTGAAAAGACAGGATTTGCCGGTTCCATTACGGCCAAGCACTCCTGTTACACGGCCTGACTGAGCCGTGACATAGGCACTCTTCAAAACAGTGTTCTGCCCAAAATCCAGCTGTACGCTGTCAATGACCAAGGTCTTGGTTTCAGTCTGCGACATTTATTAAAAAGATGGACAATAAAGGTGAAACATAAGCCAGCATCAGTTTGAAGAACACATATTCGATTATTACCGGAATGGAATAAATCTCCAGACGACTGAGACCAAGGTTCAGATAGAAATATATGGTGCTTTTCCTGCTGAGATGATCTATCAGGTACAGAAACAGTGGAATTGACACCAGTTTGAGCAGATTCATCGGTACTATGTTTGAAGGGTCTACAGCCACACAGTAGGTTTCCACCAATGTCAGAACGCCGGCTGTGATATAATACTCACTTCCGTATCTGAAAGAAAGGCCCAGTTTCTTAATGAGTGTCATACAAAAGACAAGTAATTTATAAAAACAAAGGTATGAAATAATTGAAGCTGAATCGGTTTGGTAAGCTGAAAGGAGATCTGTTTCGATATGTATAGTCGTTATGTTTACTTGTTCTCACTGAAGGAAAAACTGGCATACTATTTGAATAGTTCAGAATGGCTGCCCAGACGGACCAGCTTGACAGTATGTGTGTCCTTATCAATCCAAATCAGAAGAAAATCCCCCTGAATGTGACATTCCATAGCTCCATCATAATCTCCCTTCAACTGGTGCGGATTATATTCCCTCGGTACCTGTCCGGTTTCCTCCAAGTGTCTGATCACGGTATTTAGGGCAATAAGTTTCTCCTTGTCGTGCTGGTAGCGTTAGAAGTCTTTCTTGAACTTACTGCTTTGCTCAATGTTGTACATAGCACTACAATGAAGCTATAAGTTTTTCCAATTCACTACGGTTGAAGGTATCGAGTTTCTTTCCGCTTCCAGCTTCTTTGAGAGCTTCAACGGTTTCCTCGTTCGGTTCGTGATACACAACATCAAGCAACAGGGTCTCAACGTAGTTGTTTAGACTCCGATTGCTCTCTTTTGCCAGCTCACGCAGGCGTTCCACTAATTTTGTGTTCAATCTGAATGACGTCAATGTCTTGTCTGAATTAACAGCTGCTGTATTCATAATAGTGTACTTTGTATTACAATGTATGCAAATGTACAACTAATTTCGGATCCTGCAATAATGATCATACATAATCTGCTTGGAACGCTGATTCCATATACGTTCTGATATGGTTGGGGCCGTGAACCGTCTTGTTTAATGACATTTCCGCATTGGGCGATTACAGTCGCAACTTAAATATGTTGCATTTGCATCATTTGGAACTGAATGAATGTTGATATTTGCGTGAGATTGGCAGTTCTATACCGCTGTCAATGGTAAGACAGCCGGACTTGACACATTCTATATGAGCGCGTGCCACCAGAAATGAGCGGTGTATGCGCACAAAATCGATGCCAAGGAGGTTTTCCCATTGTGAAATCGGGGTTATGTTGCGGTACTTCTGGCCATCAATGGAGTGTACCCATGTTTCGTCATCATTGCTCTCCACGTACAGAATCTCTGACAGAAGCAGTGTAACCGGCCTGCGGTCGCTGTTGAATGTGATGCTGACAGGCTCGCTTCCCATCTTTTTGCGAAGATACTTTGACAGGAACCAGTCACCTGCACTGAATATAATTGCAATAAAAGCTATGGTTAAGGGAATTATCGGACTGTCAGGTACAAACACTGCCCGATGAATGACACCTCCATCGTTTTCAACGAGGTTTCTGGATACGATAGCACAGCCTATAACCAACAGCAGAAGTCCAAGTAAATATACAGTCACTGCCAGGAGGCAAAAATCTGTGATTTTCCTTATTCTGGGACGTTCCAAAATTTGAGGCAGGGAGAATTTGATTATTAGCCCAGCAGGCAGCAGCATAATGCCAGCCAGAAGGGCATCGGCAAAACCGTAATCATCAAAGTCAAGTAAAGTGTAGTACAGTACGATTGCACTTATCAGAACCGTAACTGTCCAATAGGCGGTTATGACGAGTCTTTGTTTCATTTCAGCAAAGGTGACGGTTTCTTATATTCTTGAAGTCCGGATGATATCTATGATGATGGAAATCAGATACACTGACAGTCCCAGAATTGCCACTGTGGTGCAGGAATACCATACGCGAAATCCGTATATGAGATTCCAATCAGGGGAAGCCACCATGCGTGTGTCAACATGCTCAATTATGGTCATGAATACTTTCAGAATGGTAAATGACAGTGCAATGCGTCCTAACGGCCTGACCCTTTTGGGGGCTTTCCAAGCGGAAATGATCATTAAAACCAGTGCTGTGAGCAGAACGATTGTGAAAAACAGAATATCCTTATCAAAGAAACAACCGATGGGACTGGTATTCAGATGTCCACTTTCCAGATAATATGATATAGGAGAAAATAACAGCATAGCATTTTCAGTTTAAGATGTTTGACATATAGTTCAGCGTTTGGGACTGTGCACGATGCTGATTATTTGCGAAACGATGAAGACAAGCAGGCCGCATATCGGAGCAATAACGTTATGTCTTTGCGCTTCTATTAAAACACTGGGACTGATTATGTCATCATGACCTATAT
>JAKSIP010000038.1 GCA_024398715.1 Bacteroidaceae bacterium
ATGTCTGGCTTGACCAGACACGGAATGAATCAGGGTCTGCAAAAGTTAATACAACAAAAGAGACTGCAACATACAGGATTGATTTATACGCAATCGGAAATTATGACGGCAAGTTTGCCGGAAGAAAAGCTTCTTTGAAAGCCTGGAAGCTTGCACGCTGTGTGCGTCGGATTTTCAAATCTGATGTATACACTTATCTCCTTTTACGGGGGCTTGTTTCAGCAACTGAAATAAAAACTATGGAAGGAGGCGCACCGAATATGGCTGATAGTGCCGTTAAGGTTGCTCAGGTTCGAATAACATTGGATGTTACATTTGACCAGAAAGCACCACAAACAACAGGAGAAATTCTTGAGATTATTCCTGTTACTGTTCTGGATGAGTCTGGTCAGATTGTAGTGAAATAATTTAAGGAGGAAACCCATGGGTGTTTCTGCTAGTGCTATCTCACGCGTAACCGGTGTGCAGGTCAGCTACAAAAATTTTAATGCAGGTGCTGCTCAGATGCTGAGCCAGAGACTTGCTGTAATTGGTCTGGGTAATCATGGGGTAACCTATGGCACAGACAAGTATGAATGTGAGGGATCTGCCGCAGAGATTGGTGATAGATACGGCTATGGTTCTCCACTCCATCTTATTGCTAAACAGCTTTTTCCTATTTCGGGAAAAGGTGCTTCGTTCCCTGTAACATTCTATCCTCTGTCTGAAGCTGATAATGCAGTACAGGCTACAGGAAAAATTGGATGTGAAGGAACTGCAACAAAGCTTGGAAGCGGTAAGGTTTATATCGGCGGTGTATCTGCTGAGTTTGCAGTTGCTTCAGGTGCAAATATTACAGATGTTCTTTCTGCAATTAAAGATGCAATCAATGCAAATCTTGATATGCCTGTAATTGCCGGGGAAGTTTCAGAAGGAAACCTTATCCTGACTGCAAAAGCTGCCGGAACTGTAGGCAATGCAATTACGATTGCTATTGAAGCTGATGTTCCAGGTCTTGTTTTCTCAACAGAAGCAATGACTGGCGGTGCTGTGGATCCTGATATTGATGTTGCCCTTGCCAAAGTTGGTGAAGTGTGGGAAACAGCATTTCTTTGTGCTTTCAATTACAACGATGATGCTAAGCTTGAAAAAGCTTTTGTTTTCGGTGAAGGTCGCTGGGATACTCTGGTCAAAAAGCCATGTCTTTTCTTCTGGGGATGCACAGACGGCTATGCCGCACGTACAGCTGTAACAGATGCACGTCCAAACGATTATGTAAACGCACTGATTACTTCGGTTGGTTCTCGTGAACTGCCTTATGTAATTGCTGCAAAAGCAATGGTAAATGACATTCTGACTACAGCTGATTCAAACCCAGCTTGTGGTTATAAAGGACAGCTTTCTGGACTGAATGCAGGTCCTGATGCAGTTCAGGAAAACTACAACACACGTAACATGTCGGTTTCAAAAGGTGCTTCAACAAACATTAAATCTGGATCTGTTGCAGAACTGAATGACGTTATTACAATGTATCATCCAGTAACAGAAGGTAAGTTCCCTTCTCGCCGTTATGTTGTTGATGTAATCAAACTGATGAACATCGTTTATAACATGCGTCTTATCCTGGAAGCTGATGAAAAGAAAGCAGCTCCACTTATTGAAGACAATACTGTTACAACTAACCCTGCTGCAATTCAGCCAAAGATGGTTAAATCAGAACTTCTTCGTCTTGCAAAAACTCTTGCTGATAAAGCAATTATTCAGGACACAGAGTTCACAAAAGAAGGTCTTAAAGCTGAAATTGACAGCGAAAATCCAAAACGCCTGAATGTAACATTCCCTGTAAAACTCAGCGGAAACGTTGAAGTTTGCTCAGGTGATATTTACTACGGCTTCTACCTGGGAGGTAACTAATCATGGCAAGTGGTGCATGGGAATCAATTACAATCAACGGACGTCGTTTTACATGTAAAGCTGATGACGATGTAAATTACCATCTTTCAGGTGGTTTTGAAAACGAAGTTCTGATGCAGGGCGACGGCTCTATGCAGCAGAAAAAAACTCGTGTTCCAGGTGCAATTTCAGGAATCAATATTAATATTGATGACAGTCGCGATGACCTGGAATTCATTGAAGAATGTCAGAATTCTCTGGACTTCTTCCCTGTAACAGGTACTAAGGTAGACGGTACTGTCCTTGCGGGCAATATGCAGATTACTGACAAGAATGACGTTTCAAGTGCCGAAAACACTCTGGAACTTTCTTTCGAAGGTACACTGGAAAAACTGTAAAAACCTGGTCTTCTGGACTGGTTTGTGTTTGGTGGGTGGGGTTAATACCCTGCCCATTTTTTTAGATTTTTTAAGCTATATAAGGAGTATGTAAAATGGCTGAAGAAAAAATGACTGAAGAAATGGCAGAAAAAGAATTTCTGTCTTGGTGTGAAGAAAACGAACTTGAAACTGATGTATCTGCGATGTCTGAAGATCAGGCAACTGTGTTTGAAAGTGCGAAAAAGAAGTTTATGTCACTTTTGAAAAAAGGACGTCTGGTAATTGATGCAGAATGTTTTGACCTGACCCTTTCAAAGTTTGGTGCTGAAGGTGTTGCCGGAACGACAATTCACGTGGGACATCCTGACGGTAAGCTTTGGATCGGAATGGATGGAAGAAAGGATACTGAAAAGATGCACAAGACCCAGCAGGCTATTTCAGCTCTTATTGGAAAAGATGTGGGCTGGATTTCCAAAATGGATGTAAAAGACTGGGGATTCCTTTCTGAGGTGGTTGCACTTTTTTTAGTTTAGTTTGTGCGGAATGCGCTGTAAAAGGCGCCCGTAAAAAGCTGTATGGTAAGAATGCTGTACAGACCATGATGCTTCAGGTTTATTCGGATTATAACATCCCGATTAGACCTGAAGAAATGACTTTGAGTATTCTGCATTTCTTTTATGACCCGACAATAGACGGGCTTTGTAAGATTCAAAAGAATGCTCAGGATAAAAAAGGAAAATAAATATGGCTACACAGTACGCAATTGATGCGGTATTCAGAATTATTGACAATGCAAGTGCTCCGATGAGGTCTATTTCGCAGCAGGGAGACGTAGCGGCACATGCAATGAAGAAAGCAGAATTGCGTATGAATGCCATTGGTAATGCTGCGAAAACTGCGGTGAAAGGTGCTGCGGTTGGTGCGTTTGCTGCTTTGGGAGTTGGCATTGCTTCAGCTACAAAGCAGTACATAGAGTTTGACCAGGCTATTACTTCTTCCGGTGCTTTGTTCAAAGACTTGGATTCAACATCCGAGTCTTTTGGTGCTTCGATGGAAGCTCTGGGAAAAACTGCCCGTGGGGTTGCGGCAATTACAGAGTTTAATGCGGTTGATACTGCAGGGGCGCTTACCAAAATGGCTTATGCCGGTATGACAAGTGAAACTGCTATGGAACTGCTTGCCGGAACAACTGATCTTGCTACAGCTGCAGGAACTGACCTGACAACCGCCGTTGATATTGCTACTGATGCGCTCGGTGCATTTAATCTGGATGCAACAGCTGGAAATCTTCAGCGTGTTTCGGATGTTATGGCAAAGACTGCCAGCACTGCTAATACTTCACTCACAGATATGTTTGAAGCAATTAAATATGCGGGTCCAGGGTTTACAGCAGCAGGACAGAGTGCTGAAACATTGTCAGCTGCAATTGGTGCTCTTGCAAATGCCGGTATTAAAGGAAGTTCTGCTGGTACTGCTCTTCAGGCTGTATTTACTGAACTTGCAAAAGGAAAGAAGCAGGATATTCTTGCAGGATATGGAATTTCTATTGCTGATGCAGAAGGAAACTTCCTGAACCTTTATGACATAATTTCACAGATTGAAGAAAAAACTGCATCTATGAGCGGGGTAGAAAAAAGTACGTTCCTGGATTCTGTATTTGGTGTCCGTGGTGGAAAAGCTATGAATATTATTCTTGCTCAGGGTGCAGAAGCTATGAAAGCTTATGAAGCTACGTTGAAGAGCTCAGCTGGTGCGGCAGCACAGATGGCTGCTGTAATGCGTGGAAGTATTGCCAACCAGATTAATGTTCTGAAATCGGGACTTACTGAGCTTGGCTTTAAGTTTGTTGAAGCGTTCAAAAATCAGGGTTCTGAAGCTTTGCAGAATCTTATAACTTACGTTCAGAATTTTGACCCTGCACCGCTTATTGCCACTTTAACAACTGCTTTTGATGTTCTTGGAAATATTGTGGGTGCAATCTGGAATATGAAAGAATTCCTTATTCCGCTTATTGCAGGAATTGAAGCTTATAAAGTGGCAATGATGGGAATTACTTCATTCCTGCAGATTGTTGAAGTGATTAAAGGCTTGTCTGGTGCTATGGCTGGACTTAATGCTGTCATGCTTGCAAATCCTGTAACTTTGATTGCTGCAGGGGTTGCAGCCTTTGTAGCAATTCTTGCAGCTCTGTATCCACACGTCGAAAACATTAAAGTTTCGCTTGAAGGACTGTGGGAAAAATTAAATAATAATCCACTTGGAAGATTTCTTGCGACTGCTCTTCTTCCGGCACATAATGCGATTATGGGTATTGTAAATACTCTGGATGCGTTTAAGAATGGCGGCTTTGTGGCTGGTATTGCAGCAATTGGAAAAGCAATTCTTGCTAATATTGCAAGTCCGATTCAGGCGGTACTTAATATGATCTCGAATATTCCAGGGGTCGGAAAATGGGCAAAAGCCGCAAATGATAAAATGAATGCCTGGTTCTTTGATGCTGGTAATCAGACTGTTGTTGAAAAGATAAATCCGGTTATTGAAAATAAAAACGGAAACGCACCGACAGTAGATGCACCTGTAACTCAGGGAGACCGCATGGCATACAGCCGTGAAGAAAGCGTGTCAGATGTAAATCTGAATGTTGCTATGGCACCAGGTCTGACAGGTTCTGTAAGTGGAAAGGCTCCGGGGGTAAGTTTCACTACAACATCAAGCGGAAGCTTTGGACGATAGATAAGTTATTCACAATGTGAATAAAATGTGGACAAATAACCACATTTTTGATATATTGATGTTACGGTAATTTTGGAAA
>JAKSIP010000039.1 GCA_024398715.1 Bacteroidaceae bacterium
AAACAACTGCAGGGATTCTACCTTCTTTTCTCATGTTCTTTGCAGCAACTTTACCATTTGTTGTGCGAACTTTAGCATTGATTGTTGTCTTTGCCATTTAAAAGCTCCTTAAATCCTTTAAAAAATATAGTTATGAAATATTAAAGAAAAAGGCCCGTTCAGTCAAGAACGAGCCTTTCTGTTTTAAGCAATCAGCCTAAATTAAAGTCCGTATGTACTGATGAATACACCGGCTGCAATTGCAGTACCGATAACACCAGATACGTTTGGTCCCATAGCGTGCATAAGAAGGAAGTTTGATGGATCGTATTCCATACCAACTTTGTTTGCAACACGGGCTGCCATTGGAACGGCAGAAACACCTGCTGAACCGATAAGAGGATTGATCTTTTCTTTCAGGAACAGGTTCATAATTTTTGCCATGATAAGACCACCGGCTGTTGCAATCATGAAGGCAACAAGACCAAGGGCGATGATACCAAGTGAGTTTCCGTTACAGATTTTTTCTGGAGTCATCTGAGCACCAACACCAAGAGAAAGGAGAATTGAAACGATGTTCATCAGTTCATTTTCCATTGTCTTAGAAAGGCGTTCTACAACACCACACTGTTTTACGAAGTTACCGAATGCAAGCATACCGATAAGAGGTGCTGCAGGTGGAAGAAGAAGTGCTGTGATAACCAGAAGCATCAGTGGGAACAGAACTTTTTCTGTTTTTGAAACTACGCGCATCTGCTTCATTTTGATGTGACGTTCTTTGTCTGTTGTAAGGAGCTTCATGATAGGTGGCTGGATCATAGGAACCAGAGCCATGTATGAGTAAGCTGCAACAGCAATAACACCCATCATTTCAGGAGCAAGTTTTCCTGAAACGTAGATTGATGTAGGACCGTCAGCACCACCGATGATAGCGATAGCTGAAGCCTGAAGCATTGTGTAATCAATACCAGGAATGAAGTTCAGACATGCAACACCGAAGAGAGTTGCGAAAACACCAAGCTGGGCAGCTCCACCAAGGAGAGCCATCTTAGGGTTTGCAATAAGTGGACCGAAGTCTGTCATAGCACCAATACCCATGAAGATGAGCATTGGGAAGAATTCGTTTCCTACACCTGCACTGTAAATGATGTGAAGCATTCCGTGTGGTGCGTCACCGATACCAGCGCCAGGAATATTTACCAGAATTGTACCGAATCCGATTGGAATCAGAAGAAGTGGTTCAAATCCTTTAGCAACAGCAAGGTAAACGATAAGGAAACCGATTGCCAGCATAAGAAGTTTCTGCCAGCCAGGAACTGTTACGTCAGAACCGTAAGCATCAGCAGTTTTTGTCATTTCTTCTGCAGCAAGCTTTGCAGCTTCTTTTTCAGCAGCTGTTTCAGGCTTGATCAGTTTGTAAATACCAGTTGATTTACCAATATTTCTGATAAATTCTTTTGGTTCAATACGAGGAGTATTTTCTGACCCCTTGATAATTGTTGTAGATGCATAAGAAGCACCTGCATCAGATGAAGCAGTCTTTTCCCCTTTGCATCCTGACATACCCACTGAAAGAGCACATGCAATCAGACAGATTGCAACGCAGGCTCTGAGGGTATTTTTCTTTACTTTATTTTTTTCGTTATTTACTAATGTTTCCATTATAAAATCCTTAATAATATCCTTTCAGAGCCACAAATTACTGGATTGTAGCTACTACTGTTCCGGCAGCAATCTGTGTACCAGGCTGTGCAACGAAGTGAACTTTACCTGCTGTTCCAGCTTTGATTTCAAGTTCCATTTTCATAGATTCAACCAGGAGGATTGTTGTATCAGCACTTACTGATGCACCTTCCTGAACAACGTATTTCAGGAGAGTACCAGCTACAGGAGCTTCAACATTTTTTCCGCCTGTTGGAGCAGCTGGTGCTGGGGCTGGAGCGGCAGCTGGGGCTGCTGCAGGAGCTGGAGCTGCCTGTACTACTACGGCACCACCAATTGATCCCAGTTTCTGGTCAGCCTGAACCTGAGTTCCTGTCTGAACAGTGAATGTAATTTTTCCGTCACATGGAGCTTTTACTTCAAGTTCCATTTTCATAGATTCAATCATAAGAACAGTGTCGCCCTTCTTAACCTGGGCTCCGTCCTGTGCTACATAACGAAGAACTGTACCTGCAACTGGAGATTTAATGTCTTCTCCGCCAGTTACTACTGTTGCAGCTGGAGCGGCGGCAGGAGCAGCGCCTGCGGCACCAAATGTTACATTGTAAGCTTTTCCGTTTACGTTAACACTCATTGTGTCACCAGAACCAGAAGCTGTTACGTTGTAAGCTGTTCCGTTTACGTTTACGCTGTAAGAACCGTTTGCAGATGAAGATTTAACTTCAGCTGGAGCTTCTTTCTTAGCGAATGTGCTGGCAGCATCAACAGGACCGTTTGCACGTGTCTTGAAGAATTTTTCAGCAACCTGTGGGAACATAGCATATGTAAGAACATCTTCGTCTGATCCGTTTCCACCTGCAGCTTTTGCAGCTTCAACCATTTTGTCCCATTCTGGTTCAATTTTGTCAGCTGGACGACATGTCATAACTTCTGTCATCTTGTTCTGTGCCAGACCCTGAGCTACAACGTCTGGGTTAGCAGCTGTTGGGAGAGCCCCGAATTTACCTGTTACCAGGTTAGCGAAGTCAGCAGTCATCATCTTGTAGCGGCCCTGGATTACGTTGAATACAGCCTGTGTACCAACAATCTGTGATGTTGGAGTTACAAGTGGAACGTAACCTGCGTCTTTGTGTACTTTTGGAAGTTCTTCAAGAACAGCATCCATTTTGTCACCAGCGCCCATCTGTTTGAGCTGTGATTCAAGGTTAGAAAGCATTCCGCCTGGAACCTGTGAAAGAAGGATACGTGTATCAGCACCAAGGAATGCTGATTCAAGTGATGAGTAGTGTTTGCGAACTTCACGGAAGTAAGCAGCAATTTCAAGAAGAAGTTTTGTATCAAGGCCAGTATCATAATCTGTGCCTTTGAGCATTTCTACGATTGTTTCTGTTGGTGAGTGTGATGTACCCATAGACATAGAAGAAATTGCTGTGTCTACGATGTCAGCACCTGCTTCGATTCCTTTAAGAAGTGAAGCAACAGAAAGACCTGTTGTAGCGTGTGAGTGGATTTCTACTGGAAGATCAACTTTTGATTTGATTGCTTTAACAAGGTCATAAGCTTCATATGGTTTAAGAAGACCTGACATATCTTTGATACAGATAGAATCTGCACCGAAGTCAGCGTATGTTTTTGCCAGTTCTGCATATTTTTCGTTTGTGTGGAATGGTGTTACGGCATAAGAAATAGCCATCTGAACATCTACACCAGATTTTTTAGCAGCTTTTGTAGCGCGTTCCATGTTGCGTGGGTCGTTACAAGCATCGAAAATACGGAAACATCCGATACCGTTCTTTGCAGCTGTTTCAACGAATTTATCAACTACATCATCAGCATAGTGTTTGTAACCAAGAAGGTTCTGTGCGCGAAGCAGCATCATGATTTTTGTATCAGGCATTGCTGCGTGCAGTTTACGGAGACGATCCCATGGATCTTCATTCAGGAAGCGGATACAAGAGTCATATGTGGCTCCTCCCCATCCTTCTACATATTTATAACCTACTTTATTAAGTTTATCGCAGATTGGAAGCATATCTGCTGTAGTCATGCGAGTTGCGTGAAGTGACTGATGTGCGTCACGGATTGCAAGTTCTGAAATTCCAACTTTTGCCATTTTTATTCCCCTTTTTATGAATTTTTAGCTTTAATTGCAGCTGCGATAGCAGCTACTACTTCTGTTTCATCTGCTGCAGCAGGTGCGGCGGCAGAAGCTGGTGCTTCAACAGGCTTATCCTTATCTTTTCCGAGAAGATGCAGAACCCCATGAAGAGCATACATACAAATAATCAGAATAATAAGGAAGCTGAATACAACACCCATACCAAGCAAAGTCAAAAGTCCGGCTTGACCAAGCATTTCTGTGATTGTCATATATCCTCCAATTGAATGGAAAAAATCGAATTTTACTCCGATTTTAACATTTTAGAATTTGGTTGACATTATATATAAAATTGTCAGTAGTTTCAATGAAAATATAATAAGAGAAAATCCCCACTTATATTTGCAATATAAGGAAATAACAGTTAAAATTAACGTGATTTATGTGGAAAAAACACATTAAATCAGGGTGGGAAAAATGAAAAAATCACTGGCTGTTGCCTTTATTTC
>JAKSIP010000004.1 GCA_024398715.1 Bacteroidaceae bacterium
CGGTGTTCGCAAATGAAATCTCCTGAAATATAAACACGTTCAGAAGTTCTTTTGGACAGGCGTGGTGTTCGCACGGTGTTCGCAGAGCATGAAAAAAGCACTTACGTTTTAGCGTAAGTGCTTGATTTTCAGAGTGGGCCATCTAGGACTTGACTGCGAAGCTGATGAGGACCCCGAAGCGGGTCCGAATAAGGCTCAGTGGAAATTTAGTAGGGGAATTAATTTCTCCGAAAATGATCCATTTGTATATTGCATATTACAACCAACCGCGCCCCGCACTGCAAAGCACATTTGGTACGAAAAACCGCCTCCTGCCGTACCAACCGCACTGCGAACCGCATTCCGTACGAAAAAACGCCTCTTACCGTACCAAATGCACCGCAAACCGCATTCCGTACGAAAAACCGCCCCCTGCCGTACCAACCGCGCCCCCGCATTTGGTTGAATTTCATACACAACACATACTCCACAATACACTTGCCTCCTAATAATACTACTACAAATCATCCTATTTTGTTCTTTCCCACTAAATTTCCACTGAGTCGCTTGACTGCGAAGCTGATGAGGACCCCGAAGCGGGTCCGAATAACCGAAGGTGAAAGCTCTATAAACAAAAAATCCGCCCCGAAGGACGGATAGTGGGCCATCTAGGGGGCGGGGTGTGGGGTGTCCCCACTAACAAAGCGAAGCGGTTCAAGCCCGTAGGTCCACAAAAAAAGGAGAAGCAATTCCGCTTCTCCTTTTTTGTGGGCCATCTAGGGCTTGACTGCGAAGCTGATGAGGACCACGCAGTGTGTCCGAATAACCGAAGGTGAAAGCCCTGCCAATAAAAAAGCCGTTCCAATCGGAACGGCATGTGGGCCATCTAGGGCTTGAACCTAGGACCTCCAGATTATGAGTCTGTTGCTCTAACCAACTGAGCTAAAAGCCCTGAAAACTTGCGCAAAGATAATACCTTTTGTTTGTTCTGCAAAATTTTTTTCTTCTATTTTTTTGTTGTATATTCGCATGTCAAATGCTTAGAACAATATATTCCTGATAATAACAAATGGTGGAAATAATTTCTGTCAGCGGTAGAAGGGGACTCAGAAAGTTCATACATTTCAACTACAGGCTGTATAAAGGCAACCCGTATGCTGTCCCGGAGTTGTATTTTGACTTGGAGAGGACACTGAATCCCAAAAAGAATGCTGCATTTGAGTTCTGTAAGGCCAAATACTTCATGGCATTGAAGGATGGCAAGGAGGTAGGGCGTATTGCAGGTATAATCAATGATCATGCAAACCAGCGCTGGCAGGAAAAGACGGTCCGGTTCGGATGGATTGATTTTGTAGAAGACATAGAGGTTGCTCAGGCTCTGCTTGAAGCAGTGGCAGACTGGGGACGTGAAAACGGAATGGAAAAGATTGAAGGGCCGCTGGGCTTTGCGGATTTTGACCGTGAGGGCATGCTTACCGAAGGTTTTGACCAGCAGTCTACAATAGCTACTCCGTATAATCCGCCGTTTTATCCCCAATTTATGGAACAGCTTGGATATCAGGTTGGGAACAAGTGGCTGGAAATGCGTATTACTGTCCCGGAGACATTGCCGGAACGTCATGCCAAGATTGCTGATTTTGTAATGAACCGCTACAAACTGCATTTTGTGGAGTTCAAGAGTATAAAGGAACTGGCTCGGGAATGGGGATATAAAATGTTTGAAGTATTCAACAAGGCGTACGTTGATATCTATGGTTTTTATCCTTTGTCCCAAGGACAGATAGAACAGTATATAAAACAGTACATAAGCCTGGTTGACCGCAGAATGATATCTCTGATTGCCAATGACAGGGATGAAGTGGTAGCTGTAGGAATAGCAATGCCTTCGTTGAGCGATGCGTGTCAGAAAGCGAACGGACGTCTGCTGCCGTCCGGCTGGTGGCATCTGCTGAAAGCTATGTACTGGAAGTATTCAAAGGTACTTGACCTGCTGCTTCTTGGTGTTGTCCCCGAATATCAGAGTATGGGTGTGAATTCCATATTGCTTGAACACATGGGGCAGAATTTCAAGAAAATGGGTTTCCAATTTGCTGAGACCAATCTTGAAATGGAGTCGAATACGCAAGTCATTGCCATGTGGAAGGCTTTTGATTGCAAAATACACAAACGCCGTTGTACATTCATAAAACAATTGTAATACTATGTCAGAAGAACTGAATTTTGAGCAGGAACAGTTTCCTCAGGTAGAATATACCGAGTCCAATATACGCCATATGGACGATATGGAGCATATCCGTACCCGCCCCGGTATGTATATAGGTAAATTGGGAGACGGTTCTCAGGCAGACGATGGTATTTATGTTCTTCTCAAAGAGATTGTTGACAACAGCATTGATGAGTTCCGTATGCACGTGGGGCGCCGTGTTGAAATTGATCTGATAGAGAACAGGAGCGTACGTGTGCGCGACTATGGCCGTGGTATTCCTCTTGGCTCTCTTCTTGAAGCGTCGAGCGTGCTCAATACCGGCGGCAAATTTGACAGCAAGGCATTCAAAAAGAGTGTGGGACTGAACGGTGTTGGTCTGAAGGCTGTCAATGCCTTGAGTCTGGATTTTTCCGTAAGCAGTATCAGGGACGGCCAGATGCGCTCCCTTAAATTTCACAAGGGAAAACTTGTAAGCGATGTGACCTGCAGTACTCAGGACGAACATGGTACCGAGGTCTGTTTTACTCCGGACGAGAAACTGTTTGTGAATTATTCTTTTGCCCCTGCAATTATTGAAACGATGATGCGCAATTATTCGTATCTGAATACAGGGCTTGCATTCATATACAACGGTCAGAGATTTTTCTCGCGCAGCGGTCTTGAGGATCTGTTGCTTGAACGGATTAGCTCTGATACGCTTTATCCTGTTGTGCATCTTCAGGGGGAGGATATAGAAATAGCATTTACTCATACCGGTCAGTACGGAGAGGAGTACTATTCTTTTGTAAACGGACAGTACACAAGCCAGGGCGGTACGCACCAGAGTGCTTTCAAAGAGCATATTGCGCGTACCATCAAAGACTTCTACGGCAAAAATCAGGAGGCGGTCGATATCCGTAACGGTATGGTTGCCGCTGTGGCCATCAATGTGGAGGAACCTATGTTTGAGAGCCAGACCAAGATAAAGCTGGGCTCTCAGACCATGACTCCCAACGGTACTCTTTCCGTGAACAAGTTCATTGGTGATTTCATAAAGAAAGAGGTTGATGATTTTCTGCACAAGACACCTGCCGTTGCAGACGTGCTCTTGCAAAAGATACAGGATTCGGAAAAGGAACGTAAGGCCATTGCCGGTGTTACCAAAGCTGCCAGAGAGAAGGCCAAGAAGGCAAACTTTCATAACCGCAAACTGACAGACTGCAAGTTCCATTTCAGCGATGCCAAGGGCGACCGTATAGAAGAAACGTCAATTTTCATTACCGAGGGTGACAGTGCAAGCGGTTCTATCATCAAGACCCGCGATGTCAATACGCAGGCGGTTTTCAGTTTGCGCGGCAAACCGTTGAATACGTTCGGACTGACAAAGGAGGTAATCTACAAGAACGAGGAATTCATGCTGCTGCAGGCTGCTCTCAATATTGAAGACGGACTTGACGGATTGCGTTACAACAAGGTTATTGTTGCTACCGATGCCGACGATGACGGAATGCATATCCGCACTCTGGTCATTACATTCTTTTTGCAGTTCTTCCCGGATCTGATAAAGAAAGGTCATGTATATATTCTGCAGACACCGCTTTTCCGCGTGCGTAACAAACGGAAAAAACGGGCGAAACTAACTGAGACTACCGGTATCATAACAGAGAAAGGCGAGTTTGAAACAATATACTGTTACACTGACCAGGAACGCATTCAGGCTATCGAAAAACTCGGCCCCAACCCGGAAATAACCAGATTCAAAGGTCTTGGCGAAATATCTCCCGATGAATTCCGGCATTTTATCGATGAAAACATGCGCTTGGAGCAGGTTACTCTGCAAAAGACCGATGCCGTCATGAATCTGCTTTCTTTCTACATGGGAAAGAATACAATGGAGCGTCAGAACTTTATTATTGACAATCTGATTATTGAGCAGGATAAGGTTGAAGAGGATACTGATTTTGCTGATACATTTTGATCCTAAAGATGAAACTCTTTTATGCCGGAACATTTGACCCGTTTACAATAGGTCATCAGAATGTTGTAAACCGTGCCTTGAAGATGGGCTTTGAGGTTGTTGTAGCTATAGGTGTGAACTCTGAAAAAAATCCCAGCGGGTCAGTCGCAGACCGCCTTGGTACCATCCGTAAGGTTTTTGCCGGCGTTTCCGGTGTCCAGGTTATGTCTTATAACGGTCTGACAGCCAAAGCCGCAGTCCAGGCTGGCGCCATCGCTCTGTTGCGCGGTGTACGTAACGTAACAGATTTTGAAGCGGAGAAAGAAATAGCAGCAGTAAACAAGGCTATCAACGGTATTGAAACATTTATGCTGCTGAGTGAGCCGTCTTTGGAACATGTCAGCAGCACCATTGTCCGCGAGTTGGCATCGTATGGTATTGATACCTCTGAACTGATTGCAAAATGAAATATAGAATTGTTTTTCTTGTTTGCCTGTTGTGCGGACAACTTCTGTCTGCACAGAACAATATGGTAGCAGGTCAAGTGAACAAACTGGCACTGGCGCTCAGTGCAATAGACATGTTATATGTGGAAAAGGTTGACTGCAATGAACTTGTCAATTCTTCCATCTCTGCGATGGTTGGAAAACTTGACCCTCATTCAACCTACCTTACGGCTCAGGAGGTTAGCAAGGATCGTGAACTGCTTACCGGTAATTTTGGTGGCATCGGAATACAGTTCAACATTATTGAAGATACGCTGTATGTGCAGCAGACTATTGTTGACGGCCCTTCTGAAAAGGTTGGAATTTTGCCCGGAGACCGTATTGTAATGGCAGACACTCTCAATATCACGGGAAAGGATATTACATCGGAATATATTCAGTCGGTATTGCGCGGACAGAAAGGTACCGCGGTCCGTTTGGGTGTTGTGCGCCGCGGTTACAGTGAATTGCTGTGGTTCAATGTTGTGCGTGACGATATTTCTGTGAACTCTGTTGACGCGTACTACATGTTGACCAAGAAGGTGGGTTACATAAGCATTTCCTCTTTTTCAGCAACAACAGCGCGGGAACTAGGCTCTGTCTTGAAGGATTTCAAATCCAAAGGTATGAAAACATTGATTTTAGATCTGTGTAATAACGGTGGCGGTTTGCTTGCTGCAGCTGTTGATGTTGCCTCTCAGTTTCTTTTGAAGGATCAGTTGATTGTATATACCCAGGGACGTGCTTATAAACGGATGAATTATATTTGCAGGGAAGATGGAATCTTTTCTGACGGTCAGGTTGTGGTGCTTATTAATGAAAACAGTGCATCGGCAAGTGAAATTGTTGCCGGAGCTATGCAGGACTGGGATCGTGCCACAATAATAGGGCGTCGTTCGTTCGGCAAGGGACTTGTCCAGAGACCTGTCCCGTTCGATGACGATTCCGAACTGCGCCTGACAATTGCCCATTACTATACTCCTTGCGGCCGCTCCATACAGAAACCTTATGGCAACGGTATTGATTACTACAATGATTTGTCAGACCGTTATTTCAAAGGTGAACTTGAATCTGCAGACAGTATTCATTTTTCTGACAGTCTCAAATACAAAACTCTTGTAAAAGCCCGTACCGTTTATGGAGGTGGAGGAATTATGCCAGATGTTTTTGTCCCAATTGATACAACAAGAACTTCAAATTATTACAGAAGTCTGACATCAAAAGGAATTATTCTGAGCACAATAGCCGGTTTTATGGAAAACAACAAGGATTCTTACAAGAAACTGTACGGAAACTTTGACAAGTTCCACAACAGTTTCAGCGTTAATAAATCCGGCCTGATGGATTATCTGGAAACGAAGGCATTGCAGGCGGGTGTTGTCAAGGACAGTATTATGAACGAAAGTGAGATGCATTATCTGGAAGTGCAGCTTAAAGCTTTGGTTGCACGTTCATTGTTCACACTAAACCATTATTATTACGAATTGAATCAGACCAATCCCATTTATGTGAAAGCATTGGAAGAGACTGGCGTTCTTAAAACAAAATAAATTAGACAGATTCTAACTATAAAGACGGAAAAAATTGTAATTTTGCACTCAAATATTTCAAATATATCTTATGTCTGAAACTAAAAGAATTAAAAGAGCCCTTGTATCTGTCTTTCATAAGGACGGGCTTGATCAAATCATTACAAAACTTCACAATGAAGGTGTTGAACTGATTTCTACAGGCGGAACCAAGACTTTTATTGAGTCTTTGTGTATTCCTTGCCGCTCAGTCGAGAGCCTGACAAGTTATCCATCCATTCTTGGCGGTCGTGTAAAGACGCTTCATCCTAAAGTTTTTGGAGGTATTCTTGCACGTCGTGATTTTGAAGGAGATTTCAAACAGATGGAGGAGTATGATATTCCGGAAATTGACTTGGTTATTGTAGATCTGTATCCTTTTGAACAGACTGTTGCCAGCGGGGCTCCGGAAGCAGACATTATTGAAAAAATCGATATAGGCGGAATTTCTTTGATTCGTGCCGGAGCCAAGAATTTCAAAGATGTTGTTATTGTAGCAAGCAAGGCACAGTACAAACCTTTGATGGATATTCTTGAGTCTCAGGGTGCTGAAACAACACTGGAACAGCGCCGTTGGTTCGCTACTGAGGCGTTTGCGGTTTCTTCTTATTATGACAGCGCAATCTACAACTGGTTCGGTCAGGGTGGCAATGCCCATTTCCGTTTTGCGGCAGAGGCCGGTCAGGAGTTGCGTTACGGTGAGAACCCACACCAGAAAGGTATGTTCTATGGTGATTTCGGTGCGCAGTTCGAACAACTTCACGGTAAGGAAATTTCTTACAACAATCTTCTGGACATTAACGCAGCTGTTGATCTGATTGATGAGTTCAGTACCACTACAGTGGCTATTCTCAAGCATAACAACGCTTGCGGCGTGGCATCGCGTCCAACAATTCTTGAAGCATGGAAAGATGCTCTTGCAGGTGACCCTGTATCGGCATTCGGCGGTGTCATCATTTTGAACGGCGGTGTAGGTAAAGAGGCAGCGGAAGAAATTAACAAGATATTCTTTGAGGTGATCATTGCTCCTTCTTACACACAGGAGGCTTTGGATATTCTGTTCCAGAAAAAGAACCGCATAATTCTTGTCCGCAAGCAGAATCTCAAGAAAGCACAGCAGTTCCGCTCTGTTCTTGGCGGTGCTTTGGTTCAGGAGTATGACAGCAAGATTGAAACTGCTGCAGATCTCAAGTTTGTTACAAGCCGTCAGCCGTCAGCACAGGAGATTGAGGATATGCTGTTTGCCAACAAGATTGTAAAGAACAGCAAGAGCAATTCGATAGTATTTGCAAAGAACGGTCAGCTGCTTGCAAGCGGTGTTGGTCAGACTTCACGTGTTGACGCACTCAAGCAGGCTGTGGAAAAAGCCCATTCATTCGGTTTCTCACTTGAAGGTGCCGCAATGGCCAGTGACGCATTCTTCCCGTTCCCTGACTGCGTTGAACTTGCCTTCAATGCTGGTGTAAAGAATGTAATTCATCCGGGCGGCTCCGTACGTGACCAGGAGTCAATTGATTTCTGCCAGGCACATGATATGTCCATGGCAATCACAGGATTCCGTCACTTCAAACACTGATTCTAACCGGAAAGGAAATACAAATCCAAAAAAAACAAGAGGTTGGCTTTTCAGTCAACCTCTTGTTTTTGCCGTTCTGACTTGTCTCTACCATGACCGCCGTGGCGGTTCTTGTGACGGCTTTTGTTCTTGTGGCTGTTCTGTTTGTCAAAACGGCTCAAATCCGTATCGGCCAGCAGATCCACATGCTTTGGCTCTTTGTTTATGTTTTCGTCTTCTGTCAGAGCGTTGGGCTTGATACCTTTCTTGTTCATGGCAATAATCTGCATGGCTCTGTCTGCGGATATGGTTACCGTTCCGGCTGCAAATATCTTGTCTGTTGAGTACGTTATCTGTTTCTGAAGGATGTCTGCCTTGAAATAGTAATATGTTCCGTCCATGGTTTCCAACTCTACTTCTCTTGAGGGGAAATGTTTCAGGACCTCGGCATAAGAGTCAACCTCGTAATTCAGACAGCATTTCAGTTTTGCGCATTGTCCTGCCAGTTTTTGGGGATTGAGTGACAGATCCTGAAAACGTGCCGCTCCGGTCGATACCGAAACAAACCTGGTCATCCATGTTGCACAACACAGTTCACGTCCGCATGGGCCTATTCCTCCGATACGGCCTGCCTCCTGACGTGCTCCAATCTGTTTCATTTCAATACGTACGTGGAACACATCGGCCAGTACTTTGATGAGTTGCCTGAAATCTACGCGACCGTCTGCAATATAGTAGAATATGGCTTTTCCGCCATCGCCCTGATATTCAACATCGCCTATCTTCATCTCAAGGTTAAGGTCTTTTGCAATCTGGCGCGAACGTATCATGGTTTCATGCTCACGCGCTTTTGCCTCCTCATATTTTTCCATATCGGCGGGGCGCACCTTGCGGTAAACGCGTTTGAACTCGGTATCCGGTCTGAGTTTGGCTTTCAGCATCTGAAGGGTGACAAGCCTGCCGGTAAGCGTTACGGTTCCTATGTCATGCCCGGGTGCCGATTCTACTGCAACTACATCGCCTTTCTCCAATGGAAGGTTATTGGAGTTAAGGAAAAATCCCTTGCGGGTTTTCTTGAACTGGACCTCTACAAAGTTGTCAGGATTGGTTGCATAAGGAATACCTGCAAAATAATCTGTTACACCAAGCTGGCAGTCTCCTTTACAGCATCCTTTATAGTTGAAACCGGCTTCTGCACCGTAAAATATATCTTCCATATTGTTTATGATTTCAATAACATTATGAGTTTTACTGACAAATCGAAAAATACCATTGTGGCCGATACGTTCTGACCTATATGTTTCTGAGCCAGTTCAAATTCATTCATAATCCCGAAAACATTGCGTTCATTTATGAACGGGGCGAATTTTATTGAAAAATTGCTCTCCTGCAATGTCTGGTAATTAATCTGCGGCAAATGGAAATTGTATATGAAATTTTCTCTTATCTGTTTCTGACAATAGTCAAGAAAACGTTTCTGCCATTCTCTGCCGCGGGTGGATACAGAACTTGTCCAAGTTTTGAGGTCTGCAATACGGCGTACGTATGCCAATCTCATAAGTTGTACAAAGATATCGAAAAATTCTTGATTTTCCTGATTGGATTCCAATTGTTTTATAGCACCAAGCCAACTGCCGCCTGCCAAATGTGATATATTGTCTGCAAGCTGACGGTCCAAACGGAATTGGTTGCCTGTAAGATGCTCTGCAATTGTTCCCTGTTCCAGAGGCTTGAAACTTATGCGGCGGCATCGGCTGATAATGGTGTCCAACAGCATGTCAGGTGTTTCAGAAACAAGCATGAAAAGAGACTTGGCGGGTGGCTCTTCAAGAAGCTTGAGCAATTTGTTTGATGCCGATTCGTTCATACGTTCCGGCAACCATATTATGACCGCGCGGTAACTCCCTGATGCACTGGTAAGCTGAAGCCTGGCATTTATGTTGTCTATGTCGTGAACATAAATGGAGACCTGTTTCTGATCGGGTTCAAGAATTTCCAACCAGTCTTCAAGTTCAAAATAGTCTCTGGATAAAAGCAATGTACGCCATTTGTCCAGAAATTCATCGGACAAAGGCTTGTCTTCACTTCTCTTTTTGTAAATGGGAAAAATGAAATGCAGGTCAGGATGAATGAACTTGGAGGTTTTGAAGCAGGAGGAACATTTTCCGCAGGAGTCTGTTTCCTGAGGGTCATGGCACAGCAGATATTGTGCAAATGAAATGGCACTCTGCAGTTTCCCTGTACCGCGTGGTCCTTCCATAAGGATGGCATGCGGAATATTGCCCGTCCGGGCATAATCCAGCAACAAATCCTTGATATCCTGTTGGCCTATAACTCTGTTGAACATATAGGCGCGAAGTTACTAATTTTTTTTTAAAGATTACTAAAATGCGGAGCAACCTGCTAGAATTAGTATTTGTGCGGAAAGGATGCGCAGAAACATTGTCAGCGGATATACTGTAGAATAACTTACTGCCGGTGCATTGTGCGATGTCTGTTCGTTGGCATATGCCAATGCAGGAGGGTTTGTGCATGAACCTGCAATGATACCCAGTATGTGGTAATAGTTGAATTTCCATTTGAGACGGGCAAACATTGCAACGGTAAAGACGGGAATTGTGGTTATGAGCAATCCTGACAACATGTACAATATACCGTCTCCGGATACTACCGTATCAACAAAACTTGCACCTGATTTGATTCCCACGCTGGCAAGGAAAAGAGAAATTCCAAGTTCACGAACCATATATATTGCGCTGGCCTTTGTGTATGTGACAAGTCCCATCTTATATCCGAAACGGCCTATCAGAATGGCAACAATGAGCGGACCTCCTGCAATACCCAGTTTGAGCGGTGTCGGCATGCCGGGAAGCGCAATAGGAATGGAGCCTGCAATGATACCTAACAGAATGCCTACAAACATTGTGGTGATGTTCGGAGTGTCAAGACGTTTCATCTCATTGCCGATACGGTTGGCTACCGATTTGATTGAACTTTCACTGCCTACAACAGACAAACGGTCTCCTACCTGAAGTACAAGGCTGCTGCTTGCAAACAGTTCTGTACCTGAACGGACAACGCGTGTTATTGTTACGTTGTATATGCTTCCAAGATGAAGCTGACCCAGTGTTTTGCCGTTCAGTTTACTCTTTGTTATGACAATCCGGCGTGATACCAGTGGTTCCGATTCTACCGTATAATTGTCCCAATCGACCTGGACTTCAAAACCCAGAATGGTTCTGAGCGCTTCGGCATCGGATTCTTCGCTGACTATGCGCAGCTGGTCTCCATATTCCACAACGGTGTCTTTGTGAGGTATTATAAGATTTCCGTCGTGAAGCATTCTTGAGCAGATGAATTCACGCTTGAGAATATTCCTGATTTCAATAATGGTTTTCCCTGCCAGTCCTTTGTTCTGCATCTGGATAACCTGGCTTGCCGGTCTGCGCTGGCTTTCTTCTTCCTGTTCCTGTCTGGCAAGCGCCTGCTCTTCCTGTTCAGGTTTGATTTTGCAGATCCATTTTACAAGCAGAGGCATGAGAATGACGCCAAGAACCGCAAAAGGATATGCACATGCGTATCCGGTGGCAATGTCGGGTCCTGAATAGCCAAGACTTTGCAGAGCTTCGTCTGCGGCACCCAGACCGGGAGTGTTGGTAACTGCTCCACTCAATACACCTATCAGCATGGGGTAACTGTTGCCGTTTGTGCGGTCAAAGAATATGTAATAGCATGCTATGGCTACACAAATGTTCAGGATAACCATGCCTACGGCAAGTATGTTCATCTGCATTCCTCCTTTCTTGAACGATGTAAAGAAAGAAGGACCTACCTGGAGACCTATGCTGTAAACAAACAGAACAAGGCCGAAATCCTGGATAAATCCTATGATTTTTGTGTTGGCTGTGAGTCCGAAATGTCCTGCAATAATTCCAACAAAGAGAATGCATGCAACGCCTAACGATACACCAAAAATCTTGTATTTGCCAAGGCGTACTCCAAGTGCAATCACTGCGGAATAAAGTAAAATGATGTGTGCAATTGAATCGGGGTTGTGAAACAGTGTTGATAACCAATCCATGTTTTTTGTAAAAATTCTGATTTGGCTGCAAAGTTACATGTTTTATTACATTTGGAGTAAGAATTTTTGTCCTATTACTCATTTTTTGTATACCTTTGTACAATTGAAACTTTTGTTAAGATTTTATTAACACTATAATTATGGCAAACTGTAAAGAGAAACTGTTCTCAGAGTTCCCTGCCGTGTCAACAGAAGAATGGTTGGCAAAGGTGACGGAAGATCTCAAAGGAGCAGATTTTGAAAAGAAGTTGGTTTGGAAAACCAACGAAGGCTTCAAAGTACAGCCTTTCTATCGTGCCGAGGATATCAAGGATCTTCAGGCAACAAATGCGCTTCCGGGCAAATTCCCGTTCCTGCGCGGTAACAAAAAGAGTGATAATTCATGGCTTGTTCGTCAGAACATTGTTGTAGAGGATTTCAAGGCCGCTGCTGAAAAGGCTGCAAAGCTTACAACAAAGGGCGTTACATCCGTTTGTTTCAGAGTCAAGGGCAAGGATGTCTGCAAGGAAAATATTCTTACTCTGATTGCCGGTCTTGATCCGCAGGTTACCGAAATCAATTTCTGCACATGCCAGAAGAAAGCCGTTGCTTTGGCTGAAATCCTTATGCAGGAGTATGCTGCAAAGAAGTACGATGCCGCAAAGATTCAGGGTTCAATTTCCTATGACCCTATCAACAATATCCTGTCAAAAGGTAAGGATGTGGAAGATTGGGCTGCAAATGCTGTCCAGCTTGTCAATATCTGCAAGGATTTCAAGAATTTCCGTCCTATTACGGTAAACGCTCTTTCTCTGAACAATGCAGGTTCCTATATCTATCAGGAACTGGGTTATGCATTGGCTTGGGGTAATGAATATCTGCAGACTCTGACCGATGCCGGCATCGATGCCGATTTCGCCGCACGTTCCATCAAATTCAACTTTGGTATTTCCGGCAATTATTTCATGGAAATTGCCAAGTTCCGTGCAGCACGCCAGCTCTGGGCTGAGATAGTAAAACAGTATGAACCCAAGTGTGATTGCAGTTGCATGATGATTGCAAATGCTGAGACATCGTCTTTCAACCTGACTTTGTTCGACAGTTATGTGAATCTTCTGCGTACTCAGACCGAGTCAATGAGCGCAGCTCTTGCAGGTGTCCATTCAATTGTTGTAACTCCGTTTGACAAGGTATATGCCCAACCGGCCGAGTTCTCCGAGCATCTTGCACGCAACCAGCAGCTTCTTCTCAAAGAAGAGTGCCATTTGGATAAGGTTGTTGATCCTGCTGCAGGTTCATATTACGTTGAGACTCTTACCAAATCTATTGCAGAGCAGGCTTGGAAACTGTTCCAGAGTGTTGAGGCAGAAGGTGGTATGCTTGAAGCCGCAAAACAGGGTAAGGTTCAGGAAGCTATCAATGCAAGCGGTACTGCACGCCGTGAGGCTGCTGCAAAACGCCGCGAGACATTGCTTGGTACAAACCAGTTCCCTAATTTCAATGAAAAGTCAGACGGCAAGACTCCGCTCGAGTGCTCATGCTGCTGCGAGAATAAGGATAATTGCGAACGCCCGTACGCTACTCTTGACAAAGACCGTCAGGCAAGCCAGTTCGAGGCTTTGCGTCTGCAGACAGAGAACAGCGGCAAACGCCCTGTTGCTTTCATGCTTACAATAGGAAATCTTGCAATGCGTCAGGCACGTGCACAGTTCAGCTGCAACTTCCTTGCATGCGCCGGTTATCAGGTAATAGACAACCTTGGTTTCAAGACTGTTGAAGAGGGTGTTGAAGCAGCCATGGCTGCAAAAGCCGATATTGTGGTTCTTTGCTCAAGCGATGACGAATATGCAGAGTACGGTGTTCCTGCATTCCAGGCTCTGAACGGCCGTGCAATGTTCATCATTGCAGGTAATCCTGCATGTGCAGAGGATCTTAAGGCTGCAGGTATTGAGAATTTTATTCATGTACGTTGCAACGTGCTTGAAACACTTAAAGAATATAACGCCAAATTGGGCATCAAATAATCCTGATCATGAGAAAAGATTTCAGTAAAGTCAATATTAATGCCGGTTTTGATAATGCAAACGGCATGGAGTGGCAGAAGGAGAATGGGATTGAACCCAATTGGAAAACTCCGGAACTTATAGATGTAAAGCCAGTCTATACGAAAGAGGATCTTGAGGGCATGGAACACTTGAACTATGCCGCCGGTATAGCACCTAACCTTCGCGGTCCGTATTCAACAATGTACGTAATGCGTCCGTGGACTATCCGCCAGTATGCTGGTTTCTCTACTGCAGAAGAGTCCAATGCATTTTACCGTCGTAACCTTGCCAGTGGCCAGAAAGGTCTTTCTGTAGCATTTGACCTTCCTACACACCGCGGTTACAATCCTGATAACGAACGTGTTGTTGGTGATGTAGGTAAGGCAGGTGTGTCAATCTGTTCTGTTGAGAATATGAAAGTCCTTTTTGCCGGTATTCCGTTGAACAAGATGTCCGTTTCAATGACAATGAACGGTGCCGTTCTTCCTATTCTGGCTTTCTACATTACCGCTGCTCTGGAGCAGGGTGCCAAACTTGAGGAACTTCAGGGAACAATCCAGAACGATATATTAAAGGAGTTCATGGTTCGCAACACCTATATATATCCGCCTAAGTTCTCAATGAAGATTATCTCTGATATTTTTGAGTACACTTCTCAGAACATGCCTAAGTTCAACTCAATATCCATTTCCGGTTACCATATGCAGGAAGCCGGTGCAACAGCCGATATTGAGCTTGCATATACTCTTGCAGACGGTTGGGAATATCTGCGTGCAGGTGTTAACGCCGGTATTGATATCGATGCATTCGCTCCGCGTCTGTCATTCTTCTGGGCAATCGGAACAAACCATCTTATGGAGATTGCCAAGATGCGTGCCGCACGTATGTTGTGGGCAAAGATTGTAAAGACATTCAATCCCAAGAATCCTAAATCTCTTGCATTGCGTACCCACTGCCAGACATCAGGCTGGTCATTGACAGAGCAGGATCCGTACAATAACGTTGGCCGTACATGTATTGAGGCTATGGCAGCAGCTCTGGGTCATACCCAGTCTCTGCATACCAATGCTCTGGACGAGGCTATTGCACTTCCTACAGACTTCAGCGCACGTATCGCACGCAATACCCAGATCTATATTCAGGAAGAGACAAGCGTATGCAAGAACGTTGACCCATGGGCAGGTTCATATTATATTGAGTCTCTTACAAACGAACTTGCTCACAAGGCTTGGGAACACATTATGGAAATTGAGAGTCTTGGCGGTATGGCCAAGGCAATTGAAAGCGGTGTTCCAAAAATGCGTATCGAAGAGGCTGCTGCCCGTACACAGGCCCGTATTGATTCAGGCGTACAGACAATTGTGGGTACAAACAAGTACAAACTTGACAAGGAAGAGCCGATTGATATTCTTGAAATTGACAATACAGCTGTTCGCAACGAGCAGATTGAAAGTCTTGAGAAACTCCGTGCAAACCGTGATGAAGCCGCTGTCCAGAAGGCTCTTGACGCTATTACAGAGTGTGCAAAGACTGGAGAAGGAAACTTGCTTGCACTTGCTGTTGAGGCAGCCAAGCTGCGTGCATCTCTTGGTGAAATAAGCGATGCCTGCGAAAAGGTTGTAGGTCGTTATAAAGCAGTAATCAGAACTATTTCAGGCGTGTATTCATCAGAAAGCAAGAAGGATGCAGACTTTGAGAAAGCTTGCGCCCTGACAGAGGAGTTTGCAAAGAACGAGGGTCGCAGACCGCGTATCATGATTGCAAAAATGGGACAGGACGGTCATGACCGTGGTGCCAAGGTTGTTGCTACAGGTTTCGCTGATTGCGGTTTCGATGTCGATATGGGAACATTGTTCCAGACACCGGCCGAGGCTGCAAAAGACGCTGTTGACAACGATGTCCATGTACTTGGCGTTTCTTCTCTTGCCGCCGGTCACAAAACACTTGTACCGCAGGTAATTGAGGAACTCAAGAAACTTGGCCGTGAGGATATCATGGTTGTAGTAGGCGGTGTTATTCCTGCACAGGATTATGATTTCCTGTACAAGTCCGGTGCTGCCGCGATATTCGGTCCGGGTACCAATGTTGCCCGTTCGGCTTGTCAGGTGATGGGTCTTTTGAACGGTAAGTGATTATCTATATAAATGTGGAGGTACCTGTGCGGTGCCCCCACATTTTCATTTATAAACACATCATCTATGAAGATAGACAAGTTTCTACAGCTTTTTGTAGTAAAAGAGAAAGTTTTTTATCCGCTGTATGTAGAACATGCGCAGGTGGGTGTGAAGGCGGCATCGTATCTGGTTGAAACAATAAGTGAAACAGATAGGGAAAAACGTATCAGTCTTACGCGCCGTATAAAGGAATGCGAGGTTGAAGCCGATTCCATTACGCTGAATGTGATGAACAAATTGCAGACCGCTTTTGTAACTCCGTTGGACAGGGAAGATATGCACCGTCTTATTTCCTCTATGGATTCAATGGTGGATATGATTCTTGATTGCGCAAAGAAATTTTCCATATATCAGCCTCAGGGTTCAGACCTGAAACTTATTGAAATTGCGGACTATATCAAGAAAGATACGGAAATAACGCTTGATATAGTACAGAATATTGAATTTATCCGTCGTCGCCAGGCTCAGATTGCAGAATTCTGCGAAAAGATGAAAGAAATAGAGCATATGGTTGACGATATTTATGAAGATTATATGAGCTCCCTGTTCTGTAACGAAAAGAACGTGGTTGAGCTTGTAAAGAAAAAAAATATTGTCCAGGCATTGGAAGATGCCACTGACCTTGGCAAGACATTGGCCGACGTGGTCCGTACCATTCTTGTTAAGGTTTGCTGATTATGCTTGCAATAGTAATTATTTCCATAGTACTGGCATACGGGTTTACATTCCTCAACGGAATGAACGATGCCGCCAATTGTATTGCATCGGTTATTGCAACCAAAGCCTTGTCGCCACGTCATGCCCTTGCTTGGGCTGCATTCTGGCAGTTCGCTGCTGCATTCATTTTCCCGCTGACTGTTGCAGGTACCATGGGTCAGGGAATAATTGATCAGGCCGTTGTAACTCCGCAGATTATATTCTGTGCTCTGGTTGGATCTGTTGTCTGGATTTTCTTCTGTACCAAGAGCGGATTGCCTATATCGGCATCGCATGCTCTGATTGGCGGACTTGTGGGCCCTGTATGGTTCGGATTCGGTTGGGAACATGTAATTTCAAGCGGTCTGTTTACTATTGTGGCCTTTATATTTCTTGCTCCGGTGATAGGTATATTCATGGGCTTTTTTCTGAACTGCCTTATCATGCTGGTTTTCAAGAAATCCAACCGTTTGAAGAGCGAACATGCTTTCAGACGTATGCAGCTTGTCACAAGTGCGGCATTCTCCTTAGGATTTGGTGGAAATGACGGTCAGAAAACAATTGGTGTTGTTGCCCTTCTCCTTTCCAGCTATATTGCAGTCAATCCTGACTGTGCTGCCGCAGGTCTGCTTACAGCAGGACCTGATGTGTCTGAAAAACTGTTTACACCGGATGGTATGTATGTTCCCATGTGGCTGCTGATATCTTCTTATGCAACTATTGTGTTCGGTACCATTATCGGAGGCCGCAAAGTTGTGCGTACATTGGGAGACGGCATTTCCAAACTGACTCCTCCGCAGGGCTTCTGCGCAGAGATGAGCGGTGCTCTCACCCTGATAATAACTGCGCTTGGCGGAATTCCTGTAAGTACCACGCATACTATCACCGGATCAATTATCGGCACGGGACTTACCCGTGGTGCTGCTACTGTAAAATGGGCTACAACAAAGAATATTGTGGGAGCTTGGGTATTCACCATTCCTGCCACGATAATTGTGTCCGGGTTCCTGTATCTGGCATTCATGGCATTAACATATTAATAAAATATAAAAGGGAGCCTATAACAAAATATTTTTATAACTTTGCGCTCCATTAAAAGAAACGTTAATTTTAATTTATTATCCAATGAATATTTCATTAGAAAATGTAAGCGCCAATCAGGCACTTCTTACAATCAACCTTCAGAAAGAAGATTGGTCTGCAAATGTGGACAAGGCTATTAAGGATTACAGAAAGAAAGTTAATATGCCTGGTTTCCGTCCGGGTATGGTTCCTGTACAGCTTATCCAAAAAATGTATGGAAAAACTATAAAGGCAGAAGAAATCAATAAGATTCTTCAGGATAAGATTTATGCTTACATCAAGGACAATAAGGTTGAAATTCTTGGCGAGCCTATGCCTAACGACACAAAAGATGCCGGTCAGGATATTGATGCTGACGAACTTACATTCAACTTTGATATTGCTCTTGCACCCCAGTTCCAGGTAGAGGTTTCCGCAAAGGACAAGGTTGACTATTACAATATAGAAGTCACAGACCAGATGGTTGACGCACAGGTCAAGTCATACGCAAGCCGTAACGGCAAATATATTGAGCCAGAGACATATGCAGACAATGATATGGTAAAAGGAACCCTTACCGAACTCGCTGCTGACGGTTCAGCTCTTGAGAACGGTATTGTTGTAAGCGGTGCTGTCCTTCTTCCTTCTTATCTCAAGAACGAAGACCAGAAGGCTCTGTTTGCAAACGTGAAGAAGGGCGATGTTGTAAAATTCAATCCTTCTGTAGCTTATCAGGACAATGCAGTTGAAATGGCATCTCTCCTTTCAAAGAAGAAAGAGGAAATTGAGGGTAATAAATCAGATTTCAATTTTGCAATTGAAGAAATCAAGCGTTTTGTTGAGGGCGAACTGAATCAGGAACTGTTTGATCAGGTATTCGAGAAGGGTACTGTCAAGTCAGAAGAGGAGTTCCGTGCTGCAGTAAAGAAGTCTATAGCCGATTCTTATGCTCCGGACAGTGATTATAAATTCCTGCTTGACCTGCGTGACATTCTTATGAAGAAAGTAGGCAAACTTGAATTTGCAGACCAGCTTCTGAAACGCATAATGAATGAGAATAGCAAGGATGGCAAAGAAATCAGCCAGGAGGATTATGATAAGAGTATTGAACAGCTTACATGGCATCTTATTCAGGAGAAGCTTATTGCTGCCAATGATATCAAGATAGATAATGACGATGTTCTGGCTCAGGCTAAAGCTGCAACCCGTGCCCAGTTTGCACAGTACGGTATGCTGAATGTTCCCGATGATCTTCTTGACAACTATGCCAAAGAGATGATGAAGAAACGCGAGACAGTTGACAATCTGGTTCACAACGCTATCGAGAACAAACTTATTCAGGCAGTAAAGGGTCAGGTTACTCTCAAGGAAAAGAAAGTTTCCGTAGAGGATTTCAACAAGATGTTCCAGGACGCTTCTCAGGAATAATTAATAATTGACGGATTATGGACGATTTTAGAAAGTTTGCTGTAAAACATCTGAATATGAGTTCTATGACTGTTGACAGTGTTATCAAGGCACAGTCACAGTATCTCAATCCGTATATATTGGAGGAAAGACAGCTTAATGTAACTCAGATGGATGTCTTTTCCAGACTTATGATGGACCGCATCATTTTTCTTGGAACACAGATAGATGACTATACTGCAAATACAATACAGGCTCAGTTGCTTTATCTGGATTCCGTAGATTCATCAAAAGACATTTCAATATACGTCAATTCTCCGGGCGGTTCGGTAACTGCAGGTCTTGGTATTTACGATACCATGCAGTTCATCAACAGCCAGGTGGCAACAATATGTACAGGCGTTGCAGCCAGTATGGCGGCAGTACTGCTTGTTGCCGGAGCGGAAGGTAAACGTTCTGCCCTTCCACACAGCCGTGTCATGATACATCAGCCGTTAGGTGGTGTCCAAGGCCAGGCAAGCGATATTGAAATAACGGCAAAAGAGATTCAGAAGTACAAGAAAGAACTTTATACTATCATATCAGAACATTCCCATACTCCGTTTGAAAAGGTTTGGCAGGATTCTGACCGTGATTATTGGATGACGGCTCAGGAAGCTCTTGAATATGGTATGATTGATAAAGTGCTAAAGAAAAAATAATTCAGGTTTTGGCAACTACTACTAAACAGAAAAAGTGCAGTTTCTGCGGACGCTGTGAAAACGAGGTTCCAATGTTGCTTACAGGCCTCAATGCGTACATATGCCCCGATTGTGTTGAACAAGCGGGGTATCTTGTAGATGAACTGCTTAAAGGAAAAGGCAGAAAAGACAAACCGTCCGACAAGCAACTGGATCTGGCAACATTGCCCAAACCAATGGACATAAAACGCAATCTTGACGATTATGTCATTGGTCAGGAGGCGGCCAAACGTTATCTTTCCGTTGCTGTGTACAATCATTACAAAAGATTGCTTCAGGACAAGAAAGACAGATTGAATGTTGAGATTGAAAAGAGCAACATCATTCTTGTAGGTCCTACCGGTACTGGCAAGACTTTGCTGGCAAAAACCATTTCAAGGTTCCTTAATGTTCCTTTTACAATAGTCGATGCCACAGTACTCACTGAGGCGGGTTATGTTGGAGAAGATATCGAAAGCATACTTACCCGTCTGCTTCAGGTTGCTGATTACAATGTTGAACAGGCCGAAAAGGGTATTGTGTTCATTGATGAGATTGATAAGATTGCCCGTAAAGGCGATAATCCGTCAATAACCCGCGATGTAAGTGGCGAAGGAGTCCAGCAGGGTCTTCTCAAGCTTCTTGAAGGTTCTATTGTAAATGTCCCGCCGCAGGGAGGACGCAAGCATCCCGAGCAGAAACTTATTCCTGTTGATACAAAGAATATACTTTTTATATGCGGTGGCGCTTTTGACGGTATAGAACGAAAGATTGCGCAGAGACTCAATACGCAGATTGTAGGTTTTGATGCAGAGAACAAACGTACTGTAATTGACAAGGAAAACCTTATGCGGTATGTTTCTCCGCAAGACCTCAAATCTTTTGGTCTTATCCCTGAAATAATCGGGCGTTTGCCTATTGTTACCCATCTTGAACCGTTGGACCGTGATGCATTGAGGTCTGTACTTACAGAACCCAAGAATTCATTGGTCAAACAATATGTGGCTTTGCTTAAGATGGATGGGATAGATCTGGTTTTTGAACCGGACGTTCTGGACTTTATTGTTGACAAGGCTATTGAATTCAAATTGGGAGCAAGAGGCTTGAGGTCTATTGTAGAGACAATTATGATGGAGAAAATGTATGAACTGCCATCGTCAGGAGTAAAGACATATACAGTCTCTGTTGAATGGGCTAAAGAACAGTTGGACAAGATTTCGAGTAAAAAATTGTGAAAATTGTGTTTTTTTATTTGTAACTATTATTCTTGTTGTTAACTTTGTTTCTTATTCCAAGAAGATAAAATGTGTTTTTATGCAAGTTGCAAATATTAATTTGACGGAATTTCTCAAGGTCCATTTCGGATTTGATACCTTTAAGGGTGATCAGGAGGCCATTATCAGAAACCTTTTGGCAGGGAATGATACGTTTGTCCTTATGCCTACAGGCGGCGGTAAGTCTTTATGCTACCAGTTGCCGGCTTTGCTTATGGAAGGAACGGCAATTGTTATCTCCCCTCTGATTGCGCTTATGAAGAATCAGGTAGATGCCCTACGCCATTTCGGAGACGATGACAGCGAGGCGCATTTCTTGAATTCCTCTCTTTCAAAAGTGGCGGTGGAACAGGTTAAAGCTGATATTTTATGCGGAAAGACCAAACTGCTTTATGTAGCTCCGGAATCTCTTACCAAAGAAGAGAATGTTGAGTTTCTAAAGAAGATCAGAATATCCTTTTATGCAATAGACGAGGCCCATTGCATTTCTGAATGGGGCCACGATTTCAGACCTGAATACCGTAATATCCGTCCAATAATAAACACATTGGGAAAAGCTCCCGTAATAGCTCTTACAGCAACTGCAACAACCAAGGTCCGCGATGATATCAAGAAGAATCTAGGAATACAGAATGCGGTTGATTTCCGTTCTTCCTTCAACCGTCCGAACCTTTACTACGAGGTTCGCCCGAAAAATAAGGATGTTGACAAGGAAATAATACGCTACATAAAGGCCAACAGCGGAAAAAGCGGAATAGTATATTGTCTGTCAAGGAAGAAAGTGGAAGAATTTGCAGCAATCCTGCAGGCAAATGACATCCCCGCCGCAGCATACCATGCAGGTATGGATGCTGCAGCGCGTTCGCAGACCCAGGATGATTTCCTTATGGAAAAAATCGATGTTATTGTTGCTACAATAGCATTCGGAATGGGTATTGACAAACCGGACGTAAGATATGTGATACACTATGACGTGCCAAAGAGTCTTGAGGGTTATTACCAGGAGACAGGACGTGCCGGCCGTGACGGAGGAGAAGGACATTGTCTGGCTTTCTATAACAGCAAGGACATACAGAAACTTGAAAAATTCCTTGAAGGCAAGCCGTTGGCTGAACAGGATATAGGCAAACAGCTTTTGCAGGAGACATCGGCTTATTGTGAATCCTCGGTGTGCCGTAGAAAACTTCTGCTCCATTATTTTGGAGAGAGTTACGAGGAAGATAACTGCGGAAACTGCGACAATTGCCTTGCTCCGCACAAGCATGTGGAGGCTCAGGAACTCCTTGAACTTGTTATTGAAACAGTTCTTGCCGTAAAGGAAGGGTTCAAGAGCGAATATATTGTTGATGTGCTCATGGGTAAGGAGACCCAACTTATCCAGGACCATATGCACGATGATCTGGATCAGTTCGGAGCAGGTTCTGACGAAGAAGAAAAGACGTGGGTGGCTGTAATCCGCCAGGCACTCATTGCGGGCTATCTTGAAAAGGATGTAGAGAATTACGGCCTGCTGAAAGTTACCAAAGAAGGGCATGATTTCCTGAAAGAGCCGCGCTCTTTCATGATTGTGAAAGATCAGGACTTTGACGAGGAAGAGGATACGCCTATGCATGGCGGCGGTACGTTTGCCGTTGATCCTGCACTGTTCTCAATGCTTAAGGATCTCAGAAAGAAAATCTCCAAGAGCCTTAACCTTCCGCCGTACATCATATTCCAGGATCCGTCTTTGGAAGCAATGGCTACAACATACCCCATCACCCTGGATGAACTCAAGAACATTACGGGTGTTGGAGAAGGAAAGGCAAAACGTTACGGAGAGGAGTTTATCCAACTGATCAAGCGCCATGTAGATGAGAACGAGATTGAACGTCCGGAAGACATGCGCGTAAGAACGGTTGCAAACAAATCCAAATTGAAGATAGATATTATCCAGGCGGTTGACCGCAAGGTTTCTTTGGACGATATTGCTTTCTCAAAGGGTATTGAGTTTGACGAACTTCTTACTGAAATGGAAGCTATTGTGTTCTCCGGAACAAAACTGAATATCAATTATTTCATCAATGAAACGATTGATGAAGATAAGGTTGCCGATATTTATGACTATTTCAAGGAATCCGATTCGGAGTCTCTTGAAGATGCATACGAGGAACTCGGTGATGATTATTCAGAAGAGGAAATACGTCTGGTCCGTATTAAATTTATATCGGAACTAGCTAATTGATAAAGAATTAAAATTATTGATATGTCATCATTTGTACAAGACAGAGTTGTAATGGACGGCGTAACTTTCGACGACGTTCTGCTTATTCCATCGTATTCCGAAGTTCTTCCTTATCAGGTGGCTTTGGGAACAAAGTTTTCACGTAACATTTCTTTGAACATACCGTTTGTAACAGCCGCAATGGATACTGTTACGGAGTCACGTATGGCAATTGCCATTGCCCGTGAGGGTGGTATCGGTGTTATTCATAAGAATATGAGTATTGTTGAGCAAGCCCGTCAGGTTGCCATTGTCAAGCGTGCGGAAAACGGTATGATATATGACCCTATCACCATCAAACGCGATGCCACTGTCGGTCAGGCTCTTGCACTTATGTCTGAATACCATATAGGTGGAATACCTGTTATTGAAAATGACGGCAAACTGTGCGGTATCGTTACCAACCGCGATTTGCGTTTCCAGCGTGATGCTACCGAAAAGATTGAGAACGTGATGACAAAAGAGAATCTTGTTACAACATATCAGCAGGTTGATATGGAGAAGGCAGCGCAGATTCTTCAGGAGCACAAGATTGAAAAACTCCCGGTTATTGACAATAACGGCAAGCTTATAGGCCTTATCACATATAAGGATATTACAAAGGCCAAGAACAAACCTATGGCCTGCAAGGACAGTAAGGGCCGTTTGCGTGTTGCCGGTGGTGTTGGAGTTACAAACGATACTCTTGACCGTATGTCAGCTCTTGTGGATGCCGGTGTGGATGCCATCATTATTGATACTGCGCATGGTCATACAAAATCTGTCATTGATAAACTCAAAGTTGCCAAACAGGCATTCCCCAATATTGACATTGTTGTAGGTAACATAGCAACAGGTGCGGCAGCAAAGGCTCTGGTTGATGCCGGTGCCGATGCCGTAAAAGTTGGTATGGGTCCCGGTTCAATATGTACAACACGCGTTGTTGCAGGTATCGGTGTACCTCAGATTTCTGCAATTTACGATGTGGCCAGCGCTATTCAGGGCTCAGGTGTTCCATTGATTGCCGATGGCGGAATACGTTATTCCGGCGATGTTGTAAAAGCTCTTGCTGCCGGTGGTACAAGTGTGATGATTGGTTCTCTTGTAGCGGGAACTGAAGAATCACCGGGCGATACGATACTGTTTAACGGACGTAAGTTCAAGGCATACCGCGGTATGGGCTCTCTTGAAGCAATGGAAGCCGGCTCAAAAGACCGTTATTTCCAATCAGGTACAACCGATGTAAAGAAACTTGTACCGGAGGGTATTGCAGGCCGTGTTCCTTATAAAGGATCTCTGTACGAGGTTGTATATCAGCTTGTAGGCGGTTTGCGCTCCGGTATGGGATATTGTGGAGCGCCTGATATTGAAGCTCTGCACAATGCCAAATTTGTACGCATTACCAATGCGGGTGTTACGGAAAGCCATCCTCACGATATTACAATTACAAGCGAGGCTCCCAATTATACCCGTTCCGGTTTTTAACCCAGATTATTGATGTAAATGAAAAGATATCTGTTTTCTTTTATTGCCTGTTTGTCCGTTTGTACACTCTTTGCCGTTCAAAAACCGGAAAGTGTCCTGTTGAAAATGGATGGTGCTGAATTTTCAAATAGGGATTTTGAAGATTTCTGCATATCCAATAACTTGACTGTTGATTCCACATGCGGCAAAAAGAAACTGTATGAATACGTTTCCTCTTTTGAGAAGCTCAAACTCAAGGTAAGAGAAGCAGAAGAGAACGGATTGGATTCCGATACTGCTTTTGCAAAGGAATTCTCTTCTTACAGGAGCAAGGAAGCAGCCCCTTATCTGACAGATTCCGCCTACTATGACAGAATGGCCCATTCAATGTTCCAGGAGGCGGTTGATCAGGCTGGAGTTGACGGATATGCTGAAATAGCAATAATAATGCTGTCTCCTGAAAGCAGATCTGACAAGGATTTGAAAAGAAACGAATTTTTTGCAGACTCTGTCCATGCGGCTCTGAAAAATGGTGCGAATTTTGCCGACTATGCAAGACGCCTGTCATCCGATGCCACCAGAGAGAAAGGAGGTTACTACGGAAGAGTGCAGCGCTCCGATTTCCAGGACAAGATAGTTTCAGACATTATTTTTGCCTTGGATGAGTCAGAACTTTCTGAACCTATTCCCCTGTATGGTGGAAGTTTTCTGATTGTCTATTGTATAACCAGAGTACGTTTTGACTCTTTTGAGAAGCATGCCCCGTCAATATACAGCTTTATGGAGCAGAACGGGTATCGCGAGAAAGCAATTGAGGAAAAAGGCAAAAACCTGATTAGGGAAAACGGTTGGAGCAATCTGACTCCACAACAGGCAATTGCAAGGGAGGATTCTCTTCTTGAGGACAAATACCCCGATTTCAGAAGACTGGTGTCAGTTTACTATGACGGATTGCTGATGTATAAAATTTCCCAGCAGGAACTTTGGGACAAGATACGGACAGATACGGTTGGTCTGGTCGGATATTTTGACAAGCATATAAAAGACTATGAATATCCCGAGCCCGCTTTTCAGGGCTTCCTGATAAAATGCCAGGACGCCCAGCAGTTTGACAGTATCTGTAACTGTTTGGATCTGTGCAGAACGCAGTTGGATCTCAAGAAACTGATACTTGCCAATAATCTGATCAGTACTGAATGCCAGATTATTGAAGGACCTTTTGTTAAAGGTAAGAATGCTCATGTGGACAATCTGGTTTACGGCAGTCCTGAAGCAAAACCGGAAAAGAGATATCCTTATATCAATGTCTATGGTAAAATGAGCAGATATCCGCAGTATTACGAGGTTAAGCAACAGGTGTTCATCGACTACCAGAACTATCTTGAGAACAAATGGGTTAAGGAACTCAAATCCAGATATCACTCCAAGATTGTAAAAAAATCCCTTAAAGCATTTCTTTGCCGGTAATATGCTATGAGACTACGGACAGGTATATATATCGCTTTTCTGTTTTGCGCCATTGGTTTGTCCGCTCAGGACAATGTCATTGATCAGGTTGTTTGGGTTGTAGGAGACGAGGCTATATACAAGTCCGATGTAGAAAACGCCCGTCTTGATGCCGCAAGAAGCGGTATGTCTTTCGATGGAGATCCCTATTGTATTATCCCGGAAGAATTGGCTCTCAACAAGCTTTTCCTGAATCAGGCTGTTATTGACAGTATCGAGACAAACGATATGGAGATTGCCCAGCAGATAGATGCCCGTTTTGCATATTATGTTGAGCAGATGGGTAGCATGGAGCGTGTGGAACAGGCTTTTGAAACTACGGAGAAGGAACTGCGCGCAGAGTGGTATCAGCCTGTAAAGGACCAGATCATTATTCAGAAAATGCGTGACAAACTGGTTGAGCATGTGAAAGTTACTCCGGCGGAGGTCCGCAGATTCTGTAAGGACATACCCAAGGACAGTATTCCGTTTGTCCCGACTCAGGTAGAGGTACAGATTATTACTCAGGAACCTAAAATCCCGCAGATAGAAATTGACCAGATAAAAGAGCAGTTAAGAGACTTTACTGAGCGTGTCCAGACCGGCAGGGCTCTGTTCTCAACATTGGCTCACCTCTATTCGGAAGACCCCGGAACAGCGGCACAGGGTGGGGAGACCGGCTTTTTTGGCCGTGGCGAAATGGTCCCGGAATTTTCTCAGGTGGCATTTTCCCTTACAGATCCCACCAAGGTGTCCAAGATTGTGGAAAGCGAATACGGATTCCATATAATCCAGCTTATTGAAAAACGTGGAGATAAGATAAATGTACGTCATATCCTTAGAAAACCGCAGGTTGACGATGCCGATATTGACTCATGCCTTCTGAGACTTGATTCTATTGCTGACGCAATACGCAAGGGAGAATTCTCTTTTGAAACCGGAGCCCAATACATATCTTACGATAAGGATACAAGAAACAACAAAGGTCTTATGAGTTACAGGCAGTATGCGAATGCACCTGCCAATTCAAGATTTGAAATGCAGCAGTTACCTTATGAGATAGCCCGTCAGGTGCAGAGACTGAAAATAGGAGAGATATCAGATCCTTTTACCATGACCAGCAACAGCGGGAAAGTGATATGCGCTATTGTCAAGCTCAAGAACAGGATAGATGGTCATACTGCCAATGTGTCTGAGGATTATCAGATTCTGAAGAATCTTGTCCTTGCTGCCAAACAGGAAAAGACCATATCGGAGTGGATTAAAGAACAGCAGAAATCCATATACATACATATCAGTCCGGGTTGGAACAATTGCGAATTCAAATATCCCGGTTGGGTTGTCAGATAAAAGTTATGCGTTTGAGAGAAAAATTCCTGTCTTATTCAAAATATATATTGTCCGCACTGTTTCTGGTTTGCGGACATAGTTTTCTCTTTGCGCAGCAGGAAGAGGCTTCAGATTCAACCAACGAAACGATGGTTTATCTGATTCATGCCGATGAAATCCGTCTTGACCGTTTCCTGAATCCCGATGCCCACATACTTCGCGGAAATGTTGTTTTCCGTCATGACAGTATGTATATGTATTGTGACAGTGCTCTGTTCTATCAGGACAGGAATATGTTCAATGCATACAAGAATATCAAGGCTGTTCAGGGCGATACATTATTCCTGTATGGAGATTCTCTTTATTACGACGGCGAAAAAAAGATGCTGCGTGTCCGCAACAACGTGAAACTGATAAACAATTCACTTGAACTTGTCACGGATAAATTGAATTATGACCGTGCAAAAGAACTGGCCTATTTTTTTGACAACGGGAAAATGTATGACGAAAACAATACACTTTCATCAAAATATGGCGAGTACAGTACCAAAACGGAGATGGCATCATTCTATGGGAATGTTGATCTTGTAAATAAGGACTATACGCTTGATTCGGACACTCTTCTGTATCATACAACATCCAAAATGGCTGTCATTATCAGCCCGACACAAATACGGAACCAGTCCAATCTGATAAATTCCAAACATGGTTTCTTTTATACGGACAGAAAGTTCATTATACTTCTTGACCGTTCCATGCTGATTTCTGAAGATTCATTGCGTACAATGACTGCTGACAGTATTGTATATAATGACAATGAACATTATGCCCAGGCTTTCGGCAATATTCTTGTAGATGACAACCAGAACAATATGGGTTTGCGCGGCAACTATCTGTATTTCTGTGAACTCAATGACTCTATTCTGGTAACGGACATGGCTCAGGCAATTATTGCCCAGGCTCCGGACAGCATGTTCATACATGCCGATACATTCAAGGTTGTCACTTTCTTCAAGATGGATACTATAGCCGACGGCACTCTGGTGGCAACCGATTCCGTTCTCTACCGCCAGTTCAGAGGCTATAACAAGGCAAAAGGATATAAATCCGATTTCCAGTTTATGGCTGATTCCCTGGTTTTCGACAGCCGGGATACCTGCCTGTCAATGTATAAGGACCCTATTATCTGGAGCGATAATCTTCAGGTTTTGGGGGAACTTGTAAAGGCTTATATGAATGACAGCACTTTGGATTGGATTAATGTAATAAATCAGGCCCTGTTTGTAGAGCAGACAGATTCCGGATACTATAACCAGATATCTTCAAGAGAGATGAAGGCATTCTTCCGTAACGGTCACATGTGGCGTACCGATGCGGACGGTAACGTGCAGGTAGTGTTCTATCCCATAGATCAGGACCAGGTGATGATAGGAATGAATACTACATCGGCTCCGAATCTTTCCGCATTCTTTACCGAGCAGAGAACATTGGAGAAAATGAAGATAGTAGGCGCATCCAAAGGTGTCCTTTATCCTATGGACAAAATCCCCGCAAATAAGAAACATCTTTCCAATTTTGCCTGGTTCAGTTCATTGCGTCCGTATTCCAAAGATGATATTTTCCGCTGGAGAACAAAAAATGACAGTCAGAAACTGAAAGTTACCTCTACGCGTAAAGCACCGCTGCCTACTCTTAAAAAGAACAATAAAAGGAAAAACTGATTATGGGTCTGTTCACTACAAATAAACCGAAAGGATTCAATCATAAGTATATATATTATGATGAACGCAAGGAAAAACTTCAGCAAATAGAAAAAAAAGCCCAGCGTGAACTTGGTATGGCTCCTCAGGAGTCCTACAACCCGGAGCGTATCCGTGGCCGTTTTGTTGACAGTACAGTACATCTCAAACGTAAAAAGGAAAAAGGCGGTGCCCGTTTTGCCGTTTCACCGGTACTCCTGTTTGCTCTTATTGTACTGATAATGCTTATGTATTATCTAAAAACCGGCTGTTTGCCGTTCCAACAGTAATGGATAATATAATAAAAGTTTTACCGGACGATGTTGCCGGACAGATTGCCGCAGGCGAGGTAGTGCAGCGCCCGGCATCGGTAGTCAAGGAACTGCTTGAGAATTCCGTTGATGCGCACTCAACCCGCATCTCTTTGTTTCTTACGGACTCCGGACGTTCTTCCATTAAGGTAATAGACAATGGTTCCGGTATCTCTTTTGACGATGCCGCCAACGCTTTTCTGCCTCACGCAACCTCTAAGATATCACAGACTGGAGACCTGTTCTCCTTATCAACGTTCGGTTTCAGAGGCGAAGCGCTTCCTTCCATTGCCGCAATATCCGATGTTGTGCTTAAAACACGCCGCAGTACAGACCAGATAGGTACATTGGTCCAGATTTCCGGTGGAAAGGTCCTGAAACACCAGCAGGATACTGCCCCTGTCGGCACACAGATAGAAGTCAGGAATATTTTCTTCAATGTGCCGGCAAGACGTAAGTTTCTCAAGAACGATTCCGTTGAATATACTCACATACTCAATGAATTCAAAAGAGTGGCGATAAGCCATCCTGAGATAGAGTTTGAACTGTTCAATCAGAATAACGCGGTATATCAGCTCAAGGCTTCTACTTTCAAGCAGCGGATTGTTTCCATCTTCGGAGATAAAATGAACGGTTCATTGCTCCCTGTGGAACTCAATACGGAACTTGTTTCCATAAACGGATTTGTTTCAAGAACCGATACTACGCGTCAGCGCGGTTATGAACAGTTCTTCTTTGTGAATAACCGTTTCATGAAACATCCTTATTTTCATAAGGCTGTCATGGAAGCCTATGACGGTCTGGTGGCAGAGGGAAGTCAGCCTTTCTATTTTTTGAATTTCAGTGTCAAACCGGATCAGATAGATGTCAATATACATCCTACAAAAACCGAAATCAAATTTGCCAACGAACGTGAAATATGGCAAATCCTCTCTTCAACGGTAAATCAGGCTATTGGGAAATTTGAGCGTATTACTGAAATTGATTTCGAGAAGGACGATGCTCCGCAGATTCCCGTTTTCTCCGCCGGCAACGGAAAACAGACCATTACGCCGCCGTCTGTGGATGTGGACAAATCCTATAATCCGTTCCAAAGCTGCAAATCAGGTTATTACTCCCAGGGGAAATCCGGTGAAAACTGGGAAAACCTTTATGCCCGGTATAAAGATAAATCCCAGCAGGTTACAAGTGATGATTGTTTTGAAGATTCCGGTAAAGCTTCTGCGGAATTGAACGGAATAGGAAGCGTGTCTTCTTATATCTGTTTCCAGTTCCTGTCAAAATACATAGTCACTCCCTGTCCGGAGGGCATTATGATTGTTGACCAGCATAGGGCAAGTGTTCTGATGAATTATTACGATTTTGCTGCCCGCATAGAAGATTGCAGAGTCTGTTCGCAGCGTCTGCTGTTCCCTGAGCTGTTCACTATTACTCCGGAACAGGCTGAAATGCTGCCTGTTGCCATACCCCTGTTGACTGCTTGCGGTTTTGAATTGTCCGATATGGGTGGCGGTGCCGTATCATTGACCGGAGTCCCATCTTCTTTTTTAGGAAAAAATACAGATTATGCAGGCCGCATTTCAGATTTGATAGATCTGGCTGTCAGCGATAAGGACTCTGAAATGGAGAAACGTAAGGAATCTTTTGCACGGTATCTTGCCGGACAGGTCTCCATACCTTATGGCAAGCAGCTTACCAACAGCGATATGTCCTCTATTCTGGATTTTGTGTTTTCCCAGATTGAATCATGTACTGATTCCTGTCGCGGTATTGACGGAAAACGTCTGTATAACATTATTTCTGCCGATTCAATAGGCCGTCTTTTTTGAATTTGTATTATGCGCGGACTCTCTTTGTTTTTATTGTCTTTATTGACTGCTTTTCTCTTCTCATCGGCTTCTTCTGCTGCTGAAAACGGCCAACCTTTCTATCTTGATTACGGTCATTCTAAGGGTGATAAATTTATTTCATGGTATTCTGGCGCAAGAGTAGATCTTAAAGAGAGCAAGGAATTCATCAGGCCTGGTGCAGGTGTGATTTTCAATCCGGAGTTCGGTATATATGCCAGTAAAGACATGTTTCTTTCTTTTGGCATTGACTATACTCAGTATTTCGTAAAAAACAGCAGTTCCACCTTGCAGATTATTGCTTCTGCGTGCGCTGTGATTCCTGTTGGACAGAGATTGGATTATATGCCCGGTTTTGGCATGAGCGCCGGTTGCATGAATGCTTCCGGGCGCAACTTTTTCATCTTCACAACATTCCTTGATTGTGCATCGTTTGAGTACAAATTCAATACCAGGTGGGCTTTGTTGTTCAACTGTATGCGCTTTCAGTATGCCATGACCGATGTGAAAGATTATGGCGACACATCCGGTACAGGCATTGACCTCAATTTCAGCCTTTCCGTGTCAGTAGGTTTCCGCTACTTTCTTAAGCAGTGAACGGGAATTCTTATTTCAATATACTTTGAAACCGATTATACGGCGTACCTCTTTAAGAGTTGCTGAAGCGCTTTCCCGTGCCTTTTCAGCACCCATTTTTGCTACCTTGTCAAGATATTCGGTATCGGCATAGAACTGTTTGATCCTTTCGCGGATAGGGTCGGTAGCCAGTACAATATCCTCTGCAAGCTGCTTCTTCAGATCACCGTAGCGTAATGTACAGTCATTCCACTTCTCATCAAAATATGCATATGTTTCCGGTTTTGAAACTACGCGCATAAGGGTGAACAGGTTTTCAATAATATCAGGACGCTGGCTGTTTGGAGTCTGTGGCCCGGCATCGGTTACTGCCTTCATTACCTTTTTGCGGATTACCGAAGGTTCATCGTACAAATAGATGCAGTTGCCTTCTGATTTGCCCATTTTGCCAGATCCGTCCAGGCCAGGGATTTTAATACCGCCTTCTTTAGCAAGAGAGAACGATGCCGGCTCCGGGAACAAATCCGTGTGATACATTGTGTTGAAACGGCGTCCGAACTTCCGTGCCATTTCCATATTCTGTTCCTGGTCCTTGCCGACAGGCACTTTATTCGCACGATGGATAAGGATATCGGCAGCCATAAGTGTAGGGTATGTGAGAAGTCCTGCGTTTACGTTGTCCGGCTGTTTGCGTGCCTTTTCCTTGAAGGATGTTACACGTTCAAGCTCGCCAAGATATGCGTTCATATTAAGATACAGGTAAAGCTCCAGAACCTCTGGAACATGACTCTGCACATAAAGTGTGGCTTTTTCCGGGTCAACACCGCATGCAAGATATTCAGACAATATCGTGCGTACGCTGTTCTGGATATTCTCCGGTGTAGGATGTGTTGTAAGCGAGTGCCAGTCTGCAATAAAGAAATAACTCTTATAATCTTCCTGCAGTTTCAAAAAACTGGTAATGGCTCCGTAATAATTACCCAAGTGAAGGTTGCCTGTAGGTCTTATACCGCTTAATACAATTTCCATATCTTATTCTAATATTATCTGTATAAAAATTAAGTTTTGCATACAAAATGTCACGCAATTGACTTTGATATTGCAAAGTTACAATTTTTTTCAAAAAAACACGTCAAAAGTTTTGTACAACAAAAAATACTCTCTATCTTTGCACCGCTTTTAAGGGAAAGCACGGGCGTTTAGCTCAGCTGGTTCAGAGCATCTGCCTTACAAGCAGAGGGTCGGCGGTTCGAATCCGTCAACGCCCACAAAAAGTCCAAAACAAAGAAAAAAGGTCGCCGAAGGCGGCCTTTGTTGTTATAATCCCATCCTTCCGAGGTGAGTTTACTCACAACCGGAAGGGTGGGATTGTAACAATATAGTTCGTCAGAACCATATTCTTTGTTTTGGACTTCTTGCAGTGTATAGTGCCACGGATGGGCAAGGTTGCGCAGCAGCCGCGCCAATCCGTCAACTTGCAAATGCCCTACAAAGAAAGGTGACCGAAAGGCCACCTTCTTTGCTTTTTACTGTTTATTTCTATTTGGAGCGTTGCTCTTAGAATATGCGGTTCATAATGTACTGGTTAGGCAGAATGTTGATTGCGTAGAATGTCTTTTCTGAATCAAGGTATGCTGCCAACTGGTATGTATATGCATCTTTCAGTGCATTGATACGTTCCATCTTTGATTCGCGTGCAATCTTGTCATTTGTAAGAACCTTCTCAAGATCTGTAAGGTAATTCTGGTAGAAAAGGATTACTGCCTGTGCATCGTCTGTGGAAAGATTCTCAATAAGTACCTTTGCCTCTGGTGCATTGCGGTGAAATGGTACAAAACGCTGTGCATTTGCTGCTACTGTTACAAACATTGCTACGATCACTGTTGCTAAAACTTTTGCTTTCATTGTTGTTATTTTTTTAAATTATACATTCATTCTGTTTTTGAGCGCCGCCCTTTCTGAACCGCGTTCGGAATATTATAGACGGGTTAAAGAAAAAGGTTAAACAAAAATCTTGTATTTCAGTTAAATTAACACTGAATTAGCAAATGTTTAGATATATACTTATCAAAATAGCAATTAACGATACTAAAATGGAGCTGTGTGTGCAGCAATATCGTGCACGCGGATAATGGATGCCCCTGCCTGTATTGCCTGTTTGTCCATAATCAGAGTCTGGGGGAGAACCTGCTCAGGCGTCAACCCCAGCGGTTTGTATATCATGGATTTGCGTGAGATGCCCACAAGTATTTTATTGGACGGATAGTATCTTACTATTTCTGACAGATTTTTGAATATCAAGAGGTTCTGCTCCGTAGTTTTGCCAAATCCGAATCCCGGGTCAAGTATTATCCTGCTTAGTGAATCGGTTCCATTCTGAATTCCAATTGACGCCAGTGAGGTGTCAAAGAATCTGTATAGGGAGTCCATGACCATGTCATCCCCGAAAGATGTGATATCGTCAGAAAATGTGAGTACATATCTGCATTGCGGATAGCGTGTAAGCAATGAATACATTTCTTTACTGCCACCGCTGACATCGTTTATGATAGCATTTGGAAAATATTCAAGAACCTGACTTGCAACGGATACACGGAATGTGTCAAAAGAGAGTTCCACACTACCCAAATCTGTGCTGCGCAGTATTTCTATCGCTGCATGCAGGCGCTCCCATTCTTCCTGCCCGCTGCAAGGCTCCGCTCCCGGCCGGGTTGAGCAGGCTCCTATATCAAGAATGTGGGCACCCTCGCCAATGGCTGAATGAATACGCTTTTTTATGCTGTCGGTCATATTTCCGCCCGGGACAATGAGACGTGAACCCTGCCAGAATGAATCGGGAGTTACGTTTATGATGCCCATTATTTGGAAATTCCCTTTCATAACTGAACTGGAAATCCTTTGGAGGTCAGTTGGTCTATGGTTTCTGTCCATAGCCATTCGGATAGCGGGTGTGTGGTGTATTTCTTTTTGATGGGCTTGAATCTGTTGCCCTTGAAGTATTGCAGTCTGACATCTTTGCTGTTCAGAGCATTGATTGCGGAACGGGCTCCTTTTTTTGGTGATGCCGTGAACGGACGGAAAATTATGTCTGCCAGCGAATCGTACCAATGTCCCATAACAAGCATGTTGCTGTTCACTATTCCCGGATCTGAAACGTTGACCCTTTGTCTGATGTGTTTGGACAGTTCTATTGAAAAGAGCAGTAATGCCAATTTTGTCTTTGAGTATGTTCCCAACTGGCTGAAATCTTTTTCTTCCAACTCAAACAGATTCTTGTGGATTGATGTAAGTCCGCAGGTTAATGAAACCATGTTGACAATCTCTCCATCTGCCGGCATGTCTGGAGCAAGCATCATTGAGAGCAATGCCGGGCCAAAATAATTTACAGCCATGGTCTTTTCAAAGCCATTGCAGGACAAACCGTATTTGCGGCTGATAACTGCCGCGTTGTTGAACAGTTTGACAACTTCAATGTTGTCCTCTTTAAGGCCTTTTACAAAATCCGCAACGGATTCAAGCTTTTCAAGATCAAGACGGCGGACCTCAATGCTGGCGTTCGGAACTTTTTCCAGTATGGATTGTCTTATGTCTTCCCCTTTTGCAAGGTTGCGGCATGCCATAATTACAGAATAGCCCTCTTGTGCCATTCTGAGTGTAGTCTGGCTGCCAACACTGCCGCTGGCACCAGTTATTACAAGTCTTTGTACTTTTTCCATAACTTGTTGACAGACCATTTTGGAAGGGCTGATACTATTGGCGGCAGATAATAGTTCTGGAATCCGGGTTTCATTGTCCTGCGTTTGCGGAACATACCCGTAACCGCTTTTTTGACAAGCCATTGCGGGGTGTTGATCACTTTGCACTTCACACCTATGTTCATCAGTTTTGGAGACAGTCTGTAAAGTGGCGTGGCAACTGCTGCAGGACATACGGTTGTAACGCTTACGCCGAACGGGCGCAATTCAAAATACATGGAACGGCTGAAACTTTTAAGGTATGCTTTTGTGGCAGCGTATGCTGTAATGCCTGGCAAGGGAAATGTGGATGCCATTGAAGATATGTTCAGAATGTATCCATATCCGCGTTCCTTCATGTCGTTGCCGAACAGAATGGTGTTGTTGGTATTGGTTAGGACATGAAGTCTGATCATTGTGTCAAAGCGCGGCATATTGACTGTTGTTGCCTGTGTCCAGAAGAACATGCCTGCGTTGTTTATGAGTATATCTATCTGCAGACCGGACGCTTTGCAATAGTCAAAAAGTTCCTGCGATGCATTGTCTGTAGCCAGATCCTGAAAGCGTGTAAGAACCTGGGCATTATATTCACGGCGCAACTGTGATGCACTCTCTTCCAGTTCGTTCTCTCTGTTGCTTACAATAAGCATCGGACATTCGGCCTTTGCAAACAGCAGCGCATATTGGAAACCCATTCCGGAGCTGCCGCCGGTAATAAGAACAAACGGTTTGTGACCGTGTTTTTTTGTAAAGCGTCCAACGCTTCTTTCAATAAACCTTACTCCCATCTTTTTTCCAGTTTGTCAATCTCTTTCTGCAGTTTTTCCGGAAGATCCCCAACGCATCTGTTGCATTTCATTTCCAGCGTGTACATACGTCCGATACAGTAATTTGAATGCCTGCAGCCGCTGCATGTAACTGTACCGTCTTTAATTTTATTTACAAAATCGGTGTCGTGTACCAGAGCACGCGCCATCTGCAACGCAACGAAACCATCGTTCAGAACCTGTTCCATATTGTCTTTCGATGTCATACCTCCTACATATATCAGCGGTATGTCCAGTTCCTGTTTGAATCTTCTGGCTCTTTCAAGGAAAAAAGCATCTTTATAGGGAACTGTAGGAATAATCATTCTGCCACACAGACGCAACATGAGCTTGAGCCACCAGAAGTGTTTCATATCCATGTAATGGGCCAAAGTCCTGATTGGCATTGAACCGCGCATTACTTCCATTGGGGCTTTGCTTACGAAACCGGAAGACAGAACCAGGGCGTGGACTTTCAGACGTTCAAGCTCTTTTGCCACAAGCAGACATTCATCTTCCTGCATTCCTCTGCGGAAACCGTCTGTCATATTCATCTTGACAATGACTCCCATATCGTCTTTGGCACATTCCATAACCTTGTTGATGACAAGACGCATGAAACGCATTCTGTTGTCAAGTGAACCTCCGAACTCATCGTGACGGTGATTGGTGTACGGAGAAAGGAACTGGCTTATCAGGTATCCGTGTCCGGCATGTATTTCCACACAGTCGAAACCTGCTTTTCTTGCAAGCAGAACGGCATTCCCATAGTCTTCAACTATCTGAATGATTTCTTCTTTTCTGAGTTTGCGTACAAAAGTGGGCGAGTACAGATTGAAACCGCCGCTGGCACCCACAGGTTTGCAACCGCATGTTGCGCGGTGCGTCATGTTGCCGCAGTGCCCAAGCTGTATTGACGCTTTGGCACCCTGGGCATGGATGGCATCGGTAATATCTTTGAGAGCGGGAACAATTTCTTCTCTCATCCACAGCTGGTTGGCAAAAGACAAACCGCTCTGGCATACCGATGCGTATGCAAGCGTGGTCATGCCAACACCGCCGCGGCTGACAGCGACATGGTAATCTTTCAGCATTTGCGATGGGGAATTGTTGAAAGCCATGTTTTCGAATGCGGCAGATCTGATAACCCTGTTCCTTAATGTTACCGGGCCAATCCGGCATGGTGTGAAAATTATTGAATCCATAATTGGTATGCAGTCTGTTTTTTGAAACAATGAGTTTTAAACGGTGCAAAATTAGTTATTTCCACCTTAATATTGAAATATTATGACTACCTTTGTTGAAAGTTTTGAAAAATGTGTAAAAAAACAATTTTTGCCGTTTTACTCGGTCTTGTCTGTTGCCCTGTCTTTCCTTTAACGCTGAATGAGTGCTACTCTTTGGCAAAAGAGAATTATCCGGCAATAAAACAGTATGACCTTATAAGTAAAAGCCGTAATTTTTCTTTTGCTGCCGCATCGGAGGGCTGGATTCCGAAAATTACAGTGGAAGGCTCTGTTTCTTACATGTCCAATGTTCCTACTTTGCCGCAGGGATTGGTAAACTCCTTGGGTACCGGCGTTACATATCAGGGAATGAACCAGTTCCAATATCTTCTTACTGCCGATATTACACAGACTCTGTTTGACGGTGGTGTTTCCCAGTCAAAAAAGCAGCAGGCCCGTTTGCGCCAGGAGGAACTTGTCAAAGAGGCTGATGTGCAGTTTTATGCCTTGAACAATCAGATTAACGAGCTCTATTTTGCCCTGCTTCTTTTGGAAGAACAGCTTAATCTGAATACTGAATTGGTGACTTTGCTGCAGGAAAATGTTGACAGGGTAAGGCTGATGCTGGATGAAGGCGTGGTTATGCCTTCCGATGTCAACGCCATCGAAGCGGAAGTGCTCATAGCCAAGCAGGGAAGGGTACAGGTGGAATCTTCCTTGAAAGCCTATAAAAGCATGCTTGAGATGATAATAGGTAAAGAGGTGACAGAACTTGAGGTCCCCCAGATGCCTTTGCAGGCAAGCGGAGTGAATAACAGACCTGAGTTGGACCTGTTTGACCTGCGTATTCAGAGTGCAGAAACGGCCAATGACCTTGCACAAAGCATTTCAGCACCAAAGATTGCTCTTTTTGCCAAGGCTTTTTACGGAAATGTGGGGCTGGATCTGTTTGATAACATGATAAACCGTGGCATGAAATTCAATTATTTTGGCGGAGTAAGTGTGAAGTGGAATGTTGATAATATATTCCGCAAGAATGGAGCAAGGAAAGGCATGCTGATTGAAAAAGAGGGAATAGAACTTGAAAAGGAACTCTTTCTTTTCAACAGCAGTATGTTGTCTATGGAGCAGCAGAATCTGATTGACAGCAAACGTCTGCTTCTTGAACAGGATATGGAAATTATCAAATTGCGCAAAGAAGTGCGCCTGTCCAGTGAGAAAAAACTTGAAAACGGTGTGGCCGATATCTCTGAACTCATACAGTGTATTGCTCAGGAAAACAGTGCGCGGACATCGGCTGCCCAGCATAGAATAGAATTGGTGAAACATTTGTATGAACTGAAAGCAATCAATAATAACTGAATGTCAGCACTATGAAGACAAATCATATTTTTCTTGTTGTCCCGGCTTTGCTTTTTACCGTTTCCTGCAATGATAACGGAGCCGGAACAGCATCCGGTTTTTTTGAGGCGGAAGAGGTTACAGTTTCAAGCGAGGCCGACGGCCGTCTGCTCAAATTCAACATATCCCAGGGCGATGTGATAAACGTAGGACAGAGTGTTGGTGCCGTTGATTCCACCGCCTTGTTCCTGAACCGTCTGCAATTGATTAAAAGCGGACAGTCCGTACAGAGTAACAGACCGGACGTTGAACTTCAGATAAAAGCGCTTGAAGCCCAACTGGCTTATCAGGAATCAGAGCAGCAGCGTATCAGAAGACTTGTGGAAGCATCGGCTGTACCTGCAAAGCAACTTGACGATATCAAAGCGTCAATCAATATGCTCAAACACCAGATAAACGCTCAGAAAAGTGTGTTGGAGGGTTCTGTGGGCAGTATCGATGCACAAAGTTCGGCAATTGATATCCAGATAGCATTATTGGATGACAGAATATCAAAGTGCCGTTTGACGGCTCCGGTTGGAGGTACGGTTCTCACTACGTACGTTCATCAGGGAGAGTTTACATCTACCGGACGTCCGTTGTATAAAGTGGCGAATCTTGACGAAATGTCTCTGAGAGCATATATCACTTCTGACCAGTTGGCAGGTATCAGACTTGGTCAGGCAGTTGCAGTGAAAGCTGTTTTCGGTCATGAGCAGCGTGACTATACGGGGAAAGTGACTTGGATTTCATCGAAAAGCGAGTTCACTCCCAAGAATATACCTACCGATAGCGAACGTGCCGATATGGTGTATGCAATCAAGATTGCCGTTCAGAATGATGGTTTTATAAAGATAGGTACATTCGGTCAGGTCAAGTTCTGATGCGGTGGAGAATTCTGTTGTAATAGAAAATGTAAGCAAATCGTTCGGGCATGTGAAGGCTTTGTCCGATGTGTCTCTGAACATCAGACAGGCAGAAATGTTTGCCGTAATGGGTGCCGACGGCAGCGGCCGTACCACTCTGTTCAGACTGATGACATCACTTTCCGTACCCGATTCAGGCTCCATCTCGATTTGTGGTTTTGATACCGTTACTGAGTATGCTCAGGTAAGAAACTGTATTGGCTATATGCCGGGACGGTTCTCACTATATGGTGATCTGAGCGTTGAGGAAAATCTGAATTTTTTTGCTGCGCTGTTCGATGTTGATCCCAAAGACAACAGGTATCTGATAAATGAAATATATTCCCAGATAGAACCTTTCAAAGACAGAAAGGCGGCAAAACTTTCCGGAGGAATGAAACAGAAGCTTGCTTTGTGCTGTGCTCTTATTCACGCACCTAAGGTTTTGTTTCTGGATGAGCCTACTACGGGTATTGACCCGGTGTCGCGAAAGGAATTGTGGCAGATGCTTAAAAAATTGTCCCAACGCGGCATAACCGTTGTTGCTTCCACTCCATACCTGGACGAGGTCCGCATGTGTTCCCGTGCAGCTCTTCTTGAAGGTGGGGTTGTTACCCGGGTGGACAGCGCATCTGTAATTGCTGATATGTTTGAAGGCCGTCTTGAGCATCGTGACGCTCCGGCTATCATGCAGCGCGAGACTGTTATTGATGTTTGCAGCCTTACAAAGCAGTTTGGAGATTTCACGGCAGTTGACAACATATCCTTTTCTGTCCATCGCGGGGAAATATTCGGTTTCCTTGGAGCTAATGGAGCAGGAAAAACCACAGCCATGCGTATTCTGTGCGGCCTTAGCCGTCCTACCGGCGGATATGGTACAATCATGGGATACGATATGAACAACGATTGTGAACTGATAAAACAGCATATTGGCTATATGAGCCAGAAATTTGCTCTGTACAACGATCTTACAGTAATCGAAAATATGCAGCTGTTTGCCGGAATCTATCGTGTTCCCAAGGAAGAAATAGACAAACGTTGTCTTTCCCTTTTGGAACAGATGCATTTTCTTGACAAGAAGGACAGAATGGTAGGGACTCTGCCTTTAGGCTGGAAACAGCGTCTGGCTTTTGCTACAGCACTGGTTCATAATCCGCAGGTTGTCTTTCTTGATGAACCTACGGGAGGCGTTGACCCGATTGCACGCCGTGATTTTTGGGAAATAATCTACAGGCAGGCAGCTGAAAAGGGAACCACTTTTTTTGTGACAACACACTATATGGACGAGGCCGAATATTGTGACAGAATCTCAATAATGGTTGACGGACGCATTGAAGCAATGGACACGCCGTCCAATCTGTGTAAGAAATATTCTGCGGCAAGCATTGATGTCGTTTTCCATCAGCTGGCCCGCAAGGCACAAAGACAGGAAATATGAAAAAACTGCTCAGAGCACTTACGTACAAGGAATTTCTGCATATTCTGCGCGATGTGCGCACTATTATGCTGATAATTGCCATGCCTATGGTTCTGATTTTCCTGCTGGGTTTTGCCATGTCAACGGACTTGCGCAACATAAATGTGGCATGGATGTCCGATACTCAGAATGATGCAGTGCGCCGTCTGGTTGAACGCATAGACAACAGCGATTATTTTACTGTTACTGAACGTGTACAGAGTATGGACCGGGTAATGTCACTGTCACAGTCCGGAAAGATTGATGCCGCTATACGTTTTGATGAAACCCGTGGAATCCAGATTATCATTGATGCAACCAATCCCAACGTTGGAGCTACCGCCGGTATATATCTCAAGAGTATAATTGAAGATCATTTTGACAGCGAGAAAGCAGGCTCCGGTTCCCAGGCTGCGGCCGTGCCTGTTGTGCGTATGCTCTATAATCCCGGAATGCAGAGCAGTTTCAATTTTATTCCCGGCATATTGGGCCTTATCCTGATAATAATATGTTCAATGATGACAGGGGTCTCCATTGTCAGAGAGAAAGAGGTTGGCACAATGGAGGTGCTGCTGGCATCGCCCGTAAAACCGATGCATATCATGCTGGCAAAATCTGTCCCGTACTTCTGTCTGTCCTGTATAGATATGGCGCTGATACTTGTGCTGGCACGTTTTGTGATGCATGTACCTATGAGCGGCAATCTGCTGCTGATTATTGCGGTATCGCTGCTCTATACCGTTCTGTCTCTGGCGGTAGGACTGTTTTTCTCTATAGTGACCCGAAATCAGATTACATCTTTGCTGATTTCTGTAATTGTTCTGCTGATACCTACAATGATGCTGTCTGACATGATGTTCCCGTTACAGAGTATGGCACCTGTCTTTCAGTGGGTATCCTGTATTATTCCAGGAAGATGGTACGTTGAAGCTATGAGAAAACTGATGATAGAAGGTCTTTCATTCAGTTATGTATGGAAAGATTTTGCGATTTTGGCCGCAATGACCATTTCTGTAATAGGAATTTCCATAAGAAAATTCAAAACAAGATTGCAATAGCATATGTTCAAGTTCCTGTTCATAAAAGAAATGAAACAGTTCTGGCGCAATCCGGCACTGCCCGTTATGGCTGTTGCATTTCCTCTGGTGGTTATTCTTGTTCTGCCTTTCCTGGCGACTATGGATGTACGCAATGTCGGAGTCAGTGTTGTTGATTCGGACAATACTCCAACCAGCATACGGCTGACCGGGAAAATTGCCGGATCGGGTTATTTCCATCTTGCCGACAGCAAAACCACTTATTCTCAGGCAATGTCCCAGATTGAACATGGCATTGCAGATGTCATTATCAGTATCCCATGCGGTTTTGAAGAAAAACTCATTACAGGTCAGGGCGTGGACCTGATGATTTCTGCCAATTCGACCAATGTTACCAAAGGTTCGCTGGCCAGCAGCCACATAGGGTCCATTATACAGGATTTTGCTGAGGAAATACTTGAAGAAAGAGGCCTGCTCCAAATGCAGCAGTTGCAGCAGTCTATGAGCGGGGACAATAATGTTTACAGCAATATTGCAGTGCTTAATCTGTTCAATCCTTCTATGGATTACAGAACATTCATGCTACCGGCATATATGGCTTTGCTGATAATTGTATTGTGCAGTGTGTTCCCTGCATTGGCTATTGTAACCGAGCGTGAACAGGGTACTTTGGAACAGATAAATGTAACTCCGCTTACCAGAACTTCTTTTATTCTGGCCAAACTTGTTCCTTATATTCTGGTGGGTGTTGTGGCGGAGTCCATTGCATTTGCCGCCGCATATCTGGCCTACGGTTTTGTACCGCAGGGAAGTTTCCTTGTATTGTATGCCGCCACAATTCTGATGGCTGCTGCTATGTCTGCCCTGGGATTGCTGATTTCCAATTTTTCAAATACGTTCCAGCAGGCGGGTTACATGTTTTTCTTTGTAATATTGACTGCCTTGCTTATGGGTGGACTGTTTACTCCTGTATCGTCTATGCCTGATTGGGCAAAATCCGTATCGTATGCAATGCCTACAACCTATTATATGGATATAATGCGCGGGGTCTATCTGAAAGGGAGCGGATTCGCGCATACCTGGTCCCAGTTTGTCTGGCTCGCAGGGTTTACACTGCTTTTTTCTGTGGCATCGGTTCTAACATATAAAAAACGTATCTGATTATGTCTGTTGAAGAATTGTATAAATTGTACAGAGAGTGCGGTTGTTCGGTAACTACAGATAGCAGAAACTGTCCGCCGGGATCAATGTTTTTTGCACTCAGGGGAGAAAAATTCGACGGTAACGCCTATGCGGCTTCCGCATTGGACAATGGGTGCTCATATGCGGTTGTTGACAATCCGTCTGTTGCTGCCGGTCCCGGATTCATTACTGTGGACAATGCACTTGCAGCAATGCAGAGTCTGGCACGCTGTCACAGATTGCATTTGGGGACGCCTGTGCTTGGAATTACCGGAACCAACGGCAAAACAACCACCAAGGAACTGATTGCCGCCGTTCTTGGAAAGAAATTCAATCTGTTGGCTACAAAAGGAAATCTTAACAACGCGATAGGGGTGCCCCAGACTGTTCTCTCTTTGAGAGATGAACATGATTTTGCGGTTGTGGAGATGGGAGCCAGCCATCCGGGTGATATTGATGAACTGGTTAATGTGTCGTGTCCCGATTATGGTATTATAACCAATGTCGGTAGAGCACACCTGCAGGGATTCGGCTCATTTGAAGGAGTAAAGAAAACCAAAGGGGAACTGTATGGATTCCTCAAGAAAAAAGAGAATCATAAAGTCTTTGTATTATCTGATTCGGCAGATCTGATGCAGATGAGCGCAGGTATGAACCGTATTCTGTATGGCCGGAATGAAGGCATTGTTACAGGACGCCTGTCGTGTTCAAATACGGCATATCTTGAATTTGAATGGGAATCAAAGGAATACGGAACAGGAGTACATTCAGTAAAGACCAATCTGGTAGGAGCCTATAATCTGGACAATGTTCTTGCCGCTGTTGCTATAGGATTGCATTTCGGTGTACCTGCTGCCGATATAGACAATGCCGTTCTGGGTTATGTCCCTTCAAACAACCGTTCACAATTCTTCAAGACTGCCGCAAATTCATTGATAATAGATGCATATAATGCCAATCCTACAAGCATGAAAGCTTCTCTGGCTAATTTCAGCGCACTTGATTTGCCGCATAAGATGGTGATTCTTGGTGCAATGAGAGAACTTGGAGAATACTCCGTTCAGGAACATGTCCGTGTACTGCATCAGCTTGAAGGTATGAACCTGGAAAAAGTATGGCTTGTTGGTCAGGAGTTTGATGCTGTCAGGGACAGTGCTTCTCCCTCTTTCAGATTTTTTGAAAATACGGCATGTGTAATTCAGGAGTTGGAGAAATCTGCACTTCAAGGTTATTCAGTTCTGTTGAAAGGATCCAACAGCAATAATCTGGCCCAACTGAAAGATTTTTTATAGAAAATTATTACATTTGCCAATTCAAACGTAACAGAAAACGTTTATGTGGGATACGCTGCTGAAAATTAGTATAAAGGATGCACTTGATATAATCTGCATTGCAATCCTGATGTTCAATTTCTATAAACTTATGCTTAGAAGCGGTTCTTTGAACAAGTTTATAGGAATAGCGTTCTTCTTCATTATCTGGGTGGTGGTTACCCAGATTTTTGACATGCCTATGCTTTCCTCCGTGCTGAACAAACTGGTTGAGGTAGGCGTTGTTGCTCTGATTATTATCTTTGCTGAGGATATCAGAGGCTTTCTTGGCAAAGTGGGTGACAGGACACGTGAAAGTTCCCGCTTTTTCAGCTGGTTTGTTTCTTCCAGGAAAAATTCGAATGTTGCCAAACCGGAATATGTGAATATTGTGGAATCCTGCGCGTCATTGAGCAAAAATAAAGTAGGCGCTCTGATAATAATAGAGCAGTCTATGGACATTACACCTTATATCAATATTCTGAGTGTTATTGATGCTGTTCCCAACCAGTCTTTGATAGAGAATATTTTCTTTAAGAATTCACCTCTTCACGATGGCGCTCTGATTGTACGTGACAATCGTCTTTATGCAGCAGGCTGTTTTGTCAAAAACCCTTCAATCAGCGAGTCTCTGCCTAAACATTTCGGCTCAAGACACCGTGCTGCCATGGGTTTGTGCGAACAGACCGATGCTGTAGTCATAGTGGTTTCGGAAGAAACCGGGCGCATGTCCATTTTCCATAACTCCAGTTATAACCTGAATCTGACAAAAGGTGTTATGATGGAGTACATAAAAAATATTGAATAGTGCCATATTTGCACAAAATATGGTGTCAAATTGTCAGTTTTTGTTCAAATTCTTCTTTGGCACATTTTTAGCATATTGATTTACGGCGCCTGATGGCGTTGTAGTGTTTTGATAATGTTGAATTTTTAAAATATTGAAGCAATGAATTTAAAACCATTAGCAGACAGAGTTCTGGTTCTTCCGGCAGCTGCCGAGGAGAAGACAATCGGCGGTATCATCATTCCTGATACAGCAAAAGAGAAACCATTGAAAGGTGAGGTTCTTGCAGTCGGTAACGGCACAAAAGATGAACAGATGGTTCTTAAGAAAGGCGATACCGTACTTTATGGCAAGTACGCCGGCACAGAACTTGAGTTGGAAGGCAAAAAATATCTGATTATGCGTCAGAGCGATGTTTTGGCAGTTTTGGAATAATCATTAAAAGTAAAGAATCATGGCAAAAGAAATAATTTTCAATGTAGAGGCCCGCGAATTGCTCAAGCAGGGCGTAGATGAATTGGCTAATGCGGTTAAAGTAACATTAGGCCCTAAGGGTAGAAACGTAATCATCGAAAAGAAATTCGGTGCTCCGCAGATTACCAAAGACGGTGTATCTGTAGCAAAAGAGATTGAGCTTGCAGATTCATTCAAGAATACAGGCGCACAGCTTGTAAAGTCAGTGGCTTCAAAGACAGGAGACGATGCCGGCGACGGTACAACAACAGCAACCGTTCTTGCCCAGAGTATTGTAACAGTTGGTCTTAAGAATGTTACAGCAGGTGCCAACCCGATGGATCTGAAACGCGGTATTGACAAGGCTGTTTCTGCAGTGGTTGACAGCATCAAGTCACAGTCTCAGGCAGTTGGCGATGATTTCAGCAAGATTGAACAGGTTGCAACTATCTCTGCAAACAACGATTCCGAAATTGGAAAACACATTGCAGAAGCCATGCAGAAGGTTTCAAAAGACGGTGTCATTACAATTGAAGAGGCAAAGGGCCGCGATACATATATCGATGTTGTAGAAGGTATGCAGTTTGACCGTGGCTATCTGTCATCTTATTTTGTTACCGATACTGAAAAGATGAACTGCGTAATGGAGAACCCGCTGGTTCTTATCCATGACAAGAAAATCTCCAATCTGAAAGATTTGCTTCCAATTCTTGAACCGGCAGTCCAGACCGGCCGTCCGTTGCTTATCATTGCAGAGGATGTTGATTCAGAGGCTTTGACAACTCTTGTTGTAAACCGTCTGCGTTCTGGACTCAAAATATGTGCAGTCAAGGCTCCAGGTTTTGGCGACCGCCGCAAAGAGATGCTTGAGGATATTGCCGTTCTTACCGGTGGTTTTGTTATCAGCGAGGAACGTGGCGTAAAACTTGAGCAGGCTACAATGGATATGCTTGGCAGCGCTGAAAAGATTACCATTACAAAAGACAATACCACTATTGTCAACGGTAAGGGTGAAAAGGACAAGATTGGTGACCGTGTTGCCCAGATCAAGTCTCAGATCAAGACCACTACAAGTGACTACGATAAGGAAAAACTGCAGGAGCGTCTTGCAAAACTTGCAGGCGGTGTTGCCGTTATTCACGTTGGTGCTCCTTCTGAGGTTGAAATGAAGGAAAAGAAAGACCGTGTTGACGATGCCCTCTGCGCTACCCGTGCAGCCATTGAAGAAGGTATAGTACCTGGTGGCGGTGTTGCTTATATCCGCTCAATTGAAGCTCTTGACAAGATCAAGGGAGAAAATGCCGATGAGCAGACAGGTATCAATATCATACGCCGTGCAATTGAAGAGCCGTTGCGCCAGATTGTGTTCAACGCCGGTAAGGAAGGTGCCGTAGTTGTTCAGAAAGTTGCTGAAGGCAAGGGTGATTTCGGTTACAACGCACGCACAGACAAGTATGAGAATATGCTTGCTGCCGGTGTTGTTGACCCTGCAAAGGTTACACGTGTCGCTCTTGAGAACGCCGCATCAATCGCAGGTATGTTCCTTACAACAGAATGCGTGATTGTAGATAAGAAAGAACCTGCTCCAGCTATGCCTGCAGGCGCAGCCGGAATGGGTGGCATGGACGGTATGATGTAATTTACATCGCATTGGCGGCGGGGCTCCTTCCAGTCGCGTTCGCGGTGCAAAGCACCACTCATGGTAGTTGGGTTAACCCAATTACATCATAGATGTACCTTTGAAATATAAATCCCGGAAGTCTGACAAACGGCTTCCGGGAATTTTATGTACTTTTGCAGAAACGTATTTCTAAACTCTTACAGTATGGAACTGATGGAACTTGTTAACACATCGGCACAGTTTATTGGCGATAAACTTCAGGGACGCAAACCGCAGATTGGAATAGTTCTTGGAAGCGGTCTTGGCAAACTTGCAGACAGCATAGAGAATAAAATTGTGATTCCATACAAGACCATCCCCGGTTTTGTGCAGTCAACTGCAATAGGACATGCAGGCAATCTTATCTGCGGCACGCTCGGCGGCAAGACTGTTCTTGCCATGCAGGGCCGTTTCCACTATTACGAAGGCCATTCAATGCAGCAGGTAGTGCACCCAATCAGAACAATGATAAAATTAGGCATCAGGTTCCTGTTCGTTTCCAATGCTGCCGGTGCAATCAACCGCACTTTTGCCGTTGGAGACATTATGATAATAGACAATCATATAAACCTGTTGCCCAGCCCGCTGATTGGTCCGAATGTTGATGAGTTCGGTGTCCGTTTTCCTGATATGAGCCGTCCGTACGATACAGACGTTATCCGTATGGCAGACAATATAGGCAAAGAGTTGGGCTACACAAACATAAAACATGGCGTTTATCTGTCCAACTCAGGTCCTAACTACGAAACAGCCGCTGAGATCAACTATTACCGTACCATTGGAGCCGATGCTGTAGGCATGTCAACTACTCCTGAGGTTATTGCGGCGCGCCATGCCCGTATCCCTGTGTTTGGCTGTTCCGTAATAACAAACGCAACAAGCGATGCCGACAATCCGGTTGAACTTGACGGAGACGAGGTGGTGGAGATTGGAAACCGCGCATCTGAAAAGATGGGAAAACTCTTCACAACAATTATTGAAAGAATTGAATTGTAATTTCAAAACGGATTCTTATCATGAATAATCCGAAAGATATTCATATTGCGGACTTTAATTATCAGCTGGATGACAAGAGGATAGCAAAATATCCCCTGCCGGTGAGAGACGAATCAAAACTTCTTGTTTACAAGCATGGGGAAGTGAGTCAGGATATTTTCAGGAATGTGTATAATTATCTTCCCGAAAATGCTCTTATGATATTCAACAACACGCGTGTTATCCAGGCAAGAATGCATTTCAGAAAAGATAATCCTCAGGAAAAACTGCTTGGCGCACTTATAGAGATATTTCTTCTTGAACCGTATGCTCCACGTGATTATGAACGGATCTTTTCATGTACCGGCACCTGCGGATGGTTGTGCCTTGTCGGAAACCTGAAACGCTGGAAAGACGGGCCTCTGCATCAGACAGTAGTTATTGACGGAAAGGAGATTGAACTGACTGCAGAACGCGGCGATGTAGTCGGGACCAGTTTCCTTATAACATTTACATGGAACAGCAATACCGTGACCTTTGCGCAGATTATTGATGCTGTTGGTGAAATTCCTATTCCTCCATATCTTAACCGTGATACGGAAGAAAAGGACAAGACAACATACCAGACCGTATATGCCCGAATAAAGGGCTCTGTTGCCGCACCTACGGCAGGACTGCATTTCACCCCTCAGGTACTGGCAAACATTGACGCGCACAAGGTTGAACGTGAGGAGGTTACTTTACATGTAGGGGCAGGTACTTTCAGACCGGTAAAGTCAGAAGATATAGGACATCATGAGATGCATACTGAAACAATATCCGTAAGACTTGGTACGATAAAGAAACTTATCGCACATGGCGGCAGGGCCGTGGCTGTAGGGACTACGTCGGTCCGGACTTTGGAAAGCCTGTATTATATAGGCGTGGATGTCCGCTTGAATCCCGCTCTGCATCCCGATGACATCAATGTTCTCCAATGGGAACCGTACGATACCGCACGTCAGATGGAGTACAATTCCATATCAACTGTCCAGTCTTTGCAATTTCTGGCCGGCTATATGGAAAAACACGGCTTGCAGGTATTGAATGCCCGTACGCAGATAATCATAGCCCCAGGGTACAGGTTCCATATTGTAGAGCGCATGATTACCAACTTCCATCAGCCGCAGAGTACATTGCTGCTGCTTGTTTCGGCATTTGTCAACGGCGACTGGAAAAAAATCTATGACTATGCTCTGGAAAAGGATTTCCGTTTCCTGAGTTACGGAGACAGCTCAATTCTGATTCCCTAACAGAGCCTTGAGCCGGGTCTTGTTGCCCAAGACGTTTATTGCCGAGTCAAGTACTATATCGTCTTTCAGCCCTTGCTGGACTGCTCCGCTTTGGAAATAGTAACGTGTGGCAAGATTGGTTGCAATAAGTATTCTGATATCTTTTGAAATCGCATCCATGTCTCTGTCGGCATCGTATGCAACTTTGTTTTCAAGTGCTTCAATCTGTTCTTTGGCAATATTGTACAGATGCTCTTCCTTGGCAACCTGTTTCAGGTCTTCAATCAGATGGTTTGTGGCATTTTTGTATTTGAACCCGTTGTCGGTCATGAATTTCTTGAAATCCCTGTAATCTGCATCTGTAACGGAAAACTCCTTTAGCGGTGCAATGGTTTTATGTCCAACGCAGTAATTGTTCAGGTAGTCAAAATACTGCTTGCTTACGGAAATGGCATATAGCAATTCAGACATGGTGTCAAGCTTGCATTCAATATCGGGCCTTATGCCTCCGCCGTCTCTGACCTGACGACCGTTCATGGTGTAAAAAATGCTGGTCAGACTATCCGGAATCAGAGAACCTTTGCCGTTTGAATTGTGCTTGGAATAGTCTATTGCCTGGATGCATCTGCCAGAAGGGATATAATATTTGGCGGTTGTTATTTTCAAAGTGCCTCCATAAGGCAATGTGCGTGTTGACTGTACCAGTCCTTTACCGAAAGTGCGGTTCCCGATAATGACAGCCCTGTCCAGATCCTGTAACGCGCCGGAAACAATTTCCGATGCCGATGCCGATGCGTTGTTGACCAGAACAGCAAGCGGAATCTTTGTGTCAACAGGTTTGCTTTTGGTGGCATATTCTCTTGACTCGGAAGCTTTTGCACCCCTGGTGGTTGTAATGACGGTACCCTCCGGAACAAACAGTCCCGCAATTTTTACCGCCTCGTCCAAAAGACCGCCTCCGTTATTCCTGAGATCCAGAATAACTCCTTTAATCTTTGAATGCATCAATCCGGTAACGGCATTCCGTACAATCTGTGAGCATCCTTCAGTAAAACTGTCAAGAAGAATGTACCCATATCCGTTTATGATTCCGTAATAGGGTACTGGCGGAAGGGCTATCGCACTGCGGACAATCTCAATGTCCAATGTGTCCTGAACGCCCGGACGACGTACCGTTACTGTCAGTTTGCTGTTGGGTGCTCCGCGAAGGTTGTCACTGACAAATTCTGTGGTTTTGTTTTTCATATCCATACCGTCAACACGCAGAATCTCATCGCCTGCTTTCAGACCTGCCCTATGTGCAGGCATGTTCTGATAGGGCTCTTCAACTACAATCCAGGGACAATCCTGATATTTCCTGATAATGGCTCCAATTCCGGCGTATTTGCCGGTTGTAAGCATTTTGATATCGGATTGTTTGTTCTGCGGGTAATATACAGTATATGGATCTATATCAAGAAGCATGTTCTCAATTCCGTTATTTACAATTTTTCCAATGTCAACTGAATCTACATAGTAATTGTCTATAGTACGCAGTACGTTGTGGAAAATTTCTGAATTTTTCGATATCTCAAAACTGTTGTCTTTTTTTGCCGACAAAATGCATACGGGCAATGTCAGGAACAGGATTACGGATAAAAATGTTATATTTATTCTCATTGCTATATTTTTTTTGAGTTTGTACTAAATTTTCTGCAAAGATATTTTTTTTTTCAAATAAAAGGATATACCTTTGCACCGCATTTGAGAAAAATTCTTCCTTAGCTCAGTCGGTTAGAGCATCTGACTGTTAATCAGAGGGTCCTTGGTTCAAGTCCAAGAGGGAGAGCAGAGAAGTTTAATGGGTTAATAATGGTTGAATTGGAGAGATTCCCCCAAGGGGTGTTTCTCCTTTTCGTTTTATACGGGGACACCAATTCTATTAAGTTCGATTGGAAATATTTCATCCTTCGCGTTTTCCCGCCTTTTTGCGAAGGTTGAGCCGTTTTTTGCCGCCATCCTTCGCGTTTTGGGTCATATTTGCGAAGGTTGATTTGTCGTTGCTTTTCATACCCCGCTTACAGACCCTTCTGGCGGTGGTCTCATTGCTAAGCTCATTTCAACCTTCGCGTTTTAGACCTTTTTTGCGAAGGCTGAAGCAATTTTCCTTGCCATCCTTCGCGTTTTAGACCTGTTTTGCGAAGGTTTGTATATTATGCTGGGTGGCGGAACATTATAATACCTTTTGCAAGTGGCGCCACCGTCAACAAAGATTGCACACTGAATTCATTTGCAAATACCGAGCCAATATTGCAACCAAATCACCTTTAGCCGCGATTCCGTGCAATATTGGCACAGGTAACCATACGCACTAACTGCGAGTGCAGAGACCCCCGAAGAGTTGCAAGCCGCCGATGAGTGCAGGTAACCATACGCACTAACTCAGAGCGTCCTACACCACATATATCCAAATGGATGGTACTATGCCGCCTGCAATGCCCGCCTGCAATATTGCCGAAAAATGAATTTTGCAGTGTGACACGGACCCTTTGCGCTGTCGCGGTGCGCTGTCGCGCTTATTATACGGGGACACATTATTCCTGCTGCGCAGTCATGAAGTCAGGCTGCACCTCAGCATAGTTCAAGCGCATGCTTGACTCTGCGTTCGGTTTGCACTGACGTGCATTTTTTTTGCCAAAATAACCGAAATGTTGCGGTAAATGTGTATATTTGCCAAATTTTATTTCTCAAAATTATTTAAGATGAACATTATTAAGAAAGAAATCCAGCTCCCCGATGGAAGAGTTATTGAGCTGGAGACCGGGAAACTGGCAAAACAAGCCGATGGAGCAGTCATGCTTAAATGCGGTAAGACTATGCTTCTGGCCACTGTATGTGCCGCAAAAGATGCAGTTCCCGGTACAGATTTTATGCCTTTGCAGGTAGAGTACAGAGAAAAGTATGCCGCTTTCGGCCGTTATCCCGGCGGTTTTACCAAGCGTGAAAGCAAACCGTCAGATTACGAGATACTTACATGCCGTCTTGTTGACCGTGCCTTGCGTCCGCTTTTCCCTGACAATTATCACGCAGAGGTTTTTGTAAACGTGATACTTTTCTCTGCAGACGGCGAACAGATGCCGGATGCTCTTGCAGGTCTTGCAGCAAGTGCTGCTCTTGCAGTTTCAGATATACCTTTCCAGGGACCTATCTCTGAGGTACGTGTAGCACGTATCAACGGTGAGTATGTTATTGATCCTACTTTCAAACAGCTTGAGCAGGCTGATATGGATGTTATGGTAGCCGCTACCTATGACAATATCATGATGGTTGAAGGTGAAATGAAAGAGGTATCGGAAGAAGATCTTCTTGGTGCTATGAAGGCGGCTCACGATGAAATCAAGAAACACTGCCTTGTCCAGATGGAACTTACAAAGGAGTGCGGAAAAGAAATCAAGCGCGAGTATTGCCACGAGGTTAATGACGAAGAACTGCGTCAGGCTGTAAAGGATGGCTGCTATCAGAAATCATATGATCTGGCAGCAGCAGGCAATGCTGACAAACATAGCCGTGAAGACAACTTTATGGCTGTACGCGATGAGTTCAAAGAGGCTTATCATGCAGCCCATACAGATTTGTCAGAAGACGAACTTGCAGAGAAAGACGCTTTGATAGACCGTTACTATATGGATGTTGAACGCGACGCGATGCGCCGTTGCATTCTTGACGAAGGCAAACGTCTTGACGGTCGTAAAACAACAGAGATCCGTCCAATCTGGTGCGAGGCCGGTTATCTTCCTGGTCCTCATGGATCTTCTATCTTTACACGTGGTGAAACCCAGTCTCTGTGCTCTGTAACTCTTGGCACAAAAGACGATGAGAAGATGATTGACGATGTTCTTGACCAGCATAACGAGCGCTTCCTTCTCCATTACAATTTTCCACCGTTCTGTACAGGCGAGGCCAAGGCGCAGCGCAGCACAGGCCGTCGTGAAATTGGTCACGGACACCTTGCATGGCGTGCTCTCAAAGGCCAGATTCCTGAGAATTATCCGTATTGCGTACGCGTTGTAAGTGATATTCTTGAATCCAACGGTTCTTCTTCAATGGCATCGGTTTGCGCAGGTACTCTTGCTCTTATGGATGCCGGCGTAGCTATCAAGAATCCTGTATCGGGTATTGCCATGGGTCTTATCAAGAACCCGGGTGAGGATAAATATGCTGTTCTTTCTGATATTCTTGGAGACGAGGATCACTTGGGTGATATGGACTTCAAGACTACCGGTACAAAGAACGGTCTTACCGCAACACAGATGGATATCAAGTGTGACGGACTTTCCTATGATATTCTTGAGAAGGCTCTTGCTCAGGCAAAGGCTGGCCGTGAATATATTCTGGGCAAGATTCAGGAATGCCTGTTAGAACCGCGTCCTGAACTCAAACCTCATGCTCCGCGTATTGAGACAATGATAATTGACAAGCAGTTCATAGGTGCTGTAATAGGCCCGGGCGGCAAGATTATCCAGGGTATGCAGGAGGAAACAGGTGCCAAGATTTCCATTGAAGAAATTGATGGTGTTGGCCGTATAGAAATTGCCGGCAACAATGCTGAAAGCATCAATGCAGCAGTAGCAAAGATTAAAGCTATCGTAGCTGTTCCGGAGGTTGGCGAAATCTATGACGGTACAGTCCGCAGCGTAATGCCTTACGGTCTGTTTGTAGAGATTCTTCCCGGTAAGGATGGTCTTCTCCACATTTCAGAACTTGACTGGAAACGTTATGAGACAATAGAGGAAACCGGTTATAAGGAAGGTGACAAGATTCAGGTCAAACTGATTGACATTGAACAGAAAACCGGTAAACTGAAACTCTCCCACAGAGTTCTTCTTGAAAAACCGGAGGGTTATGTTGAGCGCCCCGAGCGTCCGGCACGTCCGCCGCGTGAGGATCGCGGAGACCGTGGTGACCGCCGTGACAATCGCGGACCGCGTCATGACCGTGGTGACCGCCGTGACCGCGGCGAAAAACCGCAGCAGCCGGGACAGGCAGAGAACCAGGAATAAATTACATTTAAAAATTTTAGTATGAAAAAGAGCTTTTTGCTACTCTTTTTTGCACTGACCATACTTGCAGCCTGCCAACCGAAAGTTGACAGGCTTGCTGTTAGTGGTAATGTGGAAAACGGTGCGGGACAGAAACTGTATCTTGAATCTGTGGGGACAACAAAAGTCTCTGTTGTGGATTCGGTATTGCTTGACTCAACATGCAGGTTTGAATTCAAAGTTGTTGAACCTGCCCATTTTGATCTGTACAGACTCAAATCCGGAGGAAAGGCTGTCACTTTTGCCGTTCTTCCCGGACAGAATGTTGAATTGTATGCTGAATATCCCAACCTTAACCTTAATTATACTATCAATGGCGGAGGTCCAAACGATACATTGTATAACCTTATCAAGGAGCAGATTCGGATGGAAGAGGAAATCAGTCAGATAATCCGCAATTCAAAAGACTCTCACCGCAATCTGAATTCAAAACTACAGGAAAAATTTGCCCAGAACGCCACATATGTCAGAAACAATTACATTTACAACAATCCTACCGGTCCTGCCGCCTATTACGCGTTGTTCATCAGTATGAATGGTGCCAGCCTGTTTTCTCCGCTGACAAACAGAAACGATGCCAAGACGTTCGCTACTGTGGCATCGGCCTTGGACCTGTATTATCCGGATGATGTAAGGTCAAAGCATCTGAAGAATGTTGCTCTGAAGGCAATGCAGGCCACAAGTCCTGTAGTGCCCGCTTCTGATTCTGTCCAGCAGTATTTCAACAGCCTTGTCCGTGAAACGGGAATAATTGATGTAAGTCTGCCCAATATTGACGGAAATATCAGCAATCTTTCTGATTTGAAGGGAAAGGTGGTGCTTTTGGATTTTACTGCCTATAAGACTGACTACTCTGCAGCGTACACTCTGTTGCTTCGCGATGTCTATAGCCGTTTCAGCCGCAAGGATTTCGAAATATATCAGATTTCTTTGGACGATGACGAACATTTCTGGATGACTGCCGCCGATCCTCTGCCTTGGATTGCAGTCCATGATGAGCGCGGTCTTGAATCCCAATATCTCAATATGTATAGAGTAACGGCGCTGCCGTCGGCTTTCCTTATTGACAGTGAAAGCAATATAACGGAACGCCTGGTGGCAACAGACAGCCTTACATACAAGATTGCTGCTCTGATAGACAGAAAATACGGGCGTTGAACTGAAAGATTTTTGCTAAAATATTTGTATTGTAAATATTAATCATTACTTTTGTAATCGATAGGCTTGATAGAAAAAGCCTGTTTGTTTGATTTATTTATTCCAACTCCTGTATGCAGATAAGTTGGAATAACTTTTTTTGTTGATTCTTTATTTTTTTTTGAATTATTATGGCATATATGTCTGAAGAGGGCTACAATAAACTGGTAGCCGAATTACAGTATCTGGAAAATGTGCGTCGTCCGGAAATTATCCAGCAGATAGCGGAGGCGCGTGACAAAGGAGATTTGTCTGAAAATGCTGAGTACGATGCAGCCAAAGAAGCTCAGGGAATGCTGGAGGGTAAGATTGCCCAGTTGAAAATGACAATTGCGGATGCAAAACTGATTGACGAAAGCAAAATTGATACGTCAGAAGTTCAGATTCTTACCAAAGTCAAACTGCGCAACGCAAAAAGCGGTGCTGTTGTTACATATTCCATTGTTCCTGAGAGCGAGGCTGATCTGAAGCAGGGAAAGATTTCCTGCAACACTCCCATCGCAAAGGGGCTCTTGGGAAAGAAGGTCGGGGAGAATGCTGAAATTACCGTTCCCAGTGGCAAAATCATTTTTGAGGTCCTTGAAATTTCAATCTGATCCAATATGACAATTTTCAGCCGAATAATTGCAGGAGAGATTCCTTGCTATAAGATAGCCGAAAGCGAACATTGCTTTGCTTTTCTTGATATCAACCCTATGAAGAAAGGGCATACTCTTGTCATTTCCAAGCGTGAGGATGATTATATTTTCAATCTGCCTGACAATGAATTGGCCGAGCTGCAGCTTTTTGCCAAGAAAATAGCCATTGCAATCAAAAAGGCTATTCCTTGTGCGCGTGTAGGGCAGGCTGTACTTGGTATGGAAGTTCCGCATACGCATATCCATCTTATTCCGTTGGATACTGAAAAGGATATGTTGTTTTCCAATCCCAAATTGAAGCTCTCCAATGAGGAGTTCGAGGAAATTGCCGAATCTATCAGAAAACAGTTGTAACAGACATATTAATCAACTAATAATATAAAAAGATGAATTTTAGAAAACAAACTTATTTATGGGCAGTGTCTGCCTTGATGCTTGCTCTGACATCTTGCGGCAACAGCGCCAATGCCGGTGCTGAGGCTCAGGATGCTTCAAAGAGTCCTGCACTCAGTAACTATTTTGCTCCAGTTGCCAAACCGGAAGCCAAACCTGATGCAGACGGTTTTATCCGTCGTTGGACTTTGTTGGAACCTATTGCAAAACCCAATCGCAGCAATACGGTTTTTGTTGACTCTTATTTGCGTCAGGCTTTTGTTGAGACCGAATATTTTCCCGGTCAGTTTGATGTTGTTCCAAATGACGGTGACCAGGTAACTGTTGGTGAACAGACTCTTACATGGCATCAGTTTGACAGCAAACTGTTCAATGTAAAACTTTTCCGTTTTGCTACCGGTCTTGAGAAAGAACGTTACGGCGTTCTGTTCTGGGGTGTTACAGTAATCAATTGTACAGAAGCAATTCAGAATGTGAAATTGGCAGCAGGCTCCAATTCCGCATCCATGTGGTGGCTTAACGGTGAGGAGGTATTGCTCCTGTCAGGTGACCGCCGTATGGTTATGGACGATGGCATGTCAGCTCCTCTTACCCTCAAAAAAGGCAAGAATATTCTTCGCGTTGCCGTTATAAACGGTCCAGGTATGAGTGATTTCTGCGTACGTTTTGTAGATGAACAGGGAAATCCGGTTAAGAACATTCAGATTACTAACAATTAAAAGTTATTGAAGAGATGAAAAGACAAAATAGTATATTGTGCCTTTCTATGTTGGCTGCCAGTTTTTCAACTGCGGCAATTGCACAAATCGGAGCTCCGTTTATTCACGATCCTTCTACAATTGTAGAATGTGACGGTAAATATTATACATATGGTACCGGAGGCGGTGGTCTTATTTCAGAAGACGGCTGGACCTGGAATGGTGGTGCCATACGTCCGGGCGGTGGTGCCGCTCCCGATGCAATGTTCCTTGACGGCCGTTATCTGGTTGCGTACAGTGCAACTGGCGGTGGTCTTGGCGGCGGTCATGCAGGCCGTATATTGACTATGTGGAACAAGACTATGGATCCAAACTCACCGGATTTTGAATATTCTGAGGCTATTGAAGTTGCCCATTCCGAGGTTGACGAGGATTGCGATGCTATTGATGCAGGTCTGTTCCTTGATCCTACAACTGGACGTTTGTGGTGCTGCTATGGTACATACTTCGGATTTATCCGTATAGTTGAACTTGACCGTGCAACAGGTGCGCGCAAAGAGGGCAACAAAGCAGTCAATATAGCTATTGACTGCGAGGCTACCGATATCATTTATCATAACGGATGGTATTACCTTCTGGGAACACATGGAACTTGTTGCGATGGCGCCAACTCTACATACAACATTGTAGTTGGCCGTTCAAAATCAGTAACAGGTCCTTATCTTGACAATATGGGACGTGATATGGTTAAAGGTGGCGGTAAAATGGTTATTGCTGCTCATAACCGTGTTACAGGTCCCGGTCACTTTGGACGTTTCATTGTTGACGAGGGTTGTGAGATTATGTCATGCCACTTTGAAGCTGATTTTGACCAGGGTGGCCGCAGCGTACTTGGCATCCGTCCTTTACTTTGGAAGAATGATTGGCCTGTAGCAGGTGAAAAATTCCAGGAGGGTACTTACGAAATCGAATCTGAGCGTCGTGGATACGCACTTGAACTCGCAGTTGACTTTGTCCGTATGAACGGAGGTATGCGCGGTTTCTTTGGCCGTGGAAATACCCAGCCTATGGAACCGTTGAAGAACCAGACCTTGAAAGAGGTTATCGATACATGGCCGAAGGGTGATATTCCAGCCCGTATCGGTGATTATATGTTCCGTCCTCATCAGAAATGGACTATCACTGCAGCTCCGGACGGTAGCGGTTATCTTGGCGGTCCTTATTATAAGATTGTTATCGAAGGTACAAACCGCGCTCTTGCTGCCGCTGAGAATTATCAGGTAATAACAGTTCCTGAATTTACAGGTGCTCCTGAACAGCTGTGGAAGATTGAGCAGCTTATTGACGGAACATTCCGTCTTTCTCCGAAAGCCGCTCCAGGCGTTGCCGATGGCGAACAGGTTATTCTGATTTCTGCAGGTGACAGTACTCCTGCTCTTGGCAAGTACGATTTCAACAGCGACAATTCAAAGTGGAATTTCAGAAATCATTAATTGATTTCACATAAATGAAAAGGGGTGGCCTTCGAGCCACCCCTTTTTTTGTTCCGTGTCAAAGAATGAATGAAACCTCTTTGAATTCATAGCGGCGTGCCTGACCGTTCGAGTCTGTCAGCGTAATGCGGCCGGTGCGGTCAACAGAAGATATGCGTGCCATGAATTCTCCGTCGGCATCTTTGTACCTGTGCAGTGAGCCATCGTTGCGAAACAGTATTTTCATGTAATCTGCAAAAATCTGCTCTTTTGCCGTTTCGGAATCTGTTTTCAACATTTCAAGAAATTGTGCAAACTTTGTAATTATGCTGTTCAGCAAATCGGTACAACAATACTCCGTTCCACTGATGTTGGTCATAGATATAGGATTTGAAGCGTTGCTGGTGAAAACAACTTGGTTTACATCTAGGCCAACTCCTATAATGCAGTTCTGTATGGAGGAACCGCTAAGGTCGTTCTCAATGAGTATGCCGCCCATCTTCTTCTCCTTATAATATATGTCGTTGGGCCATTTTATGCTTATGCAATCTGAATACGGTGCTCCCAGACTCTCTTTGACAGTTTCTGAAACTGCTAAAGCAATAGCTGCAGAAATAACGTACTGTTCGTGGGCTTTTATGTAAAGTGGGTGGCACAGAATGCTGAAAAGCAGATTCTTGCCGTCTTCAGACTCCCAGGAGTTCCCCTGCTGCCCCCGTCCTTTTGTCTGCTGCTTTGCAGTAATGACAGTCAAACGGTCCTGTTCCGGCTTGATTCGTGCCGAGTATTCCTTTGCGTAATCATTGGTCGATGCCAATTTTTCTATTTGTATAATATCTGTTATCATATCCTAAGTTCAAACACGAAACGCAATCGGGGAGAAGAATTTGAGCCGGACGGCTTTGCCGATTGATTATGACACGAAGATACAACATTTCTCGGAAACTGGATTCTTTACATTCGAATATCCACATAAGTTTTACTTTCTGTTCATATAATTTTGTAGTATCGAAAACAATTCCTATATTTGCAATGTAAAACACTACCATTATGCCGGAAATATTCAGATTCTACGGTTTCTCGTTCTTCTTTTACAGTCGCGAGCACGAACCGATTCACGTTCACGTTGAAGGGAACAACGGATATGCAATATATGATCTGCTGGAGGCTTCTTTCGTTCTGCGCGAGAAGCAGAACATTAAAGCCAATGACATGAAGAAGATAGAAGCTGTAATAGACGAGAACAAGGATATCATAATCAAGCGGTGGAAGGAGCACTTTGAGAAGTAAAATGAAACTGAGCAAACTTTCTTTTGACAAAGACTTCATCTATGCACAGGATGAAAAAGGAAGGATATACAAGCAGTCCCTTCTATGGTATCCGGCATTGATGTCGGCTACTGACCAGCAGCGTCAGAATTATTCCGTGGGCTTCGGAGGCTTTCATTGGAGGGATTTGGATGAAGATATCTCTTTCGAAAGCTTCGAATACGAGGATGCCGTTCCGTCAACTTTTCAGGAATTTTTCCTTGTCCATAAGGAAATCAATGTGGCCGAATTCGCGAAAAGGATAGGGATAAACGATACCCTGATGCGAAACTACATCAACGGCTTCAAAAAACCTTCAAAGATGCGCGAACAGGAGATTATCAACGCCATTCATCAGATAGGCGAAGAGTATCTTGCATTCTGCATAGTGTAAAACTCATTTCTCATTGGGATCCTTTCTCAAAAATTGCGTTTACAAGTTGAATTCGCATCAGTTCCATAAGGGTGCAAAAAATGCATTTTCTATGTGTTCAATATGCATTTTGTTGCCTGTTCCGGTAATTGCTATCACGTCAAATCTTATCTCCAGATCAATGCAGTACCTTTTGACATATGCGCCGGCAGCTGCAACGATACAGCGTATTTTTTGGTCTGTTATGGCATCGGTTGCATTTCCGTAGCGGTCATTTGCGCGGCGTTTGACCTCAATTATGACCAGAGTGTCTTCTTTTTTTGCTACAATGTCCAATTCCTTATGGCCGCAGTGCCAGTTGCGGTCAAGAATGGCATATCCCTTCGATTCCAGGAAATTTACCGCAATCTGTTCTCCGTCGGTCCCATATTCTTTTGCTTTCATAATATTGTCAAGACGGTTTGGATGTGTTTGTAAATGTGCGGCTAAGGTACTAAAAAATACAGACCGGAAACGAATTTCAAACAAAAACATAAAAAATTTGGTGGAGAAAAAAATATGTTGTACTTTTGCGCGCCGATTATTATCAACCTTTGGGTATTGAATCGTTGGGAAATGAGTCAGACTCCATTAGTTGTATTATTATTAACAATTTAAAGAATGAATACTTTAAGTTACAAAACAATTTCAGCAAACAGCGCCACAGTAACAAAAGAGTGGGTTGTTGTTGATGCAAAAGACCAGGTGTTGGGTCGCTTTGCCGCTAAAGTAGCAAAATTGCTGCGTGGTAAATACAAACCAAACTTTACACCGCATGTGGATTGTGGTGATAATGTTATAGTTATCAATGCAGATAAGATTGTATTGACAGGCAAGAAAATGTCTGACAAGATTTATCTGCGCTATACAGGCTATCCAGGTGGTCAGAGAGAAATGACTCCTGAACAGCTTCTCAAGAAACCTGAAGGTGCTGCAAGATTAATGACCAGAACTGTTAAGGGTATGCTTCCTAAGACCAAACTTGGCGATGCTATTCTGAACAATCTTTATGTTTATGCTGGTGCTGAACATCCGCACGAGGCACAGCAGCCAAAAGTAATTGATATTAATTCATTAAGTTAAGCCACATGGAAACAATAAATGCGTTAGGTCGTAGAAAGAGTGCTGTTGCCCGTGTATATTTGAGCGAGGGTACCGGCAAAATCACAATAAACAAGAAGGAACTTAATGTATATTTTCCTTCACCACTGTTGCAGTATATCGTTCTTCAGCCACTCAAGAAACTTGAAGTAGCTGAGAAGTACGATGTAAAAGTAAATCTGGTTGGTGGCGGCTACAACGGTCAGGCAGAAGCTTTGCGTCTGGCTATTGCACGCGCTCTTGTAAAAGTAAATGCTGAGGATAAGAAGACTCTCCGTTCTGAAGGCTTCCTTACACGTGATGCACGTGCCGTTGAGCGTAAGAAACCGGGCCGTCCAAAAGCACGCCGCAGATTCCAGTTCAGCAAGCGTTAATATTTATTTTAATATTATAGGGTTTAGTATCTAAACTACCGGGATCTGTCTTGAAAAAGCGGCTACCCGGTGGTTGTTTTTAAAGAACGTAAACAATTTATCAAAATGTCCAGAACAAATTTTGAACAGCTTTTAGAGGTTGGCTGTCACTTTGGCCACCTGCGTAGAAAATGGAATCCTGCTATGGCTCCTTATATCTTCATGGAGCGTAACGGTATCCATATCATTGACTTGAACAAGACCGTTGAGGCCATTGACAAGGCTGCAGATGCTCTAAAGAACATGGCTTACGAGGGCAAACGTATTCTTTTCGTTGGCACAAAGAAGCAGATTAAGGATGTGGTTGCATCCAAGGTTTCCGCTGTTGGTATGCCGTACGTTATTGAACGCTGGCCGGGTGGTATGCTCACAAACTTCCCTACAATCCGTAAGGCAGTAAAGAAGATGGCCACAATTGACAAGCTTACAAAGGATGGTACATATTCAAACCTTTCAAAGCGTGAAATTCTTCAGATTTCCCGTCAGCGTGCAAAATTGGAGAAGAATCTTGGTTCTATTGCCGATTTGAACCGTCTGCCAGGCGCTTTGTTTGTAATTGACGTATTGAAAGAGAATATTGCTGTACACGAGGCTATCCGTCTTGGTATTCCTGTATTTGCTATTGTTGATACAAATTCTGATCCTACAATCATTGATTTCCCAATTCCTGCAAACGACGATGCAACAAAGTCTGTAGAGGTTATTCTTGATGCTTGCTGCTCTGCAATTGCAGAAGGTCTTGCCCAGCGTAAGGCAGAGAAGGTTGACGAGTCAGCAGAGGAATCAAAAGAGGAGAAGGCAGACCGTCCGCGCAGAGAACGTGTACGTAAGGTAAAACAGCAGGAAACTTCTTTGGAAGATGCTCCTAAGGCTGAGGAAAAAGCAGAGGAGGCAAAAGAAGCTTAACCGATTAACTATTTAATATTGAATTATTATGGCTATTTCAGTTGCTGATATTAATAAACTGCGCCAGATGACCGGCGCCGGTATGGTTGATTGCAAAAAGGCATTGACCGCTACAAACGGAGATTTTGACAAGGCAGTTGAGGAAATTCGCAAGAAAGGTCTTGCAGTTGCTGCAAAACGTTCAGACCGTGAGACTTCTGAAGGTTGCGTACTTGTTAAGGTAGACGGTAACTTTGGTGCAATCATTGCTCTTAAGTGTGAGACTGACTTTGTTGCAAACAACGCGGATTTCAAGAAACTTACACAGGATATTCTTGATGCCGCTGTTGCTGCACGTTGCAAGAACTTGGAAGAAGTCAAGGCTCTTCCGTTTGAAGGCAAAACTGTTGCAGATGCTGTTCTTGAGCGCACAGGTATTGTTGGTGAGAAGATGGAACTTGACGGCTATTCATTCATTGAAGGTCCAGAGATTGCTTCTTACAACCACCAGGGAAAGAATTTCCTTTGCGTTCTTGTAGCATTCAACAAAGAGGTTTCCGATAAGGATTACATTCATGAACTTGCTCTTCAGGTAGCTGTTCAGAATCCTGTAGCTCTTTGCGAAGCAGAGGTTCCTGAGTCTGTTAAGGCAGAGGAACTTAAAGTTGCTATTGAGAAAACTAAAGAGGAACAGGTTTCAAAAGCTGTTGAAGCAGCTCTCCGTAAGGCCGGTTTCAATCTCTATATTGCAGAGAACGAGGACCACATCAAGGAAGGTATCATGAAGGGTGAGATTACAGAAGTTCAGGCTGACGAAATCCGCGCTTTGAAGGCCAAGACTGCAGAGGAGAAGATTGCCAATATGCCTGCTGCCATGATTGACAAGATTGCAGAAGGCCGTATGAACAAGTTCTTCAAGGAGAATTGCCTTGTAAATCAGATTTATGCTTTTGGTGATGGCAAACAGACTGTCAGCGAGTATCTTAAGGCTTATGACAAGGAACTGGCCATTATTTCTTACAAGCGCTTTACCCTTAAAGCTGAATAATTCCAGCTTCCATATATAAAAACGGGATCCGACGGGTCCCGTTTTTTTTATGCCTTCTTGCGTGATGCCAGAAACCTGACTGCAAATGGCGTTATCCAGACTGCAAGGAGCATTGTGCGCAATGTCAATTTTAACCACATGTTCCAGTTCTCTATAAGACTGGATATGTACCAGAATGCTATGGCAATGGCAAAATATCCCACTATTTTCAAAATATGGTAGTCTATCCTGTTCTGTTTCCGGCCTATGAAATAGGACAGCAGCATGCAGACTCCGTAGCCGCAGAACCCGGCCCAAGCGCAGCCTGTGTATCCGTATCGTGGAATCAGGATGCAGAGCATTGTTATCAGAACAGCACATCCGGTGAAAGAGAATATTGCGCCCCACCATGTCTTGTCAATCAGCTTATACCAGAAGGACAGGTTGAAATAGATACCCATGAAAATCTCTGCAAGCATTACAACAGGTATTACCGGCAGAGCCTCCCAATATGTCCTGCCTATGAAATACTTTATAATATCCATGTAGAATATTACTCCCAAAAAGGCGAATAATGCAAAATATACAAAATAATCCATGGCATCGGCATAGAACTTTTTCTTGTTGCTGTCTGAGCGGTTGGCACTGAATACCAATGGTTCATATGCATATCGGAAAGCTTGTGTAAGCATGGAAAGCAACATGGCTATCTTGACGGCTCCTCCGTATAGGCCAAGTTCAATTTCTCCCTGTTCCCCTTTGGAAATCCATGTGTAGCAGATTTTGTCTGCTACCTGGTTGAGAATACCCGCTACCCCCAACAGAAGGAGTGGCCAGGTGTATTTGAGCATGCGGTTGAACAGCTGTTTGTTAAACCCGAATTTCAAATATCTTATTTCAGGAATAAATCCAAAAGTTGCAGTTGCTGTGCAGAAAAGGTTGACGTAAAATATGTAACTGACCAGATTGTCCATACTGAACCATCCGAACAGTCCCTCTCCAGGTGTGTGGATTTTGGGGACAAACAGGACAAAGAACAGGTTCAGTCCTACATTCAGCAATATGAAATAGAATTTCAATGCAACAAATTTTATGGCATTGTTTTCCATTCGCAACCATGTGAACATTACTGCCTGGAAAGCATCCAATGCTACTACAATGCTCATTACACGTACGTATTCCGGATGCGTGGGGTAGCCCAGGACTGATGATATGGGTGCTGTAAACAATTGGCAGAGTATGACGAATACCAATGAAAATGTTCCTACCCCTATAAGAGACGTGGAGAATACTTTATTGCGGTCTTCTCCCTCTTTGTTTCCGAAACGCAAAAGGGTGGTTTCCATGCCGAAGATGAGTATTACAAGCAGGAATGCAGTCCATGCATATACTTTTGTAACAGCAGCGTAACCGCCTGTCTGTGCTTTTATTACGTTTGTATATAGTGGTACAAGCAGATAATTGAGAAATCTTCCGACAATACTGCTCAAACCGTAAATCGCCGTGTCTTTTGCCAAAGATGCCAGTCTGGTTGCCATATTCTTTTTGTTTTTTGTAAAGTTACGCAATATTATGCTTTATTTTGAATTTAGTATGCAATAATTTGTTGGCGTTTATATATCTTTGTGGGTTGATAAATATTATATACAGGAAGTAGTATGTCTCCATTGATTAAGAGCATTATTGAAGGAATTCAGGATAAGAAGGGTGAAAATATCAGTGTTGTCTGTCTTGATAAGATAGAAGGCGCATTGTGCAGTTATTTTGTCATATGTCAGGCACAGACTTCAAACCAGTTGCTGGCTATTGCAGATTCTGTTGAGGAAAAAACAAGAGAGAATCTTGGCGTCAAACCCGTTTTTGTCCAAGGTACTGCTTTTGCACATTGGGTTGCAATGGATTATACAGATGCTATTGTCCATATAATGGATCCCGAAATGCGTGCATTTTATGATATTGAACATCTTTGGGAAGATGCTCCAATTACCCGGATACCGGATCTGGATTGATTGCAGTCAAATCATTTTATTTTAACTTTGACTTTTGATAATTATGGATCAGCACAAAAACGATAATAACAGCAGTAAAAAACCCAAGTTCTCTCTGTCCTGGCTTTACATTATTATTTTTGTAGTATTCGGCTATTTGCTGCTAAACGGAGATAGGGATAGCGCTCGTATGAAACATGCGGGCTATACTGAGTTCCAGTCAATGGTACGTAAGGGATATGCTGAGAATGTTGTCATCTTTTCAAATGACAATTCACTGGAACTGTATCTGAATGCAGACTCCGCATATTACGTTTTCGGATCCAAATTCTCTGCTGACCAGGTGCCGGTAATCAAGGTGAAGGTAGGCTCCATGGAGAGTCTTCAGGATTTTCTTGACAAAGCACAGCAGGATGGCCAGTTTAACGGGAAAATTGAGTATAAGGAAAAGGAACATATGTTTGGAGACCTGTTCTGGAGTACTTTCCCGTTCCTGCTGATTATTGTATTCTGGATTTTCATAATGCGCAGAATGGGCGGCGGCGCCGGGGGCAATGCCGGAGTTTTCAGTGTGGGAAAATCAAAAGCCAAACTGTTTGACAAGGGACAGGGCGAAAAAATCTCTTTCAAGGACGTAGCCGGTCAGGCAGAGGCTAAGGCGGAAGTGGAAGAAATTGTTGAATTCCTTAAGAATCCTAAGAAGTATACTGATCTTGGCGGCAAAATTCCTAAGGGAGCTTTGCTTGTTGGTCCTCCGGGAACCGGAAAGACTCTGCTTGCAAAGGCCGTAGCCGGTGAGGCAAATGTTCCTTTCTTCTCAATGTCAGGTTCTGACTTTGTTGAAATGTTTGTAGGTGTTGGAGCATCGCGTGTAAGGGATCTGTTCCATCAGGCCAAGGAAAAGTCTCCATGTATAATCTTTATTGACGAGATAGATGCCGTTGGCCGTGCCCGTGGCAAGAATCCTGCAATGGGTGGTAACGATGAGCGTGAGAATACTCTCAATCAGCTCCTTACTGAAATGGATGGTTTTGGTACAAACAGCGGTGTTATCATACTTGCGGCTACAAACCGTGTTGATATTCTTGACAAGGCTTTGTTGCGTGCCGGTCGTTTTGACCGTCAGATTTATCTTGATTTGCCGGATTTGAATGAACGCAAAGAGGTGTTCGGCGTTCATCTGCGTTCCCTTAAGACCGATTCCAGTCTTGATATAGATTTCCTGGCCCGCCAGACTCCTGGATTTTCCGGTGCAGATATTGCCAATGTCTGTAATGAGGCTGCTCTTATTGCGGCACGTCATAATAAAAAGGCTGTCGGAAAAGAGGATTTCATTTCGGCTGTTGACCGTATTGTGGGAGGTCTTGAAAAGAAAACTAAAGTACTTACCGCCAAAGAAAAGGAAACAATTGCCTTGCACGAGGCAGGTCATGCTACTATATCGTGGTTTCTTGAATTTGCCAATCCTTTGGTTAAGGTTACTATTGTTCCACGTGGAAGAGCGTTGGGCGCAGCCTGGTATCTTCCAGAAGAGCGCCAGATAACCACAAAGGAACAGATGCTTGATGAGATGTGCGCTACTCTTGGCGGTCGTGCTGCCGAGGAATTGTTTACTGGACATATTTCTACCGGTGCCATGAATGACCTTGAACGGGTGACCCGTCAGGCATACGGTATGATTGCATATGCAGGAATGAGCGACAGGCTTATGAACCTGAGCTATTACAGCAGCACGGATGAATATGCTTTCCAGAAACCTTATAGTGACAAAACTGCAGAATTGATCGATGCGGAGGCAAAAGCCCTTATTGATGAACAGTACCAACGTGCAAAAGCTTTGCTTGAGGAACATAAGGAAGGCCATCACGAACTGGCAAACGTATTGCTTGAGAAAGAGGTTATATACGCAGAAGACGTTGAACGTATATTCGGGAAACGTCCATGGGCTTCGCGCAGCGAGGAATTGTTATCTTAATCGGAATAACGTATAATGAACGGCTTGGTAACACGCTCTATTACAGGTGTAGTATTTGTCGCTGTCATGGTTTGCGGCATGTTGTGGTGCAACGTGTCTATGGATGCGCTGTTTATGGTTATCACTGCATTGGGCTCCGTCGAACTGTGCGGTTTGCTTAACAGATACAAGAGCCTGCAACTTAATGTTGTACTGTGCTGTATTGCATCTGTTGCGGTATATCAGGCGTTGTTCGCAACATTCATGAGAAGCCTTGTCAGTGATATGTCCATGCTGCTCTTCCTATGGGCTGTTGTTGCTCTTTTGCTGCTTGCAATTCTTGTCAGTGAACTTTACAGAAAAAAAATGAGCCCTCTTTCCAATATGGCTTATAGCATTTTTGCTGTATTTTATGTTGCTGTCCCTTTTGCAATGGTCGGTTTGCTGGCTTCGGTTTCTCTGATGAACAATGTTGTTGCAGCGCAATTGCCTCTTGCTGTTTTTGTCTTGCTCTGGTGTAACGATGCTGGAGCATACTGTTTTGGCTGTACTCTTGGCAAACACCGCCTGTTTGAACGTGTCTCTCCTAAAAAAAGCTGGGAAGGCTCCATAGGAGGCGCGGCTGTTTCTATTGGAGCAATCATTGCCGTATCTTTGACAATGCCTCTGTTTTTCGGGTATATGCCCCTTGTCAAGTGGATTGGATTGGCGCTGGTTGTCACCGTATCAGGTACGTTGGGAGATTTGACAGAATCTCTTATGAAACGTGAATTGGGTGTTAAGGATTCAGGAAAAATACTGCCCGGACATGGAGGCATATTGGACAGGTTCGACAGTTCTCTTTTTGCTATTCCTGCTTCTTCCGTCTATATTATTTTAGTTCAATAAGGGCTGACAGCATTTCTGCAGTGGCTCTTGAACATGCTCCTGCAGGTCCTAATGCCTGTTTTACGCGTTCGTATCCCTGCAATTGCGCTTTGCGTTCTTCCGATTCCCTGTCAAGCAATGGTGTCAGTTCTCTGCAGATTCCCTTTACAGAAACATGTGCCACTATTTCCGGAACAATCTGACTGTTGTCAATAAGGTTGACCAAAGTGACATATCTGCATTTTACCACAAGAGGTCTGAGCATACGTACAATATGTCCTAAAGGCATTTTGTAACATACTACCTGGGGAACGTCGAACAGTGCGGTTTCCAATGCCGCTGTGCCAGATGTGACTATTGCTGCGTATGCGGACTGGAGTATCCGGTATGTTTCGTTGAAACGGATTTCAACAGAACTGTTGCCGATTTTCTTTTTGTAAAACCTGGAGTCCAACCCTGGAGCACCTGCAAGAATGAACCTGTACTCAGGATATCTTTTCACAACTTTGAGCATGACAGGCAGATTCCTGTTGATTTCCTGTTTGCGGCTTCCTGCAAGAAGCGCGATAACAGGTCTGGGATCTTTCCCGTCCCCGATATCGGACGTCGCATCCTTTTTGAATCCGGTTACTGAATCGACGGACGGATTTCCAACATATTGGGCCCTGTATCCCTGCTTCTCATAATATTCCGTTTCGAACGGAAGTATGGAGTACAGCCTGTCAATGTATTTTTTGATGTATTTTATGCGGTAGCTTTTCCAAGCCCAGAGTTTGGGACTGATATAGTAGTATACTGCCGCTCTCAGATTTGCTTTTTTAACCAGTTCTGCAATTTTCAGGTTGAACCCGGGATAGTCTACCAGAATCAGGATGTCAGGATCAAATTCTTTTATGTCATCAAGACATTTCTTTCCTGCAGCCAGAATTGTACCGATATGTGATATTACGGGCCATATTCCCATATATGCCAGGTCTTTGTAATGACGCAGCATTGTTCCGCCTGCGCTTGCCATAAGGTCTCCGCCAATGAAACGTATCTGGGCTACTGGATCGGCTTTTTTCAAAGAATGCATCAGGTTTGATGCATGCAAATCTCCTGATGCTTCTCCTGCAATTATGTAATATCTCATATATTGTCTGAATAATCTGTTACAAAATTAATGAAAAACCTCCAAAATCGTCCATTAATCGCGTTATTTTATTTAACTTTGCATACTTAAGGATAATTACAGTCTGATTATGAAAGTTATAGCTTTAGCAAATCAAAAAGGTGGTGTTGGTAAAACAACTACAACAATAAATCTGGGTGCTTCTCTTGCAGTTCTTGAGAAGAGAGTGTTAATTATTGATGCCGATCCTCAGGCTAATGCATCGTCCGGTCTGGGACTTGATGTACAGTCTCTTGACAAGACAATTTATGAATGTATTGTTGAGAATCTGGACCCCAAACAGGCTGTGGTTCAGACTTCGGTCAAGAATCTTGATGTCCTGCCGTCCCATATTGACCTTGTAGGTGCGGAGATAGAACTTCTGGATGCAGAGAACAGGGAACAGATTATGAAAAAAATGCTTGTCCAATTGAAAGACGATTATGACTATGTCCTTATCGACTGCTCTCCGTCTCTTGGCCTGATTACTGTAAATGCACTTACTGCGGCCGATTCTGTCATTATCCCGGTCCAATGCGAGTATTTTGCTCTTGAAGGAATCAGCAAACTGTTGAATACTGTCAAAATCATCAAGACAAAATTGAATCCGTCTCTTACAATAGAAGGCTTCCTGTTGACGATGTTTGACCAGAGACTGCGTCTGAGTAACCAGATCATGTCTGAAATGAGACAGCATTTCAATGAGCTTGTTTTCAATACGGTCATTTGCCGTAATGTCAAGTTGAGTGAGGCTCCAAGTCATGGTGTGCCGTCTGTTTTGTATGACGCATCGTCCAAAGGCTCCCAGAACTATCTTGAGCTGGCATCGGAAGTGATTAAAAAGAACGAAAAGTAACCATAAAATCCATTTTTGTCATGACAAAGAATAAATCAGTTTTAGGAAGAGGTCTGGATTCATTGATTTCTACGGATATCATTCAGACGGCAGGTTCTTCTACTATCAGCCAGATTGAGTTATCCCTGATTGATCCCAATGCAAATCAACCAAGAAAGGATTTTGACAGTGAATCGCTGCAGGAATTGGCCGATTCAATTGCTAATATCGGTCTTGTGCAGCCTATTACATTGCGTAAAATGGATGACGGCAGATATCAGATTATTGCAGGTGAACGCCGTTTCCGTGCATGCAAACTGGCAAAACTTGATACTATTCCGGCATATATCCGTACTGCCAGCGATGAGAATGTTCTTGAAATGGCTCTGATAGAGAATATCCAGAGGGAAGACCTTAATTCAATTGAAATAGCACTTGCATATCAGAATCTGATGGAGGGCTATAACATGACTCAGGAGCAGATGGCTTCCAAGGTGGGCAAAAAACGTGCAACTGTTGCCAACTATGTACGTCTTCTCAAATTGCCGGCAGAGGTCCAGATGGCAATCCAGGAAAAGAAACTTGATATGGGTCATGCGCGTGCTCTTCTTTCTGTTGAGGATGCCCAGTTGCAGATTCAGCTTTTCCATGAAATAATCGAAAAGGGATATTCTGTCAGAAAAGTTGAGGAAATTGTAAAGCACCTGGCTCAGAAAGATGATAACACACAGGAAAAACAGCCGGAGGCTGTACTTTCTTATCCTGCATACAGCAAACGCCTTACCAAACTTTTTGGTCCTAAGGTAAAACTCAGATGCAGCGATAACGGCAAGGGCGCAATTTCCATTCCGTTCAAGAATAAGGAGGAACTGAAACAGATTATGGAACTGCTTGGCAACATACAGCAATAAGATTGGCTTGTGACAGGAATCCGTCTTACAATATTGTTTTCCGTTTTGTGTGCAGTTGTACATATGTCTGCGCAGAATTCCGGTATGATGTCTCAAGAGACGGTTGTTGTCGGAACGGATTCTTTGTCGGGATACGGCATAGCCGGTTACGACTCGGTTGTATTTGTGAATGCCTATGAGGGGGCTGCCGATTCTGCATGGTTTTCTGTTTCACAACTGATAAGGGAAGACTCTTTATGGGAGGCATCGGTGTCTCATGGAGAGCAACGGGCAACCAAACTTACCAATAAGCAGAAAAAAGGTATGAAATGGAAGAAACTGGATTCTGTAACCGTTGCAATAGCAAGCTATAAGCATAACAATTTCGTACCTGACCCAAAAAGGGCTACATGGCTCGCTTTGATGATCCCGGGGGCCGGTCAGATATACAATCACAAGTTCTGGAAACTTCCAATCTATTATGGCGGTTTTTTGGGGTGTGCCTATGCACTTACGTGGAACGGTCAGATGTATCAGGACTATTCCCAGGCTTATGTTGATGTAATGGACAGTGATCCCAATACCAACAGTTTTGTTGATTTCATATCTCCGAATGTTGATATCGGTTCAAATCTTGATTGGGTCAAGTCTTCATTGAAATCAAGAAGGGACAGATTCCGCAGATACAGGGATTTGAGTATTTTCTGTTTTGCCGGTGTTTATCTGCTTTCAGTGATAGATGCGTATGTTGATGCTGAATTGTCCCATTTCGATATTACCAACGATTTGACTCTTGATGTTGAACCTACTATGTTCAGACAGGAGTATATGACCATGCCGTCTATGGGTTTCCATATAGCACTAAACTTTTGAGATGATGCGCAGTAATAATGTAAGGCCTAAAAAGAATCTTGGACAGCATTTTCTGACAGATTTGAAAATTGCTGAAAATATTGCCGATACGGTAGATGCGTGTCCTGCAATTCCTGTTCTTGAGGTTGGACCCGGTATGGGGGTACTTACGCAGTTCCTGCTGAAAAAGGATAGGGCCCTGAAGGTTGTGGAAATCGATGCCGAGTCTGTTGGATATCTTAAGAGTAATTTCCCTGGGCTGTCTTCAAATCTCATTGAAGGGGATTTCCTGAAAATGAATCTTAACGGACTCTTTCAGAATAATCCGTTTGTCCTGACGGGGAATTATCCATATAACATTTCCAGCCAGATTTTTTTCAAAATGCTGGAAAACAAGGATATTATTCCATGTTGTACCGGTATGGTGCAAAGAGAAGTGGCCAGAAGAATAACAGCAGGCCCGGGCAACAAGGATTATGGAATACTGACTGTGTTTATCCAACTCTGGTATGATACCGAGTATCTTTTTACGGTTGACGAGAATGTGTTCAATCCTCCGCCAAAGGTGAAAAGTGCGGTGATAAGGCTGACCAGAAATAACCGCGCCTCTTTGGAATGCAATTATGACCTGTTCCGTAAAATAGTCAAAGGGACATTTGCACAACGCAGAAAAATGTTGCGGAATTCCATCCGCTCTGTTGTTGGAACGGATTATGAACTCCCTCCGGCGGCCCCGTGGCTCGAGAAAAGACCCGAGCAACTGTCCATTCAGGATTTTATTGGCCTGACAATGGAATTGGAGAACCGCTAATCTGAATGCTAATCTCAAATTCAGGAAAATGGAGAAGGAACTGATTGAGAAATTTGAAAATCTGATATTGTCTCAGAATACTGAAGAACTTAAGACCCAACTTAAGGATCTTCATCCGGCCGATATTGCCGAGTTGTGCAATGCCTTGGATGCAGACCAGGCAAGGCTTATATATCGCCAGCTTGATAACGAAACGGCGGCCGATGTGCTTATTGAGATGGACGAGGATGCCCGTAAGGAATTCCTTGATATGCTCCCATCGGAAACAATTGCAAAAGAGTTCATTGACTATATGGATACCGACGATGCCGTTGATATCATACAGGAGATGGACGAGGATAAACAGGAGGAAGTCCTGTCCCATATTGAGGATATTGAACAGGCCAGCGATATTGTTGACCTGATGCAATACGATGAAAACACTGCCGGCGGTCTTATGGGTACCGAGATGGTGGTTGTGAATGAGAACATGAGTATGCCGGAATGTTTGCAGGAGATGCGCAAACAGGCCGAGGATATGGACGAGATATATAATGTCTATGTTGTTGATGACGACGGTCGTCTGCGCGGTCTTTTCCCGCTAAAGAAGATGATTACCAATCCATCCGTATCGAAGGTCAAGTATGTGATGACGGAGAATAAGATAGTGGCTCATGTCGATACTCCGATATCGGAGGTTGTCCAGATGATTGAAAAGTATGACCTGGTTGCAGTTCCTGTAATTGACAGTATCGGGCGTCTGCAGGGGCGTATTACCGTTGACGATGTAATTGACGAGTTGCGCGAACAGCAGGAACATGATTACCAGTTGGCATCAGGTATCACTTCTGATGTTGAAACAGGCGATACTGTTTTGCGTCAGACGCGTGCCCGTATTCCATGGCTTCTTATCGGCATGCTGGGCGGTATTGGAAACTCTCTGCTGTTGGGCAATTTTGAGCAGACATTCGCATCGCATCCGGAACTGCTGCTGTTTATTCCGCTGATTGGCGGAACCGGCGGTAATGTGGGAACACAGTCTTCCGCTCTTGTTGTTCAGGGACTTGCCAACAAGTCTCTTTCAACCGATAACATTTGGAAGAAAATCTGGAAGGAATTCTGTGTCTCACTTATCAATGCTTTCATAATATCAGTACTTGTTCTCGGATATAATTATTTCAAGTTCGGTGCAGTTGCAGAAGTTACATGGGCGGTTCCTGTAAGTTTGTTTGCCACAATAATCATATCCACTATCTGGGGAACGTTCATTCCGCTTATATTTGAAAAGATACATATTGATCCTGCCATCGCTACAGGACCATTTATACAGATTACCAATGACCTTATGGGTATGGTGATTTATATTGCCATTATTTCCAGTTTTTGTGTTTAGTTGAATTGTGATATGGAACATCCGGAAAACAGTGAAGAATATAAAGGATTGACAGTCAATGCCGGAGTGGAACAGCTCTCTTCGGTCAATCCGTATCTGACGGCGAACCGTTTTGCCCGCCGTCAGTTGCTGAGTGTGCAGGAGTATGTGGATGGAATTCTTAAAGGTGACAGAACAATATTGAGTAAGGCCGTTACCCTGGTTGAGAGTACAAGACCGGAACATCAGGCTCTGGCTGCTCAGGTAATAGAAAAGTGTCTTCCTTATGCCGGAAATTCAGTCAGAATAGGAATCAGCGGTGTGCCCGGTGCCGGGAAAAGTACCTCTATTGATGCATTCGGCATACATGTGCTTGAAGGTGGCGGCAAACTTGCGGTGCTTGCAATAGACCCCAGCAGCGAGATTACAAAAGGCAGTATTTTAGGAGATAAAACCCGAATGGAACGTTTGTCTGTGCATCCGAATGCCTTTATCCGTCCCAGTCCAACGGCAGGTTCTTTAGGTGGTGTGGCTCGTAAAACCAGAGAAACTATCATTTTGTGCGAGGCTGCAGGCTATGACAAGATATTTGTTGAAACCGTAGGCGTTGGGCAGAGTGAGACTGCGGTGCACTCTATGGTTGATTTCTTTCTTCTTCTGCAACTTGCCGGAACCGGCGATGAGTTGCAGGGTATCAAACGCGGTATTATGGAAATGGCAGACGGTATTGTAATAAACAAGGCTGATGGTGATAACGAGGCCAAAGCCGAACTTGCTGCGCGCAGTTTCCGTAACGCTTTGCATCTTTTCCCCATGCCGGAAAGCGGCTGGACTCCAAAAGTGCTTACATATTCCGGTTTTTATGGCCTCAGAATAAAAGAGGTCTGGGATATGATCTGGGAATATTTTGATTTTGTAAGAAAGAACGGTTATTTTGAACACCGCCGCAACGAACAGGCAAAATACTGGATGTACGAAACTATCAATGAATCAATCAGGAATAATTTCTATTTCAATTCGAAAATATCCGGATTGTTGCCTGAAATGGAAAAGAAGATCCTGGAAGGAAAGTTGACATCTTTTGCTGCAGCTGGAATTCTGCTTGATACTTACAATTCTATTCTATCTTCAAAATAAGATTGATATGCTCCTTGCATTTTTCCATCAGCCATTTGGGGGTTGATGTGGCTCCGCATATACCTATGCTGTTTATGTTGTTGAGCCATTCCGGGTTGATATCTTCCGGGCCTTCCACAAGGTGGGAATTCCTGTTGGCCAGCAGGCATTCGTTGAAAAGAACCTTTCCGTTTGAGCTCTTGCTGCCGCAAACAAAGAGAATAAGACCGTGTTTCATGGAGAATGCACGCAGGTTCTCTTTCCTGTGACTGACCTGTCCGCAAATGGTATTGTAATAGTTGAACTCAACGTTAGGATTCTTTTTCTGTCCAATCAGTCTTACTATCTCGTTGTAGTCATCAACGGATTTTGTAGTCTGGGAATATAGGAATATTGATTTGTTGAAATCAATCTTATTCAAGTCTTCAGGACCTTCTATTACTATGGCAGTTCCTTTGGTCTGCCCTTCAAGTCCAAGAACTTCGGCATGACCCTTCTGACCATAGATTACAATCTGTTGCTTGGCAGGATCTGTCTGGTTGAACTGGTTGAGAATCTTCTGCTGAAGCTTGAGAACAACCGGACAGGTTGCGTCTATCAGTTCAATATTGTTCTTTTTTGCTGTTGCGTATGTGGTAGGAGGCTCTCCATGAGCTCTGAGCAGAACTTTTGCGTTGTAAAGTCTTTCAAAACAGTCATGGTCAATACTCTTCAGCCCCATGGCGGCCAAACGGCTGCATTCTATTCCGTTGTGCACAATGTCGCCCAGACAGTACAGGTTGGGCTCATTCTGCAACATGTCTTCGGCTTTTCTGATAGCCGTAGTAACACCAAAACAGAAACCGGAGTCCTGATCGATTTCAATCCTGATTTTACTGTCCATTCCTTTCCAACGCTTTGAGGTATTCTTTGTACAGCCATCCGTTCTGTTCGTCGCGTGTCATGTTTCCGTTGTCAAGAATGATGGCATCGTCTGCTTTCCGTAGAGGGGAGACTTCTCTTGTGGAGTCTATCCTGTCACGCTCCTTTACATTGTCAAGTATGTCCTGATAGGCTATTTTGCCTCCTTTTTCCTTCATTTCAAGATATCGGCGCGTTGCACGTACTTCTGCGCTTGCGGTTACGAAAATCTTTAATTCGGCATTCGGGAATACGGTTGTCCCAATATCTCTGCCGTCCATAACAATGCATTTGCTGTTTCCCATGGCACGTTGCTTCTCTACCAGTTCCGAACGCACAAACGGAAGAGCTGCTATCGGGCTGACCATAGCGGATACTTCCATGCTGCGGATCTGATCTTCTATGTCAGTGCTATTGAGGCAGGTGCGCTGGTTCCCGTCTTCCGATGTGATGAAACTTATGTTGAGACCAGGCAGTTTCTTTTGCAGTGATTCTGTGTCTATCCTGCCGTTCCTGATCAGATTCTGTGAAATGCAGTAGTAGGTTACGGCTCTGTACATGGCTCCGGTATCAATATATGTATATCCTATCCGTTTAGCCAATGCTTTGGCCATAGTGCTTTTTCCGCAAGAAGAATGCCCGTCTATGGCAATGATTATGCCTTTCTGATTTTCCATATTTGTACGTTCTTTTTACAAAAGTACAATTTATTGGTTATACCTTTATAAATTGAACGTAAAATTTATCATGAGAGAACTGGCAGACAGCTGATATTGCCCGTACGAAACTGAAATGTTCATCCTTTCCAGTTCCAATCCGGTTCCAACCGAAATGCCGCCAAGACTCTTGGAACCTGCCATCTCTGCCCGTATGCGGTGGTTATAACCAAGTGCAATGTAGAAATTCTTTGTCAGATTCAGGTCTGCACCTATCACAACGTGTCTCAACAATATGTCTCCGAATCGGATTCCGGAGTTGTCCATGGAATAAAAGTCGGATGATTTCCAACTGTTCAGATAGGGAAGCGTGAGAGAAAGGGTTAACGGAGCATGTTCAATTTTCCATGATAATCCGGCCACTATGTTTATGGGCAGTTTCTCGTATCTGTCGGCAAAAGGTTTGACCTGTCCTCCCACATTCTGAAAAGCCAGTCCAATGGAAAGACCGTTCTGTTTGTCCCAGTAGTTGATACCCAGGTCAACGCAGAGGGCAACAGATGAATAACTGCCGTATCTGGAATACAGGAATTTGAAATTGACTCCTCCGCTCCATCTGTCGGACAGCAGATAGTTGTATCCCCCCGCAAGCGTAATGTCCATTGCGTGGAACATTCCAAGGTCCTGGTTCAGTTCTGTTGTCTCTTTCATTGTGCCCCAATCAAAATACTTGACCCAGGCACTGTAGGCACTGCGATCTCCGAATGTATCGCAATATTGGGCAGAAGCGGCATGTGTGTCGGAAAAACAGTTCATGTAACTTAATGACACTGCCCGTACAGGAGAGAATGCCAGTAATGCGGGATTTGACTGGGTTGTCAGGGGATCCGGGTTGGTAATGGACACATTGTGCCCGCCCAATGCTCCTACGTGTGCGGAAGAAGCATAGTTCAGATAATCGAATGCTGTTGTTTGCGCCAATACCGGACTGCAACCCAGCAATATGGTTGTCAGATACAGCGGAATATGTCTCATAAGCATAGTAATAACGTATTTTATGCATTATTATTTTGAATATCCGTTTGGAAATGTGACAATATGTTTATAGATTTGCAGTCACTCAGAAAAATAAATACAGTTATGGAGGATATTGAAAAGTCATCTCAAATTGCGGAAGAACATAAAGTGTATAACACGATAGAAGATATTCTTAACCGTATGCAACAGATTGTGGGAGAATCTGTTGCCGTGTCACGTCAGGAACTTGAAGGCCTCAAGCAGTCTTTCTATAAAATTTACAAAGGAAAGGATACGGGTGCCGGAAGTCAGGAACCCGGTGAAGACAAGACTGCTCCGGTTGAAACCTTATCTGCTGAGACAGACCCAAAGTCTGAAGAACTGTTCAAGAGCCTGATGCATATCATAAAGGAAAAACGTGCCGCTGCCCAGCAGGCGCTTGAGGCCATGCAACAGGAAAATCTAAAGAAAAAAGAGGAAATTCTCAACAAACTTGAGGCATTGGTGGAACGTGTTGAGAGTGACCCTTCCGCATATAACGAGTTCAAAGCCCTTCAGACTGAATGGAAAGAAATCAGGGAGATTCCCCAGTCTGCAATCAAAGATATGTGGCAGCGTTTCCAGCAGTTTGCAGAACGTTTCTATGATATTCAGAAACTGAATAACGAGTTCCGTGAATATGATTTCAAGAAAAACCTTGAGATAAAAACCCGTATCTGCGAACAGGCAGAGGAATTATGCTCCTCAGAAGATATCCTGTCAGCGCAGCGCATGCTTCAGAAACTTCATCAGGATTTCCGTGAAACCGGTCCTGTGGCTAAAGAGCTTAGAGAAGAAATCTGGAACCGGTTCAAGGCGGCATCGGCATCGGTCAATAAGCGTCATCAGCAGTATTTTGATGATCTCAAACAGAATGAAATGGAAAATCTGTCTAAGAAAGAGTCGCTCTGCACTCAGATGGAATCCATTGACTTTGACAAGATTAAGACTATAAAACAATGGAATGCCAAAACCGATATGGTTATTGCACTTCAGAAAGAATGGAAGGAGATAGGTTTTGCATCGTATAAGAGCAATCAGAAGATTTTTGAGAGATTCCGTAAATCCTGCGATCTGTTCTTTGAGAAAAAAGCAGCCTTTTTCGGACAGCTTAAGGATGATATGGCTGTCAATCTTGAGAGAAAAACGGCTTTGTGCGAGCAGGCTGAGTCTCTGAAAGACAGCACAGAGTGGAAGGAAACGGCAGAGAAACTTGCCGCACTGCAAAAGGAGTGGAAAGAAATAGGTGCTGTTCCGCGTAAATATACAGTGTCCATATGGAACCGTTTTGAAGCGGCGTGTGACTGTTTCTTTGAACGCAGATCAAAGGAAAATGTCTCTCCCCGTGCTCAGGAGGCTGCCAATCTCAAACAAAAGAAAGAGATTCTGGAACAGTTGCGCGGATTTGATGCGGACAATCTTTCCGACTCGGATAAGATAAGGATTGCCGAACTTGTTCAGAACTGGAGCGCTGTTGGTCATGTTCCGTATAAATTGAAGGATAAGATGGCAGAGAATTTCAAATCTGAGTGCAAACGCTTGTCAGTATTGAAAAATGACGGAAACATCAAGGAAACAAGCAGTAAGGACAAACTGATCCGCAAATATGAAACTCTTACGTCAGAAATACAGACATACGAGAACAATCTTGGATTCCTTTCCGTTTCCCAGTCAGGTAAACAGGGAAACAAACTTGTGGAGGGAATTCTGAATAAGATAGAAGAACTTAAAAAAGAAGCCCAGAATCTGCTTCAGCTTATTCATCAGCAATAAATTTTAATCTTTTTTGCATATTTTTTGTGGCTGAAAGCGTATTTTGTTAGAAATATTAGTTACTTTTGCGGTTGAAGTATCGGTATCTGACAAGAAAATATATAAATCAATGGATATAGAGATTAAAAAATCAGAAAAGGCCAACCTTGAGAACGGAAAAACCACTTCTATTCTTATGGGTTTTGTTATAGTTCTCGGTCTTTTCTATGTAGCCCTTGAGTGGACTCAGCGGGATAAGGTAATTGATATCAGCGATATGGTTGTTGTTGATGTGACTTTGGAAGAGGAGATGGTTCCTATCACTTTGCCTGAGAAGAAAACCGTACCGCCACCACCACAGTCAAAGACTGTAGCTGATATTATTGAGATTGTAGAAGACGATGCTGAGATTGTAGAAGACATTATCGCTTCAACAGAAGATCAGGTTGAGTATATGGAGATCTCAGAAATAGAAAACGTAGTAGTGGAAGAGGAACCCCAGGAGGAAGCGCCTTTCATGGTTGTAGAGGATATGCCTGAATTCCCTGGTGGAACTGCCGCTCTTATGGAGTATCTCAAGAAGAACATCAAGTATCCTCAAATCTGCCGCGAAAACAATATTCAGGGTCGTGTACTTATACAGTTCGTTGTCAACAAGGACGGTTCGATTGTTGAGCCTACAGTTGTAAAGCCTGTAAATCCTTATCTTGACAAAGAGGCACTGCGAGTTATTTCCACTATGCCAAACTGGAAACCTGGCAAACAGCGTGGTCAGGCAGTGCGCGTAAGATTTACAGTACCTGTCAACTTCAGACTCAACTGATCCGGCAGTCATACAATAGTTTGAATTTTTAGAATATACCAAAAGGAGTGGAGTGAGGACATTCTGCTCCTTTTTTGTTAAGAATATGCATATGAACAGTGACATCAGCACACGCTTTCAGGATTTTTTCAGGTCTCTGGACTATAAGAGAGCTCCGTTACCTCTTTATTTGCCTGTGGAATATACTCTTGATGGCGGGGGCAAGCGCTTGCGCCCGCAACTTCTCATTCTCTCTTATCTTTTGTATAAGGATAAGCCGGAAGATGTTTTCAATGTTGCAGCCGGCATGGAGATTTTCCATAATTTTACTTTGCTGCACGATGATGTCATGGACAATGCGGATGTGCGCCGTTCCAAACCTACCGTGCATAAAAAATGGAACAATAATGTGGCAATATTATCCGGAGATGCCATGCAGATTCTTGCATACAGGTATATTGCTCTTGCTCCCAGTGAATTCAGTAAAGAAATATTGGATATTGCATCCGAGACTTTCCTTCAGATAATTGAAGGCCAGCAGTATGATATGGACTTTGAGAGCCGCAATGATGTTTCTCCGGAAGAATATATGGAGATGATACGGCTGAAAACCTCTGTTCTTCTTGCAGCGTGCATGAAAATGGGAGGTCTGATGGGCGGTGCTTCCAGGAAGGACTGTGATATTCTGTATAATATAGGAATAAATGCAGGATTGGCTTTCCAGCTTCAGGATGATTTACTGGACGTGTACGGAAACCCGGATACTTTCGGTAAACAGATAGGTGGTGATATATGTTGCAACAAGAAAACATACATGTATATAAATGCCCGCAGAAAGGCTACCCCGCAAATGCTTGCCCAGCTTGACGGATGGGAAGAGTGGAAGGGTGATAAAAAACTCAAGATTCAGGCTGTTACAGAGATATATGACAGTTTGGGAATAAAAGAGATCTGCAAGCAGAAATCGGATGCGTTATTTACACGCGCTTTGTCTCTCTTTGATGAATTGGATGTTCCGTCAGACAGAAAAGACCCTTTGAAACAGTTTGTGGTATCAATGATTAATAGAGAAAAATAGTATGCAAGCAAAACAGAAGAAACCGGAATGGCTGTCGGCATTGGATAAGCAGATCTCTGTTATGGATAAAGAGAATATGCTGTATTCCAAGGCAGAATATGTGAGCAAAAAGGCAGCGGATATATATAAAACCCATAATGACAATCTGCAGCAGAGAGAGGAACTTGCCCAATCCGATTTGTATATGGATTGTTTTAAAAGAGCAAAAATGTATCTTCAGCATTTTCTGATATCTTTTTCCATGATGGTAGAGCGTGGCGAGGTCCCTGCATCCTATTTCAGATACTATGGTATTGGGCGGGATGAAATCCAGCTGTCTGATGATATTACTGACGTTGAACTTGAGAGTCTGTGCAGGAAAGTGTTTGTTGGTGAGGATGAACGTATCCGCAATACGGATTCGCAACGTGTATTCAATCCTTCGAGTGTTCAGGTCCAGGCCCAATATGATATATTCCATTCATATTTTGAGATGTTGCAGATATTGCGCGAACACTGTAGGAAAAGCCAGTTTGCGTTGGATGCCATCAGTCAGGAGGCAAAATCTCTTTCTTTGAAACTGTCCAAATAACAACTTGTTTTGGGATGGAACGGTTTAAGACAGCCAAATTGGTAAGGATCCTGTTGACATTTGCGGCTATAATGGTGGCTGCTGTCTTCCTGTTGCTCAGCAATTCATTGTTGAAGAAACTTAGGGAAGAGGAATACCATAAAATGGAAATCTTTGCCAAGGCATACGAAACTCTCAATAAAGCAAAAAAGAACGATGACCTTTCTCTTGTACTGTCAATTATTACGTCGAACAAAACCATTCCGATAGCAATTCTCAATTATGACGGTGACATTAACAGCACTTTGAACATTAATGTTCCTGCGCATGCCGATTCTGTATCATATCTGAAGGAAAGAGTCAGTGCTATGAGAGCCAAAGGCAATGAATTAAAACTGGATTATACCAATCCTGATACAAACAGATTCCAATATATTTATGTCTGTTATGATGATTCCGTACTGCTGAAAAGCCTGGCTGTATTCCCTTATATTGAACTTGCGGTTCTTGTCATTTTCATAATAGCCGTAATATCATCGTTGCTCGGGTTCAACAAAAGTGCGCAGAAGAGTGTATGGGTAGGCCTCTCAAAGGAAACTGCACATCAGTTGGGAACACCTATATCCTCTTTGATGGCATGGACAGAAATATTGCAATCCGATTATCCGGACGATGAACATATACAGGAGATGGGCAACGATGTGAAACGGCTTGAACTGATAGCTGACCGTTTCTCCAAAATCGGTTCAACTCCCAAACGTGAACCAAGCGATTTGGTATCTATGCTGGACAGGGTAATCAACTATATGAAACGCCGCTCACCGGATAATGTCAGATTCAATTTCAGTTCTACTGCTGAAAGTCTGATTGTTGATGTCAATGTATCGTTGCTTGAGTGGGTTGTCGAGAATATCTGTAAAAATGCAATAGATGCAATGAACGGAAGCGGAACTCTTACGATTGCGCTGACACAAAACGAACAGATAGTCTCAATAGAAATTTCCGATACCGGAAAGGGTATTCCCAAACATTGTTTCAAGACTGTCTTCCAACCCGGGTATACTACCAAACAGCGTGGATGGGGACTTGGCCTTTCTCTGGCAAAACGGATAGTTTCGGATTATCACAAGGGAAAAGTGTTTGTGAAATCTTCCGAACTTGGCGTCGGAACCACTTTTAGAATAGAACTGAAAAAATAAATACCCCGTTGCTTTTGATTTTTACAAAAATAGTTTGTACCTTTGCGCGCTGAATTTTGAGTATGGGCAGGATTAGTTTATATAAAGTAGATCTGAAAAACTTGAAATCTGAACCGGTCAAGTATAACTGGATTGCGGATAACGAGTTTTTTACCATGCTTGATGCGCAAGATGTACAGAAAGGCAAGGTAACCGTTGATATGACTGCCGTCAAGAGCGGAAGTTCTTACATACTTGATTTTGCCCTGAAGGGTTATGTGTATGTTACATGTGACAGGTGCCTTGATGAAATGACATTGGACATAGAGGTGACGGAACAGTTGAAAGTCCAGCTGGGAGAAGATTTCGCAGACAAGGACGATGTGATAGTGGTTCCTGAAACTGACGGTTTTATCAATGTTGCGTGGTACATATATGAATTTATTGCTTTGGCTATACCTTTGAAACATGTTCATGCTCCTGGAAAGTGCAATAAGGATATGGAAAGCAAACTTGCAAAACATTCAAAGGATCAGGATGATATGGATCAGAATCCCGTATTTGACGGTGGAGAATCAGATTCAGACCAGCAGACAGATCCAAGATGGGACGAATTAAAGAAAATATTAGATACAAATAACGATTAAAACTAGAGAAAATGGCACATCCTAAAAGAAGACAGTCCAAGACTAGAACCGCCAAACGTAGAAGTCACGATCACGCACAGCTTCCTACATTGGCTATTTGCCCTAATTGTGGCGCATGGTACGTTTTCCACACAGTATGTGGTGAGTGCGGTTACTACAGAGGTAAGTTGGCAGTTGCAAAAGAAACAGCTGAGTAATTCATCTTTGTACAATAGAATTGGGGACTGATTTTTAGCATCATGCTATCAAGTCAGCCCCTTAAATGTTTTGTAGTGTGCATAAGGCAGGTTTTGTAAATATTGTCGGAAATCCGAATGTGGGAAAGTCCACCCTGATGAATCTTCTCGTGGGTGAGAGAATTTCCATTGCTACGTTCAAGGCTCAGACAACCCGTCACAGGATAATGGGTATTGTCAATACCGATGAGATGCAGATTGTCTTTTCTGATACTCCTGGCGTCCTTAAGCCCAACTATAAACTGCAGGAATCAATGCTTGCCTTTTCTACGGAAGCGTTGACCGATGCCGATGTGCTGCTGTATGTTACCGATGTTGTAGAGAAACTGGACAAGAATCCGGATTATCTTGAAAAGGTATCAAAGCTGACAATTCCTGTAATTGTATTGATCAACAAAATAGACCTTACCACACAACCGGAACTTGAAAAGCTTGTGGAACAGTGGCATGAACTGATTCCGAATGCGGAAATAATTCCTGTTTCCGCGCAGGAGAAATTCAATGTTGATGTTGTAATCCGTAAGATAAGCTCTCTTATTCCGGACTCACCTCCATATTTCGATAAAGATCAGCTTACAGATAAACCGGCGCGTTTCTTTGTCTCTGAAATTCTTAGAGAAAAGATTCTTTTGAATTACGAAAAAGAGATACCGTATTCTGTGGAGGTTGTTGTAGAACAGTTTAAGGAAACTGCAGATAAAATAGCTATCAACTGTCTGATTTTTGTTGAGCGTGATTCCCAGAAAGGTATTCTGATAGGTAAGGGTGGAAGTGCGATCAAGCGTACTGCAATGCAGGCGCGTCATGATCTTGAAAAGTTTTTCGGTAAGAAAATCTTTTTGGAGTTGTTTATAAAAGTTGATAAAGACTGGCGTAATTCCGATAAGGAACTGCGTAATTTTGGTTATAACCCTGAATAATATTATTGCTATGGCTCTTGTTGCTATTGTAGGCAGACCGAATGTTGGCAAATCTACACTGTTTAACAGATTTACGCAGACCAGACAGGCCATTGTGGACGATACAGCCGGTACAACGCGTGATCGTCAATATGGTCATTGCGAGTGGAACGGCAGGAATTTTTCTGTTGTGGATACTGGAGGCTGGGTTGAAAATTCCGACGATGTTTTTGAAGAGGAGATACGCAAGCAGGTCCAGATAGCAATAGAAGAATCCGATGTTGTTTTGTTCATGGTCGATGTCAAAACCGGTTTGAGCGATCTTGACAGCGAGGTGGCAGGTGTGCTAAGACAGGCAAAGAAACCTGTACTGCTTGTTTCCAACAAGACGGATACGTTTGATATGCAATATGCCTCTGCTGAATTCTATTCATTGGGCTTGGGAGATCCAATATCAATATCTGCCGCTAATGGTAGCGGAACCGGAGATCTTCTTGATCTTGTTGTTGAAAAATTGAAGAACATACCTGATCAGGAAACGGAAGATGAGATTCCGCGTTTTGCTGTTGTTGGCCGTCCGAATGTTGGAAAGAGCTCCATTATCAATGCTTTTGTTGGAGAAGACAGACATATAGTTACCGACATAGCCGGTACTACCCGGGATTCCATCTATACCCGTTATGACAAATTCGGTTTTGACTTCTATCTGGTTGATACCGCAGGCATCCGTAAGAAATCCAAAGTGGAAGAGAACCTTGAGTTTTATTCTGTGATGCGTTCAATCCGTGCCATCGAGAATTCAGACGTATGTGTCCTGATGCTTGATGCTACCCGCGGTATAGAAAGCCAGGATATGAATATTGTCAGTCTTGTACTGAAGAATCAGAAAGGATTGGTTGTTGTAGTCAATAAATGGGACTTGATTGAAGATAAGAGCAATACCGTAATGAAGAATTATCAGGATGCCATCAGGTCCAAATTGGCTCCGTTTACAGATTTTCCGATCATCTTTACCAGTGCTATCAACAAACAGCGCATTATGAAAGTCCTTGAAAGTGCAAAAGATGTCTATCTGCACCGGAAATTTCATGTGACTACTGGAAAACTGAATGCCGAGATGCTTCCTTTGATTGAATCTTATCCGCCACCATCCAACAAAGGGAAGTATATCAAAATAAAGTATTGCACACAGTTGGCAGGCCCGATTGTGCCTACGTTCATTTTTTTTGCAAATCTGCCGCAATACGTCAAGGAACCGTACAAGCGTTTCCTTGAAAATAAAATACGGGAAAAGTGGAATTTCTGCGGAACTCCAATCAATATCTTTATAAGGCAGAAATGAACTCTTTGAGCAGGCTGTTTTCTGTATGTTCGAACTGCTCTCTGTTACCTTGCCATTCAGCATGACCGTCATGCATGAACAATATGCGGTCGGCAATGTGACGGACCGAACTGATGTCGTGAGTGTTGATTATGGTGGTTATATTGAATTCATTGGTTATTCCGTATAATAGCTCATCTATCTTGCGCGATGTAATCGGATCCAGTCCGGAGTTGGGCTCGTCACAGAACAGATACTTTGGATTGAGAACTATTGCGCGTGCAATAGCTGCGCGTTTCTGCATACCTCCGCTGAGTTCTCCTACCATTTTGCCTGCGGCATCGGCCAAACCTACTTTCTCCAGACAGAACATAGCCCTTTCTTTGCGCTGTCCGTACGATTCGTGGGAAAACATGTCAAGAGGGAACATTACATTCTGGAGAACATTCAGATAATCAAACAGAGCTGAATTCTGGAACAGCATGCCGAGCTCACCTTGCGGTGCATTGGACAATCCGTCAAACAGCACATTCCCGGAGTCGGGAATCATAAGACCCGAAATGCATTTGATCAGAACGGTCTTTCCGCTTCCGCTCTTGCCTATCACCATGTTGATGAGACCGGTCCGGAATTCTGAACTGATGTTGGAAATGCCGTTCCCGTTTTCAAATTTTTTTGATATGTTTTCTATACTGATCATGACATCATCAACGAGGTTAATACCAGGTCTGCAACCAGTATCAGAATGGAACTGGTAACAACAGCTTTGGTACTTGACAGTCCTACATCCTGGGATCCACCCTTTACGGAATATCCGTAATATGCAGGGATGGATGTGATTATGAATGCGTAAAACAAAGATTTGATTATTGCTGTCCAGAAGTGCCATGGAATGAAATGGTAACGCATTCCGTAATTCAACTCGCTGATACTGACCATGTTGAACAGGTCGCATACGATATAGGCACCTACAAAACCTGCAAAAGAACTGAATATTACAAGAAACGGCATCATGGAAAGCATGGCTGTGATTTTTGGAAAAATCAGGAAATTTGCAGAATTGATACCTAATGAGTCCAGGGCATCTATCTGTTGTGTAATGCGCATAGTGCCTATCTCTGATGCAATATGTGATCCAATTTTCCCGGCCAGAATAAGACACATTACCGTAGATGAAAATTCAAGCAGAACCATTTCTCTGACAGCATAACCCACTGTGAATCCAGGCATCCACGGTTCAATGATATTGTATTGTATCTGCGATATTACCACCGCCCCAAGAAAGAAAGCTATGATGAAGACTATGGGAAGTGATGCTACTCCAAGATTGTACAGATTGTGTACGTATTCTCTGAAGAACATGCGCATCCTGTCCGGCGCTGAAAATACGCGGTACATCAGGGCTGAATAGCTGCCTATATTGCTTATTGATTGTTTTAACCCCATAATATATCACAACAAAGGTATATATTTTTGCGGAATGTCCGAAACTTTTACTTATCTTTGTGGAATAAGCAAAGATAATAATGGACCAATCGGATAATATTCAGAATATTCCTGTTCAGGATAATCAGGAGTCTATGGTACTGCGGACTGAAAACCTGGTAAAACGCTACGGCAAACGGACAGTGGTAAGCAATGTCTCTTTCAATGTGCATCAAGGGGAAATAGTAGGCTTGCTGGGACCTAACGGTGCCGGAAAAACAACATCGTTCTACATGACAACCGGTCTTGTGGTTCCAAACGAAGGACATATTTTCCTGAATGACCAGGAAATTACAGACTATCCCGTGTACAAGCGCGCCCGTGCAGGCATCGGCTATCTGGCTCAGGAGGCAAGCGTGTTCCGCAAGATGACGGTAGAAGACAATATCCGTTCCGTACTTGAATTGACGGGACGCCCGCTTGAATATCAGAAGGAAAAACTTGAGAGCCTTATCAATGAGTTCAGCCTGCAGAAAGTACGCAAGAATCTTGGCGACCGCTTGTCCGGAGGTGAACGCCGCCGTACTGAAATAGCCCGTTGTCTTGCAATTGAACCCAAGTTCATTATGCTTGATGAACCTTTTGCCGGTGTTGACCCGATTGCTGTGGAAGATATCCAGCAGATAGTGTGGAAATTGAAATACAGGAATATTGGTATCCTCATTACGGATCACAATGTTCACGAGACTTTGAGTATAACGGACAGGGCTTACCTTCTTTTTGAAGGACGTATACTTTTCCAGGGAACCCCTCCGGAACTTGCAGCAAATCCAACTGTAAGGGAAAAGTATCTTGGACGTAACTTTGTTCTGCAAAAAAAGAATTTCCAGCAATAAACAGATGTCGGGACTTTGGAAAAATTATTCGGTTGCTCTCCTTTTCAGCCTGTTGCTGGTTCAAAACCTTCAAGCTGTAAGAAGTCACGGACGTTTTGTTTCCGTCCAATGTACGGATGGAACGTTTGTGGATTGTTCGTTGAAAGGAGATGAACACCTGTCCTGGTTCCAGACTTCTGACGGTACAATCATGTGCAGAAATTCGGAGGGGTTGTTCTACAAGGCACCTGATGAATATGTACGTAATCTGCATTCATTGATAGAAAAGAATGACAGGGAAATATTATCGCAGCAGTTGTCATCTCTGACAAAATCCACCAAAAGTAAAACTGTTGATCCGTCATGGTTCATTTATGGTTCCCGGGTTTTCAAACCGGTGGGAAAACTTACAGGTATTGTATTGCTTGTACAGTTCCAGGATGTGAAGTTTCAGGATCACGGAAAAGATATCAGAGCTATCTACGACGAAATGTACAATTCTTCCGGGTACACCAGCACGTTCGTCTATGGTGGCAAAACTTATTCGGGAGCGATAGGCAGTATGCGCGATTATTGGGTAACACAGTCCGACAGTGCATTTACTCCGGATTTTTATGTAACCGAACCCGTTACGCTCAGTCATGATTTTGCTTATTACGGAATAAATGATTTGAACGGTGATACCCAGGCCGGAAATGACAAACGTCCGGCTGAAATGGTCTCTGAAGCCTGCCTTGAACTGGATAAATCCATTGATTTGCGCCAATATGATTCCAACAGGGACGGCTTTGTTGATTTTTTACTTGTCATTTTTGCAGGAAAAGGTGAGAATGACCTGCTTCTTTACAATCCGGACCGTATCTGGCCGCATACTGCTTTTCCCACTATGGAAACATTGCCTGTTTCCGGTTTGCGTGTAGTTGGCTATTCATGCTCCCCGGAAATAATGGGCGGAACAGAAGATCAGATTGATGGAATCGGGACAATGACTCATGAAATGGCTCATCTGATGGGTCTTCCTGATTATTATTGCTATGATACAACCAAAGATGTCTATGCATTGGGATCATGGAGTCTGATGGATTATGGAAATTATAATAACGGTGGCACTATTCCCCAAGGATTGACCGCTTTGGAAAGATATACTCTGGGCTGGCTTGATTTTACGGATCTTGAGGCATCGGGAGATTATGTTTTGGCTGATTTGGAAACTTCCAATATGGCATATCGTATTACAAGCAATGATCCCGGCAAATTTCTGATACTTGAAGGGCGGATGAAGAACGGGTGGTATTGCTGTGACAAGTCAAAAGGACTTCTGGTTACGGCTGTGGATTACAATGAGAACTGTTGGAAATTCAATAAAGTCATAAAATCTGACAGTGAAGCCCGTTACCGGGTAGTGCCCGCCGATAACCATTATGCTTTGAACTCGGAAAACTATGACTGCTATCCGTACGTTTACAGCAAAGGACGGAAAGACAGCCTGACAATGTACTCTTACCCGTCCATGAAGGTTGGCGGTGTGTCAATCAACAAGCCTTTATCCGATATCAGAATAGATGGAACTCTTGTCAGATTCCATTTCAGCGATCCGGTAAACTTTGTGCATGAATTGGAAAATTATCCTTTGGTCTCTGTAGAGGACAACGGCATCTCAGTCCTGTTTGATAATTATTCGCAGGAATGCGTGAGTCTGTTGGCTTCTGACGGAACATTGCTGGAAACTCTTGCTCCGGTTAATGGCAAATGTCTTTTTTGTCCGGCAACAAGAGGAATATATCTGATCAGGATAGGTGATTATACTTGCAAGGTCTTTTATTGAGTCTTTATGTTCAGGAAAGCATGTCTGTCAATATTGTCTTTTTTTCTGCTGGCAACTGATCTGAATGCGTTGTCCAGGCATGACAGACTGTTGGAACTGGCAGGAAATGTGCACAGATTCAATTCCGTATTCACACAAGAGAAGGTGTTCCTTTTTTTTGACAATACAGCCTATTTTCAGGGAGAAACAATCTGGTTCAAGGCTTTTGTGACAAATGCTACCAATTTCAGTCAGGCGCAGAGCCGTGTCCTGTATGTAGAACTTGTGTCGCCTACGGGAGTTGTTCTTCAGCAGAAAAAATTGCCGGTAGCCTATGGCCAGACTCACGGAGAGTTTATATTGAAAGATGTAGGAACAGCGCAGGCAAGGGATTATAGGGGTGTGATTGATTATCCGAGCGGATTTTACGAGGTAAGGGCATATACGCGCAATCAGCTCAATTTTGATGTGAATACCATTTTTTCAAGAGTCTTTCCCGTATATACTGACCCTGTCGGCAAAGGCGAATTCGAATCGTCCCGTGTGTTGGAGCAGGAACCTACTGCTACTGCGAAACGTCCTGACCCCGATAAACAGAACAGTCTGAATGTTTCTTTTTATCCCGAGGGTGGCACAGCAATAGCTGGAATTCCTCAAAGAGTGGCATTCAAGGTTACGGATCAGGATGGCTACAATGTTGACGATTGTAGGATTTACGATACGGATGATGTACTTTTGGGCGCTGTTTCCCATGATGGTATGGGCAGTTTTACGTATATCCCGTCAAAAAGTGCAAACAGGGTTTATGTCAGGTCAGGAAAGAATGGTAAAACAACCTGGTTTACATTGCCACAGTCCCAGAAATCGGGGTGGACATTGAAACTTGAACAACCTGCTTTTGACAGGACACGGGTCACTTTCGGTTATGTCCCGGAATCTGTTTTGGAACAGGATATTACAGATACTTTGGGAGTTGCCGTAACTTGCAGAGGAAATGTAATTGCCTATTCTGATCTGGAAATGCACATTGGAGCGGGAAAAGACAGGTTTGAGGGCAATCTTGATATGGATGCCTCCGGCTGGCCCTTGGGGGTATGTCAGGTAGTTCTTTACAATACTGACGGTCAGGTCCTTCTTACCCGTATGTTCTTCCATTCAAATCCTGCTTTTGTAACACCTTCAATTACTGTTGAGAAAAATCAGAATTATTATGATCCTTTTGAACAGATCAATTTGAGATTTACTTTAAAAGACTCAAAGGGTAATCCTATTAAGGACCGTTTTGCCGTTTCTGTCCGCGATGCCAACGACTATGGAAACGGTTCTACAGACAATATCCTGTACAATCTTTTGCTTTGTTCTGATTTGAAGGGATATATCCGCAATCCTGATTATTATTTTGAGAAAACCGATGCCAGACATCTGGAAGATCTTGATTTGCTGATGCTTGTCCAAGGTTGGCAAAGGTATGACTGGAAAGTTATGAGCGGTGTGGAACCGTTTGAAGAAACGCAAAGGCTTGAAGAAAGCCTGACTCTGAACGGGTGGGTAAGGACACGTGCCTCAAAAAAGAGCATGGAAGGGGTGACCGTTTCTGCCGGACTTACTCCTAAGGATAAGACAAAATCGGCCCGTTTTTCCGCAGTTACCGATTCCAGCGGCTATTTCGGTTTCAATCTTCCCGATTTTGAGGAAAGTGCAAAAGTGACTTTACGTCTCTCTTCAAAGAAACATAAGGATCTGGAGGCCAGAATAGTGTTTGACAGGGGCGCTGTTCCTCCACCAAGAATAATTGAGCTGGCAGAAAAGCATTTGAACGGGGCATATCGCAATAAAAAACTGTCTTTGAATAAAAACCAGCTGTTTGATGCTGTTGCCGATACAATCACCGGGTATATTCTGCCAGAAGTGGAAATCATTGAAAGACGCCAGTTTATAGATTATGATACATTTACCGCTTTTGATGCTCAGGCCGAGGTCGAGATTGAACTGGACAGGGGAGAACGTACAGATAATGTGTACGGTTTTCTGGTTGACAAAGGATATGTGATATTTGAGTCAGAGGGCACAGACGGGTCAGACGATTTGGCAACGGCACTTGCTTTCAGCAATATTTTATCAATTAACGGTACGCCCTCTTTCTGGTATGTCCATGACTCCGAAAAAACCCGTTATGTAGGGAAACAGTATCCTCCGCATCACATACCTATGGAGCTGGTCAAGAGTGTCATTGTATTTGACAAGCCTATGCCGTTAAGCAGAGCCAACAAGTTCATGCCCCTTCTGCATGAGGCATCGGTAAAACAGATATCCGATATTGACAACATTCTTAAGTTCAAGGGAGAAAGTACAAACTCAAGTACGCAAATGTATTATATTGTGGACTTGCAGCTCAAGGACCAATATGAAATAAAGGTTTCAGATTATTACAACAAACTGGGAAAACGTGTTGCCAATGTCCAGGGCTATAGCGTGATAATAGATTTCTATGGCCCGGAATATGCTGAAAAACCAATGCCGGGAACGGCCGATTTCCGTAGGACTTTGTATTGGAACCCCAATGTCATTACAGATGAGAACGGCTGTGCTTCTGTTTCTTTCTACAACAATTCGTATTCAAGGAACATGACTGTTACCGGTGCCGGAATTACCAATGCGGGGACTCCGTATGTACTGGATACGGGATTGTAATTTGCTATATTATTCTTGTGTATTGTTTGCTTAATTACATGATATTCTTTATTTTTGCATGATTGATAAAATGCATCTCTAAAAAAATATGGACAGTCGTTTTCTACAGCAATTGCAAACTCTTTCTCCGATTTCTTTGGGAGATATGGAAAGCGTCAGTCTTATGAACAGAATTGATACCAAATACCTGGCTACATATGATCAGCTTGCCTTGCTCCTGGGTCTTGTCCGGGACAAGTACATGGTACTTACAATAAACGATTCCTGTCATTTTGAATATGCAACAACATATCTTGATACGCAGGACCGTATCATGTATATGGCTCATCATAACAGGCGTCTTACGCGTCAAAAGGTCAGAGTCCGCAATTATGTGGATACCGGCGACACTTTTTTTGAGGTGAAACGCAAGAACAATCACGGTAAAACCAAAAAGAAACGTATGCAGGTGGAAAGTATCGATACGCTTTTCAGGGACGGAGCGGATTCGTTTCTGGATAGAGTGGCATTGCTGCCTGTAAAGCTTTCCGATATGGTACCGTATGTAAGTAACCGTTTTGAACGTATTACTCTTGTCAACAATCAGATGACAGAACGGCTTACAATTGACAGCGGATTGTCTTTCCGGAATCTGGCCACCGGAAATAGTTGTGATTTGACAGGACTGGTGGTGATAGAGGTGAAACGTGACGGAATGTGCTATTCTCCGATTGCGGATATTCTGCGTGATCTTCGCATCAAGTCCAGCGGTTTTTCAAAATACTGTATCGGTGCTGCGCTGACCGACCCTTCCCTAAAGAGAAACAACTTTAAGAAAAAATTGCGCAGAATTGGAAAATTGATTGATAAACAAATAGAATGAAAATATGTTCCTAACTGATTTTTTAGCCGGAGGAGTAAATTCGCTGATGGCTGTTCTTGAAGAAGATATTGATGCTGCGGAAGTTTTGGAAAACCAGGTGTCTGATGCTGTCTCATCAAATCCTATGATGTTTGATTGGAGCAGCATGAGCGTTATGCTGTTGCGTTTTCTCATCAACGTTATTGTAGTAAGCATAGTTGTCCACTGTTTCTATTATCCCAAAGCGAAGCGCAGAGATTATTTCTTTACTTTTACCTTGATTGCGGTCAGCATTTTCATGCTGATTTACCTTATGGGCGGAGTAAAGCTCAAGGTTGGATTCGCTCTCGGATTGTTTGCAATATTCGGCATCATAAAGTATAGGACGGAACAGGTGCAGATAAGGGAAATGACATATATGTTCGTCGTAATAGCAATTTCCGTTATCAACGGGCTTGCAAACTCTCTTACATATCTTGAACTTGCATGTACCAATCTTATCTTCATAATCTCTCTTGCGGTAAGTGAGAATACCAATTGGGTAAAGCATATTCCGTCCAAGATAATCAAGTATGACAACATAAAACTGATTACTCCCGATAAGGAAAAGGAACTTGTTGAAGACCTGGAAAAACGTACCGGGCTCAAAATAATACGTGTAGAGGTAGGCAATATAGATTTTCTGAAAGATGCTGCCATTGTTAAAATCTATTACGAGCCTGTTATGGATGAATTCGGGACAATAGGAAACGTCAATAAGGTGAAAATGAAATGAAATTACGTTCCGCAATATTGCTTCTTGCAGTTTCTCTACTTGTTGTTCCGGCAACAGCCGGGAATATCAATGAATGGGGAGCCAGATTTTCTGTCGGTACAGAAATGAAACTGGCAAAAGGTCTTGACCTTTCTGCGGGTTTGCTGTATTCTTTGAACAATGACTTCCGTTCAACGGACAAAACAAAGTTCGCCCTGGACCTCTCTTACAGATTGTTCAGAAACAAATCCAAGAAATTCAATCTTAAAACTTCTCTGGGATATGAATATTCCAAAGAACGTATGCCCGAAAAGACAGAAATAAAAAACAAAGACATCGTATTGGATTTTAATGACAACGAGTACCAGGAATATAACGTAACCCTTACAGATGCATGGTGGAGCCCGTCCCATAGGGTAAAGTTCTCTCTGAGCGGCAAACTGGAATTGGGACGTTTTACTCTGTCCCTGCGTGAAATGTACAGATACTGCCATACGGACAGGGTAGATGTCAATCAGGCAAAGAGCAAATTCAGATACGATGAAGGACTGGGGACAATAGCGTTGAAGGATTCCGTTTCATATTCTGTTGATTCAAAGGGCGGTGACAATGATCATATCTTGCGTTCAAAATTTGAAATATCATACAATATCCCGCATTTCAAGGCTAATCCGTTCATTATGGCAGAGGTGTTCAACAATGTGGCATCGGGATTCAGACTGGAACGCATGCGTTATCGTGCTGGATTTGACATGACTTTCAAAAAACATAATTGTCTGAGTATCTATTATCAGTTCCAGAATTATGTGAACCAGAAATTCCTGCATACTCCAGGAATAGAATATACGTATAAATTTTAATTATAGTATAGATGAAAAAGCTATTGTTGTTCTTGTCTGTCCTGTCATTGCAGACCTACGCTCAGAAAGGACTGGATGTGGTTTTTGTGCATGATAAGGAGGCAAAAACCATTGTAGGTCTGGATGATCTTGACAAGATTGTCTTTAAGGACAGTGAAATTGTCTATTATCTCAATGACGGAACCGGAAACTCTATCGGTCTGGATAAGTTCGCCGGTTTTTTTGTTACAGCATCTACCTATGCGGATAAGGTGGATGATACTGAAGATGAGATCAGTCTTGCTGATGGGCTTTTGCGTGTAAACGGGCATAAGAACCTGATAGTGAAATTATACAGCGCAGTTTCTCTGGTAAAAGAATTTACTGTTGAGTCTGACAGTCAGACATTTGATCTGTCAGATCTGCCAAGGGGAGTATATATTGCAGTAGTGGGAACCGATACAGTCAAACTGGTAAAATGAAAACGGGATATATTGTTTTTACTGCCATCGCCCTGCTGGCAATGAGCGCAAAGGCGCAGGAGAAATATTTTCAGGTAAATAATGAGATTTATCCATGTGCGGTATCCGTGTCCGAATTTGGAGCGGCCGCATACAATGATTCCGCCAAATGTCTGTCGATTGATTATAAAGACGGTCATTGTGTGTGGACAACGGATGTTATTGGGAATATAGATGTTACAGAATCTCCATGTGAGAATCTGTTCTCTTCAACGGCCGATTGGGCTGTATTGGCCAATAATAAGGTTTCAGAACTGGTTCCGGTTGTGGAGATTGTTCCCAAAGATAAAAATGATCCTGAATATGAGGATTTTATTGAGAACTATGTACGTGCGTGCAAAGTTACGGTAACATATAGCGGGAATAAAGCCAGCGTTACAGTTGTGCCTTCAGATTACGGTGTTGTCAAATCTGTCAAAGGAGCGGATGTTGTTCTTTCGATCAATGACAAAAAGGTTCATGTGATAGCATCCGGATCATCGGACAACGGCTCACTGAAAATATACAGTGAAAACAAGTTCCGTCTTGACCTTGACAATCTGACGCTGACCAGTCCTACCGGTCCTGCAATCAATATCCAATCAGGGAAAAGGGCCTATCTGAATTTGCCGGACGGTTCCGCCAATACGCTCAAAAGCGGTGATACATTCGCAAAACAGCTTGGACCTGATGGTGTGGAAGAGGATGCCAAAGCCACTCTTTTCAGCGAAGGCCAGCTTATTTTCAGCGGCTCCGGTTCATTGGCTGTCTCAAATTCAGCAAATCACGGAATATGTTCCGATGATTATATCCGTTTCCGTTCATCTCTTGGAAACGTTACAATTTCCTCATCAAAGGATGGAATACATACAAACAAATGTTTTAGAATGTATGGAGGTACGTTGTCTGTGGAAGCCGGCGATAACGGAGTGCAGGTGGAAAAGGGTGATGCATCCTTTTACGGTGGAATATGTAGTGTCAGTTCAACCAATCATGGAATTTACGTAAAATCGGATTCATTGCCTGTAGGATATGTCAAAGTGTCCGGTAAAATGAATCTGTTTGTTTCTTCAAAAGAGAGTTCCGCTGTTTTCTGTAAGTACGGATTCTATGCTGATGGCGGATCTGTTCTGTTGCAGTCAAGAGGCTTGGGCGGCAGAGGAATAAGGTCCAATGCCGATATTGTCCTGAACAATTGTTTGGTTGCCACTGAACTGATGGACTCTAAACCCGGTTGGAATGCTGGGACTGTGAATTATACACAGCCGTCAGGGTTGCGTGCTGCTGGTTCCATAACGTTGGATAATGCTTTGTTGGGCTGTTATTTGACCGGAGATACGCGGGGCGCAAAAGTGCTGAATGCTGACAGCTCATTGGTGATATCAAACAGCATTGTCAATATTGATGCATGTCAGGAAGATTTTGATGCCGACGGGGAGATTGTCAAGTCCAAAGCTGTTGAAGGACACGATATTGTGATTGACGACAAATCTCTTGTTTATATAAAAGCCGGAAAGAGGGCAATAAGTTCCGAAACAAATATAGATATCAATAACAGTGTCGTGAAAATGACGTCTGACTTTTCATGGGACGGACTCATGAAAAGTGAAGGCTCTATTGCATGTAATGGCGCTGTTTTTTATAATAAACTGATAACTGAATGAATATGGGCAGATTTAAAAGAATTCTATTGAAACTCAGCGGTGAAAGCCTGATGGGCAACCAAGGATATGGTATAGATGAGAACCGTTTGAAGGACTATGCTTGCCAGATCAAAGAAATCCACGATATGGGCGTAGAAATTGCCATAGTGATAGGTGGCGGTAATATATTCCGCGGTCTGAAAGGACAAGGCAAGGGTTTTGACCGTTACAAGGGAGACCAGATGGGTATGCTTGCCACAGCCATTAATGGCTTGGGCTTGAGTTGTGCTCTTGAGAGCGCAGGTGTGGAAAATGTTGTCATGACTGCAATACGCATGGAACCCATCGGCTGTCTGTACAATAAGGACAATGCCGTTTCAATGCTGAAACAGGGAAAGGTCGTCATTCTAGTAGCCGGTACAGGCAATCCGTATTTTACAACAGATACAACATCCTCATTGCGTGCCATCGAGATAGGTGCCGATGTGATGCTGAAAGGAACGCGCGTGGACGGTATATATACTGCCGACCCCGAAAAAGACAAAAGTGCAGTAAAATTTGCTGATATCAGTTATGACGAGATTTATAACCGTAATCTGAAGGTTATGGATTTGACCGCAACTACAATGTGCAAGGAGAACAATATGCCGATATATGTTTTCAATATGGATGTGTTCGGAAATCTGCGCAAAGTAATGGAAGGGGAAGAAATTGGAACGTTAGTGCATCCGTAATTATGGCAAGAGACAAAAAACTGACAGTACTGCTAAATGAGAAAGAGTTGCGGCTTATTGAGGATTATCTTAAGAAATATAAGATTTCAAGCCGTAGCAAATGGATACGTGAGACTCTGATTCTGTTTATTCTGCAGAAGATGGAGCAGGATTATCCTACTCTTTTTTCAGAAAACGAAATGCGCAGATAATCTGTAATGGAACAGCAGGAACATATACAGTATATGCGGCAGGCACTGCTTGAGGCACAATGTGCAAGAGATGAGGGAGAAATCCCGGTTGGCGCAGTGGTAGTGTGCAAGGGAAAGATTATTGCACGTGCACACAATATGACGGAGCGCCTGCACGATGTGACCGCTCATGCCGAGATGCAGGCAATTACAGCTGCAGCGGACTTTCTGGGAGGCAAATATCTTACAGATTGTACACTGTACGTTACTTTGGAACCATGTACCATGTGTGCAGGTGCCATAGGGTGGGCACAGGTTCCTATGCTTGTGTATGGCGCATCTGATACAAAAAGGGGATATTCACTTTTTGCCCCGCATGCCCTTCATTCAAAAACTGTTGTCGTTACCGGTGTTCTTGCCGATGAATGTTCCGGATTGATGAAAGAATTTTTTTTGTCCAAACGTTGATTTTCCCGATGATAGTTTGTATTTTTGATTTTTGATTTGAAAGATATTTTAATATGATGGATAAATTCAAGTATGCTCCTATGTTTCAGCTTGGTGAGGACCAGACTGAATACTATCTGCTCTCAAAGGAGGGCGTTTCTGTAAGTGAGTTTGAAGGCAAACCTATTCTCAAGGTTACACCGGATGCTCTGACCCGTATGGCCAATGCCGCATTCCGCGACGTTTCTTTCCTTTTGCGCCGTTCACATAACCTGCAGGTGGCAAAAATCCTGAGTGATCCTGAAGCCAGCGATAACGATAAGTATATAGCACTTACATTCCTGCGCAATGCCGAGGTTGCCGCAAAAGGCAAGCTCCCGCTTTGTCAGGATACCGGTACTGCTATTGTCCATGGTGAGAAAGGCCAGCAGGTCTGGACAGGTTTCTGCGATGAAGAAGCTCTTGCCAAAGGTGTGTATAAGACATATACTGAAGAGAATCTGCGCTATTCACAGAATGCACCTCTCACAATGTACGAGGAGGTCAATACAAAGTGCAATCTTCCGGCACAGATCGATATTGAGGCGACAGAAGGAATGGAATACCGCTTTCTGTGCGTGACAAAGGGTGGTGGAAGCGCCAACAAGTCATATCTTTATCAGGAAACAAAAGCCCGTATCCAGAATCCGGGTACACTGATTCCTTTCCTTGTCGAGAAGATGAAGAGTCTTGGAACCGCTGCTTGTCCTCCTTACCATATTGCTATTGTAATCGGTGGTACAAGTGCTGAGAAGAACCTTCTTACTGTCAAGTTGGCATCGACCCACTATTACGATTCACTGCCTACAAGCGGCGATGAAACCGGCCGTGCTTTCCGTGATATTGAACTTGAGCAGCAGCTTCTTGTTGAAGCTCAGAAGATTGGACTCGGTGCACAGTTCGGTGGCAAATATATGGCTCACGATGTACGCGTTGTACGTCTGCCGCGTCATGGTGCCAGCTGTCCTATCGGTCTTGGCGTCAGCTGTTCGGCCGACCGTAATATCAAATGCAAAATCAACAGGGACGGTATCTGGATTGAGAAGATGGATGACAAACCATACGAACTGATACCGGAAGAACTGCGTAATGCAGGAGAGGGCAATGCCGTAAGGATTGACCTGAACAAACCGATGCCTGAAATTCTTAAGGAACTTTCCAAATATCCTGTTGCTACCCGTCTTTCACTTAACGGAACAATTATTGTAGGCCGCGATATTGCTCATGCCAAACTGAAAGCCCGTCTTGATGCCGGCGAAGATTTGCCGCAGTATATCAAGGACCATCCTATTTACTATGCTGGTCCTGCCAAGACTCCTGCAGGTATGGCTTGCGGTTCCATGGGACCTACAACAGCCGGACGTATGGACCCGTATGTTGACGAATTCCAGGATCACGGAGGCAGTCTCATCATGCTGGCCAAGGGTAACCGCAGTCAGGTTGTAACCGATGCCTGCAAGAAACACGGCGGCTTCTACCTTGGTTCAATAGGTGGTCCTGCCGCTATTCTTGCCCAGAACAACATCAAATCCATTGAGTGCGTTGAGTATCCTGAACTGGGTATGGAGGCTATCTGGAAAATCCAGGTGGAGGACTTCCCTGCATTCATACTTGTTGACGACAAGGGAAATGACTTTTTCAAACAGTTGCCATCCTGCAATTGCCCAAAGAAATAGTGAAACGATATTTTGAATTATTATTAACCCAATAAATCTTTATTATGGCAGAGTCTAAATACAAATGGAGCTTTTACTCATTAGGCGGAGTAACCCGTGTTAACATCCGTTCCGGACAGGATATTGCGAATCTCGGACAGCTTGACAAAAAACTGTGGACTGTATTGAGCTGTCCTGTCAAAGGACTTGAGTTCAGTGCCAAAACGTTGGAACTTCTTGATACCGACAAGGATGGGAAAATCAAGACAAAAGAAATAGTTGCAGCTGCAGAGTATGTTACAGGTGCCCTTAAAAACCCTGATGTTCTGCTGAAGAGTAAGGACTCAATTGCTCTGTCCGAATTCAATACTGACAGCATAGCCGGCAAGAAACTGCAGGAATCTGCCAACACCATATTGTCTTTTTTGGGTATCAATCCTACAGAAATTTCTCAGTCAAATATTGAAGCTTATGTTGCGGCTGTCAATGCCGAAACTCCGCAAAAAGCCGGTACTGATACTGTTGTCAAGCCATATGGAGACAATACTGATGCTGTAATTGCCGCTTACAATGCTTTGAATTCCAAGGTCCAGGACTATTTCATGCGTTGCAAACTTTTGGCTTATAACGGAGACTGTTCTTCAGTAATAGATTCTTCTGTTGCTTCAATCGGCAGCATATCTGCAGGAGATTTGTCAGTAAAGATGGCGGAAATTGCAGCCATGCCTCTTGCCAAACCGCAGACATCGGTTGCTCTTCCGGCTGTTGATAACGTAAATCCCGCATGGAAGGATACTTATAAGACTGTTGCCAATCTGGCGTTGGCTGTAGATTTTCCTGATTTGGGCTCCTGCGGAGAAATCCAGTGGCAGCAGGTTGGAACAAAGATAGGAGAATACGCTGCTGCTCTTGAAGCTTTGAGTAACGGTGAAAAGAACTCGTTCTTTACCGAGCGTGATGGCAAACTTGCCATGGCATCGGAGTTGGATCATTTTATCTGTCTATACAAGGACCTATACGTGCTGATAAAGAACTATGTGGTATTCTCTGATTTCTATTCAAGAGACGATGAACATCTTGCAATATTCCAGGCAGGCCAGTTGTTTATTGACCAGCGTTGCTGCGATCTTTGTGTAAGGGTTGAAGATATGGGACAGCATGCGGATATGGCGAAACTCAGCGGTATGTTCCTTATCTATTGCAATTGCGTTTCGTTTACAGGAACTGAAACCATGAACATTGTTGCAGTACTTACCGAGGGCGATGTCAACGGTTTGCGCGCTGGCAAGCATGCCCTTTTCATTGACCGTCAGGGGAAAGACTGGTATGCAACGGTAACAAGTGTAGTGGATAATCCTGTAAGTATCCGTCAGGCCTTCTGGTCTCCTTACAGAAAGTTTGGCCGCTGGTGTTCGGAAAAAATCAATAAGATGGCTTCCGACAGGGAAAACAAGGTGTCCGGCGATATGACAAATATAGCTCAGGCAAAGATTGACGGTGAGGCCAAAACCAACAAACAGCAGGCATTCGATATTGCCAAGTTTGCCGGTATTTTCGCCGCTATCGGTTTGGCATTGGGTGCAATAGGTTCATTCCTGAGCGGTATTCTTGACAAATGCCTTATTTTGCCATGGTGGAAACTGGCAATAATTGTAGTGGTGATAATGCTGCTGATATCCGGTCCGTCCATGTTTATTGCGTGGGGTAAGTTACGCAAGCGTGACCTTGGTCCTGTACTCAACGCCAACGGATGGGCAATCAACTCAAGAGTACTTGTCAATGTCCATTTTGGACATACTCTTACCAGTCTTGCAAAATATCCAAAGCTCGATTTGAGAAAAATTTCTGCTGCAGATCCTTACGCCAAGAAAAAATCCTCTTTCTGGCCTTGGTTCTTTGCAATACTTATAGTTCTTGCAATTGCCGCTGCCGTAATGTTACTCAGCGACAGTTGTACCTGGCTTGATTTTTTGAAAAGGTAATATAACAATTCCTATATGAAATCCAAGGTTATATCAGTATTGTCCCTGTTGGTTTGTCTGCTGTGTGGATGCAGTAACCGGCAATCCGATTGTACAGATTTCTCAATTTTTCCGGATTATACTGATATAACCGTGCCTTATAACATTGCACCATTGAATTTTGATTTTTATGGTGAAAAATCAATTAAAGTCCAGATACAAGGTGCAAAGACAGACTTCTCCTGCAAATCCGGTAACGGAAAGGTCCGTTTCCCACAGAACCGTTGGAAAAGAATGCTGGCGGAGGAGAAAGGAAACACCCTTAGTGTAACAATTACCGGTGCCAATGCAAAAGTGCTGGAAAACTTTGTCTGGACAGTTTCTGAGTTTCCTATTGATCCTTTTTTGAGCTATCGGTTGATAGAACCATCTTACGAGACCTGGAATCATATTGTGGTAGTGGAACGTAATGTGGAAAATTTTGATACCAGACTGTTGTCAAACAATAATCTTACTGAGCGCAGTTGCATGAATTGCCATATTTCCAATGGTACCAATTCTTCTTTTTTCCATGTACGCGGTCCCAAAGGTGGAACCGTTGTCAACAGAAACGGTAGGATTACCAAACTCAATACCCGTAATGACAGTGTATTGACTACTTCTGCCTATGGTGCAATGTCTGCCGATGGCCGTTACGGAGTATTTACAGCTGCCCAGATATTTATGCTTGACCGCTCGCACCGCACCAAACGTGTTGAAGTTTACGATACGAACAGTGATCTGGTAGTGGTGGATTTTGATAAAGAAACCATTACTGACTGTCCGGCTGTCAAGGGACCGGAATATCAGGAAACTTTTCCCTGTTTTTCTGCCGACGGACGAACAATCTATTTTTGCAGGGCTCTTCACAAGGAACAACCCGAAAATACAAAACAGATGCATTACAGCCTTTGCAGCATAGGCTTTGATCCTGAAACCGGAATGATGGACAACAATGTTGCAGTTCTTGCCGATGCAGATTTGCTGAATACATCTTTCAACCAGCCCAGAGTCTCACCTGACGGCCGTTTTCTGGTTGCTTCAATGTCTGATTTCGGTACATTTCCCATTTGGCATGATGAGTGTGAATTAGTTCTGTTTGATCTTGAAACGGGAAAGATGTTCCCACTTGCCATGACAAATTCTTCCAATTCCGAATCCCATCATTCATGGAGTGGTAACAGCCATTGGCTGGTGTTCGCTTCCAAACGCGGAGACAAAGTGTTCGGACGTATCTACATTGCCTATATTGATGGAAAGGGAGAAGGATACAAGGCGTTTGTATTGCCACAAAAGAATCCGAACGTTTATAATACCACATTGAAATCCTATAATATGCCGGAAATATACACAACTCCCGAACCTTACGGAGCCCGTGATATTGAAACGTATTACAAGGATGTGAAATCTTCCAATCTTACCTATTTGCCATACATGAGCAAATAGTTCCAGTAACTCCCCGAGAATTTTCCGGCAGTTTTTCTATCGCCTGTCTGGATTGCTTTTGAGAACTGCATGTATGCGGAAAGCAGGCTCTGGTTCAAGTGGTACTTTTCTGAAAATTCTATCAGTTGGTCCATATTCCGCGCAGATGCAATAAGAGCTTCCTGATAAATCTGCGGTATGGCTTTTGGTTCCGTATAATTGTAATAGGAATTGAAAGCGGAGACAAAGTGAGTCAGATCTTTGTCTAAAATATAAGCGCATAACAGATAATCAAGTGCAATGCCATTATTCCGGTTCCCTTCAACAACCGATATCAGGGCAGCACTATGATCATTCTGATTGAAATGATAATCGCTTTCGGGTGTCAGTTTGTCCAGTCTTGCAAGTTCCTGCGGCAGTTTGCCGGACCTTAATCCCTTTTTTACATCTGCAGCCCATCTCTTATGCGGAATAGAGTGTGAAAGAAGGTTCAGATATTTCTCTGCAAGCGCTGAATCTCCAGCAAGAACAGCTATTTCTGCACTTCGGCGTATCATTCTGCTGGGCATTCCACTGCGTACCTGTGTATGTCCAAGGAAAGAACAGTCTGTAGCCCATGTCAGATCTCCCAGTTCCAAGTGGAAGTCTACATTAAAGAAATGGTCTATGTATGTTGACGTCTGGATTGTTGGTAGAAACATTCCGTCTATTCCAATCTGCGGATATTCAAGAAGCTTTTCCGACAATTCTCCTTTGCGGGCCAATGCATGGTTGTGTACCAGGACATCGTAAACGTTAATGTCCGGTCCTTTTGTAGAACTGGCTTTTTCTGCACTGTTCCAGTCCCTGTGGTATGTGTGTGTTGATAACTCCAGAATATGCTCATCGTTTTTATTGTAAGTCCATAAAAAGACAATAATGCAGCAGACTGCGCTTATTGGGCATGCTATTCTCTTTATTGTTTTGTGGTAGCCATAAGGCAGTACGGACAATATGTAGAACAACAATATGACGGCAAATGAAATGAACATTCTGGACGGATCGGCTGAAAGGCTGTGCTGTTCAAGCGGATATACAATCGCCTGGCCAGGATACAGCATTCCAATTCTACTGAATACCAGAATGAAAATAATTGATTCCAGTGCAATAATTATAGCCCCAATATATCTTTTCCGTTCAATCAGAGTAATAATGAAAAGCATTGCCAACATCAGAATGTACCCTCCGATAAGAGGGAATGCAATGGCAATCAGAATGTATTGCAGCCACCTGGTGCTGCTTCTGTTCCATAAAATGAAAGTATAAAGGGCGGCAATCAGACCCACGCACATGGAAATATCCCAATCAATCCCCGTAAAAAGCGCGCATTCGATGCCGGTTACAAGAAACGCTGCACTCCATGTGAAAATATTGTCCTTCTCAGAAATAAGAGCCTGCATTGTCTTTTGGACAGCAGTCAGAAGCAATGCGAAAACCAGGACAATGATAATGGTACCGGTATGTTTGAATGCAAAGAATTGGGTGAGAAAGTCACCTGCAATTTTGGAAAGCGCCGCCGGTTTTGTGAAATAGTCCCACAAAAGGCCTTGTCCGCATATGAAAACAGATGTCTGCTCCTTAAAGCATATATGATAGGGTACAACCAGTTCCAAATACACTGCAATAGCAATCAGATATACCAGTGCTATGCTCAATATTATACTGTTTTTATTGGAAAAACACTTCATTTTGACCTTTTTTGATGAGAAAAATAACTTTTTTAAATAATTTGTTACAAAGATATGTTTTTATTTGTAATTTTATCATTACTTTTGCTTGCTTTATGGTGCAAAGCTATGAATAGTGGTAAACTTTTTATTGTGCCTACTCCTGTAGGAAATCTGGAGGATATTACCCTAAGGGCAATAAAAGTACTGAAAGAAGTTTCCCTTATTCTGGCCGAGGATACACGTACTAGCAGTGTGCTGTTAAAACATTTTGAAATAAAGTGTCCCATGCAGGCACACCATAAGTTTAACGAGCACAATACAACGAGCGCGTTGGTTGGGCGGATTAAAAGTGGTGAGAGTATAGCGCTGATAAGCGATGCCGGAACACCGGGAATATCAGACCCGGGATTCTTTTTGGCTCGTGAATGTGCTTTGCAGGGGGTTGAAGTTGAATGCTTGCCGGGTGCAACCGCATGTATTCCTGCGCTGGTGGATTCGGGACTTCCATGTGACCGTTTCTGTTTTGAGGGTTTCCTGCCTCAAAAGAAGGGCCGTATGACAAGACTTGAATCTTTGAAAAGTGAAACACGGACAATGGTTTTTTATGAATCTCCTTACAGGATTCTCAAAACATTGACGCAGTTCGCCCAGATATTTACTCCGGACAGAGCGGTTTCTGTTACAAGAGAGATTTCAAAGATTCATGAGCAGACGGTTCGCGGTACATTGCAGGAGGTGGTTGGATACTTTACGGAACATGAACCGAAGGGTGAGTTTGTAATAGTGCTGGCTGGCGCGGACAAGTGATTTTTGTGTGTTAATATATTTACATGTTTAATTAAACAAATATTTAAAATGAAGAAAAGTGGTATTTTAGTTGCTTTCTTAGGCGCAACTTTGATGTTTTCTGCTTGCGGTTCTGACTACAAATCAAGAAAAGAACTTATTGCTGAGAATGAATCATTGCAGATTGGTCTTCAGAAGAGCAACAAAGAACTGGACGATGTTATGGCATTGTTCAACGATGTTCAGGAGAGTTTTAAACTGATTAAAGAGGCTGAAGGCCGCGTAGCAGTTGCTGCTAGCAGCGATAGCAAGGCTTCACGTGAGCAGATTCGCAAGGATCTTGATTTCATCACCCAGACATTGGTTGAGAAACGTGAGCAGATTGCCAATCTTCAGAGCAAACTTACAAAGAGCCAGAAGAAGTCTGCAAACCTGCAGAAAGCTTTGAACAACCTTCAGGCAGAACTCAATGCAAAGAACAATGAGCTTGCTGAACTCAAGAAAGAACTTGATCAGAAGAATATCCGTATTGCTCAGTTGGACGCAACTGTTGAGGGTCTGAACCAGAATGTTGCCCAGTTGAATACTTTGAATGCAGAGCAGAAAGCTAACCTTGAGTCAGCTGATGCTGATATCAACCGCGCTTGGTTGGTTATTGGTACAAAGAAAGACCTTAAGGCTTCTGAAGTTATCAAGAAGGGTATCATGCGTAGCGCTTCTGTTGATAAGAGTGATTTCAAAGCTATTGACATCCGCGATTCAAAACTTATCCCTGTCAATTCAAAGAAGTGTGTTGTTCTTTCATCACATCCTTGGGGCTCATTCACAATTGTATCAGATGCAGATGGTATGAAGAGCATCCAGATCAACGATGTTGAGTTGTTCTGGAGCGTAACAAGATACCTTGTAGCTGCTGTAAAGTAATCAGTTGTTTGAATATCAAAAATAAGGAGGGTGGTTTTTCCATCCTCCTTTTTTTATTACTTTTGTAGCATAATTACGAATATGGATGAAAGAGTTTCTGACTACAGAAGGAAAGACAAGTGAAAAAGCTGTTCTTGTTGGTCTGGTAACCAGTCAGCAGAATGAAAGACGTACCAAGGAATATCTGGATGAACTGGAATTCCTTGCAGGAACCGCTGGTGTTAACGTCTTGAAACGTTTTACGCAAAAACTGGACCAGCCTTTATCTGTCACATATGTCGGGACAGGAAAATTGCAGGAAATCAGAGAATATATAGAACAGTATAATGACAATGTTGAGTATCCTGACACTCTGCTGGGTACTGCCATATTTGACGACGAGCTGTCTGCCAAACAGATAAAGAATATTGAAGATGCGTTGGGAGGCATAAAGGTTCTGGACAGAACATCTCTGATACTTGATATATTCGCCATGCGTGCGCAGACTGCTGCCGCAAAGACTCAAGTGGAACTTGCACAATATAAATATCTGTTGCCCCGTCTGCAACGGATGTGGACCCATTTGGAACGTCAGGGCGGCGGCTCCGGCAGTGGCGCAGGTAAGGGTGGTTCCGTAGGATTGCGTGGTCCTGGTGAGACCCAGCTGGAAATGGATAAACGTATTATTACCCAGCGGATATCATGGCTGAAACAACAGCTGGTGGAAATAGACAAACAAAAAACGTCACAGCGTAAAAACCGCGGGCGTCTGATTCGTGTCGCCTTGGTGGGCTACACAAATGTAGGCAAGTCAACATTGATGAATCTTGTATCTAAAAGTGATGTTTTTGCTGAGAATAAGCTTTTTGCCACTCTTGATACCACTGTCCGCAAGGTAGTGATAGAGAATCTTCCTTTTTTGCTGTCAGACACGGTTGGCTTTATCAGAAAACTTCCTACAGATCTTGTTGACAGCTTCAAATCCACTCTGGACGAGGTTCGTGAATCTGATCTGCTTGTACATGTGGTAGATATTTCTCACCCCGATGCGGAACAGCAGATGGAGGTGGTTGACAAAACCCTGTCAGATCTTGGCTGTGCAACCAAACCAAGGCTTGTTCTGTTCAACAAGGTAGATGCGTATTCGTGGATTGAAAAGGATCCTGATGATTTGACTCCTTCAACGAAAGAGAATATATCTTTGGATGAATTGTGCAGAATATGGCATAACCGTCTGGGTGATGACTGTATATTTGTATCGGCCATCCAAAAAACGAATCTTGATTCCTTAAGGACTCTGTTATATAATAAGGTGAAACAGTTGCATGTCCAAAAATATCCTTATAATGATTTTTTATATCCGGATATTTAGTACCTTTACAAATACTTGTACAATAAACTTAAATTTTTTTGAATATGTTTGATCTGAACGCTTGTTTGAACGATGTGGATGAACAGATGCAGATGGCTGTCATGCATCTTGAAGATGAATATGCGCATATCCGTGCGGGAAAGGCAAATATCAGAATCCTTGATCCTTTGCGCGTAGACTCATACGGTCAGCAGGTCCCATTGAGCGGTGTTGCCCAGTTGTCTACACCTGATCCGCGCTGTATTGCCATAAAACCATGGGATAAGAATATGATCCGCGTAATAGAAAAGGCAATAATTGATTCTACAATCGGAATTATGCCCAGTAATAACGGAGAAGTGATACGCTTGATTTTCCCTCCGTTGACAGAGGAACGCCGCCGCGATTTATGCAAGCAGTGCAATAAGGAAAACGAGAATACAAAGGTATCCATCCGTAATGCTCGCCGTGATGCAATAGAAAAGCTCAAGAAGGCGGAAAAAGACAAGGACGGTCTTTCAGAAGATTCCCGCAAGGACGGCGAGGAAAAATTGCAGAAACTGCATGATAAATATATCAAGCAGGCCGATGCTTTGTATGCTGACAAAGAAAAGGAGATAATGACTATCTGATGCGGACGAATCTGGGTCTGGTTGTAAAGAATTGCGGAAGTACCTATCTGGTTAAAACAGACAGCGGTGAGACCATAGAGTGTATGGTCAAAGGTAATTTCCGGCTGAAAGGAATAAAAAGTACCAGTCCCGTTGCAGTAGGAGACAGGGTGGAACTTGCAGAACCTACTCTGCCCGGTGCTCCCGTTTTTATAAAAAATATTGGAGAGCGGCGGAATTACATTATCCGCCGTTCTTCCAATCTTTCCAAACAGAGCCATATTCTGGCAGCTAATGTGGATTTGTGCCTGCTTGTTGTAACATTGAAAGATCCTGAAACTTCCACTGTCTTTATTGACCGCTTTCTGGCATCGGCACAAGCATACCGTATCCCTGTCATTATTGTTTTCAATAAAATTGATTTGCTTGATTCTGAAGGATTGTCCAATCTGGACCAGTTGTGCGGTGTATATAACAGAATCGGATATGAAACAATCCTTTGCTCTGTCCGGCAACTGCGCGGAATAGAAAGAATCAAGTCTGTCCTGAGCGGGAACATTACCCTTCTGGCAGGAAATTCCGGTGTCGGTAAAAGCACATTGGCAAATGCTATCCTGCCCGGCCTCAATCTTAAGACCGGTGAAATTTCAGATAAGCACAATACGGGCATGCATACTACTACCTTTTCAGAAATGTATCAGTTTGACTGTGATGGCGGTTGGATAATTGACACTCCGGGCGTGAAAGGTTTTGGTGTTTTTGATATGGATAAGTATGAGTTGCCGCACTATTTCCCCGAAATGTTTGAACTGTCATCCCAATGCAGATATGGTGACTGTTCCCATACCAATGAACCTGGCTGTGCTGTTCTTGAGGCAATCAGACAGGGTGATATTGCTGTATCAAGATACGAATCGTACCTCAGTATATTGGAAGAATTTGAACAATCCAAATACAGAGAGTCTGAACGCTAATCTGTTCTTATAAGATTTATCAGCGTTTCTACGGCCTTTTCCATACTTTCAACAGGAATGAATTCGTACGGTCCGTGAAAGTTTATCCCTCCTGCAAAAATGTTCGGACAGGGAAGACCTATGTAAGATAGGAAGGAACCGTCAGTGCCACCTCTTACCGGTTGGATTTTTGCCGTTATTCCGGCCCTTCTCATGGCAAATTCCGCTCTTTCCACAATATGCATCTTGTCATTGAATACTTCTCTCATATTGTAGTATTGGTCTTTCATTTCAAGGGTAACCGTTCCGGCCCCGTACAATGTGTTGTATCTGTCTGACAGTTCTTTGATGAACTGTTTTCTTGTCCCGAATATGTCATTATTGTGGTCTCTGATTATCAGTTCAATTTTTACCTTTCCAACACCTCCCTCAATATTGACGGGATGATAGAAACCGCTGTATCCGTCCGTATTCTCCGGGCTCTCTTTTTCTGGCAGTTCACTTATGATTGACGATGCGATTTTTATGGCATTTACCATGGTGTCTTTGGCATATCCGGGATGCACTGAAACACCATTGACAGTCAGAACTGCGCTGGCGGCATTGAATGTTTCATACTCCAGTTCACCAACTTCTCCTCCATCTACCGTGTAGGCAAAATCCGCTCCGAATTCTTTAACGTTAAAGTGGTCTGTACCTTTTCCTATCTCTTCATCGGGCGTAAAGGCTATCCGGATTTTACCATGCCTGACGGATTGGTCCGCTGTGATTTTTTCAATTGCTGTCATTATCTCCGCAATGCCTGCCTTATCGTCTGCTCCAAGCAACGTTTTCCCGTCTGTGACAATAAGTTTCTCCCCTATATGATTGTTCAGTGCCGGGAACCTGTCCGGACCAAGTGTTATATTCTCCTTTTTGTTTAGAATAATACTGCCTCCATCATATTCCACTATTCGCGGATTGACGTTTTCACCGCTGCATTCAGGGCTTGTATCAACATGGGCAATAAGACCTATTACCGGAACATTTTCATCGGTATTGGATGGTACTGTAGCAAATATGATTCCTTCCTTGTATAATCTGACATCGGCCAGTCCAATGGATTGCAATTCCTTTTCCAACTCCTTCAGAAAGACAAGCTGGTTTTCTGTTGATGGAGTCCTGTCTGAATCAGGGTCAGATTGCGTATTGAATCTGACATATCTTAAAAAACGTTCTGTTACTGTCTGCATAATACCGGATATTTGAAGTTTACCTGTCAGAGTTTCGAAAGCAGATCGTCATAATACTTCCTTGATATCGGAATTCTTGTTCCATCCGGTTCTTTAAGCTCTGCAAACATTGTTCCGTCAGTATCTTTTCCTATCACTTTCACGTAACTTGTATTTATGATGTAAGAGCGGTGACACCTGTAGAAATTGTTGAATGTGCTACATTCTTCTTCTATACGTTTCATGGAACTTCTCAATACATATTTCACCGCATCGTTGCCTTTTTTGTAAAAAATAGTTACATAATTCTCGTCAGAAGCGGCATATATGAACGATGTGGAACTGATAGTTATTTTATGTGTGTTATAGGAATCTTTGAATCTGATCATGTTTTTGTCGGAATCGTCTTTTATATTTTCGCTCTCCAGACAAACCGATATCAGCGCAATTATGATATAGGGAAATACCAGCACAAAGAAGAGCGTTTTCAAAGCAAAGCTTACCTCTGCATAATACAGAGTTATGCGTTCATGCATAAGCCACAGGTACAGACCTAAAAAGAACGATGAAAAGATGAGTTCCGCTACACACCAGATAACGTACCCCCTGAGTTTGATGTTTTCTCTGCAAAGAAAAAACATACATCTGCTTATTAGCGTTGAGGCAAAAATGATGCACGCTGACATGGTGATATGAAAATCATATACAAAACTTTCCGTTGTAAACGGATTGATTGCCCAAGCCGGTTGGAAAAACATCATAAAAGCAAAGAAAAAGATGGGCAATGATACAACGTGTATCCATTGTGTGCGGTTGCTTCTGTAAATCTCTAACTGTAATTTCATATGATTTATTTTGCTGTGACTGGAATCCGGTCACTGTTACGAATTGCAAATATATAAATTTTGCAACAATTGTCACTGTATTTTAGCTTTTTGTCACTATTTTGTGCTTTTTGTCACTAAATACTGTTGTAAATCAAGATTATTTCCTTGCTGTAGACAATGACCGTAATTTTGTGCAGTTGAAAATAACCAGGATGATTATGTTACAGATGAACGTTATTGAAAGATTTAAAGAGTCATTTATCCATTGCTCATATCTTCCGGCCATTACGGATTATTTCAAGCATAAGACTCTTACCTACAAAGATGTTGCCGCTTCTGTCGCAATGTACCACATGCTGTTCAAGGAATGCGGTATTGTCAAGGGAGACAAGATTGCCATCATTGGCAAAAACAGTTCCAATTGGGTTGTAGCTTACATTGCAACCGTTACATATGGTGCTGTAATTGTTCCTATTCTTGCAGACTTTAATCCGGCTGATGCCGCAAATATAATAAATCATAGCCAGAGCAAACTGCTTTATGCCGATAAAACCATATGGAACTCTATAAAGGATTTCAAATTTGATACTCTGATTGGAGCCATTGATCTGGAATCGGAATCCGTTTTACAGGACTTTACTGAAAATTGCATATGTTCTTTGGCTTACGCTTCAAAGTCTGAGCATTTTGCTTCACTCTATCCTGATGGTTTCAATCCATGTAAGTTGGATTTTGCCAAGGTGCAGGACGATGATCTCATGATTATAAGCTATACATCGGGAACTTCCGGGTTCAGTAAGGGTGTCATGCTTTCTGTAAAAAATATTTCCAGCAATGTGAATTTTGCATTGGAACATAAGTTCCATGTCCGCGGCTCAAGGGTACTTTCTCTTCTTCCCCTTGCCCATGCTTATGGATGCGCTTTTGATATGCTGACACCGCTGTCCGCAGGTTCTCATGTTACTTTGCTGGGTAAAATGCCGTCACCGACCGTTCTGCTTGGTGCTCTGAAGGATGTAAGACCAAACCTGCTGTGCAGTGTCCCTCTGGTGATGGAAAAAATTGTACGTAAAAGTATCGTTCCCAAGATATCCAAGAAACCCGTAAGCACCTTATTGCGCATTCCTTTGATAAGCAAATTTATCTATCGGAAAATCAATAAGGCTATGCTTGAAAGCTTTGGAGGGTGTCTTAGAGAGGTCAATCTTGGTGGAGCCCCACTTTCCCCATTTGTTGAAGATGTCCTGAATAAGATACAATTCCCTTATACTGTCGGGTACGGAATGACTGAATGCGGTCCTCTGATATCTTATACTCCTCATGAAAAGTACCGTTCCGGTTCAGCTGGTGTTCTTTTGCCAGGAATGGAGATTAAAATCACTGATTGTGAGAATGATTCCTCTATCGGGGAGATTTGTGTCAGAGGTGCAAATGTTATGCTTGGTTATTACAGAAATCCTGAAGCTACAGCGCAGGCTATTGATAAGGACGGCTGGTTGCATACAGGCGATATGGGAGTTGTTTCCCAAGATGGCTCCATATCCATAAAAGGCCGTTGCAAGAGCATGATATTGTCAGCTAACGGACAGAATATCTATCCTGAAGAGATTGAGGCAAAACTCAATAATATGGAGGGTGTATCAGAAAGCCTGGTACTTGAAGAAAAGGGACGTCTTGTAGCTTTGGTGGTTCCTGATTTTGAAGATGTAAAGAAACGTGGTCTCTCCTTACAGGCTATTAAAGAGACCATGCAGGAAAATCTCAATAAACTTAACAGGATTGTGGCATCGTACGAGAAAGTATCCGATGTCAGAATCTGCAAAGAGGAATTTGAAAAGACTCCGAAACGCAGTATCCGCCGTTATCTTTATCCAAAGCAGGCAAAACTGTGGCTTAGTGACTGATCAGTACATAACATATTATACTGGCTGCGTATAATATGTTGTACAGCGATGCGTAACCCAACAGCATATTGAAATTTCTGTTGTACAGTCTGAAGAAAGCTGTCAGGTTGTTTGTAACGCATACTATGGCAAATATTGTTCCGGAAATCCAATCTGCCGTAACAAACAGTATGGCTGCCGGTACGCATATTGCAAACGTATAATAGACTTTTCCGAATGTCTTGCCTCCACGTGCAACCAGTGTCATCTTCCCGTGCGCTTTGTCTTCTTCAATATCGCGCAAGTTATTGATTGTAAGCAGAGCTACTGAAATAGCACCGCATCCTGCACCGAATGTGAAAGATGTACTGTCCCAATAGCCGGTAAGAAGATATGTGGTTCCCATGGTAGCAATAGGACCATAATACATGAAACAGAAAATATCTGCCATTCCTGTGTGGCTCAATGAGTGTTTTGTGGCTGAATAAAGGTATGCAAAGAGAATTGCAGTGATGCCTATAACTGCAATTTCAAAGCCCCCAAGAACTATCAGATAAATTCCGCCTGCTACTGCAAACGCCAATGAAACAAGCATGGCGGTGGTCATCTGCTTTTCTGATACGAGACCTTTTGAAATGGCACGTCCCGGTCCAAGTCTTGTAGGGCTGCTGTCCTCGCCACGGCGGAAATCGTACAGGTCATTTGCAAAATTGCTGAATATCTGTATGAAAATGGCAGTTAACAATATAATGGTACCATCAATCCATTGTCTTGAAGTTATATTCCCCGTACAGTATTTTGCTGAAGCTATTCCAACCGCAACAGGAGCTATTGATGCCGTGAATGTGACAGGCCTTGCAATTTTGAACCAGTTCATTTTTGAATTGAAATGTTTTTTATTTAAATTTTGTTACAAAGGTAATATTTGTTTTTTTATTTATGTATATTTGCGTTGCATTAGAGTCTGTTTTGTTTTCAAGGCGGATTCTGTAGACCATGACAATAAACAATTTTACTATAACGTATAAGTGATGTTTGACTTTTTGAAAAAGAAACAGATCCCAAAAGGGCTGCAGGCTGTGGACTTAGGTCTGCCCAGCGGTTTGAAATGGGGTTCCTGTAATGTCGGGGCACAACTGCCTTACGAATTTGGGACTTATTTCTCTTGGGGCGAAACCGCTCCGAAAGCGGAGTACACCAAAGAGAATTGTCCATGTGAAAACAAAACTCCGAAAGAATTGGAATCTGCCGGTGTTTTGGATGTAAACGGCAATTTGAATCCTGAGTTTGATGCCGCTTTCAAGTCTTGCGGAGAGTGTTGGAGAATACCAACGTTAGCCGATTTTAAAGAGTTGTTTGAGTGTTGTAACTGGATTTGGACAGAGCAGGGAGATGTTGATGGCTACAAAATCTGTTCTAAGAAAAACAGAAATTGTATCTTTTTGCCAGCTGCCGGTTATTGTCACGATTCCAGTGTTGATTTTGCCGGAAATGACGGAGGATATTGGAGTTCTACTGTTGCTCAGGACAGTAGTCGCGCCAACAGTCTTGATTTTCTTTCAGGAATGAAGAAAATGTTTCTCAGTAACCGTTATAACGGTCGTACAATTCGTCCGGTCTGCCGTTAAGGACCACAAAAATTAAAGCGCCGCCCGTTCCCTGTAAAAGGGGAACGGGCGATTCAGTTTTTATATGGACCTGTTATTGGAGAGATAACGGCGGTCTATTTGCCCCAGAAGTACTGGGCCATATTGTACAGGGCACGGCGCCAGGTGAGGAATTCGTGGGCGGTTTCAGGTGAGACATAACCCATGGCATCAATTCCTGCAGCGCGCAGGTCTTCGGCCTGTTTCATTATGCGGTCTCCGCCTTCCTTGCTACCGCAGCTCACAAATATTTTCTTGACCTGATTCTTGTCCTTGATATCATCAGGAGAATAAGAACCACCGCTCAGCAAGCCGTAGTAGCCGAACATTTCTGGACGTGCCAGGGTAACCACCTGTGTGGTGAAACCGCCCATAGACAGACCGGCCATGGCGCGGTTATCCTTGTTGGCAATGGTGCGGAAATGTGAATCGATGTAGGGAATGAGTTCGTCGCACAGAACGCGCTCGTACGGCGAATAATCAAATGTAGCTATCTGACCGAACTTTGCATGGTTTATCATACCGTAAGTGGTGACAATAATGAACGGCCTTATCTTGCCGTCGGCAATCAGATTGTCCATAATAAGGTCGGCGTGTCCTTGGGTAAACCATGCGGTCTCGTCCTCGCCATAGCCATGGTGCAGGTACAGCACCGGATATTTAACTTTCTTATTGTCTGAATAGTAAGTGGGTGGGGTATAGACAAAAGCGCGTTTCAGACTGCCGGTCTCCTTGCACCAGAACTTTATTTCACTGACCTGGCCATGTGGAACGTCGCGTTCCTCATAAATGCCGGAATCGTTGTATTTATATGTAGGTATCTCTATGCCGCTCTCCCATCTGCTTGAACCGTAATAGTTATTCGTACCAGGGTCGTTGAATGTGCCTCCGTCAATTGTCAGATGGTAATAGTGAAATCCCTCGTCCATAGGTCCTGCGGTAGTGCCGGTCCAGTATCCGTCATCACCTTTGGTCAAACGTGTGCCACCCTGACCTCCGAGTCCCAGGCTTACCGACACGGACTGTGCATTGGGAGCGCTTACGCGGAATCGGGCATAGCCCTGCGAATTTACCATTGGGTACTGTTGGCCTGGCTGATTCTTTGATGAAGGAACAAAATCTTCCTTAATTCCGGTCTGTGCCGGGCATGCTGCAGCCGTCATTACGGCCGCAATGAAAAGCGATGAAATTTTGTGCATATAATTCTATTTTATTAAAATACTCTTTCTGCAAACTTACATAAAATCTGCGATTTTTTATTTAAATTTGTTCTGTAAAAATATTTGCCTATGAAAACCTTACTCAAAATTTTTTTGCTGGTTGCGGTTGTCCTGTTTTGCGAATGCGGCAAACAACCGGAAAATGAGTTTGTATCCTGCTATGAACTGGCATTTGTTGAAAATGACGGGGCTGTATACAGATCGTCAGAGCTCTTCAGTGAAGATGAAAAGATGATTCTGACAGACAATATATATTATGAGCAGGGAATGTATTTTGCTCAGGGACAGAAGGCTCAGGAGAAACTGTGTGGCGCTTTTGATGAAATTAACGGGCTTTGGAAGGAATACGTGGGGACGGAATACTGTAGCCTGTATTTTCTTTATTTTCCGTCTTCTTCAAAATCTGTATCCGTCAAAACCAGGGCTGATGCGAATGAACCAAACAATCCTGCAGATACAATTGTTCTTGATTCTGTTCAAGTTGAAAACTGTATATCTGAACTAAGGCAATTCCTGGATGATGCCGGCATAAAAGATGATGATGCCCAGGAATATAACTCTGTTCTATTGTCTTTCGGGAAAGAGCGTACGTTGTCATCGTTTGACTCTCTTAAGAGTGTTTTTTTGGCTGCTTATACCAAGAAAATTCTAATCGATACTATCTGTGATATCCGCGCGCCTTTCAATATGATTGTTGTAGTTGGCGAGAAGCTTAAAGGGTTGAACAGTATTATTGGCAAATATAGGAGGATTTTCGGCGCGTAGTCATCCCTTGCCGGGGGGGCTATCGCTTGGAATTGAGCTCACTGTCGTTCGCTCCATCCCATCCCCCTGCCGGGGGGCGATCTTACTCAAGACTTTTAAAACCTGCAGCGACAACAGTTGGACTCCAACTGCTGTCGCCGTAGGTTTTTGTTTGAAGCGCACCAACTGAAAATAAATTTTCACTTGGTTTACTTCAAACAAAAACTGCCCAGAACTATGTTCTGAGCAGTTTTTAAAAGTCTTGGTGATCCGCTTGGGATTCGAACCCAAGACCCCATCCTTAAAAGGGATGTGCTCTACCTGCTGAGCTAGCGGATCTACCTATTGTGCTGTTAAGCGGGTGCAAAGGTAAGGCGTTTTTTTGTTGTGGACAAACTTTTTGCCGTTTTTTTTGATTTTTGATGTAAAAAAGGTATATTTGCGTATCGAATAATGTGTAATTAACTTTTTGTGATATGAACTCAAACTTCAATTCAAAGAAACTTACGGCAAAATTGATTGTTCTGCTGGTACTGGTTGTTTTATTCCTTAGTTTCTATACTATTCCGAGCGGTAAAATGGGCGTTCTTGCAACGTTCAACAAGGTTGCCGATAACCCCGTAGCGCCTGGTCTTCATTTGAAAGTTCCTGTTATGCAGACCATTGCAAAGGTGTCTACACAGACTCAGAAAATTACTGTCAGTGAGGAATGCTATACCAAGGATGTTCAGACTGCTACATTGTATTGCGAGATAAACTATAATGTAATCCCACTCAAAACAGCCAAGCTTTATACGGAAGTTGGCCGTAACTACGAGGATAAAGTGATTATGCCTGTAATTCGTGGTGTAATCAAAAACGTTATTGGTACATACGATGCTACCAACATAGTCAATAACCGTGAGAATATCCGAGTAGTGATTGAGCGTAATATCCGCGAGGAATTGTCCGACAAGTATTTTGAAAACATTTTCATACAGCTTTCAAATATAGACTATGCGGAGCAGTTTGAAAAATCAATTCTTGAAAAGCAGGTAGCCGAACAGGAGGCTCTGCGTGCCAAGAATGTGACTGTCAAGATTCAGGAAGAATCCAATCAGAAGATAATTGCCGCCAAGGCCGAGGCCGAAGCTCTTGAACTCAAGGCGCGTGCGTTGGAAAAGAACTCAAAGCTTGTTGAACTTGAGGCAATCCAGAAATGGGATGGCAAACTGCCTACATATATGATGGGCGAGTCTGTACCTTTTATCAATATGAAATGATGGTTGTCTGTATGTACTGGTAATCAAAACTTTACAACTCTGGAACCGTTTTCTGTCTCTTCAATTGAGACTTTAACGGTTTCTTGAGGTAACAGTTCTTCTATCAGCTCAGGCCATTCTATGAAACATATTGAATCTGAGTAGAAATACTCTTCGTAGCCCATATCGTAGGCCTCGGACATTTTTTTTACACGGTAAAAGTCAAAGTGGTAAATACTTCCTGCTACAGGTGATGTATATTCGTTTACTATGGCAAATGTAGGCGATGTCACCTCGTCTTCAACTCCCAACTGGCTGCATACAGCTTTGATGAATGTTGTTTTGCCGGCTCCCATTGAACCGTAGAATGCAAATATGTTCCTGCCGTCTTTTTTGAACTGTCCAAGAATGAATTCAGTAAACTGTTTTGCAGCAGCGTTTATGTTCTCTATGCCGTTGATTTCTATCTGGTTCATAATCTGTTTTTTGTTGTTAGCGTTATAAGCGGAATAATCATTTCTTCCATAGAAATTCCTCCATGCTGGAATGAATCTTTATAAAAGCCCGCAAAAGTATTGAAATTATTCTGATATACAAAATAATCTGTCCCGGTAGCGAATATGTATTGGGTAGCTATACCCTGGTCAGGCAAACCTGCCTGTTCCGGATTGCTTATGCAGAAAACATCTTTGCTGCCGAATCCCAGGCTCTTGCCGCATTTGTACCGGAGGTTGGAACTTGTATTTCTGTCTGCTGCTATTTTTATGGCGCGGTTTACCTGTAAACTGCCATGGTCAGTAGTAATGAGTATGGTGGAGTCAGGTTCTTGCGCAAGTTGTCTGAATAACTCCAGAATAGGAGAGTGCTCAAACCACGAACGGGTAATTCCGCGATATGATGATTCGTCTGCAACAAGCTCACGCATCATTTTTGAATCTGTCCTTGAGTGGGACATGATGTCTATTGAATTGACTACCGTTACATTAAGGTTGTTCTGTCTTATGGACGGAAGCTGTTGGGTGTAATGTTCAATATCGCAGGCATCGTTCAGTTTCCGGTAGGTAAACCTGCACTGGCGGCGGTATCTTTCAAATAGAGTCCGGATAAGATCTTCTTCATACAGATTCTTGCCATCATCGTCACACTCGTCTAACCAGTATTGTGGAAACATTTTCTTGATTTGAGCCGGCATCAGTCCGGAGAATAAGGCATTTCTTGCGTAGTGTGTGGCTGTTGGGAGAATACTGTAGTACAGTGTTTCTTTGGAGATATAGAAATCTGTCAGCAACGGGTTTATTTCCCGCCATTGGTCATACCGGAAGTTGTCCAATACTATCAGATAGACTCTTTGACCGTCATCCAGAAGCGGAAATACAAATTTCTTGAATATATCGTTATTCATGATTGGTCTGTCGCCGTCAGTATCGGACATCCAGTTCAGATAGTTTTTTCTGATAAATCTGGAAAAACTGTTGGAGGCACTTTCTTTCTGACCTTTCAGCATATCTTTTGCGGATATGTCAAGGTCAAGTTCCCAGCGTGTCAGCTGACGGTAAACATCTATCCAGTCTGACCAGGTATTTGCACTGTCTATCTGCATACCGAGAGACATGAAATTCTCACGATAGCTCTCTGTTGTTACGTTATTTTCAATGTTGCGGCGGTGAAGATTCTTTTTAAGTGTAAGAAGTATCTGATTGGGGTTTACCGGCTTGATAAGGTAATCTGCGATTCTGGAACCGATGGCCTGTTCCATAATGTCTTCTTCTTCGCTCTTGGTTACCATAACTACCGGAAGGTTGGGATCAGCATCTTTAAGCCTGTTCAGTGTCTGGAGACCGCTTAATCCTATCATGTTCTCGTCCAGCAGTACCAGATCATAAACGTTTTTGCGACATGCTTCTATGGCATCGGTACCATTGGTGACAGTGTCAACCTGATATCCTTTGCTTTGCAGAAAGAGAATGTGCGCATGCAGCATTTCAATCTCGTCGTCAACCCAAAGTAATGTGCCAAGTTTATTCATCGCTGTAGTTTAATTCTTCAAAGATAGTGGTTCCATCGATATCAGGCTCAGGAATTTGAAGGAATTTTTCCTTATAGAATTCCTTATATTCACTGAAATCAGATTCGGAAAGCAGAATTTCCAGGTCTGAAGGTGTAATCAGCAATATTTCCATGCCGCTGAGTTTTCTTGACATGTCTCCGTTGGAGAACAGACGTTTGTGATATAGGAAAGCCTCGTCAAAATTTGTGAATATGCCTATCTTCATCAGTCCTATTCCGTTGGTTTGAGTTTGGCTGATATCAAAATTGCGGACCATAAAGTTGGAGAAATTATACTTGGCTATTTCAAACAGAAGCTGGTTACTGTTGGTGCTGTCGGCCTGATATGCTATTACACACAGGAATGTGTCCAGGCGTTCAGCCTTGAACAGTTCCTGCCTGGTTGAGTCTGATTTTATCCGGTTGTTCCCGAATCCTCTTTCCCATAGCGATGTAACGGCAGTGCTTTGCATGATTTTTCCGTCTTCCACTCCCTGATATATTATCATTGACAGTTCTGTTATCTCGTTGGTTGGATATTTCTCAATTATGTTTTTAAGTCCTTTGAGGAATGCATCCGTATCTCCGCTCTGCAGATTCAGCATTGTTTCAATGAACAGGAACTTTGCCCTATGGTTACCCGCAGGATAGAGAGCCTGTGACTTCCTGCAGTTTTCGGCTACCAGTCCGTAATTTCCCCTGGTGTATGCAATGTATGTTTCTGCATATAACGAATCCTCCCTATGTTTGCCGTATCGGGCATTTTCCTCAAAATCCGGAGCGTTTACGGTAAGTGTTATCCTGTCATCGGGATATCTGGCCGCCAAAGAGTCTTTACAAGCCTGTGCTTTTTTATAGTTCCCTGTTAATGAATACAGAAGGAAAAGATTGTAAAGAGACTGCAGATCTTCCTTACAATATGGGTAATCAAAAGAAATCCTGGTAAGCATTTGTTCTGCCATGTCATACTCAGCCAGATTGTCTTTATAGATTAACCCCGCACCCAATAAGGCATCGGTCAATATTTCCTTGCATTGCTTTTTCTGCTCCGGTGTAAATGGAATATTGGCCCTGTATGTGCTTTGGTCATATTCTGAACTGTATTTTGCAGGCTCTTCATTACCGTCTGCATTTCCAAGCGGCAAACTGTCATCGGAACTCTGGGGTATGGAGTCTGTTTTTTGCAGGAACTGCGCTGTGGCGCTTTTATTGTTTCTGCGCCAATCGTCCTGATCTTTTCTGTTTCCCCATTTTTCCTGGAACTGTCTGATACCTTGCGCAACCAAAGCATTGTTGTAGAAATACCAGGAACCGTTATTTTCTGCAGGAATTGACATGGAGGCCCGAATGTTGTTTATGTCATTGGTCTTCTCCTGCTCCTGCTTTTCTTTTTCCAACGCGGCTTTTTCTGCAATTTCCCTTTCAATGACGGCATCGATAATGGCGGTGATTTTATCCTGACTTAATGTTGACAAGTGCAACAGACTGTCCTGCAAGGCAATGTTGTCTGTATAAGCGCTTAGGTTGTCCAAATATTCCGATCGTAATTTGATTGTCTGATATTCGGGAAGTCTGTTGCTGATCAAACCGATAACTGCGGAATAACAGCGGCCGGCGTTGCGGTAATCCTTTTTTTTCCAGTAAATATCTGCCATGTGCAAATATAGAATACCCTTTTCTGCCGATGACGATGCTCCCTGTGCTGCACCGTATTCCCAATTCTTCACGGCCGATGCAGTATCTTTTCTTGACAGATATACGTTGCCTATCGCATAGTATATGCGGTCCAGATACGGCTGATTGTTATTGTTTCTGGTAAGACGTTGGAGTTTCTTGAGTGTGTTGCCGTTTCCTACCATTGTTTCAGTCTGTGCAATACGTGCGTTCAGGTCAGTCTGATATGGGGGATTCCTTTTTATTACTTTGGAAAAATATTGTGACGCATTCCTGTTCTGACCGGTTTGGAAATACAATTGGCCCAGCAGATAATCTTCTCTGTATTTTTCAGTCTTTGTCCTTGAACGTCTGCCGATACCCCTTTCAATATGCGGAATGCTTTCCTTGTATCTTTCCTGTTTCACAAGGTGTGCGCCAAGTGCCATGTGATACTGGTTCTGAAGTGCTGGAGGAACGGAATCTGTCTGGCATTCGGCAAATACCTGATCCGCCTGGTAGTCCCAGCCAAGAAGAGAATAGCAACGTGCCATTCCTATGCGGGCGCGTGTCACAATCTCCTTGTCGAAAGAGTAAAGTTTTGTAATATAGTTGTATGTACCGGCTGCTTCAAGAAAATCTCCTTTCTGCTGTTGGGCATCGGCCAGAAGCAACCACATTTTCCACATGAAAGGATTGAATTCACCTCTTTGGCGATATGCCTTTTCTTTTTCTGTCAGTTGCCTGTTTTTCTTTTTGGGAGGAACTGCTATAGAATGGAACTTGATCCCTTTCTGAGCCTTTTCAATGGCCAGATCAAATTTTTTCTTTCCTTGTCCAAGAACTTTGTCATTATATGCAATCAATGGCGGAATTACTTCAAGGTAATTGTCGGTATTGGCTTTTTCCTGCTCTGAATATCCATCTTTGTAAGCATTGTTGCCGTTGTACCATATATTGTAGTGAGACACCGTTGAGTGAAAAAAACGTGTGCCGGCCGTATTGCGTGTGGTGGAACACCCGCAGCATACGGTCAAACCCACTGACAATAATATGTAAAGACAACACTTTCTGTGCATATAGGTCTATAGAAACATGTAAGCCTCGTCTTTCAGTTCATCGGGTACGGTGACTCCGCGTACAGTAAGACTTTCAAGCCATTGTGATATTTCTTCCGGTTTCAATGTGTTCAGAACGTAACGGAATTCTTCAATTTCCTGCTCGTTGTAACTGTCAGACGGGCGGCCGGCATACTTATCCAGTTCTTCATCTTCGTAATAAAGTTCTTTTTTTGCCGCAAGCTCGGCAAGACGCTGCTTTTGGCATACTGCATGTTTTCCGCAGCATTCACCATCCGATACAACCTTATTGTCTGCAGCAGTACCGTTAATCTGCTCTTTCTTTTTGAAAATGGATACAAAAACTGCAAGCAGAACAAGAGAAATCCCACAAAATATATATACAGTCATTTTTTTTGAACTATCTTTGTTGCAAAACTACAATAAACATCTTATACCCTAAATATTATAACGCCGTGAAACGTTTATTATTTTCTTTTTTTGCTGTAATAACAGCATTGTTCCCATTGTTTTTTGATGGATGCGTTGATTCCGCAAACACCCGTTACATCAGAGTCGGAGACAGAATTGGGTTCCCAAGCAATGCCGTTTTCTGGGATTACTCGGCTGATACCATAGTCCCAGTACCGGATAACTGCTGTAAAATTGTCTGTTATGTGGATTCATCCGGCTGTACCAACTGCCGTGTCAAATTTGCTGCGTGGACAAGATTCAGTGAACGTATTGAAGAAAAATACGGGAACAGTGTAATGTGCCTGTTCGTATTCAATCCACGGTCGGGTTTTGACACATACGGCTATTTCAGAACCAGAAGGTTCTATATTCCGGTCTTTACTGATACCTTTGGCCTGTTCGGAAAAATGAATAAAATCAAACCCTCTGCAAACCTTTCAACACAAACCATGCTGTTGTCTGCAGAGGATTCGATAATCCTGATAGGAAATCCGATAATAAGCTCTGCTATGGAGCAAAGCTATCTGTCGGCCCTGGACAGTATGACAGATTAGTATTTGGATAACTGCTCTGTATATACTGATTTGGGAGCGGTTCCAGTATTTCTCCAGACTTCCTGACCATCCTTCAGAATAATGATGGTAGGTATGCTCATTATTCCGAACTTTTCAGCAAGATCCGGATTTTCTTCAATGTCGCACTTGCCAACAGCGGCTTTTCCTGCAAATTCACCGGAAATTTCTTCAATAACGGGAGCAAGACGTTTGCATGGTCCGCACCATGTTGCCCAGAAATCAACCATAAGCAGATTGTTTGCTGAGACAATCTCTTCAAAATTCTGATCTGTAATTTCTAATTCCATATTGCTTAATTGATTTTATATTGTATTTCGTTATTCTTCAAGAATTGAATCAGTTTGCTGGTTACAGTAATGCTCCTGTCCATTTTCAACTCAACATGGTGCTCTGTATTGTAATCCTCAATGCGGAACGTCACCTTGCAGTTTCCGTCCTGCTGCATATAACTTTCAAGCTCGTTCAAAAAATCTCCGCGGACCTGTTCAAGTGCAAGAGATATGGCAATGGTCTGAACAAGTGTACCAGCTTTATCGCTAAGGTAACCGGCATCGGCTATTGTGAACGACGCATATTTGCTGGTTCCCCATTTTTTTGTGAATGAGCCTTCAACATATACGTAGTTGCCTGTTTTGAACAGATATTCGAAAGAACCCCATTGCTGGCCGTTCAGGAACAGCCGGCTTTTGCCTGAGTAGTCTTCTATGGTAATGATGCCATAAGGAATCTGTTTTTCGTTGACTCCGTTTTTCAGATCTACTACAATGCCGCCGAAAGAATAGTTTTTATTCAGAAAGCCGGAAACCGTATTTTCTGTGCCGTCTGCATTTTTTGTACCTTCCAGATCCGCATTCCTTTTGACACTGTCGAAATCTGCCATTTTCAATGTGCAAACCTCTTCAATTACAACCTTATAGTCATCAAGAGGATGTCCGGACAGACAAAATCCCACAAGTTCCTTCTCTCTGCTTAATTTTTCAAGCTGACTCCATGGTACAACTTTCTGAAACTGCGGTTTGGGTATATCAAATGCATCCTGATCTCCGAACAGAGATGTCTGGCAGTTGTTCTTTTCCACTTTGTAGATGCTGCTGTAACGCATGAGAGCTCCGAGCATAGTCTCTCCCTTTGGCAATTCTCCGAAATACTGTTCGCGCGTATAGTTTTCGAAACAGTCAAATGCACCGGCAATAACAAGACTCTCGATAGCTTTGCTGTTGCAATTTGTAGTATCGAGCCTTTCAAAGAAATCATATACAGATGTGAACGGTCCGTTTGAGTTCCGTTCGTCAACAATGCTTTGTGCCGCTTTTTCACCTACACCCTTTACAGCCGCCAGACCAAAACGGATATTGCCCTCCTTATCAACACCAAAGTCAATCTGGCTGTGATTGATGCTCGGTCCCAAAACCTGCAGATTCATGGCATGGCACTCGTCAAGCAACTTGGTTATTTCATCAATGTTGTTCAAGTTCTGGCTGAGTGTTGCTGCCATATACTGGGAAGGGTAGTGGGCTTTCAGATATGCAGTCTGGTATGCAACCCATGAATAGCATGTGGCGTGAGACTTGTTGAATGCGTAAGAGGCAAAACTTTCCCAATCCTTCCAGACCTTTTCCAGAATTTCTTCCTTGTGCCCGTTTGCCTTACCGCCATCAAGAAATTTGACCTTGAGATGGTCCATCTTGTCTTTCAGCTTCTTTCCCATGGCCTTGCGTAAAGTGTCGCTTTCACCACGTGTAAAGTTTGCTATCTCTCTTGAAAGAAGCATGACCTGTTCCTGATAAACGGTGATACCATAAGTGTCCTTAAGGTATTTTTCCATACATGCCAAGTCATATTCAATAGGCTTGCGGCCAAGCTTTCTGTCAATGAACTCTGGAATATACTGAATTGGGCCCGGGCGGTACAACGCATTCATGGCTATAAGATCCTCGAACACGCTGGGCTGCAGTTCCCGCAAATATTTTTGCATTCCGGGAGACTCAAACTGGAATGTCCCTATAGTGTCTCCGCGAGAATAAAGGTCGAATGTAAGTTTGTCATCAATAGGTATAGAATCGATATCTACATCAATGCCAAGACTCAACTTGACGTTCTTAAGGGCTTCTCTTATGACTGAAAGCGTTTTCAATCCCAAAAAGTCCATTTTGATAAGACCTGTGTCTTCAATAACGCGTCCCTCGTATTCGGTTACTATTATTCTATGTCCGGATTTGTCATCTACTGAACTTACAGGAACCCAGTCAGTAATATCGTCACGGCATATGATTGTGCCGCAGGCATGAACGCCCTGGTTGCGGACATTGCCTTCAAGCATCTTGGCAAATCTGATGGTGTTGCGCAGTGCCGGGTCTGTACTCTGTTCCGCCTCTTGCAATTTAGGCTCAAGAGGAATTATTTTGGTCAGTGTGACATCTTTGCCGTCCGGCATTTTAGGAGGTATGTATTTGCACAGGTCATTGGCAATTGCCAAAGGTACATCAAGGGCGCGTGCTACATCTTTTATGGCTGTTTTGGCCATAATGCAGTTGTATGTAATGATGTGCGCTACTTTTTCCGCACCGTATTTTTCTGTTACATACTGCAGTACGATGTCACGTTTGTCGTCTTCAAAATCTACGTCTATATCGGGGAGTGAGATACGGTCCGGATTGAGAAAACGCTCAAACAGCAGGTCATATTTCAGAGGATCAATCTGGGTTATGCCCAGACAATATGCTACAACGCTGCCTGCGGCAGAACCACGGCCCGGTCCAACAATCACACCAAGCTTGTTTCTAGCGGCATTGATAAAATCCTGCACAATCAGAAAATAACCTGGGAAACCCATGGTTTTCATAATGTGCAGCTCGAATATCAGCTGGTCTATGACATTCTGCGGCAATGGGTCTCCGTACCGTCTTTTTGCTCCTTGAAAAGTGAGCTCTTTCAGGTAGTCGCTTTCAAATTTGATACGGTACAGGTTGTTGTAACCTCCCATAGATTTGATCTTCTTTGCACCGGCCTCGGCATCCATTATCGATTCACCTTTTTCGTTGCTGGTGAATTCATTGTACAAATCCTGCTCGGTAAATTTCTTGCGCCATTCTTCTTCTGTTCCGAACTCTGACGGTATTTCAAAGAATGGCATGATTGGCGGGTGGTCAATATCGTATTCCTCTACCTTATCCAGTATTTCTATGGTATTGTCCAGTGCTTGTGGAATATCTGCAAACAGGTTGTTCATTTCTGCGGTTGTCTTGAACCATTCCTGTTTGGTATAACGCATAAGGCCCGGGTCATTCACCAGGCGTTTGGTGTTGATGCAGATAAGCAGTTCGTGGGCATCGGCATTCTCCTGGTCAAGAAAATGGACATCGTTAGTGCACACTACCTTTACTCCCATTTCCTTGCCCAATTCCAAAAGTCTGGCATTTGCAATCTGCTGTAAAGGATATGTTTCATGATTTGCCAGTTCTACGGTTGCCTGGTGGCGCTGTAACTCAAGGTAGTAATCGTCTCCGAATATACTTTTATACCAGGAAATGATTTCTCTGGCCTTATCCATGTTGTTGTTGAGAACGGCTCTTGGAAGTTCTCCTGCAATACAGCCCGAGCAACAGATTAGTCCTTCGTGATACTTTTCGATATCGGCATGGTCTGTTCTTGGTTTTCCGTACAAACCGTCAACCCATGCTCTGGATACTATCTTAATCAGATTCTTATACCCCTTTTCGTTTTTTGCCAATAGAATGAGATGGTAGTAAGACTTGTCAAGAATCTTGTCTTTATCTTCTTTGTTGCGCTCTGCAACGTAGACTTCGCAACCTATAATGGGTGTAAAATGTTTTCCCTCTTCTTTGAGCTTTTTGTTAACTGTCTTGCAGTAATTATGCAGTTCTTTAATACCCATCATGTTGCCGTGGTCTGTTATGGCAACGCCGCGCATACCGTCTTCAATGGCCTTGTTTACCAAATCTTTGATTTTGGTAAGCCCATCCAGCATTGAATATTCGGTATGAACATGAAGATGTACGAATTCGTGCATAAGATATTTTTTTAGAGTGGGAAAAGTTTTTAAAGTTACCTCCAAAATAGCGGATGCACAAGCGTATGCGTAAAAAAAGTTTTCAACAAGCTACACATCGGTGTAGTCTATATATTCTCCCTGATTGGCTTGAATTTTCTTTTTCCCTTTGTTTACGGCACTTTCTGTGCGGACCGTAGTCTTGTTCTGAGCTTTCCCGTCAGATTTGCCGCTTGATCGGTTGGAACCGAATATCTTGTCAAATATGGTTTTCAGATGAAAGGATGCAAGTCCCAACAGGTCAAGTGTAATGTTGACTAACAGGGCCACTCCCAAAAACAGAAGTATTATAAGTATAAGCATGTTTATTGTATTGTTTATGTTCTACTTTTCATCAGTCTTTATGCAAATTCTGTGCCAAAGACAGTAGAATATAAAGCAAAATTATGAAAGAAAGGGAATTTACTTTCAATACAATAATCAGAGGAATACAAATAATAAGGAATATGAAGCGTAACTTGTTCTCCTTCCAGGTCAGATTGTGGAATTTAAGAGAAAACATCGGAACGGAACTTACAAGCAACAGTGACATGACAATTATCGCAGCAATGTAAATTGCGGATACCCACCACTGGTTGGCTCCGAAATATACGCCATTATGGCATATTCCACACCAGAATAACGCATTTGCCGGAACAGGCAACCCCAGGAAAGATGTGGTCTGACGTGTATCAATATTGAACTTTGCCAGTCTTAATCCTGAAAATACTGCAATGATAAGACCTGTATATGGGATATAATGTGCTGCAGATTCATTACAGTAGTCAAAGAATTTCAGGAAATTGAAGCACAGCATGGCTGGAGCCAGTCCGAATGTGATGACATCGGCCAGGGAATCCAGTTCTTTGCCTATGTCTGAATATGAGTGCAACGCACGTGCAGCCATACCATCCAGGAAATCGAACAATGCACCGCACAGAATAAACGTTATTGCCAAATCAGTATTTCCCTGTACTGCATTTGTTACAGCCAATGCGCCCGATAGCAGATTCAAACAAGTGATGCTGTTGGGTATATGTTTTATTATTCCTTTAGCCATGTGTTATTGGAGTTTTGCCAGAATAGTCTGGTTTGCTTTGACCTTCTGCCCTAATTTGACGCAGACGAAAGAGTCTTTCGGAATGTAAATATCTACTCTGGAACCGAATTTGATGAAACCAAGATGCTGGTCTATGCTGCATTCCTGACCGGGTTTGCAATATGTTACCACGCGACGTGCCAGCGCACCGGCAATCTGACGGACCATTATCTCTTTGTTGGTGTCTGTCTTTATTACGATAAGGGAACGTTCGTTTTCAGTACTTGATTTGGGCTTGAAGGCAGCATGAAAGGAACCGTCCGTATGCTCAACTTTCGTTACCGTTCCATTTGAGGGTACCCAATTTGCGTGAACGGAAAATACACTCATAAAAGTTGAGATTACTATGCAGCGTCCCATAAAGTAGTCTGTCTCGTCAACCTCTTCTATTGCAACAATTTTACCGTCCGCTGCGGCTACCACTACATTCTCCTTGTCCTGACTGGGAAATATTCTTCTTGGATTTCTAAAGAAATTTATAAGAAGAGAGAAAACAACCAGTGTTGCCAGCAAAACTATATAGGCAATCCATGTCTGAGGTACAAACCTGAATATTAAGTAGTTGCAAATTATTGAAAAAATCAGGTACAGCCATAGTGTGGCCTTACCTTCTTTGTTTATTGTTGTTATCTTTTTGTTATTAACTCCCATAAATGTGAGTTTGGTCTTTTATCTCTATAGTGGACTTAGTTTGGCAAAGGTAATGATTATTTTTTTTATGCTCCTATTAAATTGCCATTTTTGTTGCAGACTTCAAAACAGATTCTATTCCTTTATGCACTGGATTATGCTGTGGCCTCCTAATCCAAGGTAATGGTATTCCTGTTCAATTGTAAGTCCGGATTCCCCAATAAGTCTTGTCAGATCCTCTGAGTGGAACATTTTGCTGTTACCGTTGGCCATTGCCGTGAAGTAAATCGATGTCTGTGCCAGACAATAACTTGCTGTTTCATATTTCTGTTTATCCCACAAAGTTTCCATAATGAACAGCTTTGTGTTTTTTTGCATTGAAGCAGCGGCACGTGAAAGTATGGATACGACCTGTTCTTCTGCAAAGCAATCAAGGAACTGGCTCATCCAGATAGCATCGAATCCGGTAGGGAACGGCTCTGCCGGATCCAGAAGGTTGCAGGGGTGACCGCTGATTCTATCTGCTCCTTCAATTCCTGCCGTGGCTTTGCGCATCATCTCCAACTGGCCTTTCAAATCCATTATTGTAACATTGATGTTGTCCTTGTATGCTACGCAACGTGTTGCAAAGCGGCCTGTGTTCCCTCCAACGTCAAGCAGATTCTTTGTATTGTTCCTGTTGAAAATGATGTCAAGCGCCATGTCGAACGAGTTGTCGCTGTAAAAGTGGTCAAATCCGAACCAGCTCTGCTGTACTTCAGGTGGAAGCTGGGACAGGCCTTCGTAGATTGTGGGCCAGGAACCGAATACTTTCAGTCCTTCCGGTTTGCCATTGAGTATGGATTCTTCCAGATTGAACAGACCAAGGTAATTGACATCATGATTGAAATCAAGATTGGCTTTGACCATAGCGTCGTTAATCAGGAACCAGCCTGCTTTTGCAAGATAGTAACGCTCATTCTTATATAATACCGTGCCTATTGTCAAAGAAGATTCCAGCAGACACTGTACACCATACTTGCTTATTCCGCTCTTCTCAACAATTTCGGCTTGTGTAAGACCCTCTTTGGAATCGTCCAACATTCGGAATATTCCGAATTTTATCATCAGTCTTGATACTTGGAAGACTACTGGGGCAAATGCAATTTCCTGAGCAAGTCTTTGCGCCTTGAGGGCGCTTATTCTGTCTTTTGAATAAGATTCTTTTTGTGGAGAGTCAAGTTTCATTTTTCTTTTTTTGCAATTCTGTCTGCAAAGATAAAATTTTTTTCTTGTTCTTATTTTCATTTATAAAAATAAAACGTACCTTTGCACCGTAAATCGGTTTCGGGATGTAGCTCAGCCCGGTTTAGAGTACGCGTCTGGGGGGCGTGTGGTCGCTGGTTCGAATCCAGTCATCCCGACAAGAACCCCAAAAATAAAAAAGCAGAGAATTTCTCTGCTTTTTTTATTTCAGTTGTGTCCCCTCTGAGTGCAAATTCATTTGAACTCAGAGGGGACACGGCTGAAATATGTGAGGCAAGGCATAGCCGTTGCCTTATTTTTATTTTTGGGGTTATTACAGCCGACCCGCGGTAGCGAATGGATGGAGCGGTGAGCGTTAGCGAGTCCGCTCAATCCAGTCATCCCGACTTAAGTTGGGAATTATCGACCCTTATTTGCGAAGGTTAAAGCGATTTACCTTGCCATCCTTCGCAAATTGCGGTTTTTTTGCGAAGGTTGAGCCGTTTTTTGCCGCCATCCTTCTCGTTTTGGGCCATATTTGCGAAGGTTGATTTGTCGCCGCTGTTCGTACCCCGCTCACAGACCCTTCTGGCG
>JAKSIP010000040.1 GCA_024398715.1 Bacteroidaceae bacterium
ACCAATTAGTAATCATTAGAAGGGGCTGGATCGGTTGGAAAACATTAGTATTGCCGCAGCCAGGCATGAATCGTTACTGACAATGTGGCGGCAGCGGGTCATTGAATGCCGTAGCAGCGGATTAACGGTCAAACAATGGTGCGAAGACAACAACGTTCATTACAAGCTATACTGCTACTGGCAGCGTCAGGTGTGGGACGCGGAAGTCAAAACCATGGTATCAAAGGAACAACTGCCAGAGATACCGAAAGTCCAGTTCGCTGAGATCAGTCTTCCTGCTGTCAAGAATGAAGCCGGCACAGCAGATGTCGTTCTGCATTACGGGAATTGGTCCGTAGAGATTCGAAATACTGCTTCCGGAGAAATGGTAAAACAGATCATTGAGCAGGTGTCCCACCATGTTTGACCTGACGAAAGCCGAAAGGATCTATATCGCCGTCGGTTATTCGGATCTCCGGCACGGAATAGACGGTTTTGCCGCTATCATCCAGAATACCTTCCACATGAATCCGCAGACCAGAAACCTATATATCTTCTGCGGACGAAAAGCAGATCGGATCAAAGCACTGTTCTGGGATAATGACGGGTATATCCTTCTGTACAAGCGTCTTGAAGGAGGCAGATACCAATGGCCGAGGACACAGGATGAACTGAAGGAATTGACGCCTCAACAGTTTCGTTGGCTCATGGAAGGATTGAGTATCTACCAGAAAAAATCGATCCAACCTATTGAAAAACAGATGGTATTCTGAAACGGTTTTGGGACTCCAAAATCCTTGTAAGCGTTGTAATTCCTTGCTTTGCAGTTGCTTTTACTCCTTGAAAATGGTATAATAATACCAGCAAAAGCAAGGAGTGAAACGCCGTGAACAACGATACTGTGACGATCTCCAGAGAGGAATACGAGAGCCTCAAAAAGGCTAACGCTGAACTCACCATGCAGGTCAAATGGCTCACGGAACAGATCACTCTTGCAAGAAAACAACGTTTCGGCTCATCCAGTGAACAAAGCAAATATGATGACGGCAGTGAACAACTCAGTTTCCTTTTCAATGAGGCTGAAGTGTATGCCGCTTCTGCCAAAGCCACACCGGAAGTTGATCTGACAACAGTCAAGGAACACAGTCGGAAGAAAAAGCGTATCACTTCTGCTGCAGATCTCCCCGAAGATATTGAGACCGAAATCGTAGAACGTACACTGTCTGACGAAGAACTTGTCTGTCCGCAGTGCGGGAACCAGATGACCGAGATCGGTCAGGATGTCATCCGACGCTTAAAGATTGTTCCGGCGAAGTTCGTTGTTGTGGAAACACATATTCACCGGTATGCCTGCGGCAATTGCCGGCAGAATGCGGAAAACACACCTGTTGTCAGCGCAAAAGATGATCCACCGGTCATTCCGGGCGGGAATGCCACACCGGAGGCTGTAGCTTATCTGGCAACTGAGAAGTTTGTTATGCATTCCCCCTTGTATAGAATGGAGCAACAGTTCAAATCGTCAGGAATACCGCTTTCACGGCAGACAATGTCGAACTGGTTGCTGAAATCCTCAGAACTGTGGTTGGAACCACTCTGGCAGCAGATGAAGACCCAGTTGCTGCAGAATGATATCCTCCACGCGGATGAAACCACACTCCAGGTGCTCAACGAACCGGGTCGGAAAGCCAAAGACAAAAGCTACATGTGGCTATACCGTACCGGCAGGACCGCCGAACAGCAACTGGTACTCTATGAATACCAGGAAACCAGAGGGGCGGAACACCCGGAGACATTTCTCCGAGGATACAAAGGGTATCTGCATACCGATGGGTATGCGGTATACCACAAATTGCCAAAGGATATCCGGGTAGTTGGATGCATGGCTCATGCCAGACGCAAATTCGACGAGGCATTGAAAGCCATCCCTGAAGCCGACCGGAAGGGCTCCGCAGCAGAACGCGGTGTCCAGTATTTTGACGTGCTTTTCAACATTGAGGAAAAGCTGGATGAAATGGATCTGACGGACGAGGAACGCACCGTGCGCAGGAGAGAGATGGCTGAGAAGCCTTTGGCTGAACTGCACGATTGGGCCTTCCGCCTGAATGCCGCACCGAGGTCTGCCTTGGGCAAAGCTGCGCATTACACACGGGAACAGTGGCCGTGGCTGATCGCGTATCTGGAGGACGGAAGGCTGGAGATCTCCAACAACCGCGCCGAACGGAGCATTAAGCCGTTTGTGATGTCCAGAAAGAATTTTCTTTTTGCCAATACCCCGAACGGAGCAAAAGCCAGCTCGATCTACTTTAGTTTGATAGAGACTGCCAAGGAAAACGGGCTGGATCCGTACCGGTATCTGGTCTGGGTGCTTACAAACGCCCCGTGGCAGGATATGAATGATCCGGCTCAGGTGGACATGTTGCTACCGATGAATGCTCCGGAAGAATGTCGGGCAGCCGGAAGGATTACGTCTCAGGATTGACGCTTACGGTATAATCGCGCAACTATACAAGATCTTGCGTTTATATTGATTTTTAAAAAATAGAAACACAAAAAATAGAATATCAAAAACGATCAATAAATCTTTACAAACTAAAAAACATGCAAGATACAGCGCAAGATAACATGCAAGTTGCTTCCAGTGATGCCAGCATCATTATAGATGCGTTCGGCTGTTTGGCGTAAATCTGTTCGGCTATTTGGCAAAGCACAGTACCTTCATTGGGCGCTTTCTCCGTTACTAATTTTGCTTAAGATCGCTGATTTGATAACGTCTTTTCCTATACTATCCTGTGTATGATCTTTAGCATCTTCTAAGGCTTGTCTTTCTTTTACGATATCATCACAAGCATTTATAAAATCTGCTTGGCTGACATTCTGCCTTCCTGACATGGCCACATTAATGCATGCATTAATGACAGCATTTCGAATTTCGCGCCCCACAAAGACATATTCTGCAGCTAATTCCTGAGTCTTTACATCTGAGTCAAGAGGAATATTTAATTTGTGCGCTTTGCCATCATTAATTGGATATATATGAACATCCCAGATTTTTTTTCGTGTTTCTACATCAGGAAGAGGAAATTCAATGCTTATCAATCGTGTTAAAAACGCTTTATCATAGTTGATAACCAAATTTGTTGCAAATATAACAATGCCGCGATATTCCTCCAAGCAGATTAATAACTGGCTTCTCATGGAATTGATAGCTTGTTCTGACCCCTGTGATACATTGGTTAGTCTCTTCGATAATAACGAGTCGGCTTCATCGAAAAACAGAACAGCATTTGCTCTTTGGGCTGCAAGAAAAATAGCCTTGACCATTTTGGGCCCTTCACCATGGTATTTACTTTCTACGTCAGCATAACTCACTTTTAGTATTTTCTTACCAAGCTTCTGGGCAACCGCTTCTGCCGCCATTGTCTTTCCCGTACCGGGTGGTCCAAAGAAACTTAATGATGTGGATGGGTGTGGCTGAATCTCATACAGACCCCATTTATTAAATACAAGGTTTTCATATTCCAACACAGCAACAGCTTGCTCAATTTTATGAATGACATCTTTCGGTAAAACAACGCGATCAAAAGAGAATAACGGATCTACTGGGACAAATTGTTTTGCCTTCTCTTCATAGTCATATTCATTATATTCGTTTTTCGAATTGCTATCTCTGGTCATAGTATTACCTGATCCTTTCGCATTGGCATTGGACAATAAGTTTGTTATATATTTGTTATCTCTAAAATCAAAAAGTATATCATTAACTTGAAGAGCAATCCCAAGATCAATAAAATTTTTGATTACCAATCTTTTAAATGAATGCAATTGGCTTCCGTGATCATTCTTTTTTTCTTCAGGAAGAATTATCAAAATAGATGCTGTTTCATTTTTCAACTTTGCCTGTAATAAACTGACATTCACGGTGTCAAAGAATCCAAACAACTCAGATTGTTTTGCTGAAATGCCAATACTCTCCCCAAGTGTTCTTTGTTTATTATTCAGATCTGACATAGACAATGTGTTAAAAACAATTACTATATTTTGCTCAGCTATCAAAGACAACATATAACCGAAGATATCACACCGGCGGATCTTGCAAAGGCTTCAAACTTTTC
>JAKSIP010000041.1 GCA_024398715.1 Bacteroidaceae bacterium
ACCTGTACCTGGGACCACATGATACAATTATAGATTCTCAGTATTCTCGAATCATCCGTCTGTATGTATGACAGTAAGGCGCCCACAAATTTCCAGTAAGGTTGATTTACCCCGCAAGGTGTCATTATGTTAAAAACTTTGGAGTTCACTGAGTATTTGTTTACTTTTGCTTATCTGTAAAATTAAAGAAATGAGTGACAAGTGTTATTTTGCCAGTGCCAATACAGGCAATGGATTTTTCAACTGCTTTGAATCAATAGAGGAGAAGAATGGAATACAGTATATCCTGAAGGGGGCGCCGGGAAGCGGCAAGAGTACAATTATGCGAAAGATGGCCTCCCGTTTCATTTCAATGGGTGGACAGGTGGAGTATTTTTATTGCTCGTCTGATTCCCGGAGCCTTGACGGTGTGAGATTGACAGGAACCGGCATTTCCATAGTCGATGGAACTGCTCCTCATGCCATAGAATGTGTATTTCCAGGTCTGACTCATAAACTTGTCGATCTCGGCAAAGCAATACAGCCTGGACTGGAAACTGCTCGCGGGGAACTGTTCTCCCTTGCTCTTAAAAAGAAGGATGGGTATGTCGAACTATATGGTTTGCTGTCGGCATCAAAAGACATATTGAATCACAACATTATCCAAATGCCACTGTCAGATATGCCTGTTGATTCATTATGTATGCCAGAATCCAAGGGAAACGTTCGCCACTTGTTCCTGTCTTCAATTGAAAAAGATTTCTCTGAGACAAATTCGTATTCAAGTGTGCATTTCATTGATGCCAATTACCGATCTGCCAATGCTCTTTTCCATAAGGCGGAGAAAATAGCCCTTGAGAAAGGCCTGTCAATGGTATGTATCCATAATACTGTGAACCCTGATTGTTTTGATGCCTTGTATATTCCGGAATCAGACATACTCTATAGGGCTGTTCCCGTTTCCGACCCGCAGCTTGACAGTTCAATTGCCAGATCAGTGGAAAGGTTAGCTCAAAACCGCGGATTCCATCTGGAGATTGAAAGAATATACCATGAGTTCACAGATTACAACATAATCAATGACATCACTCTGTCTCTGCTTTCAGAGGTGGGCTGCAAGTTCCCTGATCATAAACTATAACATTCCTTTAAAACAAGCGACAAAACCGTGCACCCATCCTTTTCGTAAAGTTTGAAATCTGAACTTATACCGTGAAGGATGGAGTTTGAAATACGGTTGTTTTCCAAATCAAACATGGTAGGGAGAACAACTTTTGGCACGCTTACGGTAACTTTCAGTTCCATTGTTTTTTCTGAAAATGAAACTTTTATTTCCGTACCCTTCAGGGCACCCATTATTTCCAGGGATTCCTCAACAGAGAGCTGTAGGTTTGTAATGGTTTGATATGACATGTTGTATTTTTCGGCAAAGACAACCATAGCTCCCATCATTCCGTAATAATCGAAAGTCGGTGTTTCTATCTTATAATTGAATTCCCTTATCTGGTTTATGAATACCTTGGTAAGTTCCCCTTGAGGATTGTCAAAGAGTTCAACTGGATTATTCTCTTCATAAATACGTCCCTCTGCCATAAAGAATACACGATCGCTGACCTCACGGGCAAATCGCATTTCGTGTGTTACGACAAGCATTGTCATTCCTTTCTTTGCCAACAGACGCATGACGCCAAGCACTTCGCTCACCATAGTAGGATCAAGAGCGGAGGTGGGTTCATCGAATAACAATATGTCCGGTTCCATTGCCAAGGCACGGGCAATTGCTACGCGCTGTATCTGACCGCCGGAAAGCTGGCTGGGGTACTCATTGGCCTTTTCTGCAAGACCGACGAGTTTTAGCAGTTCCATAGCCTTGGAAGTGGCTTGCGCAGGAGTCCGACCAAGCAATTTTATTGGAGCAAGAGTGATATTGTCCATAACACTCATTCCTTCGAACAAATTGAACGACTGAAACACCATACCAATCTTACGACGCAGCACAGGTACATTTGCATACGGGGATAGAATATCTTTTCCTGCAATGACAATGCTGCCGCCTGTCGGTTTTCCAAGAAGGTTCAAGCAGCGGAGGAACGTACTTTTGCCAGTGCCGGAGGGGCCGATAATGGAAACCACTTCTCCATTTTTAATTTCAGCATTTACTCCTTCCAATGCAGTAAAACCATTGTCAAAGTGCTTCTCCAAATTCGATATGCTTATCAGCACGTCACCTTTCTTCAGAGTGTCCTTGTTCTTGGTTTCTTCTGCCATATACTCATCTACCTTCTTCCGGAAAGCAAGTTTCTTTCTGTACGAATACCCTAAATAAGCTGCTATTACAGTAAATAAGATCAAAAGCCAGATATAATTGATTTGCCTTGACTCCGAAGTACCTTTATATGTTGACTCAAGTAATACTACAGATGCATAACTATCGTAGTACACGTCGGAGAAGTCTATTTTTTCGGCACGTTCCGGGGTAATTATGAGGTCACATAAGGCCATATCCACCCTGCTTGTAACCAAGTCCGGGATAACACCCTGAAAAGCGGTGACTGAAAGTTTGAGAGGTCTGTCCAAGTACTTGGCAAAACGCATTCCAAGTTCAATGTCAAAACCAACATATTCATCTCCCCGTACTGTATTCATAGGAGTCAGAGTGCCAGTTATATCCATCACAAGCGGATCTCCGCTTTCGGGCAGGCCCAAATCAGGCATTTGCACGGTATCGATATCACACTCAATCCACCTGTGAATCATTTCTCCATATACAGGAGACTGTTTCAAGTCCTTAAGGAATTCATTGAACTGATTTTTCAATGTGGAGCCTTTAGGGAAACCGGCACCCATTGAGACAGTGAACAACGAATCCATTTCCATAAGACTTGGATTCTCCCTGACAATATACTTTGTCAGGACGTCCAAAGCAATAAATGCAGTGGCCTTGCCTGAAAGAACGAATTCGGCAGCCTCGGAGGTGCTCCTGACTCTGTCGATTGTGGCATTTGGGTACATCTTGCTGTACGTAATGTCAGATATTGATCCCTCCATAACAGCTACACTCCCGTGATCAGCAATTTCCTCAATGCTAGTAAACGTGCCCTTCGCTTTAGTCTCAACTTGCGATGATTTGAAAGAATTACCGTAGTATATCATACCCAAAGCCAACGCAATGCAGACAATTGCAGGGACAACGCTTTTTGATTTCTTCCTGTTCAAACTATTAAGAAGAAGACCGATCAACCAAGCCAGGACGAAATAAAGGATTGCCACTATTATGATCGGAAAGAACGCATCAAAAGTTCGGGAGCGGATAAGATCAGAAGCCTTGGTCATATCCATAATGGCAATATAGCCTACAATTGAGGTGCTCTTAAGAAGACTGATCAGTTCACCATGATATACCGGCATTATATTCCTTATTACCTGCGGAAAGACAATGTTGAAGAATGTCTGCCGATTCGTAAAGCCCAAAGAAAGCCCGGCTTCCGTCTGTCCCTTGCTGATACTTTCAATGCCTGAGCGCAGCATTTCACATATATATGCTGAAGCGTTCATTGAGAAAGTAATGACCGCAACAATGATTGCTGACTTTATTACCGGTGCCAGAACAATATAGTACATGATCATCAGCAGTACCAGGACCGGCGTTCCGCGCATGAGGTCAACGTAAACTTTTGCAATCTTGCGGACGAAATTGTTTCCTTTCAGTTTCATCCAGCATACGCAACCACCGAGAATGGTTCCGAATACAGCTGCGAGAACCGTTATGAGAACAGTTGTCCATAAACCGTTAAGGATCAGCATATACCTGTCCTCGACTATCATATTTTTAATAAATGCCTCCGCTATTTCATTCCAAAATAATATGCTGCCCATCATAATCATCTAAAACAAATTCTGCTG
>JAKSIP010000042.1 GCA_024398715.1 Bacteroidaceae bacterium
CAAGTCCAAGTACATCTTTCACTGCTGCAGATGTTTCGTATACCTTGTATTCAGGCTCCATGCTTTCTCTCGCCTGATCCTTATTCACGAAGTCCTCTGCAATATTCTTAACATAACCGTTAAGTATATTCTGGTCTGTTATCTTATGTTCTGCAGCAAGGTAATCCTGTCCGTTTTGGAAATCGGTCTTTGCCTTGTTCAGAGTTTCGGAAGTATAGTGATTAAGGTTCATATCCTTGAGTGTGTATTTACCTTCGGCTATGCCTTTTATCGGTGTTCCTCCGTTATACGCAATGGTAAATCCGTTTTCAAATACATCTGTGTAGATATCTCTGAGTGTTCCTTCTACATTGGTTACCTTTGTTACAAGTGATTCTATTGAGCCAAGGAACTCGCTTACTGTTTTGCCGTTTACTTCTGTAAGAACTTTTGTCTTCTTCTCGAAATATGTATCTGCGGCATTCTGGTATGTGGTATATGTTGTTACATCATACTTAAGCTCTTTATGGTCATATACCGGTTTCCACTCACCGTTTACAAGTTCGAGTCCTGTGAATACATCATATTCTTCATTTTCAACGCCGTATACTACCTTCTCGTTGACAATCGTTTCTGACTTCGGTTCAACACTTGAAATATCCTTCCACTGTGCGTAGAGGGTTACTTCTCCGTCCTTCTTGCTGCCGCCTGCCTTATACAGATCAAGTACTATATCTGATGTTGCATCTGTTCCCGGATAATATGTTGTTCCTTTTCCGTTTGACGCTGTATTCCAACCTATGAACACCTTGTTATCTGCCTTAGGAATTAGGTTGCTGATAAGTCCCTGTTCTGCCGTAAATGCTGCTCCGATTGTTATGTCAATCGCCTTTGTTTCCGGCATATCTTCTTTTACTGCTACATTATTTGAGTTGTAGTATACCTTGAAGTGATGCGGTTCCCATTTTGCATACAGCTTTGTACTTGTATTTGCTTCATACTTTCCGTCAGGATTTATTTTTGCTTCCTGCGAAAGTGCCATATCTGTATACCATCCGCGGAAATCATATCCCGTCTTGGTCGGTATCGGAAGGGTTATTGCTCCTGCGCTCCAGCTTGCTATGAGGTTTACGCTTTCATTTCCGTCTTCACCTGCTCCGAAGTTATCGGTATATGCTGTCGATGCATTGTAAACCTTTCCGTTTTTACCGCTCAGCCATCCATTCCATGTTCTTGTTGCCTGAGCGTTTGCTCTGATATCTCCTCCGTCTGCTCCGTTATATTCAAACGTTACTGTACATTCACTTACAAGTGCTGCTGCTGTTGTTACGCTGTCTCCGTAATAGAATGTCTTTTTTGCGGGCAGCTGACCATCATAGTCATTTGCTATGTATGTAAGTATTATCTCATTCGGTTCCCATTTTGCATACAGAACTGTATCTCTGGCTACCTGCCATATTACTGCTCCCGGTATACCGTCTGCAGGATAGTACTTTGTTCCTGCTCCGTTTGTTTCCGTATAATATCCTGCAAAATGATGTCCTTTCTTTGTCGGAACTGTAATATTCGGGAGGTTTGCATTGTACGTTACTGTTGTGCTGTCTGTTCCTCCTGTACCGCCCTGTTTGTCAAAGGTTATTGTATATGCCATCGGTGTCCAGTATGCATACAGGGTTGTTACTGTGGCTGTCTTATCCCAGTTCTTTGCGCTTGAACCGTCTGCATTGTAATACTTTGTACCTTCACCGTTTCTGCCTGTGAAGTAACCTCCGAATGCATAACCTGTCTTGGTCGGCATTGTTGCTGCAGGCATTGCTGCACCGAATGTTGCTTCTACTGATTCCGTGCCATCGCTGCCGCCGTCCTGATTAAGTATTACTACATATTTCTTTGCTGTCCACTTTGCATAAAGCGTTGTATTTGCTGCCTTGTTCCACGTTCTTGCACTTGCGCCTGCTGCGGTGTAATACTGTGTGCCGGTTCCGTTTTCTCCGTCGTAGTAACCGCCGAATTCATAGCCTTCCTTTACAGGCATAGTTGCTGTGGGCATTGCTGCGTCATATGTTGCTGTTACGCTTGCTGTGCCGCCTGTACCTCCCTTTGCATCAAGGGTTACTGTACTGCTTATGGGTATCCACGTTGCTGTGATTGTATCTGTCGCATCGCTTACTTTACCGAACGTATATGTTGCGGCTGCGGTTGTGCTTGAAAGTGTTCCGTTAAACGTTGTTGATTTTGTCCAGCCTGCAAACTCATAACCTGTTCTTGTCGGCTTCGGTATATCAATAATAGTACCGTAATCCTTTGTAAACGTCTGGTCTGCCGCTGAATTGCTCCACATACCTCCGTTAGGCTTTACTGTAAGTGAGCTTTTATTAATTGCCCATTTTGCCGTAATGGTTGTTGTTGTACCCTTTCCCGAACCGAAGGTATATGTTGCCGCGCCTGTAAGTGAAGACATTGAACCATATGTATTATCCTTTGTCCAGCCGTCGAACGTATAACCTTCTCTTGTGGGAACGGGAATTGAAAGTGTTGTATTGTAGTTCTGTGTATATGACTGTACTGTTGTGAATGTATTCCATGTACCTCCGTTGGGGTCTACCTTAAGGGTACTTGTATGGATTATCCACTTTGCATACAGTATCTTTGCCGCATCGGTGATATCCCAGTTCTTTGCGCTTGCTCCTGCATCTGTATAGTACTGAGTGCCTGCGCCTTCTGTACCTGTATAGTAACCTCCGAAATCATAACCTGTCTTTGTCGGCATTGTTGCTGTCGGCATTGCCTGACCGTAGGTTGCCGTTACACTGGAATCGCCGCCTGTGCCGCCCTGTTTATCGAGCGTTACCATTGTTGTCTTGGCTGTCCAATGAGCATAAAGCGTTGCTGTTTCTGCTTTATTCCACGCTTTGGCACTTGCTCCGGCAGCTGTATAATACTGTGTGCCTGTGCCGTTTTCGCCATCATAGTAACCGCCGAAATTATATCCTGTCTTTGTCGGCATTGTTGCTGTCGGCATATTGGCTCCATAGGTTGCTGTTACCTCAGCTGTACCGCCTGTGCCGCCTTTTGCATCAAGTGTTACCTTGTATGTGTTTGCTGTCCACTTGGCATAAAGTGTTGCTGCTTCAGCCTTGTTCCATGTTCTGGCACTTGCTCCGGCTGCTGTATAGTACTGTGTGCCTGTGCCGTTATCACCGTCGTAGTATCCGCCGAAGGTATATCCTGTTTTTGTCGGCATTGTTGCTGTCGGCATATTTGCTCCATAAGTTGCTGTTACCTCAGCTGTACCGCCTGTGCCGCCCTTTGCATTAAGTGTTACTTTATATTGATTGACTTTCCAATGTGCGTACACTGTTATATTTGATGACGGTGAATATGATGCACCTGCATTTCCTATCTTTGTGCCGTTTGTTGCATCTGTATACCATCCCTCAAATGTATATCCTGTCTTTGTCGGTGTGGGAAGTGTTACGGCTCCGCTCCATTTTGCATAAAGTGTAACCGAACCGTTATCCGTTGCTGTGAGCTGTGTTACTCCCTGTTTATCTGAATATGTTGCTGAGGTGTAAACTCCAACTGCCGGTGCTGTTCCCATTTCCCAGCCCTTGAATGTGTAGTTGAGTTCCTCTGATGCCGGTGAGCCTGAACCGCCGTTGTAGTCATACGTTACAGTATGCTTTCTTGCAAATGCATTCTGCGTAAGTGTTTTCGTTTCATCATACTTTACGCCTGTCAATGCTGACATTGACGCTCCGTTTGTTGCTCCGTTGCCGTTGAAGTTGATGGTATATGTGTTTGTGTGGAACT
>JAKSIP010000043.1 GCA_024398715.1 Bacteroidaceae bacterium
AATTTTGTGAAACAACCACCCGTTGTGAATATCCACCTGTGCGGACAATGTAAATACCTTCACGCTGCATTGCTATCTCAATGCGGTTGCCATCTGCCAGACGTTTGGCAATGCAACGGCCAGTTACGTCATAGACGCTTATTTCAGCTTCTGCATTCTCCACTACTATTACGTTGTGGTGAGCGTAGATTTTCATGTTGGAGACGGCATTGGATGAAATGGCGTCGGCCTTTTCAAAAATGGCTTCCAATGTAACATTTTCTGTCAAGGTTATTGTGCGAGGATTGTCGGTATTGCCGTCGCTCCATTTCACGAATTGGCAGCCAACTGCAGGTGTGGCAGATAAGGCAATAGTCTCATTTTCTACATATAAGCCTGAACCTGCTACAGAACCATACGCTTCATCATTTGATGTCAATGCGACCTGGATAAGGCTTCCTTCCACAATGTCAAAATCTTTCCAGACATCAGCAGCTTCGTATTTTTCCTTTGTACCTACGGGCACAAACAATTTTACATTTGACAATGTCACATTTTCAAAAACACTTGATTCGATAGATAATGGCTCATCCATATTGACTACGACTGAAGTCAAACCCTTGCAACCATAAAAAGCGCTAATTCCAATACTTGTCAGGTTAGCAGGAATGGTGATGGATGTTAATCCTGAACATTCATAAAAAGCACATTTCCCGATGCTTTGAACGCTGTCTGGAATGGTGAGTGATGTTAGACCCTTGCATGCGTGAAAGGCGAAATTTCCAATACTTTTCAAATCACCGTTAGGAATAGTGAGCGATGTTATTTTTGAACACCATTCAAAAGCGTTTTCGTCAATGGTTGTAACACTGCCCGGTATTGAAACCGAGGTTAATTCTTTACAGTTGTAAAAAGCGCAATATTCAATACTTGTGACACCTTCAGGGATTGAAACAGATGTCAAGCTGCTGCATTCGTAGAACGCAGATTTGCCAATGCTGGTCACCGAATTTGGAATGGTGACCGAGGTCAAACCTTTACAACCGTCGAACGCCTCATTGCCAATGCTTGTGACCGAGTTTGGAATCTCGACGCTGGTCAACCCTGAACAACCATCGAACGCACAATTGCCAATGCTTGTAACTGAATTGGGAATGATTACCGAGGTCAAGGCTGTGCAACCATAGAACGCAGATATGCCAATGTTTGCAACCGTATTTGGAATGGCGACATTGCCGCCAGTACCGATATATGCAATAAGGGTATCCTTTTGGGCATTGGAATAGACAAAGTCGCCATCAACTACGCCATTTACCATTTTTGATGCACCCCAAGGACTGCCTGTTGCACTTCCGCCGTATCCAACGACGTTTACGCCAGAGAACGCTCCGTCGCCAATGCTTGCGACCGTATTTGGAATGGTGACAGATGTCAGGCTACTGCATCCTGAGAACGCATTCGAGCCAATGCTTGCGACCGTATTGGAAATGAAGACAGAATCCAGCCCGACACAGCCATTGAAGGCATTAGAGCCGACGGCTGTAACTCCTTGCGAAATTTCCACCACTTCAATGCCGTAATGTTCTTTAAAATACTTCCATGGCATATTGCTGGCAGTGTAGTCAGGCATGGCTCCATTTCCGCTGATGACAAGTTTCTTGGCAGCCTTGTCGAAAGCCCATGTCAGACTGTCGCCACATTGCCCGCTATTGGCCACATCAAATGTGGCGCTTATGAACAAATCGGCATTAATGCCGGAAACCACAAAACCGTCTGTGCTTTCCTTAAGTGTGTCTCCATTTACAATTACCGATTCAACAATAAAGTTGTTTTTTGGTTTTGGTGTTAAATTCACCTGTTCTCCATCCTTGAAATAATACCTTTCTGGAACTATGGTACCGTTGACAATGTTCTCATCTATCTTCACAAAATAAATACCTACAATATTTGAAAACTCGTTGAATGGAATCTCCTTCTTGTAATAGTCAACCAAGTCCTTTGGTACATACAATGTACATTTGTCATAATTGCTGAAACTGTAGCTGTTGGCCTGCCAAATATTTCTGGCAGCCACCACAACCGTCTGCAGGCTTGAACAATCGGCGAACGATGACTGCCCGTAGTCAGTGCAGGAAGAAGGCAAGATTACAGTCGTCAGACTATCGCAGTCCCAAAACGCATACTTGCCAAGGCCTTTGACACCTTCTTCAACTATCACGGTCTCAATACTATCTGAGAACTCGTTCCATGGCGTATTAGTTTCCAATCCTGTCCATATGTCGCCTACGGTTTTATAATCAGCAATGTATCCGTCTCCACTGATGGTCATTGTCCTGGCGATGGTATCGTAACGCCATTTCATTCCATCACCACATGTACCTGTTTTTTCAAAACTTTCGACTGGCTTTTCTGCTGGCATAGGAGATGTATTCCAAACTACTGGCCTGCCACCTGGATTCCAATTATTATTCCAATTTTCTGGCTTAGAACTAGCCTCACAATATATGGTTAATGAACCGCAGTCTTTAAACACACATTCTTCCATTGTGTTGACAGAGCCAGGAATTAATACATTATTCAATGAACTACAATGATAGAACGAATAGCTGCCAATGCTTGTAACTGATTTTGGAATGGTAATCGACGTTAGTTTTCTGCAACTATGAAATGCAGAACCACCAATTCTTGTAACTGAATAAGTTTTTCCATCATAAGTAACAGTTTCTGGTATCTCAATACTAGTCAAGTTAGAATAGTTATTGGCAAAATCAGAATCTGAGTCTTCAAAAGAAACCTTAACACTCCAGCTACTTAAAAAGGAATAACACAAATCCCCGATCTTGAAATCGTAAGCTTTGAACTAGTTTCTTCTGGCACCTGTTGTGCATTCCAAACTACTGGCCTATTATCGGGATTCCAATTACTGTCCCATGCGTCTGGCTTTGAACTTGCCGCACAATATATTGTCAATTTACTGCATCCAGCAAACACACTCGCATCAATCACGTTATCTGTATCAGGAATATATATTGATTCCAAACTACTGCAACCATAAAATGCTCCCCATCCAAACCATCTGAATTTGTTTGGTATATTTATTGATTTCAAATTGCGGCATCCACGAAACGCATTGGATTTTATGCTCTTGAACGATTCAGGCATGGTTACCGAAGTTATATCTGTACGATCACGGAAAACATTTTCTAAAATAAGTGTCACTCCATCTGGAATGATGACATCACCACCTTTGCCGTTATATTCCATCAGTAGTGTTTTTTCTGTATCTGAGAATATAAAATCCCCATCAACCACATAGCTTGAACTCCATGTTACTTGCCTATTGCTTGAATTCCAACTACCGCTCCATTCGCTTGGCTTGAAACTTGCCTCGCAATAAATAACCATAATACTGCATCCTGAAAACGCATTATCTCCAATACTGGTGACTGAATTTGGAATTGACACCGAGTGCAAGTTACTGCAGTTATAAAACGCGTTTTTCTCTATGCTTGTGACTAATTCTGGAATGGTGATCGAAGACAATCCACTACATTCTGAGAACGCATATTCTCCTATG
>JAKSIP010000044.1 GCA_024398715.1 Bacteroidaceae bacterium
ATTTTCAGCAGGCAGTCGAATGTGCGAAGCAAAAAAATGCGTTTACAGTACCTTTTAAGGGACAGCAAACGCTTGTTTTGGTATTTATCCGTTGACAAACCGCTGTATTTAATATATATTTGTTATGCGAACATTTGTTCTTTTTGATTTCGTAATGTAAGGAAGTGAAACAATGGCGGAAATAAGATACAAAATACCGATACTTTCTGTTCGTGCACTGACAGCGTATGCGAAGGAACAGTCTGATGAAGTGTATTCATATAACCTTACGAAAAATGAAACCGAGAGCGTAATACAGCGCGGAAGTGAAACATATCAGAATGAAAATGCGATTTTTTATCAGGCAATGCAGCAGATAACTAATCATGAATTTACTCAGCCGCAGGAAGATACGGTTATTGACGATTTGTATGATGTGTTGATTTATCTCGATTTTGACGGCATTTTTGACCGTAATCCCGCCGTGCCCGTAAATGCACTGCGTCAGAAAAAAGCAGAGTCACTGTTTCGCCCCGAGGGAATAAGCCTCGACTTCGGCACGGGTTCAAAGAATTATATAGCCTTTGAACGCTCTGCAAGCATGAGCCGAAAAGCAAGGCTTTCGTTTGTCAGAGCAGATATTTTCAATCCGCTCCTTTTGGCAATAACGATGAATCTGCCCATAAAGAACTGTGAGCTTTCCAAGCTGTATGCGTATAACGGACTTATGTTTTCATCAGGCAAAAGAGTTGAAACCGATTTGTTTGGAAATGCGGATAATATTGTTATCGTTGATAACCCGTCTGTTATTGTAAAAGATGTTCCCGTTGTTACCGTTCGGGATGTTACGGGAAAAGGCAGCGTAAGAAAATATGAAAGAATCGAAAAGACAGATGATATTGATGTAACCGCTTTTGACGGAGAGGGCTTTGTTGCTCCCGAATTTGCAGAGGAAATAAACACAAAGCTCTACGGCAAACAGAACAGGCACAGTCATACATCATTTCAGATAAGACTGCCGTATATCAAGGGAATGATTCATCAGGTTGATTTCAAAGCATTTTTCGCCGAATACGGCATTACACAGATAATTGATATATGGGGTAAGGCTCATAATGTAAATAATATAAAAATGATTCTGACAAAAAGTCAGTTCAAATGCGCTTCGTGGTTAAATGAGGATTGGAATTTTTATCGTGATTATTGCCTTGTCTGCCGTTTTTTCAATCATGCGCTGTATATCACCAATGTCAGCAAAGAACTGCCCGAAAATGAAATAACGCTCAATTATCAGTTCCTTTGCACCCTTTCTGTTCAGCCGGAGCAGTTTCGTCCCGCTGATTTACCCCTCGGTTGGGATCACCCTCCGCAGGATGATGAGCGCCATTGGCTCACAAAGGCAACAGAGCAGAAGTATTATTCTCTTTGTTCCGATGAGGAGTTCAGACTTGACTATTTCATCAGCAAGGCACGACGAAGATTTTTCGGCAGAAAAAGCAAAGATGACCATCTATCCGCTATTTTAAGAGCCAATCCGCTTTTTATCAATGAAAGCATTTTCACAAAACAGCTTGACGATATGGCGAAAAAGCTGCTTGAAAATTATGCAATAGGCAGATTGATTGTTTCAGGTGAAAACCGTTTCTTGTCGGGAGATTTGTATGAAATGCTCCGCAGTCTTTCTCCGTATTATGTATTCGGTGATGAAGAGAAAAAGGCAAAATTTCAGATGCTTCCCAATGCGCGAAATACAACAATATTCACTCCGGGCAATGTCTATCCTATGGAAGGAGTACACTCCTTTACACTTCTGAGAAGTCCGCATATTGCAAGAAATGAGGAGGTTATCGTAACAAAATCGACAGATGACTCAACAAGTATAAAGGAAAAATATTTTTCACAGCTTACAGATGTGGTTATGGTCAATCCGTCAGGTCTTATTGCCGAACGCCTCGGCGGTGCCGATTACGACGGAGATATGATAAAGATAATAGCTGATCCGATAATCAATGACTGTGTAACTTCTCATTATATTTCAACTTCAAAAGACCGACCGTTATACAGTCATATCAACAATCTACCTCTGCTGCAGATACCCTCGGCAGAACCCGTCAAATCAGATTTTGCCGATTGGTACAGCAGATTTCAGACTGTAAAAAGTACCTTTTCGGCTCGTATAGGTCAGATTTCAAACGCCGCATTAAGCAGAAGTATTCTTGCCTACGATGAAAGTATTGACGAAGAGCTTCGGGAAAAATATATCAGTGATATTGAGATGCTTGAAATACTGACGGGATTGGAAATAGACTCCGTTAAAAGCGGTATCAAGCCTAATCTGTCAAAATATCTTAACGGCAGAAGCGTTCAGAGAAGCAGGTTCCTGCAGTACAAGGATATAGTTGAAAAATCCGAGGGCGTTCACTTGTGGTATGAACCGACCTTTGAGGAACAGTTCAAAGAATACTTTGCTGATACCGATTGGAGTACGGTCAGCTCGAATGTTGAAAAGCTGCCGTATTACGCAATGATGCTCAAAAAGAACACCAAAAAGGCTAAAGCAAAGCCGGCAAAGGCTTCGGATCTGTTTACATTTGCAGTCGAAAAGGGTTGGGAGAAAAAGCTGAATCCCAAAGGGCTTGCCGAGGTAAAGAGCATTATCGAAACCTACGATCAATGCCTTAAACGTATCAGAGCATATACACGGAACACAGGCAGAAAAAAGAAATACAACGATGTGGCTCGTATTCTCTTTATGAGAGATCAGGAAGGTGAATATGATGCCGATACCCTTTATACGCTGTTTATTAACTTACCGCCCGAAAAAGTAACCGAAATTCTTGAAGCTGCACGGAATGAAAAATGGCAGTTTATGAATTATGACTGCCGTATGCGTTTTCTGATAAAGCATCTGCCCGAAGAAGAGTTTACAAAGTATTACGACCTGTTATCAGATTTCAGCTTCGGCGGTTACCGTGTACTGACGGATATTCTTATTGATACAGATAATTACAACAGTGAAAACAGCCTGCGAAAGCTGAAATTCCCGACAGATTCAAAGGAAATGACAGAGCTTATTGACGCATATATAAATAAAACTGCCGGCAAAACCTACCGTGAAGCGGTTGCCGACAGATGTTTAGCTATTATTAAATCAAAGGTCAGACCTGATTTTGCCGTAAAATGCGCCGTTGCTCTTAACAAGCGCGGATTTATGTGGGATGTATTATGGCAGTATGTCGG
>JAKSIP010000045.1 GCA_024398715.1 Bacteroidaceae bacterium
AAAACTCCCGGCTTTTTCATATCTGGAAAACTATTTATTTCATCGTTATAACAAACATCGCCCTTGAAAGATTGAATAAAAAATGATATATATATTTCTGATAATGTTATAATTAAGGAAAAGACATGGAGGCGTTTTTATGTTAAAAAGATTTTTTACATCGGTTCTCGCATTTATTATTTCTGTTTCACAATGGATTTTTACTCCCAATGTTATCAGAATTGATTTTGATAATGTCATTGATGAAATCAGACCTGTTCACAACATCGGCAGAATGCCCGAATATGAGCTTGACAGCGAAATCAACAGTTATTTCACAGAGGCGAATATGACATCGTGCAGAACCCACGATACGGTCGAAACAGACATTCACAATATTTTTCCCGATTTCTCTGCCGATGTAAACGATGAAAATTCATATAACTTTGAGAAATGCGACAAGGTTATTGCTGCAATAGCCGATACCGGTATGGAGCCGCTTTTCCGACTCGGTATAAGCTGGAGTGATGCAGTAAAAGACCATGAATATCTTATTCCTCCCGCTGACTACAATAAATGGGCACAGATTTGTGAACATATTATTCTTCACTATAACGAGGGCTGGGCAAACGGCTTTGAATATGGCATAGAATACTGGGAAATCTGGAATGAACCTGACAATGAAGATATTGTTGAAAAAAATGTTTTCTGGCAGGGCACTCCCGAAGAATTCTACCGTCTTTATGATGTTTCGGCAACATATCTGAAAGAAAAATTCCCTGACCTTAAAATCGGCGGTTATGGTTCCTGTGGTTTTTACGCATTGACTAAAACCAATAATATTAACTCCGGTTCAACTCCAAGAAATCAGTATTTTATTACTTTCTTTGAAGGCTTCCTCGAATATATTACAGAACATAATTCTCCGATGGATTTCTTCTCCTGGCACAGCTATACAGTCACGGATAAGAATGAACAATATATTGACTATGTCAAAGAAAAGCTTACCAGCGCCGGTTACGGCGATACAGAAATTATCTGTGACGAATGGAACTACAACCCCACGGAAAATGAAAAAATTGACCGCCGATACGGTGCAAATCAGACTTCAATGCTGATTATGTTCCAGAATGAGGGACTTGCTATGGCGCATTATTACAGCGGTTTGAGCGACGGCAATCTCTGGGCGGGGTTATTCTACAAGAGCGGAACGCCTTCACCTGCTTATTATGGTTTCTGGGCATTCGGTCAGCTTTATAAGCTTGGTAATCAGGCTGAGATAAAAAACAGAAAGCTGAAGGATGACCTTTATGCCGTTGCCGCAACAGGTGAAGACGGACAGGCGCTTCTTATTGCAAATGTTTCCGAAAAGAACGACAGAAAGCTGAAAATTGACGCAGGCGAATATACCGTTGATAAATGCTTCACGGTAAACGAAAGCAGCGAATGGGTTGAAATTCAGCTCCCGAAGAAAATCGAAAGCGGCTCAATACTTTATATTACTTTTAAAAAGTAATAATAAGGAGACATCTGTTATGAAAATTATTACTTCAATTATTACCGTTATTACTATGTTGTTCTCGTCCTTTGCGAGTATTATGCCGTGGAACGCAGTCTATTACTTCGATTCGGTCAACGGCTCTGATTCCAACAGCGGAAAGACCATTGAGGAGCCACTGCAGTCTCTTGACAAGCTGAACAGCCTAAAGCTCCGAAACGGAAATACAGTTTACATTGCCTGCGGAAGCGAATACCGTGGTCAGCTTTTCTGTCAGAAGGGCGTTACGTACGCTTCCTACGGCGAGGGCGAAAAGCCCACTTTCTTAGGCTCTGCGGATGCCGCGGATTCTGCAAAATGGACAAAAACTGAAATCCCCGATGTGTGGGTGTTTGACGAAGTGTTTACCGATGACGTGGGCAATATTATTTTCAACGCAGGCGAAGCCGTCGGTTTAAAGCAGATAACAGGAATATTCGGCTTCAAAGGCTCGGTCGAAGAGCTGAAATCTGACCTTTCCTTCTGGCACAATACCAATGATAATAAAGTTTATCTCTACAGTGAACAGAACCCTGCCGAACGCTTCAATGAAATTGAATTTGCACTTTGCAAGCCGGTTATAAGTCTTGCAAAATGGGTTACCGTTGACGGACTGCGAGTTCTTTACGGCGGTGCTCACGGAATAAAAGGCGGCTGTATAAATATAACCGTCAGAAACTGCGAAATCGGCTGGACTGGCGGCTCCTTACTGCCGGGATATACAGATGTCAGATTCGGTAACGGAATTGAGTTCTGGGCGGATTCAAGTAATGTACTTGTTGAAAACTGCCATATCTATCAGATTTATGACGCAGGCATAACCTTCCAGTCAAACTCAGATTCAAAAATCGAAAACATCACATTTAGCAACAATGTGATTGAAAAATGCACAAATTCATTTGAGTATTACAACGGTGAGGGCGGATTGTTCAAAAACATTCTTATTGATTCAAACACATTCCGTGATGCAGGCGAAGGCTGGGGAACCCGACAGCACGAGTCGGGCTATATGTCATATACGGCGCATATAAATTCGTGGGACGGTAAAGAAAACAGAGCAAAGAATTTTGTTGTTTCAAATAATATTCTTGACAGCTCAACCCATTCTCTGTTTGTTATTGCGGGAACAGCAGGCACACTTCCGGTAATGGATTCCAATACATATATTCAGTATGAGGACGGTATGCTTACCAAAGAGATAAAATTCTCGGGCTGTGAGGAATATCTGAAAGCTCTTGACCCTTATGCGAAAATAATATATAAAAGCGATGTTGAAGAAGTGCCTGATACGCGTACATTCAATAATCCCATAGCCGACAGGGACGCTCCCGACCCATTTGTTACATATGATGCTGTTACAGGATATTACTATTCTCTTTTCACCTGCGTCAACAGACTTGAAATCTACCGCAGCCGTCACGCCGCAAATCTTCTCTCTGATAATGATTCTGTTGTTGTATTCAGTGCCGACGGCGAAAACGGCATTTACGGTGATGTATGGGC
>JAKSIP010000046.1 GCA_024398715.1 Bacteroidaceae bacterium
AGGTAAGAACGCTGCATGCAGGAAGGAGTTCTTGGTCTTGGACCGAAGACAGAATATCGGCTACGCATCAGTTCATCAGTATAAGACAGATTGAGGTTCCAGAAACGGTCAATGATGTCCCATGTAGAACGGGAAAGAGCATCAGGATTCGGATAATATTTACGAAGATTTTCAATAACAAAATTTTGGTAGGTGGAATGACCACCAGTGTTAACAGGTAACAAAAAAATCGCCTCCAATCGAAAATATGACTTATAAATAAGGGCGCGAAGCGCCGCATTTTTCGATGGATTTGTCAAGAGGATTTGACAAAAAAAGTGGGGGATTTTAATAAAAAAGGAATCTGAAAGCCTTGAAATTACTGGCTTAGAGATTATTACTATGACAAGGAGGAACTAAAAGTTGGACATCATCTGGAAGGAACAGGGTTTTATATATAATGAAGAATACAGGGAACTGAATGAACAAACGCTTTTGCTGGATGGCAGACTTTCCCGGGAGGAGGCGGCTGCGCATCCTCATGTCTACTGTGATATTCAGGAGGCTTTTGCCGGTCGTGAACTTTTGGAAGGGAGTCTGGAAAATCCCACTATCATGTACATTGTTCCAAATGTCTATTGGATTGATGACCCTCTGGCAACAGATACCCTGCAAAAAAAAGAAGGGGATAGAGCTCCCTTCGGTATGCATGTAAACAGCAGATCTTTAAAAATAGTAGGATTATCCGAAAAGCCGGAAAACATAGTGATTGCAGGCAACAGAGGGCAGTCCCATGCCTGCAACGGAAATTATACTCTGTTTAGTTTTCAGGTGGAGGAATTGTTCCTTGCCAATCTGACGCTGGGAAACTATTGTTGTATAGATTTAGTCTATCCGACGAATCCGGCACTGAATCAGCAAAAGAGAACGGAGTCTGTTACCCAGGCACAGCTTGCTTTTCAGGAAGGAGAAAAACTCTGTGCCGACAATTGCCGTTTTGTGAGTCGGTTAAATCTGGTTCCCGTTTGTGGGGCAAAACGCGCATTGTATCGGAATTGTCATTTTGAGAGCACAGATGATGCTTTAAACGGAAACGCAGTGTATGTAGGCTGCGATTTTGATTTTTACGGTAATCGGCCCATTTATCAGGCAACAGGAACGGGAGCTGTGTTTATTGACTGCATTTTCCGTAGCAGGATTAAGACTCTGGGAACGGAGGCAGAACAGTATCTTACCAAGGAGGGCGGTCAGATCGCTTTGATTGATTGTTGCTATGAAACAGCGGAAAACGTGCCTGTGAGAGTTGACTGGACGAAATATCCATTGCCCTCTCTAAAATGTTATCAGTACGGAGTTGTTCAAAACGGAAAGCCGGTCATACTTGGAGGCGGTGGCAGCGAAGAAACGGTACAGCTTCAGGGTAAGAAAGCGCTGGAAGCCTATGTTTTCGAATATGAGGCAAAGAGATATATCAATATTGAAAATCTGCTGGGGGGAAGTGAGGGCTGGAATCCTCTGGGAGAGCCGGAAATTTCGAAAAAAGCCGGGAAGCTGCGAATTCCGACTTTTATGCAGTTGCAGACAGACAGGGAAAAAATTGTCTACGGAGAAGATGCTATTCATGTTACCGCGAAGGTATTCCTCTTTTCCGGAGAGGAATGCCGGGAGAGGGTTGACTTTCGATTGGAGAAAAGAGATACAGTTTATGCAGAACTGATTCCGGAAACGGAGCATTCCTGTCGAATTGAAAATCGCAATCACAGTGAGCAGGAAAAGCAGCTTGTGGTTCATGCGTGTACGGAGAGCGGTCTGGAGGCTGCGGTTGCCATTTCTGTGGAACCCTGCCTCTTTCCAGCACCGAAACTGACAGGAGAACCTGTAATGAAGATGGAAAGAGAAATGGGATGTGTGACTCTTTCCTATGCTCTGTCTTCAAAGGAACGCACGGATGCGTCGGAGATTTCCTGGTACAGGTGTGATACCGCAGCGGGAGAGGGTGCGGTACTCTGCGCTGTGACCAAAAGAAGCATTCCGCTTCAATGCTATCGTTTGACAGCGGCTGATATCGGAAAATATATAAAGGCAGTCATCATTCCCAGACTTTCGGGAAGTTTGCCGGGAATTGCAAAAGAGGTTATGACATCTTTTCCTGTGACGGAAGACGAAGTGGATGAGAAGTATTTATTTACAGATTTCTCTGAATTACCGGATGAAAATCAGCCGGAATTAAGAAGGGGAAGCTGGACTTTGGATTGTGCAAGACCGGTCGACATAGAGATTAACTCGTCCACCTTTGGCAGTTGGGAGATGGATAGCAGTATTCCGGCCTGGCAATATGGGGAGACAGGCAATGGAAGCAAGGGTGTGGGGTTCTATCAGAATACCCAGGGCGCCAGACTTCGGTTTGCTCCCGTCTTAAAACAGTATGGTGATATGAGCCTGACGGTAAAGGCTGACCCTGCAAAGACGGCGGGGCAGGGGTTTGGCAGTACAGGACAATACATGGATTTTGGAATCAAGTTTGAGGTAGAAAAGTTGACAGGATATGCTTTGCGGGTAATCCGCGTAAAAGAAGCTTCTGATGCAGTAGCAATGGCGCTGGTAGAATACAGAGAAGGAAAGAGCAGCTATCTGACTGCATTACAGTTGGTTTCCTGTTATCTCACCGGCTTTTGTGTAACTGTCAGATTGGAAGGAAAAACGCTGATTGCTACGGCTGAATGTGATACACCTCAGCCTGCTTATCAGATGGAAAAAGGCTATGCACATGAGGTACGGTTGGAGTCGGAGGTGTCGGTAAATCCGGAGGGCGGAATTTTGATCTGGCATACGGGAACACCGGGAACGGGCGGCTGGCAGAACACGACTATGCTCCATAGTATAGAAGTGGAATGGGAAACAGATAACAAGAATTCTTTAACTCCCATCATCAAATGACCATTCTGATTTTTCATGAATTGTTGTAGTTTTCA
>JAKSIP010000047.1 GCA_024398715.1 Bacteroidaceae bacterium
CTTGCTACAATTTCAACATCTGCCGCACTTGAAGAAGTGAACTGGCGTATTGTTTTATCAGCATCAGTATTGGCAGGACTTCTGAGCGTTCTCACAAGCTTTGCAGGCCTGCCGGAAGTAGAAGTAAAGGAGGAAAATGACAATGGCAATTCTGAAACCGACAAAAACGACAACGATTAACGGCGTTAAAGTCAACGAATATCTGTTAAAGAATATGTATCCGAGCGGTGGCATGACGCACATTAAAGGCGTTACAATTCACAACACTGACTGGATTTCAGTAGCAGATGGCACAACACCGGCTGAGCAGTACACAAGAGCTACAGCAAACGGAAACATGGCCGACGTATTAGTTCACTATTACGTTGATGACACATGTGCGTGGAAGAACCTTCCGCACAACGTTCACGGGTGGCATGCAGCAGACGGAAACGGTGACGGCAATATGCAGACTATCGCTATTGAATGCATCATGTCTCCGAACTACTACGAAAAGGACAAGAAATCAGAAGATAATGCAGCAAGACTTGCGGCTGCTATTCTGAAGGAATTAGGACTTGGAATAGACCAATTATACACGCATCAGCATTGGTACAGCAAGAAATACTGCCCTGCGTATATCCTGCCGCATTGGGAAACATTCAAACGCAAGGTTCAGTCCTATCTTGGCGGCGTTCCTTCTTCTGCCGAAACAGAAATGTATCGTATCAGAAAGGCATGGGGAAATGTAGCTTCTCAGATAGGAGCATATACAAATCTTGAGTCAGCCAAGAAAGAATGCAAAGACGGTTACAGCGTGTTTAACAGCAAGGGCGTTAAAGTATATCCGGAAGAAAAGAAGCCGGAGCAGAGCATCGTTCACGCAGAGTCTGTTGAATGGATACCGCTCAAAAAGGGCGATAACAATCAGCGTGTTGAGTCACTTCAGATATTACTTATCGGAAAAGGCTTCACATGTGGCTCATGCGGAGCTGACCACGATTTTGGAGCGGCTACAGAAGATGCTGTCATACGTTTTCAGAAATGGGTTGAGATTAGCACGACCGGCGTTGTAGATGCAAAGACATGGAACGCACTTCTTGACTATTGACAAATCCGTATAAAAGGCGCATAATAACAACGGTGTCTGTTTATTTTATATCGAAAAAAGGAGCGGTTATTTGCTGACCGTTCCTTTTTTTATTCCGAAAACTGTAAAAAAACTGTACGAAGCTGTTGATTTACTTTACAATAACTGTATTCTGCGGTAAAATGTTAACGAGAGGAGATGATTGAGGATGTCCCACCAAGTACCGTGGAGCAAAATAATACTTGAAACCTTTATCAAAGAAGCAAATCTCAGCAAAGAAGATGAATGGATAATGCGTACAAGAGTAGCCGGATGGAGCCGGACAAAGCAGTGCGAATGTTTGCATATCTCAATGTCAGCTTTGGATAAACGCATTTCTATTCTGAAAAAGCGGTATGACTTAGTGCAGAAAACAAACTGCCTGCTGCCGCCAAGAAAACCGTCTGCAAAAGAATTGTGGATGGACACACACTAAAATTTCATCAGACACAAAAAGAGAGCCTGCAAAATATGCAGGTTCTCTTTTTTTGCTGTTTTTCTACAGTAAATCGAGAGTTTTTCTCAATTTCGATGTGATATTATGAAGAAAAGGAGATGAATTCTCATGTTTAATGCTTTTTCCCAAACTTCTCTATATAATCCTGTTACGACTGGCTATGGTTTCGGCTATAGTCAGCAGAAACAGGAAATAATTAAGGTAAACGGCAGAGAAGGAGCAAACGCATATCAGATGCCGCCAAATTCATCTGTATTGCTTCTTGACGTTAATCAGCCTGTCGTGTATCTGAAACAAACTGACGGCGGCGGTTATGCAAATATTACTGCTTACAGAATAGAACCGTTGCAGGAAACGTCACAAACGAAAACAAACGAATTGGAAATGCGTATCAAACGTTTGGAGGAGATTATCAGTGAACCCAATACTTTCAGTGCTAAATCAGCAGACGCAAAATCCACTGACACAGATTAAAAATCTGCTGAGCGGTAAAAATCCCGATGCTGTTTTTTCTGATCTAATGCAAAATAATTCTCAGTTCCGGTCATTTGTTGAGCAGAATAAAGGCAAAACACCGGAGCAAATAGCCAAAGAGAATGGATTGAACATAGAACAGATAAAAGCTATGCTGTAAGGCTCTCAGAGCTTTATATAAACGCTACAGGAAAGGAGGAAGTATTCATGGATAACTACAGTCTTTCAGATTTAAAAAGCGTTGTAGACGGTGCTGATGGTATCAACGGCGGTTCTGCTTGGCTCATAATCCTTTTCGTTCTTCTTATCGGAAACGGTGGATTTGGTTTCAACAGAAACGGCGGCGAACTCAATAGCTATGCAACAGCTGCTTCACAGCAGGACATTCTGTTTTCAAGCAAGTTTCAGGCGCTTGATAACAAGATTGACAGACTTGGCAATGGAATAGCTGATGCAACATTTGCACTCAATAACAGCGTCAAGGACACAGCATACGCTACAACATCAGCTGTTGTAACTGAAGGCAGAGCGGCACAGGAAGCAATTGGCAATGTTCGTTATGACATGGCGAACTTTGCAGCTTCAATCAATTCGAACATTGACGGCAAATTTGCGGCTCTTGAAAAATCTCAGATGCAGGCGCAGATTAATGCACAGGCTGCACAGATTAATCAGCTTCAGCTTTCTGCACAGCTCTGCGGTATTCCACGTATCAATCAGACAGCGTGGGGCATCTATCCTTATCCGACCTGCAACAACGGATGCGGATG
>JAKSIP010000048.1 GCA_024398715.1 Bacteroidaceae bacterium
CTACGAAAGAACACGCCGCACCTCATGGGAAAATTGAGGTGCGGCGTGTTCTCTACTTGTTTTTACGAAATTCCAGATAATAATACAGAGACATTCCTGCGGCAATTGTCCAGCCGATTGGCCATGCCATCCAGATTCCGGTAGACTGCCAGGCAGAGGAAAATACAAAGGCAAGCACCACCCGGAGGATCAGATCCGTAAAGGTTGCGATCATAAACTGCTTCATTCTTCCGATGCCCCGGAGAATTCCGTCCGATACCAGTTTTGCGGATACAACAAAGTAGAAAGGTGTCACGATCCGCAGGAACATCGTACCTGTGTGTATGGCAGTCTGGGCATCGGCATCCAGGAAGACGGAAAGCAGCAGCCTGCTTCCAAAGAAATACAGCAGGGAGAAGGGGATGCACAGCACCCACACAATCTTTACTCCAGCATAGAATCCGGAATGAATCCGATCCATTTTCCCAGCACCAAGATTTTGCGCAGAAAAATTGGAAATGCCGTTTCCCAGTGTGGTAAAGGCGGTAATGACCAGATTGTTAAGCTTAATGGCAGCTGCATATCCGGCAATGACGGCAGAGCCAAAGGCATTGATGATGCCCTGAATCACAATATTGCCGATGGAGATAAAGCTCTGCTGCAAAATGCTGGGAACCGCAATTGCTACGATCCGTTTCAGAAGCGGCAGCGAAAACACTTCCGGCTTTCGGTCTGTCTCAATCCTGGAAAATCTTCGGAATACGAAGGTCATGGCTGCGATGCAGCTGATTCCCTGACACAGGAAGGTTGCCCATGCCACGCCGTCCACGCCTCTGGGGAAAAACTCGGACAGGGATGTGGTGAAAAAGATATCCGCAAAGATGTTTGCCACAGAGGAAACTGCCAGAAAATAGAAGGGTGTTTTGGAATCACCCATGGCGGAAAAGATACCGGTGGAGACATTGTAGAAAAACAGGAACGGAATACCGAGAATGTAAATATCCAGATACAGCCGGGAATCCGCCAGAATATCTTCCGGAGTCTGCATCTTTTCCAGGAGAAGATTTCGGAACGCATAGCCGAAAATCATCAAAACAGCACATAATACACCGGTAGAAATCAGGGAAGTATACACAGCGGTTTTCATTTCCCGGTACTGCTTTGCGCCAAAGAGTTGGGAGGCAACCACGCTGCAGCCCATATTGCAGCCGAAGCCAAAGGCAATAAAGATCAGGGTCACTTCATAACTGTTGCCCACGGCCGCCAGAGCTGCTTCACTGACAAACTTTCCGGCGACGAAGCTGTCTGCAATATTGTACAGCTGCTGAAAAATTACGCTTCCGAACAGCGGCAGACAAAACCGCAGCAAAACGGAGGATGGATTCCCCGCAGTCAGATCTTTATTCATTTTCAATGCACCTCGTTGATTTTCTTTGCTTTTCGTATTATAATCAGCGAGAAGGTATATGTATAATATATAGATTAGATATTAAATATATCAAATTCGTATGCGGTGATTCTATGGATATCGATTTTGACTACTATCGTATTTTTTATTATGTCGCCAAAACAGGCAGTGTTACAAAGGCGGCTTCGGTGCTTACCCGTAATCAACCGAATGTCACACGCACAATACAACTGCTGGAAACGCAGCTCGGCTGCCCTTTGTTTATCCGTACCAGCCGTGGCGTAAAGCTTACCGAGGACGGCCAGAAGCTGTATTCCCATGTGCGAATTGCAATGGAACAGCTGGAATACGGTATGGAAGAACTGACTGCTGCACAAACACTCCAAAGCGGTGCAATCACCATTGGTGCCAGTGAGGTTGCGTTGCGCTGCTTCCTGCTGCCGGTGCTGAATCGGTTCCATAATCAGTATCCCAATATCAAGCTGCGTCTGCTGAATTGCTCTGCAGCAGACGCAATTCAGCAGTTGAGAAATGGAAATGTGGATATTGCCATTGCTCGGATTCCACCGGATGCGGCTCAGGATTTATCCATTTCCTACTTGTGCGGGATTCGGGAAATTGCTGTTTGCGGGAATGCCTTTGCCGAACTGACAGGGACTACAGTTTCGATGGAACAGCTTGCCCAATGCCCGATTGTTTCTTTGGGCTCCCAAACCCTCATGTATCCCCTGTATCAGAAGTGGTTTGCATCCTGCGGACAGACCTTCCATTCGGAAATTGAAGTGGCCACATCTGGGCAGATTCTGCCCATTGTGGCGTACAATCTGGGAGTCGGAATTGTCCCGGAACAGTATTACAATGAAATAACAGAAAGCAGTATCCATAAATTGAAGCTGACAGAGGAAATACCTTCTCAGTCTCTGTATTGCATGAAACGAAGTGTTTCAGCGCTAAATGCGGCGGGGAAACGGCTTGAGGAGATGGTTTTGTCAGAGCGGGAAAGGTGATTCCTTCAATATTTGGTCAGCACTGACACCTGTGCCGCTCAAATACTGGCTGCAGCGCTGTCAGGAATACTCTGTAAATAAGCTGTAGATTTCCTCGGAGCATATAACCGATCTGCTCCGGGATATGTTCGTTTGGGAGGCCGATTGCATGATTGCCGCTGAGAGTGCCCCTCCAATGCAAGTACAGATCTTTGCTCTGAATGCACGGACTATTCCAATCTTTTTATTTTGGTTAGCATTTGCTAATTGACTTTCAAAAAGAATGCGTTATAATAGAACTATCCACTTTTGCACTGTAG
>JAKSIP010000049.1 GCA_024398715.1 Bacteroidaceae bacterium
GAAGGTATGCTTCAGCTCTTTGACGGTGCAAAAATCCGTGATATTACAAATGGTATGCCTGCTGATGAAAAGCCTGCTTTTGGAGAAGGAAAGGGTGACTTTCCTGGAAACGGAGGCAAATAATGAGTCTTTCCAGAAAAAATCTTGATCATCCGGTTCTGGTGCTGATTGTTTTTGCAATCCTTTTTGCACTGGGAATTTTTACAATCAGAAATGTGGCAGTTGCTCTTATGCCTGAAACAGACAATCCGTATCTTTCTGTTTCAACTTCGTACCCGAATGCGGGACCGGAATCTGTCGAAAAAACAGTAACACAGTTAATTGAAAGTTCGCTGGTTTCTTTAAATAATCTGAAAAAAATTACATCGACAAGTTCCGAAGGAAGCTCCAGTGTTTCTCTGGAGTTCAATTATGGAACTGATCTTGATGAAGCTGTTCAGGATATTCGTGATAAACTTGACCGTGTAAAGCGTATGCTTCCTGACAATGCAGGAACTCCTTCGATAATGCGCTTCAGTACAGATTCAATGCCAATCATGCGAATCCTCGTTCGAGGAAACCGTTCTGTAAACGACCTTGCCCAGATTGCGGAAGATACAATTACAGATGTTCTTGAACAGGCTGACGGGGTCGGTGAAGCAAGTGTAATGGGTGGGCGCACAGCTCAGGTAAATGTTGAACTTGAACAGAACCGCATGAGTGCTTACGGCTTTACTGTAAGTCAGGTAATGGGTGCTTTGGCCCGTCAGAACCTGGAACTTGGTGGCGGTAAGGTTGAGGACGGAAACAAAAACTACGTTGTTCGCACAATGGGTGAGTTTTCTTCTATTGAAGATATTAATAATGTAATCATCGCAACTGTAAACGGATACCAGGTTCGTCTTCGTGATCTGGGTACAGCAACTCTTGGATATGCCGATTCAAACAGGGAAGCTTACATCAATGGAGAACCTGGTGTTTATATTTCTGTTACCAAACAGAGTGGTACAAACAGCGTAAACGTTGCCAACGAAGTTTATAAGAAAATTGATCAGGTAAAGAAAACTTTGCCTTCAGATATGACTCTGGAAATTATTTCAGATGATACAGAACAGATTCGTGATACAATCAGTATTCTGGTTGAATCTCTTGTTGAAGGCCTTATTCTTGCCATTATCGTTCTGTTCGTATTCCTTCAGAACTTCAAGAGTACATTGATCATTGGTATTTCTATTCCGCTTTCAGTAGTTATTACCCTTTTTGCCATGAGTGTTTTCGGAATTACTTTGAACATGATGACTCTTACAGGTCTGATTCTTGGTATCGGTATGATCGTAGATGCTTCAATTGTTATGATTGATAACATTTATGCTTACCGGCAGCGAGGTGCAAAAGCAAAGATTGCTGCTATTCTTGGTTCCCAGGAAATGGTTTCATCAGTTCTTTCGGGAAACCTTACAACAATCTGTGTTTTCATTCCGTTCCTTTTCTACATGGCAGACCTTGGAATGATGGGTCAGATGTTCAAGGGAATTATTTTTACAATTGTAATTGCTTTGCTTTCATCTCTTGCTGTTGCCGTGTTCCTGGTTCCTGTTCTTGCAGGTAAATTCCTGCCTCTTTCAAACCGCGTTGAAAAGCCAGTTACAAATCCTGTTCTTAAAGCAATTTATGGCTTTTTCGAAATGATTATTCAGGCAATTACTAAAGGTTATAAATGGCTCCTTACTCTCGCAATGAATAATCGTCTGGTTACTATTGTTGCTTCAGTTTGTCTTCTCATTATTTCTCTGGCACTTATTCCAACTATGCAGATTAATATGGGTGGTGGTGGTGGAGGAGATTCTTCTATTACATTAAACCTGAATATGGCTATTGGTACTCCAATGGAAGAGACAAAGGTTCAGATTTTAAAGATGGAAGAAATCTGTAAAAATGAACTTAAAGGCTACAAAAATATTTCCACAACAATTGGTGGCGGTCGCGGAAGCGGTGGAACAAACCGTGGAAGCATCGAAATCACTATTGATACAGATGATCCAAAGGCTATGACTGCAACAGAAATGCAGAATGTGCTTCGCCCGCACTTTGCAGAATTTGCCGGGGCAAAATGGAACTTCCGTGCGGGCTGGGGCGGACAGATGTTCGGAAGCGACTTTAATATTGCGATCCGTTCTGATGACCTGGATGCAGCTATGAATGTTGCAGATCAGATTGCTGATGTAATCAGCGGACTTCCTGAATGTTCGGAACCAAGCATTAGCTTGGACAAAGGTCTTCCTCAGGTTGAAATTGTAATTGACCGTGAGCGTGCTTATCAGTTTGGTGTGGATGTAAATACTGTTGCAAATGAAATCAAATACGCTATCGACGGTGTTACAGCATCTACTTACAGAAAAAATGGTAGAGATTACAGCATTGTAATCCGTTATCAGCCTGAAGACCGTAAATCACTTACAAACCTTGAAAATATTTATGTCCGTGGTAA
>JAKSIP010000005.1 GCA_024398715.1 Bacteroidaceae bacterium
AATTCCATATCCCTGCAAATTTAATCATTCTTATCGAACTCACTATCAACTTTTCTATAATTCATTTAACCCCAAATCATCATGGATTTTTCAAACAACAGAATTAAAGACGGGGAGCAGCGTCCGATGTTCTCGGCCCTGATGGAAAAGGTCAGGCGCGGAGAGTACCAGCAACTGCTTTTCAGCGAGTTCAGCCGTATGGGCGGATGAATCAGGACGTATACGTTTCACTTTTCCAGAAAACGGAGCAGAGGCAGAACCTTTTTCTCACAGTATGGATGTTCTCTTAGAGACAAATTCAGCCTGGTACTTCCTTTCAATACGGTCGAAGCGTGTGTGAATTCGCGGAACCCCCACTCACCGTGATATGCGCCCATTCCGGAATGACCCACGCCTCCGAAAGGCACACCTTTCACCATCATATGTACGCATACCTCGTTGATGCAACCGCCGCCATACTGATGTGAACGCATCACCCGTTCAGCCCACTTAATATCCTTAGTGAACAGATACATTGCAAGAGGATGCTCCCTTTCTGCTATAACGTCAAGCACTGCACCGACATAGCTGTCCCTGAAAGGTACTATGGGCAGCAGCGGACAGAACAGTTCTTTCTGCACTATGCTTTCGTTGATGTCAACCGGATAGATGACAGTAGGAGAGTACCTAAGTTTCCCGGCATTGCCTTTGCCGCCAAAAACAATACGCTCCCGATACTCGTCGGCTATGGATGAACATTGATTGTAGGCCTGCGTAGTAATCAATTTGGGATATTCCTCATTATCCTGCGCGTTCTCGCCAATCTGAGAGCGGAATGCGTCCTTCAGGGCCTCAATGAATTCATCCGCTATCTCCTGCGCAACAGCTACCTGATTAATGTTTATGCATATCTGACCGGCATTGCACAGTTTGAAGAACGCTATCTTGCGTGCAGCGTCCTTTATATCGGCATCCTTGCGGACAATACACCAGTTTCCGGTTTCGCCTCCCAGTTCCAGGGCTACGGGCGTCAGATTCTCTGCCGCTTTGGCCAGAACGTGTTTGCCGACCTTTGGTGACCCTGTATAGAAAATCTTGTCCCACCTTTGTTCAAGGCACATATCGGCTACATCATGTCCTCCGTCAATCAAAGTGACGAATTCAGGAGGAAAGACCTCTGCAATGAATTTTTTCAATGCTTCCGTGCAATGCCGCGACTTGGCGCTGGCTTTGATTACAACCGTGTTGCCTCCGCAGATGCTGGCCGCAACTACTCCAAGCGTAAGCAGAATAGGGAAATTGAAAGGACTTATCACGAGCGTGACTCCATACGGCATCTTATATACCTTGGTAACAAGACTCGGGAAGCACATCAATCCGCTGAAATGCTTCTCCGGGCGTGCCCAGCGGCGCAAGCCGCGTAGCATCTCATTGATTTCCACCACAATGGGACCTATATCACAAAGATATGCTTCTGTGGCACTCCGGCCAAGATCGGCGTACAGAGCCTCTTCAAAAACCTTATCATTGGCAATGACGGCATCGCGCAATCTGCGCAGCTGGCGCAGACGCCATTTTACGTCCAGCGTGGCTCCTGTGCGGAAAAATGTTCTCTGGGCATCAACAATATGCTGTATGTCTGAAACCGTGTATGAAATATTCTCCATATTACAAAAATAACTAACTTATCCATTAACTGCAAAATCGGATCAGTGAAAAAATAGTGGGGCTGATAAATTATTGAAATTTTCCGGAACCGACTTGAGCGACCCCATATTGCGCAGCAGCCATATCATTCTATCGGACAGCGGACGACATTGCACGTAGAACTTTCCCGATATATATACTTCCTGTGAAAAATATTGCTAACTTCGCGTATCAATTAGGTTATTACTTTCTTTATCATTTGGTGGCAACAGATAATCGCTTGCCTTTGCCGAGGAAATGGCGGATTTGCCAGTCTTGCTCTCCAATTGCTTGCGTGCTGCTTTGGCTACACTGCCACCTTCCTTTGCTATCCTGGCACTCTGCGCAAAACCTTTGGGGTTCTTTTCTTTTGATATTTCAGCTGTCGATGCTTCGGCCAGCATGTTGAGAGCAAGTTCTACATTGGTCATGTTATCACGCAGGCTTTCTTTCTTCAGTCCCTTATGTTGCTTGTACTGACGTGTGGTCATTCCGCTCCATTCCTTGGTGATGATGTCAGTGAGCGATGCATACTGCGTGCCCTGCTTCACACCGGCGCGATCCCATTCGTCAGTCAGTTCCTTCCTTACCTCGATGCCCTTTATGCGGCTGTTTATCCATTTGTCGGTATAACCGAGACGCTTGTAGTCTGCTATGGCTTGGTCGATACTGAGTTCAGGGTCCTGCATCTGGTCAAGGCGTTGGGATGCTACTTGGGCCATCCATATTTTGAACGGCTCTGCCTTTGGTGATGGAATGGACTGGATTAGGCGGAACATCTGTTCCTGGTCCGCTACGTCAGTAAGGCGCATTTTGCCATCGGCTGAGAGCAATTTCAACCGGTTACAATTTGTAACCGTTTCGTTTCCCTCCTTTACCAGCCTATGTTTAAGCACTTTCCAATAGTTTCTTGCGTGTTCTTGATCTGGCTGATTGGTTAGAATTCCACAGATATCCACTATAGAAAAGTACCATTTCTCTTGCTCGCTGTCCCAAACGGAGCGGACCTTCTTGTCCTCGTAGAGCTGAATTTCTTGTTTCTTTGTCATCGTTTGTTTTTTTATCAATGTAAAAGAATAAACCTATGCTAATGGTGATATTCCAGTGTATATCATATATGCTTGAAAGTTACACCAAAAATTGCAAGAGTGCAACTTTTTATGGACAAATATGACATTCAACCCGATGCCACCATTTGCCTTACCCTGTGGTTTTCAATGAAAATGTGGCTGAGTGTGAATGTCAGTGACCTCAGTGTCTTTTCCCTGATTCCTGGTTTCAGCTGACATTCCCACAATGTGATGGAAATCCATCCCATCGATGCCAGCTTCTGCCGCACTTCCTTGTCACGTTCTTTGTTTCGTTCAATTTTCTTTTGCCAGAAATCGGTATTTGATTTCGGTACAACATAGAACCTGCAGCCTTCATGCCCGTGCCAGAAACATCCGTTCACAAAAATGCATGTCCTGTGCGAGTAGAGTACAATATCCGGCTTCCCCGGCAATCGCGGATGATTCAGCCTATACCTGAACCCATGTGCCCACAAATACTGCCGCACAATAATTTCCGGTTTTGTATTCCGCGCCCTGATGTGCGCCATACACTTGTGCCTCTGTTCCCTTGTCAGTCTGTCACTCATTGGCGATTGATAAATCCTTCTGGATTTTTCGGACAAAGTTAACGCTTTTTGTCCGATGTCACCACGGTCTCCCTGCATTTGATATTTCTTCTTTGCCGAGCATAACGACATTGATTAATACAGCCGAAAAGACGCAATGCACTGGTCAGACTGGAAATATGTGGCTCACTGGGTGCTTATTATTTTAAAATTTCATATATATTTTTTTCTTCTACTATATTGGTCTTGAACAAAGATAGAAAACCATTGCTCGATATTTCCAATTCTGGATTATACTTCCATGGTGATGAATCTAGGCACCAATTCAAAACAACATCTCCGCAATCATGCTTGACTATGACACCTAACCCCTTTGCTGCGCGTCTTGCATATTTATAGTCTTCTGTATAGTTTCGTAGTATATTTTCGCAATATTTATAATGTTCGGCCTTTGGCTTCATAATAATGATGGCACATCCAGTGCGTGATATATATGTTGCTTTTATATCGCAAGGATCAGGAGTATCACATTTAATAACATCCAATAGCCGTTGTTTAAAGCAGAAAATTTCTTGTCGATTCAGTTTCGCTAACTCTTTAACAACCTCTATGTATGCATTATCGTCTTTTGTCCGAACAACGGAATCTCTGAATTTGTCTAAAAAAGGAAATAAATTAATTTTGTTGTCATTCTGTTCAATAGCGGTACAAATTATCTCCAAATCATCAATATATGAGGTGTTTATTTCTAAGTCTTTGGAATTGTGAAAGTAGTGTGCAAGGATATATCGTTCGGTTAAATGTAATTTAGGATAATATGATAACAAAGCTTCACGGAAGTTAAGAAAATCATGCAATTCTGTTGGCGACATTAGGTATCGGCAAATGAGGTAGTAATCTTCGGATGATAAGATATGAATGAATAATCCGTCTTGCGTCCTGTATTTTACTTCAGGGTCGAACCCTTCAGGAATAGCCTCGTTAATATGATATATTATGACATTGTGAATTTGTTTAAGGTTTGAATAATGCAATGTTGAAACGTGGTTATGACCATTTTGAATATCAATACCATCGCTTTCCTTCATCCATTCATTTGTGTTTTTTATCTGCTCCTTTGCCTTATTAAGTACTTTGTTGTCAAACCATTTATTCAGGCTTTCAAGTGAATCAATTTTGTCTGTGTTCCTTTCTTTAATTTGTATGATGATAAGAAGACTATCTAGCCATAGGATATTATCAGCTAATTCAACACGTTTATTATCCTTTGTAATGAAATCAGTCTTATCAAAAGTGAATTCATTATAAAAAACATTCTGGTTAATTCGAGTTATTAGTTTTTCCGAGTTAGTTGTAAGCATCATTATTTCACTTTATTCTCTTTCTAATTTATCTCCAGTTCCAACTGAGCATATGGATCACTTACTGCGCGATATGTTGCGTAATTCTCTGTCAACGGATTCATTGCAGTAGTCTTTGCCTTGGTACAGATAAAATCCCTATTAGCTTCGTTCTGCATGCAATGGTGCCGCTGGGCTGGGTCAGATGATCTGACATATACTATTTCTTAGTTTCAGACGATATAACATCAACTAATACTCCAAACACTCCATATGAATCATTACTCTGGTAGATGCTTGATTCTGACGTTTAATGTACCCTTGTCATTACCATTGACTTTCTTAATCCAAGGAAGCATTTCAGGAGTTCTCTTTTTTGGAAGTCCTTTACCTCTTATAGAAAATATGAGATAATTCCATACGGCATGTGCAAAGTTTTCTTTCGAATAATATACCCAAGTTGAAGTATCATCCGGCAAGCCTATCGAAAGAACAAAATCCGCAGGTGCAGGGGAATCTTCAGTTCCAGCCCCTTTGAATGCGAAGTATTCAAGAAGTGGAGTTAAATATTGCTCATTTGATGTTCCATCTTCCATTATGCAGAATGGGTTGTCCAGCATTGAAATATTAGAAACGTCCTCACCGCATTTCCCCTTCAGGCGCAAGTCCCAATATCTGTCAACAATCCTGTCAAGTGGCAGTATGGACGAATTTACGCTTTGCATTACACGCAAGATTTTTTCTCTGGATGTCTGGTTGATTAGTGTAACAGCACCACCTCTGCGTGATTTCACGGAAATGCCAACTCCATTTACATACACATCGGACTTATGACCTGATGGCGATTTGGCCGCTTTTATCTGATTGCATACATACACTATCATTTTCGGACTCTGACTGTTCCAGTCCAACCATGACCGTGGTATTCCGTATTCTTCATCCTTGGAACCTACACTCCTTACTATCTGATTTTCCTCTCCGATTGGAATAGGCAGTTTCTTTTGACGGCAATCTACAAGAAACAGTTTTATCAGATATTCATCGAGCTCGCCTTGGTTAACACAAACCTCCTGAAGTTCCTGGTCATGAATCACTTCAAACTGTTTGGAGAAATCACGAGCATGCTCTTCTGCATTGAACCTTTCGATTCTGATATGCAAAGCACCTTTCCTCCTGTCATTTTTAACACATATCCATCTCCAAAGATCTCTGTTCTCCGACAGATCAAGTTCGTCATCCGTTGGCATACCTTTATTGTCACGCAGTGAAAAACGCAGATATGGCCACACCGTGTCAAAGTATGTTTCCGCGTTATAGAGGGACCAGGTTGATTCATCCCACGGCACAACATAGTCCAAGATGTTATCTACGGTTTCGGCAATGAATCTGTCATCATTATATGGATAGTCATAATCGAACGAATGAAATACCATATAGCTGAGCAGCTCTTTCAGATAATCATGATGATCAACGAAAGGATTCATTGATGAATAAGGGTGACAGTCCTCATTGAAGATGCCCCAGTTTCTGCAAATCCAGTAATCATCAACCATTTTGTCAAGTTTCTCAATCGGAAGATTTATTCTCTTGCATACTTCCTCGTATTTCCGTCGATGACTATGATTGATAAGCGGTCTGTCAATATAATTGAGACATCGGATGCTGTAATTCTTTCCATTGACAGTTATATCAATTTTACTGACAATCTTACCATAAGCATTGCGCTTTTTGCGGTATCCAATCCGCTTGCATAGATCAAGTGCATCAGCAACACTGATGGCTGACAAATCAGTATTCTTCAGTTCGGGAAGGGTCAGCAGTTCCTTATTACGATATTTAACAGATACAATTGACCATCCTGTATGAGACTCAAGGTATATGTCTCTCATCTGTACCAGACGCAATACAACATACAGCAGCTCATGCTTTAAGTCGAAATCCCTGTGTGTCACTTCCATAATAAAAACATTTACTTCAATTTCAAGGCTTCCAACAACTTTTCCGCTGTAGCCTGTATGGCAGGTACTGCTACAGAATTTCCAAACTGCTTATATGCAGAAGCATCGGCTACTACGATTTTGAAATTATCTGGAAAACCTTGCAGTCTGGCCCATTCGCGTGGAGTCATTTTTCTGATTCCGTCAGTATTGACTGTACCCTTAATGTGTGTGGTAGGAGTAAGATCCTTCTGTCGTCTATCTATTACAAGATTGCGCTCCCGTCCCATTCCGCCAACTACAATGGCATTTGCAATTCCATCATCAGGAATGATTTCATAACCGAATCCATTCCCCTTGGCTGCATGTCTGGCTTTATGGTTAATCAACGTCTGAACGTATGTAGAGCTGAGATAATATTTTGCAGGAACAGGCTTTTCTTCTCTTATATCAATAAAATGCTTTGTAATTTCCTTTTGATCGGGGTATGAAAAATCAGTTTTTTTGATACCCAGGTCTTTCCTGAAGCCGACAATGTAGATTCGTTCCCTATGTTGTGGCACTCCAAAAAACATGGCGTTTACAATCTTCGGATCGGGAACGACATAACCGACTTCATCAAGTGTGTTGAGTATGGTTTCAAGAGTCTTACCCTTGTCGTGGATAGCCAGTCCTTTTACATTTTCAAGGAAAATGGCTTTTGGTTGATGTCTGCGTAATATCTCAGCCACATCAAAGAAGAGAGTTCCTCGAGTTTCTTCAAAACCTCTTCTCTTGCCCGCCAACGAAAATGCCTGGCAAGGAAACCCTGCACAGAGGATGTCGAAATTCTTAGGTATGTATTGTTTGATGCTTTCTTTGGTGATATCACCAAATGGAACTTCTCCAAAATTTGCATAATATGTCCGCTGTGCCTGTTCATCAAACTCGGATGAATACACACATTCGCCACCAAGATTCTGCATTGCAATTCTAAATCCACCTATTCCTGCAAACAAATCAATGAAAGTGAACTTTGGCTTGTCTATCGCTCTGAATGGTGCTTTGAACAACTCCTGGAACAGGTATAGCTGTTGGGCACATAAATTTTCTGCAACATTGTTCTTCATGGAATTAACCTTTGGGATATCAATATTTATATCTGTAAAACTCGTCCATAGATCAAGCAATTCCCGGCCTTTGGAATAAGTGGACAGATCTGTTTTGTCCAAGTTCTGCAGGTAATGAGTGATAATCGCTGCCTGCTCATTAAAGGACATTATGGAACCGTCATCATTTATACACGATGAGTCATATACCTGTGCAGCTGGTGTTCCTTTCCGCTTGCAGAAATCAATTAATGAAAAGGCACTGGAATCCATAATTGTAAGTAGTAATGTTAAATTTCGCCAAGATGGATTTTAAAAATAAATCATTTGAAAAAAATATTTTCAAAGATAAGCAAAGCCTATTTTTATTCCAAATTTTTAAGCATATTTTGAGCCCCTTTTGCAATCTACGTCTCTCAACTGTCAATAGTGCGCATTGATTTTTAATTATCGATTCAATACATGATTAATTGTGCTGAGAATGCTAATCGTATTTTTTTCTCGAATAGTATTTGGAATATATGCGGCAAGGACCCTCAGCACCCGTTCTGAGGTGAACGGGAGGGACCCGAAAGTTAGAATTGCAGAGCAAGGCTAACTTTTGGGAGGGACGAGCAGTTAGTCAGCGCAGCGCTAACTGCGAGCGTCCGCAGCGCATATATCCAAATACGTAAGCGCATGGGACCATACGGAATGCTAACTGCGAGTATTCGCTGTTCATCCATACATACCATTAATTTTGACGCGCTACTAATTGCCTTGAATCAGAAAAATACAAATTTTAAGTAAAAATTGCACTAATTCCGAAAATTTTGATTAGCTTTGAGTAAATTTATTCTTGTCAGCATTCCATATAGAAAAAGAAAAGCAAATCAACAACAGAATACTATATATAAACTTTTATAAAGCAAAAAAATGAAAACAAAACTCTTTACTCTTGCTCTCGCGGCCCTCACGGTGGGGCTGCTGGGCTCATGCGAAAAGGAAGATCCTGTCAAGGTTGCACCCGAGGGTGCTCTTTCCGGTGTATTCAGCGTCAGCGCTGACAAGAAGGTTTACTTCTCGAAGGGCAACCTGTGGGCAGACGGTAGCAATGCGCTGCATTTCGAGGCAAACCAGTACAGCACCGCAAGCAGTTGGGATGCATCTCACGTATCTCATTTCACCTGGTCAAGCACAGTTGAAGCCGCAGTTGGTAACAACAACAGCGGAGACTCTCTCTTCTGCGACGAGAGCCATAAGGTTTCAGTTGACGGCGGTGAGGCTATTTATTATGCTCTCTCCAGAGACGAGTGGACATATTTGTTCAACAACCATTCCAAGAAATGGGCTAAGGTCAATGGATTGAGTGGTTATGTCATAGCTCCGGACGGCTTTGAAGGGAAACTGGCCAATTCATACGCAAATGACGCTGAATTGGTAACCGCCGGCAACCTCGTCTTCCTTCCCGCTGCGGGCTACCGCCGTGGTTTCGATGATGTCAGCCTTGTCGGCGGCAACGGCTACTATTGGTCATCTACCGCCTACGACAGCGACTGCGCGTACTACTTGTACTTCGATAGCGACGGTGTCTACCCTGACGACGGCTACAACAGCCGCGAATACATCCACAGTGTACGCCTCATTACAGAGGTCAAGTGACATTGCCTGCAATCAAACAGATAAAATCAAGTCGTGGTCTCTGCCAAACAGCAGGGACCACGTCTGATTCTTGCTGCATTTTCCGCACGGTTGGCCTGTTTCCGTAGTTACCACACGGTTGGCCGGTTTTTCACAAAAAAAGTGACCATAAGCCGAAAGACCTATGGTCACTCTATGTATAGGAATGGTCTCCTGTTCGTCTTAGTTGTTCTCCGGACGGAGACGGCGTACAACAGCGCCTGTCTGCCACATCTCACTCTCACGCAAAGCCTTAAGTTCCTGCTCAAGACCCTGGCGATAGTCAGGTTTGGAGTTGGCATCGATAGAAATCTGAGCCTCGTTACCGGTTACAACACTGTGGTACAGCTTCTCAACAACAGGCTTGATAGCATCGTGGAACGGGCCCATCCAGTCAAGAGCACCACGCTGTGCAGTAGTAGAACAGTTAGCATACATCCAGTCCATACCCTTAGCTGCAAAGAGCGGGCCAAGGCTCTGGGTAAGCTCCTCAACAGTCTCGTTGAAAGCCTCTGATGGAGTATGGCCATTCTCACGCAGAACCTCGTACTGAGCAAGAAGAAGACCTTGGATAGCACCCATAAGAGAACCACGCTCACCTGTAAGGTCACTGGTAGCCTCGCGCTTGAAAGTAGTCTCGAACATATAACCTGAACCGATACCGATACCGAAAGCAAGAACCTTCTCAAGAGCCTTGCCGCTGGCATCCTGGTAAACAGCGTATGAGCTGTTCAGACCGCGACCCTCAAGGAACATGGTACGCAAAGATGTACCTGAACCTTTAGGAGCAACCATGATAACATCGATATCCTTTGGAGGAACAACACCTGTACGGTCATTCCAGTTGATAGCGAAACCGTGAGAGAAATAAAGAGTCTTGCCAGCTGTAAGATAAGGCTTTACTGTAGGCCATACCTGCATCTGGGCTGCATCTGAAAGCAACATACAGATAATAGTACCCTTTTGGGCAGCCTCTTCCAAAGAGAACAGAGTCTTGCCTGGAACCCAGCCGTCAGCAACAGCCTTGTCATAAGTTTTGCCCGGACGCTGGCCAACGATAACGTTGAAACCGTTGTCACGAAGGTTGCAAGACTGACCAGGGCCCTGTACACCGTAACCCAGTACTGCGATTGTTTCGTTTTTCAATACTTCGCGAGCTTTCTCCAATGGAAACTCTTCGCGGGTCATTACCTCTTCAATGACACCGCCAAAATTCATTTTTGCCATTTGTTTTTATAATAAAAAAAGTTACAAATATTCAATTCTTGGCGAAGCGGCGGGAAATCTTGTCCAGATATTCGCTTACATGCTCAATGCGGGCACGTGTAATAGCGATGCGTCCGGAACTTACAAACTGCAGAATGCAGCCTGTTCCTGCCAACTCGCGGTTCAAATCCATTATATCGTCCTTTTTACCGGACTTTTCAACAACACTGAAAGTAGGGTTCACCTCAATGATATTGGCCTGATACTTCCTGATAATCTGGGAAACCTCAGGATTGCTCATCATGACCGATGTGATAATCTTGAAGAGAGCAATCTCCTGCATGAAGATTTCGCTGTCCTCAAAGAACTGGCACTGCAGTACATCAACCTTACGTTCAATCTGCAGTACTACACGCTCAATTTCGCTGCGTGTGGCATATGCGGTAATAGTGTAGCGGTGTACGCCTTCAATAGACGATGCCGACACATTCAAACTCTCAATGTTAATCTGACGACGGGTGAATACAGCCGTTATCTGGTTCAGAATACCGGCTACGTTTTCGGAATGTACAATCAGCGTATAAAGTTTCTTTTCCGTTTCCATAGTCAATTCAGTCTTGAGGTCCGTAATATACTTGGTCAACATCCGAGCCCGGACGGATCATAGGCCAGACATTTTCCTCGTCTTCAACAACAACTTCAAGGAAGAAAGGCCCTTTGGCGGCAAGCATAGCCTTTACGCCCGCCTCCAGATCCTGGCGCTTTTCTATCCTCATGTAGTCAAATCCGTATGCAGCGGCAATGTCCTGGTACACAGGGCTGAGCATGTGTGTCAGAGAGTAGCGGTCATTGAACATAAGATGCTGCCACTGACGTACATTTCCAAGATAATGATTGTTCATGACAACCATCTTGACAGGAATATGATACTCCATTATAGTGCCGAATTCCTGTATGGTCATCTGAATACCGCCGTCTCCCGCAAACATGATTACCGGTCTTTCAGGGGCGCCCGTTGCCGCACCTATGGCGGCAGGAATGGCGAATCCCATTGTGCCAAGTCCTCCGGACGATACTATGCTGCGCCTGCTGCGGTATTTGAAATAACGCACAGCAAACATCTGGTTAAGACCCACGTCTGTAACCATGACAGAATTGTCCGGTGCCTGAAGAGCAACCTGATGCACCGTTTCACCCATCTTGATGGGACCCGATGCCGGAGCAATAGCCTTGTCAATGACAAGCTCCTTCTCTTTCTGTGCCAAAGGAGCAAACTCCTTTATCCAGTCAGCGTGGCTGTTCTTTTTTATGCGGGCTGTAAGCATAGGCAGAGACTCCTTGCAATCGCCCAGGATAGGTACATCGCATGGTACAATCTTGCCTATTTCGGATTTGTCAATATCAAGATGTATAATCTTTGCTTTCTTTGCATAATTGGCAACCACACCCGTTACGCGGTCATCAAAACGCATACCAACGGCAATGATAAGATCTGCCTGATTGGTAAGAATGTTCGGAGCAGCGTTGCCGTGCAGACCAAGCATACCCATGTTGAGCGGATGGTCCGATGACAGGGCTGACAGTCCCAGCAGCGTGCGTGCTGCCGGCAGATTGCCTTTCTCTATGAAATCCTGCAGCTCCTGCTGTGCACCTGCAAGCTCTACACCCTGGCCAACAAGAACCAGCGGCTTTCTGCAGTTGTCAATAAGCTCTGCAGCCTGCTCTATTGAGGCGGGGCTGACGTCGGTCTTGGGTATATAGCTGCGGATATAGTCTATTGAATACGGCTTGTATTCCGCAAGACCTGCCTGTGCATCTTTTGTAAAGTCAAGCACCACAGGACCAGGGCGGCCTGTGCTTGCAATATAGAATGCTTTGGCTACAGCCATTGTTATATCTTCAGTGCGGCGTATCTGGTAGCTCCATTTGGTGATTGGTTGGGTGATGCCCACCAGATCAACCTCTTGAAAGGCATCAGTGCCAAGTGCTGTACTTGCAGCCTGTCCTGCAATTACAACAATAGGGGTGCTGTCCAGCATTGCATCGGCAATACCGGTTATGGTGTTGGTCACACCTGGTCCGCTGGTGACTATTGCCACGCCCACTCGGCCTGAGACACGCGCATAGCCTTCTGCTGCGTGTGCGGCACCCTGTTCATGACGTACCAGAATCTGGTTGATCTTATCACGATAGTCCATCATTACGTCAAAGACAGATATGATGTTACCGCCGGGGTAGGCAAAGATTGTATCTACCTTCTGCCCGGTAAGCGCTTTGAGCAAGATTTCGGATCCTTTGATTTTTGCACCCATAGTGTAAACTTTATTCTATGATTCTGACACCGCCCTTATCTGCAGAACTTACCATGTTGGCATAAGCCTTCAGGCTCTTTGCAACAACACGCTTGCGCTGTAACGGACGCATGGGGCGTGCTGCAAGTTCAGCATCGCTGAGGCGTACGTTGATTGAACGGGACGGTATGTCAATCTCAATTATATCTCCATCAATTATCTTCCCGATGGCTCCACCGCTTGCGGCCTCGGGCGATACGTGTCCTATGCTCAAACCAGATGTTCCGCCGCTGAAACGGCCGTCAGTAATAAGAGCGCATTCCTTGCCAAGATGACGTGACTTGAGGTAAGATGTGGGGTAGAGCATCTCCTGCATACCCGGTCCGCCTTTCGGACCTTCGTGTGTGATGACTACAACATCGCCGGCTACAACCTTGCCTCCAAGAATTCCTTCTACGGCATCTTCCTGGGAATCGAATACTTTTGCCGGACCTTCAAAGTGCCATAGGGACTCATCCACACCTGCGGTTTTTACAACGCAGCCGTCAACAGCTATATTTCCCTTCAATACGGCAAGACCGCCATCTGTGGTGTAGGCGTGTGCCATATCGCGTATGCAACCCTGTGCACGGTCTGTATCAAGTGTGGGGTATGTGCAGTTCTGTGCACCCATCTCTATGCAGAACCTGTTTGCCGGGGCACTGCTGTATATGCGCAGGGCGTCGGCATCGGGCTGTGCTTTGCTGAGCGAATATTTATCTGTAAGCTGTCCGTAGTTCATGCCGGTTACGCTTTTTGCGTTGCGGTCAAGCAGGCCGGCTGCGGAAAGCTGGGCAAGTATGTTGAGTACACCGCCTGCGCGGTTTACATCCTGGACGTGATATCTGTTGGTGTTCGGTGCAACCTTGCACAGACATGGAACTTTGCGTGACAGAGCGTCTATGTCTGCCATGGTAAAGTCAACTCCTGCCTCCTGGGCAACTGCCAGCAGGTGCAGTATTGTATTTGTGGAACCGCCCATTGCTATGTCAAGAGACATGGCGTTGAGGAATGCCGGTTTTGTGGCAATGCTCAGCGGAAGAACACTGTCATCGCCGTCGCGGTAATATTTGAAGGCATTCTCTACAATCAGTTTGGCGGCATCCTTGAACAGCTGTATGCGGTTGGCGTGGGTTGCAAGTATGGTACCGTTGCCGGGAAGTGAAAAACCCAGTGCCTCGGTAAGGCAGTTCATTGAGTTTGCAGTGAACATACCGCTGCAGCAGCCGCATGTGGGGCAGGCTGTCTTTTCAACCTGTGCTACATATTCATCGGAACACTGTGTGTCTGCAGATTTGATCATGGCGTCGATCAGGTCAAGGTTCTCGTCTCCCAGTCTGCCGGCTTCCATAGGACCGCCGCTGACAAATACTGTAGGGATGTTCAGACGCATTGTTGCCATAAGCATACCCGGGGTTATCTTGTCGCAGTTGCTTATGCAGACAAGGGCATCGGCCTTATGGGCATTGACCATGTACTCAACGCTGTCTGCAATGATGTCTCGCGATGGCAGTGAGTAGAGCATTCCGTCATGGCCCATGGCTATGCCGTCGTCTATGGCTATGGTGTTGAATTCTGCTGCAAAACAGCCAAGTTTCTCAATCTCAGCCTTTACAATCTGACCTATTTCATGCAGATGTGTATGACCCGGTACAAACTGTGTGAAAGAGTTTGCAATAGCAATGATGGGCTTGCCGAACTGTTCTTTTTTCATGCCGTTGGCAACCCACAAAGCTCTGGCTGCAGCCATTCTGCGGCCTACAGTCGTATCATCGCTTCTTAATGGATTTTTCATTATTTGTCCCTGATTTTTCAAAACCTACAAAATTATACCTTTTTGCAGTAAAAGGCAAATTGTATCGCTATTTTTTAGTGGCATCCGCAGCCGCATCCGTGGTCGTGGTCACCGCATTCGTGGTCATGCCCGCAACCGCAGTCGCATGAGTCGCAGCCGCAGCCGCAACCGCCGCTGAGCTGTTTTGCAAATTCTGCAACCTCTTCTACAGTAGCTTCCCTGTTTTCAAGTATCACACCCTTGAAAGTGAGGTCGTCACCTGCCAACGGATGGTTAAGGTCAACAACTACCTTTTCTTCAAGGATTTGTGTAACCAGGGCGTTGAAGGTCTGTGTTCCGTCTGAAAGCGGAATGATCTGTCCCTCCTTTACATGCTCGCTGTCAAACTTGCCGTTGCGCATGAATATGCCTTTGTCAAGTTCAAGCACGTTTTCCTTGTCATACAATCCGTAACCTTGTGCGGCTGGGATTGTGAATTCGAAAGATGCTCCCTTTTCAAGTTTTGCAACATTCTTTTCGAACAGGTCAAGTGTGTAGTTGAGACCTGATACGAATTCAAACGGTTTTTCCTTTGGAGCGGCCTCGAAGAACTGCGGTTCTTCTCCGTTTTGTGAAATGTATAACTCGTAAGAAAGTGAGATGAATTTGTTTTCGTTTTCCATTATGTTTGTTTTTTAGTTATTTGATACGTTAGCCGGTATGGTGGCGGCTGCACCCAGTATGGCGGCATCGGCTCCGTTGAGTGTGGAGATGAGTACCTTGCATTTGCCGCGCAGAACGGGCATGATGTTCCTGTCCATCTCTTCAGTGAGCGATGGCATGAAGAATCTGTTTGCTGCAGCAAGTCCGCCGAACAGTACTATGGCCTGCGGGTCGGTGATCTGGATTATAAGGGCCATTGCTCTTCCAAGCTGCCTGCCTACAGTCTTGAAAATCTCTATTGCGGTCTGGTCTCCGCTGCATGCCGCGTTGTATATGTCAAGCGATGTCAACGCCTGTCTGCTGTCTTTGTACATCTCTTTTGCCGTGCGTACTACGCCTGTGGCCGAACAGTAGGTCTCAAGGCATCCTTTGGAACCGCAGCCGCACTGGCGGGCGTTGTCTGAATAGTCAATGCGCAGGTGTCCCACTTCTCCGCCGCAGCTGTTGGCCCCGTGTATCAGCTTTCCGTGGCTGATAACACCTCCGCCTACGCCTGTGCCTAACGTGATCATCACCATATCTTCAATGCCGCGTGCCACACCGTATTTGAATTCTCCAAGGGCGGCGGCGTTGGCATCGTTATCAAGATATACCGGAACGCCAAGACGGTCTGAGAGTTCTTTGCATATAGGTTCTATGCCTTTCCACGGCAGGTTTGCAGCATGTTCAATGCAGCCTGTCCTGTAATTGGCGCTGGCCGCACCTATGCCTACAGCCTTGAGAGTGGCACTCTGCGATGCCAGCAGTTCTCTGACTGCCCCGGCAATGGCCTCAATATAGTCAATGAACTGTGCATAGTCCGGTGTGGACAGAGTTTTGCGGGCAATGATTTTGCCCTCAGCATTGACCAGTCCTATCTTTGTATTGGTACCTCCTATGTCTATTCCTGCAACTGCGCCTGTCATTTTTGCATTTATCTGTTAAGTGTGTCCCAGTCCTGGCAGAATGCGTTCATGGAGGGGTAGAGTATCTTAGCTCCTTCCTGAAGCAGATACCTGTCTTCCAGCGGACCCGTGTTGAGCGCTATCACGTCTATGCCTGCAGCAACGCCTGCACGCACGCCGTAGGGAGCGTTCTCAATAACTACCGCTTTGTCCGGACCTACGCCTGCTTTCTGCAGTCCTGCAAGGTATGGATCGGGGTAGGGTTTGCCGCGTTTGACTTCAAAAGCGGTTACCATCATGTCTCTTGTGACGTACGCTCCGAAATCGTCAAGCAGACGGTTTATCATATCGGGCTGGCCGGAACCTGTCACTATGACAATGGTCTTTCCTGCCTGTTTGATTTTTTCAAAAACCTCCAATGCACCGGGCATTATATCCACTTTTCCCATTGAACGGAATATTTCCGATTTGAGACGGTAGATGTCCTGGCACATCTGGTCTGTAACATCAAGGTCGTTGCGTTCGCGCCCCATGTTCTTTATTACCTGCGGACCGGTGCAGCCTTCCTGAAAATAGACATCTTCAGTTTTCATGCTTATACCGGTGCGGTTCATGGCTTCTACCCAGGCGCGGGCATGATTGGGCATGGAGTTGTAAAGAACTCCGTCCATGTCGAACAGAAAAGCCTGTTTTTCTTTTACAGAGAATGTCATGCCGTTATTCCAGACCTTTTATTTTCTCTTTGATGAGTGCAGACTCTTTCTCGTATCCCGGTTTGTCCAGCAGTGCGAACATGTTCTTTTTGTATGCTTCAACGCCCGGCTGGTCAAAAGGATTGACTCCGAGCAGATAGCCTGATATGCCGCATGCTTTTTCAAACATGTAGATAAGCTGTCCTAACCAGTACTCGTCCAGTTCAGGCAGTGTGATGCGTATGTTTGGTACGCCGCCGTCAATATGTGCAAGGCGTGTTCCCAGTTCTGCCATCTTGTTGACCTGGTCAACGTGTTTGCCGGCAAGGAAATTGAGACCGTCAACGTTTGCGGCATCGGATGGGACAATAAGGCTGTGCTGTACCTTGTCAACGGAGATGACTGTTTCAAAGATTGTGCGCTCGCCCTGCTGTATCCATTGTCCCATGGAGTGAAGGTCTGTGGAGAAGTCAACGCTGGCAGGGTAGATGGCCTTGCCGTCCTTTCCTTCAGATTCACCGTAAAGCTGTTTCCACCACTCTGCAAAGAAATGCAGTTTGGGGCAGAAGTTGACAAGTATCTCTATTTTCTTTCCACCTTTATATAATAGGTTGCGGGCTGCTGCATATACGGCTGCCGGGTTCTGCTCGAACGGAACACTGCCCAGGGTTCTCTGGCGCATGTCGCAGGCTCCCTCAACAAGTTTCTTGATATCGTATCCTGCAACGGCAATGGGCAGGAGTCCTACAGGAGTAAGCACTGAGTAGCGGCCGCCAACGTTGTCCGGAATGATGAAGCTCTTGTAACCTTCTTTATCGGCGGTTGTGCGGGCTGCACCTTTTTTGGCATCGGTTATGGCTACAATCACTTTGCGCGCCATATCGGCTCCGCGCTGTTTCTCACACTGTGCTTTGAGCAGACGGAATGCCAGGGCTGTCTCTGTTGTGGTTCCGGATTTTGATATGTTGATGACACCAAAATCTTTGTCTTTCAGGAACTCTGTAAGCTCAAACAGATAATCTTCTGATATGTTGTGTCCTGCAAATACTATTGTAGGGTTCTTCTTGTCTGTGAGCAACCATTGGAAGCTGTTTGCGAATGCTTCTATGACTGCGCGTGCTCCAAGATAGCTGCCTCCAATACCTGCTACAACTACTACGCTGCAGTTTTGGCGCAATGTCTTGGCTGTGGCGTTGATCTCTCCAATGAAGTCCGGTGTGATTTCCGTGGGAAGGTCAAGCCAGCCTGTAAAATCGTTTCCGGCACCTGTCCTGTTTTCAAGAGTGCTTAGAGCTTTGGTAACATCGGCTTTGTAACTGTCAAGTCTTGCAAGTTGCTCTTTTCCAATTTGGTTGATGTCAATTGTTATCATAGGCGTATCATTTAAAACAGTCTGTCAATAATTTGATAGCCATTGTAGGCTGTATATGTTCATAAAGAATATTGTACATGGCATCAAGAATAGGCATATTTACTCTGTAATGCTCATTTATCTCTTTCATGCACTTTACTCCGTAGTATCCCTCGGCTATCATCTCCATTTCCATCTGGGCTGCCGTTACTGAGTATCCTTTGCCTATCATTGTACCGAATACGCGGTTGCGTGAGAACTTGGAGTATGCGGTAACAAGAAGATCGCCCAGATAAACCGAATCGTTGACGGCCCTGTCTGCCCAAGGTCTTGCCACTTCAAGAAAATGGTTCATCTCCTGAATGGCGTTGGAAATGAGTACGGCCTGGAAATTGTCTCCATATTTCAAGCCGTTGCATACACCGGCGGCCAGAGCATACACATTCTTGAGTACGGAACTGAACTCTATTCCGGGTACATCTATACTGGTTGATGTTCTTACAAAACGGTTGGTGAATTTTTTTGCCAAAGATTCGGCCGATTCAATGTCTGTGCATCCTATTGTAAGGTATGAACGACGTTCCATTGCAACCTCTTCGGCGTGGCACGGACCTGCCACTACGGCAATGTTGTCCTGCGGCACTCCGTAGAACTTGTGGAAATATTCAGACATTATGAGATTGTCGTCAGGAACAATTCCCTTGACTGCCGATACAATGAATTTGTCTCTGAGCGGCAGTGTCAGATTCTTCAGATGGGATTTGAAATATGGGGACGGAGTCACAAATATCAGAACCTCTGAATCTCTTACAACCTGGTCAATGTCAGAGTAGAAATTGATCTGGTTTATGTTGAACTGTACACTGGTAAGATATGCGGGGTTGTGCCCCAGACGTTTGAAATCCGCAATGCGGTCCTCACGGCGTATGTACCAGTTGATGGAATCCTCGTGTGTAAGAATGATTTTGGCAATGGCGGTAGCCCAGCTTCCGCCACCCATAATTGCAAGTTTACCTTTTGGAAATCCCATAAAATAAGTTTTATGTTAGTAATTATTCCTGTTTCTCTGCAGGTGTATCTTTTGGCTCAGGCTTCATCTGAGGGAAGAGCAGAACTTCCTGAATTGTAGGTTTGCCTGTAAGAATCATTACAAGACGGTCTATGCCGATGCCGATGCCGCTTGTTGGAGGCATACCGTATTCAAGAGCACGTACAAAGTCCTGATCAATGAACATGGCCTCGTCATCGCCTTTCTGGCTCAAACGCAACTGGTCCTGGAAACGTTCATACTGGTCAATAGGATCATTCAGCTCACTGTAGGCGTTGGCCAGCTCCTTGCCGTTGACCATCAGCTCAAAACGTTCTGTAAGACCAGCCTTGCTGCGGTGCATCTTGGTAAGAGGAGACATCTCAACAGGGTAGTCAGTAATGAATGTAGGCTGTATGTATGTGCCTTCGCAGAACTCGCCGAATATTTCGTCAATGAGTTTGCCCTTGCCCATGCTGGGGTCAACGTCCATTTTGAGAGCTTTGCATACGGCACGGATTTCGTCCTCGGACTTGCCTTCAAGGTCATATCCGGTTTTTTCTTTTATTGAGTCGAGAATGGAAATACGCTTGAACGGAGCCTTGAAACTGATTGTGTTTTCTCCGATAGTTGCTTCCGGTTTGCCGTTAACTTCGGTACATATCCGCTCCAGAAGTTTTTCGGTAAAGTCCATCATCCATATATAATCCTTGTACTGAACGTAAAGTTCCATACATGTGAATTCAGGGTTGTGGTTCTTGTCCATACCCTCGTTACGGAAGTTCTTGCCAATTTCATACACACCCTCAAAACCGCCTACAATAAGACGCTTAAGGTAAAGCTCTGTTGCTATGCGGCAATACAGGTCTATATCCAGAGAGTTGTGGTGAGTAATGAACGGACGTGCTGCGGCACCGCCTGGGATGGACTGCAGAACAGGAGTCTCAACCTCTGTATAGCCGGCATCGTCAAGAACGGCACGCATGGTCTTGAGTATCTTTGAGCGTTTGAGGAATGTCTCCTTTACGCCGTCGTTTACAACAAGGTCAACATAGCGCTGGCGGTAACGCAGATCAGGATCGTCAAAACGGTCATATGCAACACCGTCTTTGTATTTTACAATTGGCAGCGGACGCAGGGATTTTGCAAGAACTGTCAGGCGCTGTGCATGAACTGTGATTTCTCCCATCTGTGTGCGGAATACAAATCCCTCTATACCGATAAAATCTCCAATGTCAAGCAGTTTCTTGAACACTTTGTTGTACATGTCGGTATTTTCGGCATCGGGACAGATGTCATCGCGGGTAATATATACCTGAATGCGTCCTTTTGAGTCCTGAAGTTCAATGAACGATGCCTTTCCCATAACGCGGCGGCTCATTAAACGGCCTGCAATGCATACCTGGCGTTTAGGTTCCTGATCGTCTTTGAATTCTGCCTTTATATCTGTAGAAAATGCGTTTGTAGGGTACATCGCTGCCGGATACGGGTCGATGCCCATGGCACGCAATTCATTCAAACTGTTTCTTCTGTATTGTTGCTGATCGTTTAACTCGTTAATATCCATAGCGTAGTGTTGCGAATATGTTTTTACTTGTTGTTGATTGAAATTTTAAGTTCGTCAAGCTGTGACTGGTCCAGATAGCCGGGGGCATCGAGCATGACATCGCGGCCGGAGTTGTTCTTTGGGAACGCAATGCAGTCACGTATGCTGTCAAGTTTTGCAAACAGGCTTACAAGACGGTCAAGACCGAATGCCAGACCTCCATGAGGTGGTGCTCCGTATTTGAATGCATTCATCAGGAAGCCGAATTTCTGCTGTGCCTGTTCAGGTGTAAAGCCAAGAACCTTGAATATTTTCTGCTGCAGTACTGAGTCATGAATACGTATGGAACCGCCGCCAACTTCAACGCCGTTGATAACCATATCGTATGCGTTTGCCCTTACACTCTCCGGATTGGTGTCAAGCATATCCACATCTTCCAGCTTAGGCGATGTGAACGGGTGGTGCATAGCCATAAGACGGTTTTCTTCCTCGCTCCATTCGTACATTGGGAAATCAATAACCCAAAGACATACAAACTTGTCCTTGTCTCTTAGTCCAAGTTGCGATGCCATCTCAAGACGCAGTTCCGAAAGCTGTTTGCGGGTCTTCATGGCATCGTCTCCGCTGAGGATAAGAATCAAATCGCCGGCCTCGGCATTGAATGCCTTTTTCATTTCCTGAAGAACATCCTGTGTGTAGAACTTGTCAACGCTTGACTTGACGCTTCCGTCCTGCTCAACGCGTGCGTAAACCAAACCTTTGGCTCCGATTTGCGGACGTTTTACAAACTCTGTCAGGGCATCGATCTGCTTGCGCGTATAGCTTGCGGCCCCCTTTGCACAGATACCGCCAATGTATGCGGCGCTGTCAAATACGCCAAATCCGTGTCCTTTCATTATGCCGTCAATCTCTACAAAACGCATGTCAAAGCGCAGGTCCGGTTTGTCGCTGCCGTAATACTTCATTGCATCCTGCCATGTCATGCGCGGGAAGGCTTCTTTCATGTCGATGCCGAGTATTGTCTTGAACAGATGTTTTGCAAGTGACTCGAATATGCTTATGATGTCTTCCTGTTCAACGAAAGACATTTCGCAGTCAATCTGTGTGAATTCAGGCTGACGGTCAGCGCGAAGGTCCTCGTCGCGGAAACATTTTGCAATCTGGAAATAGCGGTCAAAGCCGGATACCATAAGAAGCTGTTTCAGTATCTGCGGGCTCTGCGGCAGAGCGTAGAACTGTCCGGGATTCATGCGTGACGGAACAACAAAGTCACGTGCGCCTTCCGGAGTGGAGTTGATAAGAATAGGGGTTTCAACCTCCATAAAGTTCAAACTGTCAAGGAACTTGCGTATTTCCATAACAATCTTGTGGCGCAGTTCCAGATTTGCGCGTACTGCCGTGCGGCGCAGATCAAGATAACGGTATTTCATGCGGATGTCATCTCCGCCGTCTGTATTGTCTTCTATTGTGAAAGGCGGTGTCAGCGCCTGGTTGATGACGTTAAGCTGTGAAACAAGAATCTCAATGTCTCCTGTTGGCATCTTGGGATTCTTTGAACTGCGTTCGCTTACAGTTCCCTTGACCTGAATTACAAATTCGCGACCCAGTTGCGATGCCGCTTTGCAAAGCTCTGCATCTGCACTTTCATTGAAGACCAGCTGTGTTATGCCGTAACGGTCACGCAGGTCAACAAAAATCATACCGCCCATTTTGCGGACACGCTGAACCCAACCTGCCAATGTGACGTCCTGTCCGGCATTTTCCAGTCTGAGTTCTCCACAAGTTTTTGTTCTGAACATATTGTATTAAAATTTTATCCGTTCTCTGGAATCTGTTGCAAAGATTCTTGGTTTTGAACCGCAAAATTAGCAAAAAAATAGTTATCCATACCTTAATAATAAGAAGAAATACAAAAATAATGCTGATTTCTTGCATTTGTTCAAAAATAGATATAATTTTGCACCGCTTTTCAGAAGAAAGCATTCGGGATGTAGTTCAGTCCGGTTAGAATACCTGGTTTGGGACCAGGGGGTCGAAGGTTCGAATCCTTTCATCCCGACAAGAACCACAAAAATCAAAAAGCAGAGAAATCCTCTGCTTTTTTTATTTCAGTTGTGTCCCCGCTGAGTGCAAATCCATTTGAATTCAGAGGGAACACAACTGAAATATGTAAGGCAACGCGGGGGCGTTGCCTTATTTTGATTTTTGTGGTTTTTTCAGCCGACCCGCGGTAGCGCAAAGGATGGAGCGACCGTAGGGAGCTCAATCCTTTCAGGTCGGCTGCAGTCTGATCTCCAGCCAGAGAACAAATTCATTTTCTTTTTTTTGCATTATTACCAAATGTTGGTAACTTTGTGATTTAGAGAATCTAAGCAAAATCAATTCATTTGACCCAATTGGAAATATTATAGCGTATGAAAAAACTATTCTTTATTGTTGCAGTACTGCTGTCCTTGAATTCATTTGCCCAAGAACTGGTGCCTGTAACCGAATATGACGGAGGTTATCTGTATGTCATACAGTCGGACTTTACAAAGGAAAAGAAACCGTTCCTGTACAGTCGCTGCAGTGGCAAGGCAGAGGGCAGTGATTATATCAGTGAATGGTTTACTGTGTTTGACTCTGACCTCCGTACAGTGACATCTGGGATTATCCCCATCAAAATACTGAAATATCAGGTTAGGGAAGTGAAAGAAAACCGTCGTTTCTTTTCAAAAAGTGGTGGCGGTATAACTAAGACACAGATTATCGGTCCTACATCATATTTTCTGGATGATGAATGGATGACGGTATCTGATGATACATTAGAATATGAGACCTGCGCCGGGTCAATAATCGGATCTTCTTTTTTTGGTATGAGAGATAATTTCATCACCAACAGCATCTATCTTACTCAGACCATGTTTGATGATGATGAAGATTTTGAGTATCTGTATCAGCATTATGAAGTTGTTCCGTTGGATTCCAAATCGGAAGGCCAGCCAGATAATATTCATCTTTCGTATGATCCGTTGAATGCCGGTGTGTATTATGACTATTACGATTATGAATACAGTCAGGAACTGCAAGGATATATATTCACATTATACCGTACAACTTATTATGGCGGAATACAGCAAACCGGTACAGATGTCTGTTCTTTGTCTGATGGCAGTGTAAAAAATACTCTTTCCAACATTACAGATGTGAAAAGTGCCATTGTTTTCGAATCGGCGGTATATATTGCCGGTTATGATTTGAAAACGAATACATATTGCTTGTATCGTATTGACAAAGGAATAAGCGGAGTTGAACGTGTAGCGCAGATATCAGATGAAATGCAATTCGGTACCATGTACAGTATTCAAGGCATCCCTGTGTCCGAAAGTTACAATGGAATAAAATTGAGTAATGGACTGAAGTTCTTGAACAGGTAAACGTCAACTGTTACAGAGAAGCGCAACGCGTAGTTATGCGGAGTTAAAGCAAGGGACGGTGTAGCAATCAAAACGCTATACCGTTCCCTTTGTTTCTATTTTCAATCACAGATTACAAAGCTGCAATCTGTTCTGCTGTCAGGCCTGTACACTGACTGATGATTGTAGCGTCAAGGCCAGCAACTTTCATTTTGCGTGCAGTTTCAAGTTTGCCTTCAGCCAACCCTTCTGCAAGACCTTCTTCGCGGCCTTTTGCCAAACCTTTTTCCAAGCCTTTTGCCTGACCTTCCTCCCAACCGCGCTTGAGCCCCTTGTCAATGGCGGCCTCAAGTTCTGCTGCGCGGTCAAGCTCAGCATGGAACTTGGCAAGATAATCCATCTGTTCCTGGTAAGTCATGGCAGCAAAATTAGAAATATCAAACAGTTTTTCCAAACATTTGTCATTGAAATTTTCCGGAACGGACTTGAGCGACCCCATATTGCGTAGCAGCCATATCATTCTATCGGACAGGGTTTTCAGATCAGACATACTCTTCTTGAACTTGGGTAGTTCCACAGTCACATAATGCACGTTGTCCGTAAGTGTTTTGCAGATGTCTTTGTCGTTACGTATGCAGAAACTGTTTATGACATTATCTGTAGTTCTGTCACCATCCATGCTGAAATCCATGATTGCTATTATGTACAGCGGTGCCAGACTGTATTTTTTATCACCGCTCCGCACCTGTTCACGTATTGGATAGGTGGAGTAATATACCAGACGGTCATTGAAATCCTTCTTCTCTGCCAGCTGCATCTCAATGACCACAGTCTCGCCGTCCTCGGTCGTGGCCTTGATGTCGAATATAGTCTTCTTGTCATCCTGACAGTCTCCAATGTTCTCCTGATTGCCAAGAGCCAGTGTCTTGACATGCAAATCTGGTAGGATACTGTCAATGAGCATCTTGAGAAGTTCTTCATTGCCCGGTGTAGCAAAAACACGTTTGAAGGCAACATCTACACGGAGGTCTATGAACCTGATGTCCTCATCATTTGGATTGATCACTGCCGCACCCTGTGCGGAAACTTTGCTTTTTTCTTTTTTCATAGAAATTCAGATTTAATGTGTTTGTAAAAAATATTCATAGCGTACCAATTCATCGGATGTAGTGATTTCATGGTTACGTATGGCAAAGATAACATGTAGTTTAAAATAATTGGATACTCAACACTGAAATTTACTGAATTTTTACTGACAGCAGACAACTTTGCAATCATAACGCTCATAGGGCCAATTTTATGCAATATTGGCGGCAAAACGCACACCTTCCAAATTGAATACTGCTGCAATCATGTCCAACATTGATTGTTTGGGGACTTTTTACTATATTCGCGGAATAATCAAAATATTGTTTTTGAGATGGACAGAAAGAATGTAGTGGCAAAAGCGCTTTTGCTTGTTTTGATGGTAGCGGCATTTCCGGTGACCGCCAGTGCACAGTTCGGTTTCGGATTCGGAGGCGGGCAGAGAGTGAACCGTGACAGTTTGAACAAAGCCACGCTGGCAGACTATAACAATATGCTGCAGCAGTTGGGTATAGGACAACCGCGTGAGGGCCGTCAGCCAAACTCGCCTGACCAGACCAAACATCCCAATTATAATGAGCTGACTGCGAATCCGTATCCGGTCTATCCCGATCCGCTTGTCACATTCAGCGGCAAGGAGGTGAAAAATGCAAAGATGTGGAACAAGGTGCGCCGTCCCGAACTGGTACGTTCTTTTGAGGATAATGTTTACGGCAGGATTCCGGAGAACACACCGCAGGTGACATGGACCGTTACAAGCGAACAGAAGGCTGAACTGGGAGGCATCCCGGTGGTAATACGTAACCTGAACGGCAGTGTGGACAATTCTGCCTGCCCTTCAATTGAAGTGAATATCCAGGCGCAGGTCATCTGGCCCGAAGGGAAAACAAACCTGCCGGTAGTAATGGAATTCGGTTTTATTTCCGGCGGACTGCCCCGTGCATACGGAAACAGCACGCCATGGCAGCAGCAGGTTGTTGAACGCGGATGGGCGGCGGCATCGGTTAATCCTGGATCAATACAGGCTGATGCAGGCTATGGGCTCACAAGCGGAATAATTGGCTTGTGCAATGAGGGCGAATACCGTAAACCTACGGACTGGGGTGCTTTGCGCGCCTGGGGATGGGGTGCCGGAAAGGTGTTGGATTACTTTGAATCCTGTCCTGAATTCGATGCCGGAAAGGTTGCGATAGAGGGTGTGTCACGCTATGGAAAAGCCGCTTTGGTGACTATGGCTTTTGACGAAAGGTTCTTGTCTGCCTTTGTTGCCTCGAGCGGTAAATCGGGTGCTGCAGGGTGGCGCAGAGATTGCGGTGAAAGTATAGGAAATATCGTTTCCAACGAGGAATACCACTGGGTCTGCGGCAATCTGATAAAGTATGGTACTGATCCTATGACAGAGAATGATCTCCCGGTTGACCAGCATGAACTGATAGCGTTGTGTGCTCCGCGTCCGTGTTTCATATCCGCCGGAACTTTCGATGGAGACAAATGGCAGGATGTTACAGGTTCATTTTATTCTGCAGCTATGGCAAGTCCGGTATATGAACTTTTAGGCAAACAGGGTGTAGGCACTTACATGTTTCCTGGAGTTGACTATGGACTGACAGACGGTGACCTTGCATACAGACAGCATCATGGCGGTCACGAAGCCGGTCCAAACTGGCCCTATTTTCTTGATTTCTTTGCACGTTACGTAAAATAATATGGATATGTTGGCATCGGTTAAAAACATTCTGTTGTCTTGTGCAGTGCTGTTCTTGTGTTCCTGTACAAAAAATGCAGTAGAGACTTCTATGGTAGCTGTTTTTATTGACCGCACTCATGTTGCTTCTGAAGAGATACCGTCTGTGTTTGATTCCGCCGCAGTAAAATACAATCCGGTTTCGGTGTTGAACTGGAAAGATGCATATCCGTATCTTCCGCAGGTTGATTTTGCAGTGGCTCACAACGGCACCAATCTGCTTATCCATTACCGTGTTACAGAGAAAAGAACCATTGGTACAATGGAAAATGACCTTGAGGGCGTGTATAAGGAATCCTGCTGTGAGTTCTTTTTCATGGAAGAAGGTGACAGCCTTTACTACAATATAGAGTCCAATTGCATTGGTGCAATCAATATGGAGTGCGGAACGGAGAGGGCTGACAGAACTTCATCAACATTGGAGAATCTTGAGAAGATAGACCGTTGGACATCTCTTGGAAGAAAAAGTGTGGGACGTATTGATAGTCTGACTCATTGGGAACTGGCCATTTCAGTGCCGCTGCAGGCATTATGGAAGCACAGCTTTGAGACTCTTTCCGGCAAAACACTGCTTGCCAATGTGTATAACTGTGTTGGGAGTGGCGATGACCGCCAATATGTCACCTGGCATCCGGTGAAAACTGCTACTCCTGATTTTCACCGTCCGGAATATTTCAAACCTATTTATTTTGAATAAATTTTGTCGGTTCGGATTTTTAATGTACGTTTGCAAAACGCAAATGTGAAACACGATTACGGAATCTATATGTGCGCGCGTTACAAACATGTCTTTTGGTAGTACTAGCCATACTATACGAAATTCGTTTGTGTATTTTAGCAGGTCATATTTTGCAGAGTCTAACCGTAAAGAAGGAGTTTGCGGCATAGATGTAATAGTTGTTTAGCAATCTGTGTGCGCGTTCCCGTTGCATGGAATTGACTTATCAGTTTTGGAACAATTCAAATAATGGAATTCTGTGAAATTAAACACAAAACAGTTTCCCAAACTAAAAAAACAAAAATGATGAAAAAGATATTATTTTCAATTTTAAGTGTAGCTTCTGCAACTGCTTTATTTGTTTTATCCAACAATAAAATTCAACAAATACCTCTTTTGTCGGATAATATTGAGGCTTTAACTAGATATGTAAATCATGGACCTGAGGGGCCAAGTGGCTATGATGAAGTTACTGAAGTATTATTTATGTGATGGCTGGTGAAAAATCTTATACAATTAAACTTACTTGTAATGTGAAATAATACAAATACCAGAAAAATGAAAAAACACGTTGTATTGAGCGACTGCCTGGTGGCAGCGATTGTCCTGTTGTGCTCATTGCTGTTACTCTGTGGCAATGGCGCGGATAATGGGCGGACTTTGTTTTCAATTTGGTGTATGGCTGCAGTATATTGCGCTTGTCGCCTGTCTTTTGTATGTGTAGGTAAATATATGCAATACATATTGCCTGTATTAATAGCTGTTGCATGTTTGTACGAATCGGTACTGGGCATTCTGCAACTGACAGGTTTGTCTGATTCCAACAATTGTTTCTTTGGTTGTACAGGCTCATTTAAGAATCCCGGACCTTATGGAGGTTTTCTTGCCGTCTGCATAGCTGTAACTGGTTTCTATGCGCTGCGAGACTGTAGCAAAAGAATTAGAATCATTACCGGTTTGTCTGCGTTATCCGGTCTGATAATTCTTCCGTCTACCATGAGCAGAGCAGCAATTCTTGCGCTTGCCGCCGCTGTGCTGTATTTGGCATTGACAAGTGAAAATGGCAAAATTTTTCTGAAAAAACATATAGTTTGGCTTGCACCTGCTGTTATTGTACTTTGCTGTTGTGCGTATGTAATAAAAAGACCGTCGGCCGACGGGCGTATGTTCATTAACCGTATGAGTGGGCGTATGATATGCCGCCATGCATTGACCGGAGTGGGGCAGGGATGCTATGCAGGAGCATATGGCGAGGAACAGTACAATTATTTCAATACACAGATAAGCCGGAAAGGAACAGACTCGACCGATTGGACCGTATTGGACCAGAATCAGCGCATGGTTGCCGACAGTCCCGAATATGCATTCAATGAATTTCTGCAGTTCGGCGCAGAAAACGGAGTGGCAGCCATGACCCTTCTGATTGCTCTGTTTGTAATTGGCATTGTCCAGTCACACAAACAGCGTACTGCATGGTGCGGAGGGCTTGTCTCTTTTGCGGTGTTTGCCATGTTTTCTTATCCGATGCATGTTGTTTCCTTTCAGATATTGTTGCCTGTAATGTTGGCGGCAGGAGTTTCTGAGAAAAGTGCTGAAACAGGACATATATTAATGGTCAAGTACGCAAACATATTAATGCTGATTATACTGACAGTGCTGATTGCCTGCAAAATCCCTTTTGTATATAAACAGAAAAGTGCACGCAGTACATGGGAAAAGACAGAGTATTGGTACAACTCCGGTTTTTATGATTATGTAATAGCCGATGCCGACTCTCTGTATGATTATATGAAACATGATTCTAACTTTTTGTTTGAATATGGTCAGGCTTTGAGTAAAACAGGACAGTATGAGAAGAGTGACTCCGTTCTGATGCAGGGACTGAAAATAAGCTGTGACCCAATGTTCTGGAACGTTATGGGAAACAACAGTTTTGAACGCGGTGATTTTGACAAGGCAGTTGAGCGTTATACCCATGCGTTCTGTATGGTGCCCAACAGACTCTATCCGTTGTGCAGAATTGCCCGCACATATTTTGCCCGTCAAGAAACTGACGACTTTGATTATATGCTGCAAAAGATAAATTCTTTTCCTGCAAAGGTTGAGTCTGCAACAACAGAAAAGTTGAGAAAAGAAATAAATGAGCTGCCGGTTACAGGCAACCTTGACGATACTGTAAATAAAACACATAAATTCAGATAACATGAAAAAGATTCCCGTTATTGCCGTTAAAATCTGCAGCAGATGTATGTATGCTTCGGTGCTGTTGATTCTGTTGCATTTCTGCAGAAGAATATTTATAGCAGAAAAGTTTATAATTCCTTCATATTCCATGTATCCAACGCTGATTCCCGGCGATAGAATTCTTGTAAGCAAACTTGAATACGGTGCAAGAATATACAGAAGCTTTGATTTTTCAGATCATGCGGCTTTGAGGTGTATGCGTATGCCTGCTTTGGGAAAAATCAGTGCGGGAGATATTCTGGTTTTCAATCAAGTCCATCCTTATGGAGACTGGAGCAAAATTGAATTTAAGATCAACAGCGTATTCTGTAAAAGGGTGCTTGGAGCACCCGGAGATACTGTCAGTATTGCTGATGGTGTGAATTTCAACAACCATTACAGCGGAACAATCGGACTGATGCAGTCTCAGAACAGTTTGCAGAATGTGCCGGACAGTCTTTTGATAAATTCAAACTGTTTTTATGCATATCCGTGGACAAACGGATACAACATCAAGAATCTTGGTCCTTTGTATGTCCCTGCCAAAGGTGACTGTGTTGAATTGGACCTGTGGCATTGCACGCTGTATGCCAAACCGGTTGAATATGAAACAGGGCTTGAACTGACCTATTCGGACGGACAGGCCTTTCTTGGTACCGAACCTGTAAGCAGTTATACGTTTCAGGATGACTGGTTCTATACGGTTGGAGACAACTGCATAGATTCTCAGGATAGCCGGTATTGGGGCTTTGTGCCAGGCCGTCATGTTATTGGTGTGGCGAAATTCATATTGTGGTGCCGTGACAGCAATACGAATCACCGTAATGCAGGCAGAAATTTTATAAAACTCTAATAATCTAATGTTTATATATTTTTATTATGAAAATTGATTCTTTTACCGTATTTGTGTGTCTGCTGCCTGTAACATGCGGGCTTGTTTCCTGTATGGATAACAGCTTGCTGCAGCAGTCCCTGCAATTGGCAGGTGATAACCGTGTGGAACTGGAACACGTTCTGGAACATTACCGTAGTGACGGTGAGAAACTTGCTGCCGCAGAATTTCTGATTGCCAATATGCCTGCGCATTACTCGTACAGTGACCGGGCTGCAATTGACAGCTATTATGAACTTGCCCAAAAGGTGCTTGAGTGTGATACGCTGACCATTGTGCAGCAGCGTGACACTTTGAAGAATTTCTGCGATAATGAAATTCCGTATGCTGGGCACAGGCTGGTTTCCGATGTCAGGATTATCAGGTCAGACTATCTGATCCATTCCATTGACCAGGCTTTTGACAAGTGGAAAAACTGTCCGTGGGCGGAACATCTGTCTTTTGATGAATTCTGTGAATGGCTGCTCCCGTATAAGGTTGAAGAGTGCCAGGAACTGGATTATTGGCGTGATACCTTGCAGCTGTATTATGGAGACGATATAAAACGTATGATACCGGACGATGTGGAATACAATACATGTTTCAAAACATTGGATTTTGTCCGCAACGAGGTGCTGAGAGAGGTCAAACCTTACGGAATGTACACCGATGCCGGTCTGCCTATACTCAAAGCGTCTCTTTTGCCCAAACAGACCTATGGACGCTGTGTTGATTATGTCAATCTTGGTGTGATGACTTACCGCAGTTTCGGATTGCCTGTCATAAAGGACCATACTCCGTATTGGGGCAGATACCGTGCCGGCCATTCATGGTATACGGTGCTGGGTGACCGCGGACAGGAACTACCTGCCGAATGGGATTTGAACTCTGTTCCGGGGTGGCAGTTCTTCCCGTTTGAGCGAATACCGAAAGTTTTTCGCAGTACATATTCAATCAATCCGGATGTTCTTGAATATAAAAACCGTTCCGTATACAAGTACCCGTTTTCTCTCTGCAGATTGGATGTTACAGAAAAGTACATGAATCCGTCGGCAGTGGAAATACCTGTGCCGAAAGTATCGGTTACCGGTGAAAAAATCAGACTGGTTGAACCTTATGCATATATCTGCACTTTCAACGGACGCAATACTGACTGGAATATAGTTGATTATGGTAAAATAATACATGGAAAAGTACGTTTTGAGAAAATGGGACGTAACATTCTGTATATTGTTATGGTATATGATGGAAAAGGACTGGTTCCGGTTTGCCGTCCTTTTGTGCTGAAGAAAAACGGGGCGGTTGGATATGTGGAAACAGACTACGATGTCCTTACAAGCATTGTGTTGCGGAGAAAGTATTATGAATCCACCAATGTTGTGGACAAACGCCGCCGTATTCTCGGTGCCAGAATCCAATGCAGCAATAATTCTGGTTTCAGAAACGCAAAAACAGTGTATGTTGTAGATACAGTGACAATTCCGGACAAGATTGCAGTCCGGGCGGACAAACCGTACCGTTACTGGCGGTATCTGGCTGCGGACAGTACATATGGAAGTATTGCCGAACTGGCATTTTTTGACAATGCCGGAACGCAGATTACGGGACGTGCAATAGCGTGCGCTGCGGCATCGGAACAGGCTGTAGCCAATGCTTTTGACGGTAACAGGCTTACCAATTTTGAAACGGAAGATGCCGATGCCCCGCATGGCGCCTGGATTGGCCTTGATATGGGAGCGCCGGCGCAGGTTGCCTATGTCCGTATTGTGCCGCGCGGAGACGAGAATGATATTATTCCGGGCGATGAATACGAGCTTCGGTACTGGGGCGCGGATAATACATGGGTGTTGACCGGGAAACGTATTGCGGAAGATAATTCGTTGCGGTATGACAGCATTCCGCGCGGGGCGTTGCTCTGGCTCAGGAATTACTCCAGAGGATGGGATGAACGCCCGTTTATGTTTGTGGACGATAAAAATATAGTCTGGTGGTAAAAAAAACGGTATTGTCAGTTGTGATTTTTTTCAATTAATGTTACTTTTGGAAAATTTATTTGTGAAAATAAAAAATATGTCTTTTTCAACGAATTTCAAGAAAGCCTTTATTTGTCTTTCTGTTTTATTTTTTTCAAGTTTCCATTTACACGCCCAGTTTACATACAAGCGTATGTTAAGTATGGATGATGTCATCCAACTGGCGCAGGAAAACTCAGTCAGCGGTATGACCAACCGCAATAATTTTCTGGCATCTTACTGGAGTTACCGCTCCTTTAAGGCTAACTATCTGCCGTCAGTCAGCGTGAGTGCCCAGTTGATGAATTTCAACCGTTCTCTGGTTGCGTTGCAGGATTATAATACCGGTGAGATCAATTACCGCTCCAATTATAATCTTTCAAACCAGGTTACATTGTCAATCAGGCAGAACATTGCGGCTACTGGCGGTACAATCCAATTGTATTCCGATATGCGCAGGCTTGACCAGTTCCAGCCGAGTCACAGACAGACATACTATGTACAACCTGTAACATTGTATTACCTCCAGCCAATCTGGCAGTACAACAGCCTGAAATGGGACAAGAAGATTGAACCTAACCGTTACGAGCGTTCAAAACGCCAGTATCTTGAGAGCATGGAGCGTGTTACCCAGACGGCTACCAGTTACTTCTGGAATTATGTGCGTGCCCGCGTTGAGTACGATATGGCTGTGGATAATTTTGAGAAGGACAAAAAACTGTACAAGAATGCCCAGACCAGATTTGCCATGGGTACAAAGACCAAAGATGATATTCTTCAGCTGGAACTCAACGTGTTGAAGGATTCCATATCGGTTACGGACCAGTCTGTCAATCTTACCAATGCCAGAAATAATCTGTGTTCGTTTATTGGCTATACGGAAGATGCCGATTTTGATTTGCAGGTTTCTTACGTAATTCCGGAACTGCAGCTTGATTATGATGATGTTCTTGACAAGTCTCTGAACAATTCTTCTTTTACAATAGGACAGCTTATCTCCAAACTTGAGTCTGACCGCTCTATCGCCCAGGCTAAGGGGCAGCGCGGTGTAAGGGCTTCTTTCAATGCCACATTCGGTTTGTCCAACAACAATGACCTGTTCAGTCAGGTGTTCAAAGATGTTCAGGACCAGGAGGTTGTTGGTGTCACTATTGATATTCCTATTCTTGACTGGGGACTTGGCAAGGGCCGTGTCAAGATGGCCGAGGCTCAGGCCGAAGCTACAAGATACCAGTTGCAGCAGGACCGTCAGGATTATGAACGTGATCTGTTCACAAGGGTGGTCCAGTTCAACAACCAGTATGCACAGTGCCAGATAGCAAAACGTGCCGCACAGGTTGCTGAGGAGAGCTATCAGAATGCTGTAGATAACTTTGGTAACGGGGCGATGTCTGTTACGGATCTGAATGCACTGAAGAGCTCAAGAGACAATGCCCGCTTGAGCTATGTGAACAGTGTTGCCAATTACTGGAACTACTATTTTACAATCAGGGGACTGACTCTGTTTGATTATGCAACTTTTACAAACATTAGTGCTGAATTCGATAAACTGACAAAATAAATACTACCGATATGAAATATAATTTTTTGACAATAGCAATCTCTTTGGTCCTTACAGCAGGATTCGCAAGCTGCAAAAACGATAAGAAAAATGAAAGCCAGGAAGAAGAACTTGCCAGACTTTCCTATTCAATGGAAAACAATCAGGTAACGGCAGCTCCGCTGGTACGCAGGACATTCTACAAGCAGTTGGTCTGCAATGGCCGTCTTGAGGCTGTGCAGCGCAGCAATATCAGCTTTCAGACGCAGGGAATAGTTGCGTCAATCAAAGTGAAAGAGGGCGATGAGGTGAAGCGTAATCAGGCTTTGGCAGAGCTGGACAAGGAGTCTTTGAATTCTGCAATGCAGTCTGCCCAACTTTCATATGACAAGGCTGTGCTGAATCTTGCCGACCGTCTGTTGGATTACGGCTATTCCTTGGAAGACACCGCATCAATTCCGGCCGCAACCAAAAGAATAATCTATATCAATACTGGGTATGCCGATGCGCAGCTGGCTTTCCGGAATGCGCAGCGCAATCTGCAGAATGCTGTGCTCAGAGCTCCGTTTGCCGGTAAGATTGTAGGTGTCCAGGCAAAGAAATACGAGAATACCAACGGTGTGTTCTGTACCCTTATTGATGACTCGTATATGACTGTCAGATTCAACGTTCTTGAAACCGAGTATAATTTTGTCAGTGTAGGACAGTCTGTAAAAGTGACTCCGTTCAATGACAACAGTATAGTGATTTTAGGAAATATTGAGTCAATCAATCCATCTGTAGATGATCATGGCCAGATAGCTGTTACGGCAAAGGTAAAGAACAACGGAGCGTTACTGGATGGCATGAACGTGAAAATTGTTGTGGAAAACAGTGTCCCTGACCAGCTGGTCGTACCCAAAAGCGCTGTTGTAATAAGAGATAATCTTGAGGTGGTGTTCCGTTATGTTGACGGCAAATCCATATGGACCTATGTAAAGGTTCTGCTAAGCAATACTACAGAGCATTCAATTGTAGCCAATACTGAAAGGGGAGCGGAACTGCACGAGGGCGATATGATTATCACATCGGGTAATCTGAATCTTGGCAGCGGAGAAGTACCTGTAAAACTTGTCAAATAACTGCTGCTATGTTTAAAGGGTTGATCAAAAGACCTATTGCGGTTGTTATGGTGCTGATTGCAGTTCTTGTACTCGGCATAGCCGCAATAAGGATGCTGCCGGTATCGCTGGTGCCGGATATTGCCATTCCTCAGATTACTGTCAAGGTGGTATCGCCTAACAAATCTGCCAGGGAACTGAATGAGACAATGATGACGCCGCTAAGGAATCAGTTGATTCAGGTGAATCATCTTGACAATCTTGTGTGTCAGACAAAAGACGGAAACGGTGTCATTACCATGGATTTTGATTACGGGGCCGATGCCGATTATATTTTTATTGATGTGAATGAACGTATTGACCGTACCATGAGTTCATGGCCAAGAGACGAGGAACGTCCTATGGTAATACGTGCAAGCGCAACCGATATCCCAGCCTTTTTTATCAATATCACGTTAAAGGAAGAAGATAAGGATTTTGTTCCGGACGATATCAATACCGTATCACCCAGATTTATCCAGATGAGTGATTTCTCACGTCAGGTGATTCTGCGCAGGATAGAACAGCTGAAAGAAGTGGCCATGGTAGATATAACAGGTCAGATTTTCCCTGAACTGCTTATTGTACCAGACATGGAGAAACTGTCGTCAATGGGAATATCGGAGAATGACCTTGCCTCAGCAATCTCAAATTCCAATGTCAGTCTTGGAAATCTTGTAATCAGAGACGGAGAGTATCGTTTCAATGTGCGTTTCGAGTCCCAGATACTGACAAAGGAAGATATTGAGAATGTATATCTGAAAATTTCGGGGCGTGTATATCAGATAAAGGATCTTGCCGATGTGTATGAACATCAGCAACAGCAGGAGGGAACAGTCTTGTCAGATGGGAAACCTGCAATTACTCTGGCCGTAATCAAAAGAACCGAATCAAAAATGTCTGAACTGAAAAAGGATATCAGAACTCTGCTTGATTCTTTTGAGGAGGACTATCCGGAACTGGAGTTTACTGTAACGAGAGATCAGACCGAATTGTTGGATTATTCCATCCATAACATGATAGGCAACCTGATTTTCGGTGCTGTTTTTGCCTGTCTGATCATTTTCTTCTTTATGCAGGATGTCAAGTCCCCCTCTTTGGTCGTTCTTACAATCCCGCTGTCCATTATTCTGTCTTTCCTGTTTTTTTATCTGTTCAAACTTACCATCAATATCATTTCATTGTCCGGACTGGTATTGGGAATAGGAATGCTGGTGGACAACTCGATTATTGTTGTTGACAATATTACCAGAATGTGGAAAGCTGGCGCTCCTCTTGACAGAGCCTGCGTGGATGGCGCCAGAGAGGTGTTTACTCCAATGCTCAGTTCTGTCCTTACCACATGCGCCATATTCGTTCCGCTGATTTTCTTGAGCGGAATATCCGGCGCGTTGTTCTATGACCAGGCTATGGCTGTTACAATAACACTGTTTTCCGCATTGATTGTGTCTGTTGTTGTAATCCCGGTGTTCTATTACCAGTTCTACAAGAAACAGACATGCTTTGTACCCAACACATTCATTGAACGGATATCTGTGCGTAATATGGATGCCGGTTATGACCGCGTATTGACATGGTTCTTCCGCCGCAGATACGTTATGTGGGTAATATTCGGCTTTTCCGTAGCATTCTCGGCATTGCTTTTCATGAATCTTGAAAAACGCAAGCTGCCGCAATTGTCCCATACTGATACGCTTGTCAATATAGAGTGGAACAACCGTATTACACTTGAAGAGAATGTACGCCGTTGCAACATGCTTGTTGAACATTTTGCAGAGAATATTGAACAGTCTACCGTAATGGCCGGAGTCAATCAGTTTGTGCTGTCCCATACCGACCAGATTGGAATAACAGAGTCTATTGTCTATCTCAAGGCGGCAGACGAGAAGGCCCTTGCGCAGATAGAGAACGGAATAGGAGACTATATCCATTCATTGTGGCCCGATGCAGTGTGCGGCTGCAAGGCCTCCGGAAATATATTCGACATGATTTTTGCTGAAAAGGAGGCTCCTCTCGTTGCAAAACTGCGCTCTACGGACGGAAAGACTCCTGACCCTTCACAACTGGGTTATGTGTTGTCCAAAATCCAACAAACCGTTCCTGAAGCCAATATGCAGTCTGCAGAGTGGAATGAACATATTGAACTTGTTGCAAGTCCTGAGAAACTGGCATTGTATGGTGTCTCTTACAATAGTCTGCTATCATTTCTGAGACAGAATCTGAATGACAACTCCATACTCAGGGTATCAAAAGGGACTATGTCTGTACCTGTTGTTCTGGGTAACAATAACAGCGATGTCAAGGATCTGATCCAAAACCAGTATATCAATGCCGGTAATGGAGTACGTGTCCCGGTTGAACTTCTGCTTAGAGAAACCCGTAACAGAGATCTGAAACTGATTACAAGCGGAGTGGAAGGTGAGTATTATAATGTTGAACTGGATGTAAAGGGGGCACGGAACGTGCGTTCCATAATGAACCGCATTACCGATATTGTAAGAGACGATATACGTTTCGAGGTTGATTTTTCGGGTTCATTCTTCTCCAATAACGAGATGATCAAGGAATTGTGCATTGTCCTGCTGATATCGGTATTGCTGCTGTTCTTTATTCTTGCAGCCCAGTTCGAATCCCTGATCCAGCCGCTGATTATTCTGTCCGAGCTTCTGATAGATATATTTGCAGCATTGCTTACGTTGAAACTTTTCAATGTCAGCCTTAATCTGATGTCTATGATAGGAATTGTGGTTATGTGCGGTATTGTAATCAATGACTCAATTCTGAAGGTGGATACCATAAACAAATTGCGGGAAAGCGGTATGGGCTTGAAACGTGCTATCCTGGTGGCCGGACAGCGCAGGCTGAAAGCTATTCTGATGACATCTCTGACAACAATTCTTGCAATTGCGCCTTTCCTGGTACGTGGAAATATGGGAAGCGATCTGCAGTATCCGCTTTCTCTTGCTTTGATCAGCGGAATGATAGTAGGAACGTTTGTCAGCGTGTTCTTTATTCCTTTGGCATACTATGTAATTGAAAGACACCGTGAAAGATAATAATGATACAAGATTCAAAATACCGTCTTTTTCGGTTATTTTGATAATGGTTGTGCTGATGATAATTGGTGGCGCACTGCTGCCAAAGCTGAATGTGCAGTATTCTCCAAAAAGGGAAAGCAATGTGATTTCTGTCAGCTTTGGGTATCAGGCGGCATCGGCCCGTATTGTAGAACAGGAGGTTACGTCCAAGATAGAGGGCGCTTTGAATTCTCTTGACGGTGTGGTAAATGTCAGGGCACGCTCATATTACGGTGGCGGATCGGTAAGCCTTACTTTCAAGAAGGGTACCAAAATGGAGGCGGCACGTTTTGCCGTGGCCACCCAGATAAGGCAGATATATGACAGACTGCCGCAGGGAGTGTCTTACCCCAGTGTGAGCAGTTCAATATCGGGAAACAGCAGCTCTACGCTTTTGCTGATGTACACTATCAATGCCGATATGCCCGCCGACAGGATTGTCAAGTATGCACAGGACCTGATAGTTTCTCCATTGTCAAGAGTGGAGGGCATTGAATCTGTGCGAACATCGGGCGCCCAGCCGTTTGAATGGGTTATAACATTTGATCCCAATTCTTTGCGCTCGGCTGAACTCACTCCGTCTGACCTGAGTGCCGCATTCAACGAATATTTCCGCAATAACATTGTAGGTTCAATGGTTGTTGATGATAAGCTGATGCTGCTCAAACTCCGGTCTGAAGATTTGGATGTGTCGCTGGAAAGGATTCCTGTAAAGAAGGTCAACGGGCGGTTGTATTATGTTGGAGATTTTGCTACCGTTTCTTATCAGGAAATGGAACCTGATTTCTATGACAGGTACAACGGCTTGAATACTATCTCCGTATCTGTATATGCCCAAGAGGGAATAAACTCCATCAAGGTAGCGGAAAATGTAAGGAACAGGATGCTTGAGCTGCAGGAGAATTTTCCCGACAATTATACAATAAAACTGGATTATGACTCATCTACCAGTCTGAAGGAAGAAATCCATAAAATTTTCAAACGTTCCATCTTATCTTTGCTGATACTGCTGGTTTTTGTTCTTGCGGTGAGCCGCAGTTTCAAATATCTTGGTGTGATAGCCTTATCCATTACGGCAAACCTGTTGATTGCCGTGATATTCTACTATCTGCTGGGAATAGATATTGAATTGTATTCAATGGCAGGAATAACCGTGTCTTTGGGTATTATAATAGATACGGCCATTGTGATGACTGACCATTATGCTTATTACCGGAACAGAAGTGTGGCATTTTCCATAACAGGCGCACTATTGACAACCATTGCTGCCATGATGATCATATTCTTTCTTCCTGAGGAACAGAAACACAATCTGATTGGATTTGTGTGGGTAATAATCCTAAATCTGTCCATCTCTCTCTTTGTTGCCTTTTTACTTATTCCGGCAATGCTGGACAGAATATCGCTGACAACCGACGGAGGTGTGATACATAGCGGATGGCGTTACAAACGCTGGCTTGTAGGTGTTTCCGGCAAGTACGGCAAATATATCGCGTGGGGCAGGAGGCACCGCTGGATTTACATAGTGGTTCTTGTTCTTGGGTTCGGACTCCCCATACGCCTGTTGCCCAACCAGGTCTCGCGTGGAAAAGAGTACAGGATAGAGAATAATGTTGTGTATTACAATTCTGACCCCAACAGATATAGGGGCGGACTTGTAGGTTTGTATAACTGCACTATTGGAAGCAAGTGGTATCAGAAACATAAAAAGATTTTTGAAGTGTCTCTTGGAGGCGCATTCAACTGGTTTAAAAGTAAGGAGAATAATTTGTCCTATATCTTCTCCAATATCTCTGGCAGTCAGGATAACAGGGTTGTTCTTAATGTATCCGCACAGATGCCGGAGGGCACAAATGCCAGACAGATGAATCAGGTGATGAAAGAAATGGAAAACTGGTTGAGCCAGTTTGACCAGATTGAATCATATTCCACAACAATCGGCGGAAATTACGGCAGTATGACTATTCACTTCAAGAAGAAATACGAACGTACCAGATTCCCGCATATGCTGAAACAGCAGTTGTGGACAAAGGCTGTCGGATATGGCGCTGCTACATGGTATGTAAGCGCGCTGGATCAGGAAGACCACTCTCTGTCAAACTCTGTTGTCCAGACATCTTTTGACCATTCCATTCCGATTTACGGATACAATTATGACATGTTGTACCGTTTTGCCCAGATGCTGATGGATTCTTTGAAAGTCAACAAGAGAGTCTCTGCAACCGGTTTGTCTGCCGAATGGCGCCAGATGGCCGGAAACGAGTTCTATCTGGACTTCAATAAGGAAAGGATTGTAAACAATAACCTTAATGTTGGCAGTTACAACAATTATTTGAGTGAACAGCTGTTCAACCGTACAATAGGAACTGTGTTTGACGGCTCTGAAAGCTCAAATGTCAGATTGGTTTCTTCTCAGGCGGATTATTTTGACCTGTGGCACATAACGAACGATATGGTTGTAATTGACAATACTCCTACACGAATGAGCGATGTCGGGTCACTGACAAAAAGCAAAACGTCTATGGACATTGAAAGGAACAACCAGCAGTATGTTCTGAATGTCGGTTTCAACTTTGTTGGCTCAAGCTATCTGTGTGAGAAAATGGTTTCAGAAAAAGTGAAACACATGAATCAGATTCTTCCGCTTGGATTTTCTGTAGGTGGCGAGTCTTTTTACGACTATTACAGCAGCAGCGGTAAAAAACAGTCCGGTCTGATAGTCCTGGTCATACTTGTCATTTTCATGATCTGCTCAATAATGACAGAATCTCTGGTAAAGCCGTTGTCTGTAATACTGATGATTCCTGTGGGTCTGATAGGCCTGTTTCTGGTGTTCCCCATGTTCCATACGCAGTTCAGCAGCGGCGGTTTTGCGTCTATGGTTATGCTGTGCGGTATTGTTGTGAATGCCGGCATATACATAATGAGTGAATACAGAACCGTGTCCGACAAGTCCGGAACTCCGGAAGTGAAACGTTTTGTCAAGGCCTTCAACCGAAAGGTGATACCCACTTTGCTCACCATAATCTCTACAGTGCTTGGCCTTATTCCGTTCCTGTTCGATGGCAAGACACAGACGTTCTGGTTTTCTTTTGCAATAGGCGTAATGGGTGGAATGCTGTTCTCGATATTGGGCCTGTTCTTTTATTTCCCGGTCTTTATGCCTTTGAAAGAAAAGAAATAGTATATTAATAAATTATATTGCAAATTATTTTTGTATTTTTGCACCGCCTTATGCGACTGTGGCGGAATTGGTAGACGTGCCAGACTTAGGATCTGGTGCCGTGAGGCGTGAAGGTTCGAGTCCTTTCAGTCGTACAGGTTTCTGCTGTGAAAGCAGGTTGTTGAAAATACGGAAAAACAATTTATTTTTATATAAAAAGTGGAACTTGATGAACTTACTGCCGTGTCTCCGATAGACGGACGCTATCACGGTAAAACTGCCGCTCTTGCAGATTATTTTTCTGAATACGCTTTGATCCGTTACAGAGTAAGAGTGGAGATTGAGTATTTTATAACATTATGTGAATTGCCTCTGCCCCAGCTGAAAAACATAGATATGCAGGCTGTGCAGAATTTGCGCTCTGTCTGGCAGAACTTTTCAGTTGGAGATGCCGCCCATATCAAAGAGATAGAAAGCGTAACAAATCACGATGTCAAGGCTGTAGAGTATTTTCTGAAAGAAAAGTTCGATTTGTCTCCAGCACTTGTCCCTTTCAAGGAATTTATCCATTTTGGTCTGACCAGTCAGGATATCAACAACACTTCTGTTCCTCTTTCCATCAAAGAGGCTTTGGAAAACGAATACTATCCTCAGATTGAAAAGCTTATTGCAAAACTCAATGAGTATGCAAAGGAATGGGAACGTATCCCGATGCTGGCGCGTACCCACGGACAGCCGGCATCGCCTACAAGACTCGGTAAAGAGATCAAGGTCTATGCCTACCGTCTGCAGACCCAGCTTGATGCATTGAAACAGGTTCCTCTTTCTGCCAAGTTCGGTGGTGCGACAGGTAATTTCAATGCGCATCATGTAGCTTATCCTGAGTATGACTGGAAAGCATTCGGAGCAGGATTCCTTAAAGATAAACTTGGTCTTGTAAGAGAGGAATATACCACCCAGATTTCCAATTACGATAATCTGTCCGCTCTGTTTGACGGTATGAAACGTCTGAATACCATTCAGATTGATATGAACCGCGATTTCTGGCAGTACATTTCAATGGAATATTTCAAACAGCAGATCAAGGCCGGCGAGGTGGGCTCAAGCGCTATGCCCCACAAGGTAAATCCTATTGATTTTGAGAACGCCGAGGGAAATCTTGGAATGGCAAATGCCGTTCTTGAACATTTGTCCAGAAAACTCCCTGTTTCAAGATTGCAGAGAGACCTTACCGATTCTACGGTCATAAGGAATGTGGGCGTACCGTTCGGCCATCAGCTTATTGCCATCAAGAGTTCTATGAAAGGACTTGGAAAACTCTTGCTCAACCGTCCTGCCATCGAGCGTGATCTTGATGAATGCTGGAGCGTTGTTGCCGAGGCTATCCAGACCATACTGCGCCGTGAGGGCTATCCTCATCCGTACGAGGCTCTGAAAGCACTTACCAGAACAAATAATGCCATTACAAAGGAATCCATTGCGGAGTTTATTGAGACCCTTCAGGTAAGCGATTCAGTAAAAGCGGAATTGAGAGCAATTACTCCGTCCAACTATTTCGGAATGTAAAAAGAATAATGAAAGAGACCGTGAGGTCCGGAAAGAAATAATAACACTTAACTTTAAAAGAAAAATGGAAACAGCAGATCATGGAAATAGGTTCTATGAGGAAAATGACAATGAAAGAAATGAACAGAGAGTCTCATCCCGTCCGCGTTTTGTAAGAACGGATTCTGAAAGACAACGGTTCTCAAAGGTAGAGAGACCCCAGTACGGTCGCCGCGATGACAATCGCAGCTATGGCTATGGCGAACGCAGAAACTGGAACAGCTCTGACAGAGAAGATAGCTATGGCAGTGAACGCCGCCGCAGTTACGGAAACCGTTCAGGCAGCTATAACAATGACCGCCGCAGTTACGGAGACCATCGCAGCAATTATACAAGCCGTTATCAGGAGGGCGGCTACGAGCAGCGTGAACGCCGCCCGTACGGTGAACGTCCCAATAACAACGGTGGCTATCGCAAACCATCCTATAATAATGCAGCATCTCCAAGACCTATGGTAAAGAGGGGCGCTTCTGCTCAAGCCAAGAAGAAAACTATTGAATACAGAGATGTCATCAATGATCCTAACGAGCCAATACGTTTGAACAAGTATCTGGCCAATGCCGGTGTATGTTCACGCCGCGAGGCTGATGATTTCATTCAGGCAGGTGTGGTTAAGGTTAACGGCGAGACCATCACCGAACTTGGCACAAAGGTACGTCGCGGCGATGTTGTCATGTTCCATGACCAGAGTGTAGGCATCGAACGCAAAATATATATTGTGCTCAACAAGCCAAAGAACTGTGTAACAACAGTTGATGACCCGCAGGAGCGCAAGACCGTAATGGATTATATCAAAGGCGCATGTACGGAACGTGTTTATCCTGTAGGACGTCTGGATAGAAATACAACGGGTGTGCTGTTGCTGACCAACGATGGTGAACTGGCAACAAAACTTACCCATCCAAAGTTCAAGAAGAAAAAAATCTATCATGTATTCCTGGACCGCAAGCTTGAGCAGGAAGACTTTGACAAGCTGATTAACGGAATTGAGCTTGAACCGGGTGATGTTGTAAGTGCCGATGATGCATCTTACGTAAACGACAAACCGGACGAGATAGGTGTTGAAATCCACTCCGGACGTAACCGTATTGTACGCCGTATGTTCGATGCTCTTGGCTATAAGGTTGTAAAACTTGACCGTGTACAGTTTGCAGGTCTTACAAAGAAGAAACTGCGCCGCGGTGACTGGCGTTTCCTGACAGAACAGGAAGTCAATATGCTCAGAATGGGTTCGTATGAATAAAATTCAGATAAGATAATGGCAAGTTTGAAAAGAACGCGCATAGTTGATCTGCTCAAGAGAACAGATTTTGGCGCAGATGTAATTGTTAAAGGTTGGGTCCGCACACGTCGCGGCAGCAAAACGGTAAGTTTTATTGCTTTGAACGATGGCTCTACAATAAAGAATGTACAGATAGTTGCAGATAATGGCAATTTTGACGAGGAACTGATGAAGAACATCACCACCGGTGCATGTATTGCAGTTGAAGGAAAAATTGTAGAAAGTATAGGTGCTGATCAGGCATTGGAGATTCAAGCATTGAAAATTGAACTTCTTGGAGCATGCCCCAACGACTATCCCATGCAGAAAAAGGGCCAGAGTTTTGAGTATATGCGTTCATTCGCCCATATGCGTCTGCGTACCAATACTTTCGGAGCTGTGTTCCGCATACGTCACAACATGGCTTTTGCAATCCACAAATTCTTTCATGACAAGGGCTTTGTCTATTTCCATACTCCGCTGATTACGGCATCTGACTGCGAGGGAGCAGGTCAGATGTTCCAGGTAACAACCATGGATCTGAACAATCTTCCCAAGACTGAAGATGGTAAGATTGATTTTGATCAGGATTTCTTTGGCAAACCTGCAAGTCTGACTGTTTCGGGTCAGCTTGAGGGTGAACTCGGTGCTACTGCACTTGGAGCAATCTATACGTTCGGACCAACGTTCCGTGCAGAGAACTCAAATACTCCGCGTCACTTGGCAGAGTTCTGGATGATTGAACCGGAAATGGCTTTCTATGACATTGATGACAACATGGATCTTGCCGAGGAGTTCATAAAGTATTGCGTAAAATGGGCTCTTGACAACTGTAAGGATGACCTTGAGTTCCTTAACAAGATGATAGACAAGGAACTTGTTGCACGTCTGGAATCTGTTGTGAATACTGATTTTGTACGTCTTGAATATACGGAAGGTGTAAAGATTCTTGAAGAGGCTGTCAAGAATGGCCACAAATTTGAGTATCCTGTATTCTGGGGTGCCGATTTGCAGTCTGAGCACGAGCGCTTCCTTGTTGAGGAACATTTCAAGCGCCCTGTAATCCTTACCGGTTATCCAAAGGAAATCAAGGCATTCTATATGAAACAGAATCCTGACGGCAAAACAGTCCGTGCTATGGATGTGCTCTTCCCGAAGATTGGAGAGATTATCGGAGGAAGCGAGCGTGAAGAGAATTACGACAAACTGCTTGCACGTATTCAGGAACTCAATATCCCTATGAAGGATATGTGGTGGTATCTTGATACACGCAAGTTCGGAAGCTGCCCTCACAGCGGATTCGGTCTTGGTTTTGAGCGTCTGCTTCTGTTTGTTACAGGTATGCAGAATATCCGCGATGTGATTGCATTCCCGCGTACTCCGCGTACAGCTGAATTCTAAACTGATTTTTTATGAAACATCCCAAAGGCCTGTATTGTCTGTTTACCACAGAGATGTGGGAGAGATTCAGTTACTATGGCATGCGTGCCATTCTTGTACTGTATCTTACTGCGTCATTGGTAAACGGCGGTCTGGGATATGAACCGGAAAAAGCCACAGTTCTGTATGGTATTTTTACCGGTCTGGTTTACGTTACGCCTTTGTTGGGAGGGTGGCTTGCCGATAATTATCTGGGCAAGCGTCTGGCTGTAAATATCGGCACAATAACCTGTATGGCGGGACATCTGTGTCTGGCATCGGGAGCAAATGCGGTGTGCCTATATTCCGGCCTTACGCTTCTGATAATAGGAAACGGCTTTTTCAAGCCCAACATAAGTGTAATGGTTGGTGAACTGTACAGCGCTCAGGATGACAGAAAGGATGCCGCATATACAATCTTTTACATGGGCATCAATCTTGGTGCTTTTTTCAGCCCGCTTGTCTGCGGCACACTGTCGGATACCTGCGGCTACCGCTATGGTTTTCTTGCTGCTGCAATAGGTATGCTGTGCGGCCTGATAATATTCAATACAGTTGGCCGCAAGGCTCTTGGACATATCGGGGACAAACCTGTCAGGGTAGCAAAGAATGCAGGTAATGCAGTCTTGGGCAATGGTGCGGCGTCTCTTACAAAAGAGGAAAAGGACCGTACTTGGGTTATTGTAGTTCTTGTTGTGTTCAGCGTATTCTTCTTTGCGGGGTTTGAGCAGGCAGGCAGTTCCATGACACTGTATGCCGACAAGTTCATCAACCGCCAGATAGGAAACTGGACATTGCCCACATCGTGGCTGCAATCCGTCAATCCGGTGTTCATACTGATTCTTGCACCGTTGTTTTCCATGCTGTGGCAGAAACTGGCCCGCATCGGAAAGGAACCGTCCATTCCAATCAAGATGGGACTTGGTATGATAATACTCGGACTTGGATTCCTTGTTCTTGACTGGGCATGCATTGAACGCGGAGGAAACAATCCTGACGAGACTGTCAAGGCAAGTCTTATGTTTATGATTGGTGCTTATTTTCTGCACACGGTAGGAGAGTTGTGCCTTTCACCTATAGGCTTGTCTATGGTAAGCAAATTGTCTCCTGTCAAGTTGGCATCGCTTATGATGGGCGTATGGCTGTTGAGTTCTTTTGTTGCTAATATATTCGGCGGTTTTCTGGCCCGTTTTACAGAGACATTGGGTGCACTGGAGATATTCCTGGTGATTGCCGCATTCAGCATTGTGCTGGGTATTGTGCTTTTGTGTCTGAATAAATGGCTGGTCAGAAAGAGCCATGGTGTGTTGTGATGGACAGAACGCGCATAGGAATTTACGGAGGTACTTTCAGTCCTTTGCATAACGGCCATCTGCGTGTGGCCATGAAAGCTGTGGAACTGGGCGTGGTTGATCAGGTGTGGCTTATGGTAACTCCGCTGAACCCGTGGCGGGTAGAGGAGCATCTGCTTGACAATGAAGCCCGCTTTGGGATGGTACGGCGCGCTGTTGGAAAGTATCCGTATCTGAAGGCTTGCGATTTTGAGTTTTCCCTGCCTGTCCCGCAGTATTCAAGCCGGACATTGCGTGCATTGAAAGAACAGTATGCCGATTATGACTTTTCCCTGATTGTAGGGTCTGACAATTGGGTCCGTTTCAAGGAATGGCATGACTGCGATTATATAATAGAGAATTTCCCGGTGATAACTTTCCCGCGGGACGGATATCCGATAGTTGATATTGGTTATCCGGTTAAGGTTATGGATGTGGAATGTTTTGATATCAGTTCAACACGTTTGCGCAGTATGGTGCGTAACGGTGAAGATATTACAGGATATGTTCCTGAGAGTGTTGCTCAGGATATTAGGAATAACGGATATTATTTACAGATATGATAAAACTTGCAATTCTGGCATCGGGTAACGGAACTAATGCCCAGGCTATTCTTGAAGCTGTCCAAAGCGGTGAACTGCAGGCTGATGTGAAGGTTGTTCTGACCAATAAACCGCAGGCTGGCGTCATTGCGCGTGCACAGAAGTTCAATGTCCCCGTAGAAATCATTCCTTCAAAGGGAATAAAGGACCGCGATGCATACGATGCCGCCGTTGTAGAGTGCCTTGAAAAGTATGGCGTGGATACCATTGCCCTGGCCGGTTGGATGCGTATTCTGAGCAATACGTTTCTTGATGCTTTCCCCGATAGAATAATCAATCTGCATCCGGCAATATTGCCAAGTTTCACTGGCGGAACCGGAATTCAGGATGCATTTGACTACGGAGTCAAGATTACCGGTTGCACCGTGCATCTGGTAACTCCGGTGCTTGATGCCGGTCCTATCATAATTCAGGCAGGCGTACCTGTAGGAAACGATGTGGATGTTCTTGAAGCACAGATACACCGTATGGAACATATGATTTTTGTACAGGCTCTGAAATGGTTTGCGCAGGACCGGCTGAGCGTTTCAGGACGCACTGTCAATCTTAAACCTGCCGGACCCGGCGTGACATATTGCAGTGTTATTGAAGGCTGTCTTGTTAATCCCCCTATAGAAAACCAAATATCATTATAGAAAATGAAACATACATTATTTTTTGTATTTGCATTGTTCCTTGTTGGTCTGTCAGCAACCGGTTGCAAAAAAGAAAAGTTGGCATCGTTACCCTCTTATCAGATAAAAATGGATAAGGACCAGGTGTATGTTGGTGATACCGTATTGTTTTATGCGGATGTTATTGACAGAGGTGCCTATTACGCAATAGGCAAATATGACTGGAAAATGTCGGGTGTAGAAACATCCAGTGCAACAATTTCCATTACAGATCCCTATCACTGTGCTCCTATGGAGATAGGTTATAAGGTGGTCATAAAAAAATCAGGGAACCATTCAGTCAGTATGAGTGCTACATTCCAGTTCCTGGCACCATCGCCCACTGGCCAGTTGTATGGTTCGGTGACGGCAAAGGGATTCTCTTTCGTTGCACTTGAACGTGAAAATTAAGGCCAAATCCATGCGTTTCCATGCGTAGGATAAAGGAACATATTTCAGAATCCTTATCGGAAAAGTATAGCGCCTTGGAAGTGAAAGAAATTTCCAAGGCGTTGTGCATTGAATTGCTGGGGACTGGTATCAACGACTATTATCTTGACAGAGAAACCAGTCTGGATAGTGCACAGCAGCAACTGCTGGATTTTGCTCTTTCAAGACTGGGCAGCGGGGAACCGTTGCAATATGTTCTGGGATACACTTTCTTTTGCGGGCTTAAACTGAAAACCGATGCCCGCGCCCTGATACCGCGTCCCGAAACAACGGAACTTGTTGAGTGGATACTGCAGGACCACGCTACAGAATCTGGCTGTGACTTTTCAGTGCTGGATATTGGCGTTGGAAGCGGTGCAATCTCATTAGCTTTGAAGCAAAACCGTCCTTTGTGGAAGGTTTGCGGGGTTGATGTGGAACCTGCTGCATTGGGTCTGGCATCGGAGAATGTGATTGGAACCGGTCTTGACGTGGAACTGATGCTGTCTGATATTCTTGAATGGCGTGACAGTGCCCTGTCAGCAAGAAAATTCAACCTGATTGTCAGTAATCCTCCGTATATTGCTGAAAGTGAGGCCCTGCAGATGGAGCCTACCGTTCTGGACTATGAACCCGGTTCCGCACTTTTTGTTCCTGACAGCGACCCTCTTCTTTTCTATAGGAAAATTCTGGAGTATGCTTTGCACTCTCTTGTTCCCGGTGGAAAGGTGTATTTTGAAATTAATCCGCTATTTGTGGAGGAACTTGAGACGCTGGTGCTTGAACTGGGGTTCAGAAATGTGGATGTGCGCAACGATATCTCGGGCAAACAACGTATGGTAAGGGCAATGCTATGAAAAGAAACACTGATTCACATAAGTCTGAACAGGAACTCAAACTGATGGCGGAACGCTATTGCATGACTTCTGAACATTCCGTACGTCAGGTCAATGACAAACTGCATGAGTGGGGCGTGGAATCTGCAACTGCCGCTGAACGTATAATATCGGGTCTGATAAAAGACAGATATATCGATGAGCAGCGTTTTGCCAGCGCGGTTGTTCATGATAAGCTTATGTTCAACAGATGGGGCCGCGTAAAGATAAGATTGTATTTGAAAAACCAGTGTATAGATGAACTGACAATAAACACAGCCATGGAACAGATTGATGAAAAAGAGTATGTGGAGATACTCAGAAGCGTTGTAGCAGGTAAAAGCAAGTCTATAAAGGCAACCGATAAGTGGCAGCATGATGCCAAACTTATGCGTTCGGTAGTCCAGTGTGGTTTTGAACCGGAACTGGTGCGTTCTTTTGTGTCACAGCCTGAAGAATAACCGGCATGGGTGTAATCAAGTGGTTGCGCTCGGTAGCGGATATGCTGCTGCCGCGCTATTGCAAGGTCTGTGGTTGCCGCCTTGATTTTTCTGAAGAACATTTGTGTGTATTGTGTCTTGCCCGCATGCCTTTTTGCGATAATGCGGATCTTGTGAACAATATTTCCATGCGTCCGTTTATACATGACAGACGTGTTGTCCATGCCGCAAGTCTTTTCCATTACTACAAGGACAGTTCTTACCGTAACCTGATATATCATTTGAAATACTACTCTCATCCGTCTGTTGGTGTACTGCTTGGACGGATGGTTGCAGAACGGTTGGCCGGCAGCGGATTTTTTGACGGTATTGATATGATTGTCACTGTTCCGGTTACAAAACGCAAACTGAAAAAACGCGGTTACAACCAGTGTGACTATATTGCGCGCGGCATAAGCTCTGTAGTTGGAACAGAATGGCGCGGTGACGTGATACGCCGCCTGACATCGGGTGTTGCGCAGGCCAAAAAAGGACGGTACGAGCGCCTTGCCACAAACGACGGCCATAATGGTGTAGTCAATCCGTTTGTCATGTCAGAACAGTCTGCCGGACTTATTTATGGAAAACATATCCTTATTGTTGACGATGTCCTTACCACGGGAGCTACGCTCAATAATGTACTGTCATCCATTCCTCTTTCCAATGTCCGTATTTCAATTATGACATTGGGTGTTGTTTTATGAAAAAAAAGGATGTATTTTTGTGGATGTTATGAGAGAGACATTCGGATCTAAATTAGGCGCGTTTGCCGCTTTGGCAGGCTCCACAATCGGATTGGGCAACATGTGGCGTTTCCCATATCTGATGACAGAGAATGGCGGTGGGTCATTTATTCTGATATATATATTGGTTTCTGCACTTTTTTCTTTACCGCTGTTTACGCTTGAGATGATAATAGGGCGCCGCGGACGTGCTTCTACTGCAGTTTCCATGCAGAATATTTCTGGAGAGAAAAAGTGGAGCTGGTACAGCATCATAGGCGTTTTTGTGCCGTTGTGCATGTTCTCTTTCTATGTTGTTGTAGGCGGTTGGACTATACGTTACTGCGTTGAATCGTTTTCTTTCGGATTTGACGGCATGAACAGTGTTGCGCAGTCCGGAGCGTTTTTTGCAGGTTTTGTGGGTAACAACGCATCGAATCTGGTCTATACATTGATATTCCTGTTCTTTTCTCTGGTTATCACGGCATTGGGTGTTTCAAAGGGTATTGAACGCTTTACGCGCCCTATGATGCTGCTTATGATTGTTCTTATGGTACTGGTGGTAATACGCTCGGTTACGCTTCCAGGTGCCGGTGACGGATTGAAATACCTGTTTGTGCCGGATCTTTCGAAGGTGAGCATGAAGACCGTGTTTATTGCCATGGGGCAGAGTTTCATGTCTATGAGTGTTGGTATCGGTGCAATAGTGGTATATGCATCGTATGTAAAGAAAGAAGACAGCCTGTTGCGCTATTCGGTACTGACCTGCGTGTCCGATACCGGTTTTGCATTACTTAGCGGAATAGCTATTGTTCCGGCTATTTATTATGCTGCCCACGTGGGTGGTTATGAACCTACCATGCAGAGTGGTCCGGGTCTGGTTTTTGAAATGCTTCCTGTTGTATTCAACGCAATGCCTGCAGGTAATATTATTGCTATCCTGTTCTTTTTCTCACTGTTTGTAGCTGCGCTGACATCGGCAATTTGTATGGTGGAAACGGTGAACAGTGTGTATATGGATATGCTTGGCTTTTCCAGAAAGAAGGCGGTTGTATATACTTTTTTGAGCTGTATCGTATTTGTTGTACTGAGTTCTCTGTCTTTCGGCGCACTGAAAGACGTTACAATTTTTGGAAAAACGTTCTTTGATCTGTTTGACAATTCTACAAATTCCGTATTGCCGATATCTGCATTGCTTATCTGTATTTTTGCCGGCAAACATATAAAGAAAGCTGTCATCAGAGAAGAATTGTCTCCCGATGGTAAGGCGGACGCACACAAATTCATTGTGAATTTCATGTCTGTCATGACAAGAAGTATTATGCCGCTGCTGCTTGTTGCAATGATAGTTGCTTGGATAATGGGTATAAGCTGAACCGAAAAACAGTCCTGTAAGATGAAGATCCTGTCAAAAGAAGAGATAGTTGCCAGACTTGATACCAAGGTGTTCCGCATGCTTTCCGCTTGTGCCGATGAACTTGGACTGGAATGTTATGTTGTGGGCGGTTGGGTCAGAGACCTGTTTCTTGAACGCCCCAGCACCGATATTGATGTTGTTGTGGTGGGTAGCGGAATTGAGATGGCAAAAGCCGTGGCCAAGGCATGGGGCAGGGGCGCATTCCTGAGTGTTTTCAAGAACTTTGGAACGGCTCAGGTCAAAAAAGGAGATCTGGAACTTGAATTTGTAGGAGCACGCCGCGAGTCTTACAGTCATGATTCACGGAAACCCAAGGTGGAAGACGGCACTCTTGAAGATGACCAGCAACGGCGGGATTTTACTATCAACGCTCTTGCCATATCATTGAACGGTGCTGCATTCGGCACTCTGGTAGATCCGTTTGACGGGGTGTATGATCTGGAAGACCGTATTATCCGTACCCCTTTGGACCCGGATATTACGTTTGACGATGATCCGTTGCGTATGCTGCGCTGCATACGTTTTGCCACTCAGCTCAATTTCTATATTGAAGACGAAACCTTTGAATCCATAGAACGGAACAGGGAACGTATCAGGATAATCTCGGGAGAACGTGTTGCGCAGGAACTGAACAAGATAATAATGTCTCCAATACCGTCAAAAGGTTTCATAGATCTTGAGCGGTGCGGCTTGCTGGAACTGATTATGCCGCAGCTGGCAGCATTGCAGGGTGTGGAAACAGTGAACGGACGCGGACATAAGGATGTGTTCTACCATACTTTGCAGGTTTTGGACAATGTTGCTTTGCACAGTGATAATCTTTGGCTGCGTTGGGCTGCTCTTCTGCACGATATAGGCAAGCCTGCAACCAAACACTGGGACAACCGTCACGGCTGGTCTTTCCATAACCACAATTATATAGGGGCAAAAATGGTCCCGCAGATTTTCCGTGAACTGAAACAGCCCTGCAACGAAAAAATGAAGTATGTACAGAAAATGGTAGATCTGCACATGCGCCCCATTGCGATTGTTGACGATATTGTTACGGATTCTGCTGTCCGCCGCCTTTTGTTCGATGCCGGAGACGATATTGAAGACCTTATGCTGCTGTGCGAGAGCGACATAACATCGCGCAACGAGGTCCGCAAACAGACTCTGTTGAGCAATTTCCAGCTTGTGCGCCAGAAACTTGTGGATCTTGAAGAGCGTGACCGCATCCGCAATTTCCAGCCTCCGGTGGACGGAAACGATATTATGGAAATTTTCGGTCTGGAACCGACTTCTGTTGTAGGAGAACTGAAGGCTATGATCAAAGACGCGATTCTTGACGGCGTTATCCCCAATGAACGTGCCGCCGCGTACGAATTCCTGCTGAAAATAGCTGCGGAGAAAGGACTTTATCCAGTCAAGGATATCAGCTTATGATATTGTAAACCTGCTGTACGGCAGAGTCAAGATTGTCATTTACAATTATATGGTCGAACTGCTGGGCGAATGTCATCTCGTACTCAGCCTTGCCAAGTCTTTTGAGTATCATTTCCTCTGAGTCTGTTGCACGAGCGCGCAGACGCTGTTCCAGAATTTCCATTGACGGCGCCTGGATAAAGAACGATACTGCCTGGTCTGCATAGTGCTTCTTTATGTTTAAGCCTCCTTTGACATCGACATCGAACATGACATTCCTGCCCTGATCCAACAGATTTTCCACCTGTTCAAGAAGTGTGCCGTAGAAATGGTCCGGATAGACTTCTTCATATTCAAGAAAGGCTCCCTGTGCAATCCTGTCCCTGAACTCCTGCGGTGTCAGAAAGAAATATTCCTTACCGTTCTGTTCTGTGCCGCGTGGAGCACGGCTGGTAGCGGAAATGGAAAAACAGAGGTTCAGCTCAGGGTGCTGCATAAGCTTGCCTATGATTGTTGATTTGCCTGAGCCCGACGGAGCAGAAAATATGTAGCATTTACCGCGCATAATGTATTTTTTCCAGTATTACATAACATTCAGGACCTGCTCTTTGATCTGCTCAAGCTGGTCTTTCATCTGTACCACAATATTCTGCATTTCGCTATGGTTGCTCTTGCTTCCGGTAGTGTTGATTTCGCGCCCCATTTCCTGAGCGATGAATCCGAGTTTCTTCCCTTGGCCTTCTCCGTTGTCCATAGTTTCCATAAAGTATTTCAAATGGTTGGAAAGACGCTGCTTTTCCTCGTTGATATCGAGCTTTTCTATATAATATATCAGTTCCTGTTCAAAGCGGTTGGCATCGTAATTCACACCAAGTTCCTGATTGAGCGAGTCTTTGATGCGGGCTTTGATTTTCTCAATACGTTCCTTTTCAAACGGCTCGATGCTTGCAAGCAGGGCCTTGATGTTGCTTATCTTTTCCGCGAACATTCTGTATAGCCCCTGACCTTCCTGGCGGCGGAATGCAATAAGTCCTGCAATTGCCTGTCTTGTTGCTTCCATGGCAACTTCAAGCTCTTCTTGAGACGGTTCGATTACCTCTGTACGGGTGAGCACATCCGGCAAACGCAGTACTGTACTGAACCAGTCGGACGGAAGTTCAAGACCTGTCTGCTGTGACAGTTCCTTTATCTGGTTGACGTATCCCTGGAATACCTGGGCATTGATGGGCTGCGTCTTGACAGGATCATCGGTCTCGAAATAGAGGGAGAAGTCAACTTTTCCACGTTGCAGTTCCGAACCTATGAGCGAACGTATCTCCATCTCTTTTTCTCTGTAGAGTTGGCATATCTTTGTGCTCAAGTCAAGAGATTTGCTGTTCAGAGACTTTATTTCTGCCGTGATTTTCTTGTTCTGGAAAGCGATTGTAGCTTTGCCGTATCCTGTCATTGAAAGTATCATAATTATACCTTTTTTCTTACACTTTGCAAAATTATATAAGAATTCTTGAAATGAGGCATATTGCACTAATTTTTATGTATCGGCAGACTTGCTAATTAACTTGATTTGCACTATTTTTGTAAAGATATTATGCAATGCTGACAAATGGGGTGTATTTTAAGTATAGAATCGGCGGTGACATCGGCCTCGGTAGCTGTAAGCCAGGACGGAGCGTTGCTGTTTGACAAGCAGGACAATGAGGCGCGTTCACATGCATCCATGTTGGGCGTTTTTGTTGACCAGGCCTTGTCTTTTATTGACAGTCGCGGGCTGGCGCTTGATGCAGTAGCCGTAAGCAAGGGACCGGGCTCCTACACCGGTTTGCGTGTTGGGGTCTCAATGGCCAAGGGTATATGTTATGGGCGTGGCGTCAGGTTGCTGGGCATTCCAACTCTGCAGGTTCTGTGCGTTCCTACGCTGCTGTATGCCGACCTTCCTGAGAATGCACTGCTTTGTCCCATGATTGATGCCCGCCGCATGGAGGTGTATTCCGCTTTGTATGACAGATCGTTGAAAGAGATGATGCCTACCAGTGCTGTTGTAATAGACAAGGATTCCTTCAAAGATGTTCTTGACAGGCAACCTGTATGGTTTATGGGTGACGGTGCTGAAAAATGCAAAGGAGTAATAGTGCATGAGAACGCACATTTTGTGGATGGAGCCGTGCCAAGCGCAAAGAGTATGTTTGTTCTGGCTGAAAAGGCGTTCAATCAGGGCGAATTCCAGGATATCGCATACTTTGAACCGTTCTATCTCAAAGATTTTATTGCAATAAAACCCAAACCTTTATTTTGATTGGATATATATGACTGAACCGGATAATACAGCCGTAAAACGTTACGGCGTGCGCCCTACGGGCGACTCCCCTTTGGGGTTGGGGGGTATAAAAGGACTTGAATCATAAAGTTCAGTTTTATTTTGCCCCGATTTATTGATAATGCTTATAACTGAACTTTTATGATTTATAATACGCAACAGAATGAATTGCCGATGCCGGAGTACGGCCGTTCCGTTCAGGAAATGGTTGATTATGCCGTTTCAATACAGGACAGAGAGGAACGTACCCGTTGTGCATATACCATTATATCCATTATGGGAGGTATGTTCCCCAATTTGAGGGATATTGCGGACAATAGAAAAACATTGTGGGACCATCTTGCTCTTATGAGCGGATATAAACTTGATATAGATTATCCTGTAGAGATTACCCATATAGATTCAAAAGTCCAAAAACCTGAATTGCTCCCATATTCCTATTCAGAGGTGTCAATACGCCATTACGGACGTATCATTCCTGTCCTTTTGAAGAAAGTGACAGAAATCAGTGACCCTGAGCAGCAGGCCGAACTTGTTCGTCTGACCGCTTTGCAGATGAAAAAAGACCTCTTGGTATGGAATAAGGAACTCGCAACCAACCAGCGCGTTATTGACGATGTAAAGATTCTTACAGACGGAAAAATAAATATTGATGAGTCTATTTTGAATGTGGAGTTTGCAAAGCAGCCCATGCAGCCAAAACAGCATCAGTCAAGAAAAGAACAGAAAAAACGTTAGTATCATGTCTGCTTTCATCATTCAGGGAGGCCATAAATTGGATGGCGAGATAGTACCGCAAGGTGCAAAGAACGAGTCTTTGCAGATCCTTTGTGCGTTGCTACTGACAGAGCAGGAGGTTATTGTCAACAACCTTCCCCATATTCTGGATGTGGAGAACCTTATTAAGATGTTAGGCAGACTGGGCGTGGAAATAAAAGACCTGGGGAACGGATCCGTTTCTTTCAAGGCCGCCAATCTTGATACTGATTTTGCGTTCAGCAGGGATTATATTGACATGAGCGCATCGTTGCGCGGTTCAATTATGCTCCTTGGTCCGTTGCTTGCCCGTCTTGGACGTGCTGTGGTAAGCAAACCTGGCGGAGACAAGATAGGACGCCGCAGACTTGATACGCACATTCTCGGTTTGCAGTCATTGGGTGCCGTTTTCTGCAATAATGAACAGAACGGCACTTTGGAGATGCACTGCAAACAGCTTAAGGGAACATACATGCTGCTAGACGAGGCGTCTGTTACCGGTACCGCCAATATCGTTATGGCCGCCGTTACCGCCAAAGGAACAACAACAATCTATAATGCCGCGTGTGAACCGTATGTCCAGCAGTTGTGCCATATGCTGGTCAGAATGGGTGCGCGTATTGAAGGTATTGGCAGTAATCTTCTGCATATAGAGGGAGTGGAAAAGTTATCCGGTACCACACATACAATATTGCCTGATATGATAGAAGTGGGCAGTTTTATCGGTATGGCAGCCATGACAGGCAGCCGTCTTACAATAAAGAACGTTTCATATTCGAATCTGGGCATCATACCGCAGAGCTTTGGCCGTTTGGGAATTAAGTTCGAACAGCGTGGCGATGATATTTTTGTTCCTGCACAGGACAATTATCAGATAGAATCCTTTATTGACGGTTCAATAATGACTATAGCCGATGCCCCTTGGCCTGGTCTTACTCCTGATCTGCTGAGTGTTATGCTGGTAACTGCAATTCAGGCAAAAGGCAGTGTCCTTATACATCAGAAAATGTTCGAAAGCCGTTTGTTCTTTGTTGACAAACTGATTGACATGGGCGCTCAGGTAATACTCTGTGATCCGCATAGGGTAGTGGTCATTGGTCATGACCACCAGTTCAAATTGCAGGGCCGCCGTATGTCATCGCCCGATATCCGCGCCGGTATTGCCATGCTGATTGCGGCCATGAGCGCAGATGGGGAGAGCCGTATTGACAACATATCACAGATAGACCGCGGTTATCAGAATATTGACGGCCGCCTTAATGCCATTGGCGCTAAAATAAAAAGGGTCGAATGATAACGGAGCAGGAATTATTCAGTATCGGCAAACTGATCAAGACTCACGGGACCGCCGGAGAAATAATTGCCAATTTCGATGCAGCCGATGCCTATGCATTGGCCGATGCTGATTTTTTTGTGCTTCAGATGGACGGTTTGTATGTTCCTTTTTTTGTAAAGTCCTACAAGGCCCGTTCAAACAATTCCGCTCTTATATCTTTTGATGGAGTGGACAATATGGAACAGGCTGAAACCAAATGCGGAAAGGAACTGTTTCTGCATAACCGTTTTGCCGGACTGTTGGCTGAAGATGAAGAGCCTTCTCTGCTTATGCTGAAAGGTTTTGAGATAATAGATAGCAGTTATGGCGTGTTGGGTACAGTCTCAGATATTGATGACCGTACGGCCAACCTGCTGTTTGTTGTGGACGGGAAGAACGGTGAAATACTGTTACCGGCTGCAGATGCGTTTGTACGAAAGATAGATGTTGCAAAACATAAACTATACACCAAATATCCTTTGGATATGCCAATATGACAATTATGAAGAATAAGAATAAAAGACAATACGGATGGTTTCTGAAAAACAGTAAAGGAAAACGTTTTTTCAAAAAGTACAATATTCTGATTCAGGATCCTGATTTCCAGAGAACGGTCAAGCAGGTCCGCAGTTCCCGTTTTGTACTTACATTGAAAATTGCTGCAATTGTACTTCTTTCATTTGCCGCATCGTTCTATACATACAGATTCATTCCTTCTGTAAACGTAGAAAAGGATCTGAGCAAAAACCAGCTTATGCATATATTTTTCCATATAGATTCATTGGAAAATGCAATATACAACCATGACAAATATATTGAAGGGATTAAAGATGTTTTCAAAGGGAATATTGCTCCTGAATCGATGAGTATGCTTGATTCCGTTGCAGTGTTCCAGACCGATTCACTGCTTGCTCCCGGTAAAATTGAGCAGTTGTTTGTTGATAATTTCGCTCAGGAAGGCATGGAACAGTTTGAAAATCCAGGCCCTGTACAGCTGAATATGTATTGTCCGGTCCATGGAACCATTCTCAAACATTACAACACAAAGAAAAAGATATACGGAATGACTTTCAAGGCGGATCCGTCCTCTTATCTTGTATCTCCGCAATACGGATGGGTGGCTTTTGCGGAAAGTACTTCTGCACATGGTAATGTTATTGTTATCAGTCATTCAAACGGATATACATCCATATTCCAGAATTGCGGTTCATTGATTGTCCAGCCCGGAGAAATGGTAAATGCAGGCGAGGCAATATCTCTTATGCCATCCAGTTCGAAAGTGCCGAATCTGTACTATGAACTCTGGTATGACGGGGAAACAGTCAATCCTGAAATGTTTATTGAATTTTATTGAAATGGACAAACGTAAAATAGCAATATTAGGCTCAACCGGTTCTATTGGAACGCAGGCTCTTGAAGTTATCGCTTCTCATTCCCAGGAATTTGAGGTCTATGCAATATCGGCCAACAACAGTGTGGATCTGTTGATAGAACAGGCAAGAAAATACAATCCTGAGGTAGTGGCTATTGCAAATACTGCGCATTATTGCACTTTGAAAGCCGCATTGGCGGATCTCCCTGTCAAGGTTTTTGCAGGTGAGGATGCTATTTGCCAGATGGTGGAAATGGAACCTGTTGACATGGTTCTTGCTTCGATGGTCGGATTCGCAGGTCTGAAACCTACAATTCATGCCATTAAGGCCGGAAAGGCATTGGCCCTGGCCAACAAGGAAACACTGGTTGTAGCAGGCGAACTGGTAACCGCTCTTGCCAACGAATACAAAGTCCCCATTCTTCCTGTAGATTCAGAGCATTCTGCAGTATTCCAGAGTATTGTGGGTGAATCTTTTGATACAATAGAGAAAATTATTCTGACGGCATCGGGCGGACCGTTCAGGAATTTTACCAGAGAGCAGCTTCTGACCGTAACCAAGGAGCAGGCCCTGAAACATCCCAATTGGGATATGGGTGCAAAAATTACCATTGATTCCGCATCGATGATGAATAAGGGTTTTGAAGTTATAGAAGCCAAATGGCTGTTTGGAGTCCCTTATTCCAAGATTGAAGTTGTTGTACATCCCCAGTCAATCATTCACAGCATGGTCCAGTATCACGACGGAGCAATCAAGGCACAGCTTGGTGTTCCTGATATGAAACTGCCCATCCAATATGCTTTCTCATATCCCAAACGTTTGGGTTCGGCATTTGACCGCATATCTTTTGACACTCTTACGGAGCTTACATTCCAGAAACCGGATGTGGAGCGTTTCCCGAATCTTGGTCTGGCTTATCAGGCTATCCGTGACGGAGCCAGTATGCCGTGTGTGCTGAATGCCGCCAACGAGGTCTGTGTTGCCGCATTCCTGCATGACAGGATTGGTTTTCTGCAGATGAGCAGTGTTATTGAGAAAACAATGTCAAGAGTGGCGCTGGTCAGGAATCCGTCTTTGGAAGATTATTTGGAAATAGATAGGGAAAGCCGCCGTATAGCGGAAGAGTTGATAGGATTAGGATAAATCATTAAAACAGGATAAATATAAATATGTCAGGAGTTTTTTGGATAAAGGCAATTCAGATGGTGGCATCGTTATCGCTGCTTGTGCTGATACATGAATTTGGTCATTTCTTGTTTTCACGTCTGTTCCATACGCGTGTTGAAAAATTCTATGCATTCTTCAATCCCAGTTTTTCGTTGATGAGATGCAAAAAGATAAACGGCAAATGGCAGTTCAAGTTTTTTGCACCGAATGTGCCGGACAGTTACGACAAGCAGATTTTTACCAATCCTGCCGGGAAAGAGGCTGTGATATACACCCCGATTGACCTTTCAAAACTGCCGGAGGATGATTGGCGCCGCTACCCCGAATCTACCGAGTTCGGCATAGGCTGGTTGCCTCTTGGAGGCTATTGCAAGATTTCCGGAATGATAGATGAGTCTATGGATGCCGGAGAGATGCAACAGGTCCCGCAACCATGGGAATTCAGAACAAAACCTGCCTGGCAGCGTTTGCTGATTATGGCCGGCGGTGTAATGTTTAACGTTCTGTTTGCCTTTTTCCTATATTCAATGCTGATTCTCAAAAACGGAGAAACATATATTCCGTTGCAGAATCTGCAGTACGGTATGGAATTCAATGGAAAGGCATTGGAAGACGGATTTGCCGATGGAGATATAATACTTTCCGTTGACGGTGAATCTGTAAAGGAATACGATGCCTACCTTTGGCGTAAGATTGTTTCTGCCCAACAGGTTGTAGTCAGACGTGGCGGTCAGGAGGTTACAATAGATGTTCCTGAGGACCTCACCCTATTTGACTTTACAGAAGTGTTCCCGTACATGGCCATATATGACCCTATGGTAGTTGACAGCGTGGTCCCAAACGGACCTGCAGATTTGAAAGGCTTGCGCAAGGGAGACCGTATATTGAGCATAAACGGTCACCGTGCCGATACCTGGACCTCGTTCCAGGCAGAGATTTTCCAATTGCGCAAGGCCGAAGAAAGCGGCATAGTCAATCATAAGCTTGAGGTTATGTTTGACCGCCCTGGACGTGGAATAATCAGTACAAATATTGTTACCGATTCCAGATTCCAGTTTGGAATTACCCATAAAACAACGGTTTACGAGCCAGTTACAGAACATTATTCTTTCATGCAATCCATTCCTGCCGGTATCCGTTACGGGTGGAGAACGCTGTGCGGTTACGTGAGCGACTTCAAGTATGTATTTACAAAAGAGGGTGCAAAGAACCTGGGCGGATTCGGTTCTATCGGGTCAATCTTCCCATCAGAATGGGATTGGAACCAGTTTTTCACTCTTACCGCATTGCTCTCAATAGTACTTGCGTTCATGAATGTGCTGCCTATTCCGGCACTTGATGGCGGATATATATTGTTTTTGCTGGTTGAACTGGTAACCGGCAAGAAACCCAGTGACAAGTTTATGGAACGTGCCGTCTCAGTAGGTATGATACTTATGCTGTTGCTGCTTATCTGGGCTAACATGAACGATGTAATCAGATTTATCCATTAATATCAATTGATACCCATTACTATGATTCTGATAAAAAACGTTCTCAATGACGGGAAAAGGTGCAATATCCTTATTGAAGACAATTACTTTAAAGCTATTGAACCCGCAAGTTCATGTAGCTCTCTTCCAGGTATAGACGTTGAAGAGGTTATCGATGGCACCAATATGGCAATTGTGCCTTCTTTCTTCAACACCCATACCCATGCAGCCATGACATTGCTGCGCGGATATGCAGAAGGACATGACCTGTTTGAGTGGCTGAGTCAGTACATATGGCCATACGAGGCAAAAATGACAGGCGAAGACATACGTTACGGTTCAGAAATGGCCACTAAAGAGATGATTCAGACAGGAACCACCTTCTTTAACGATATGTATTTTGACATTGAAAAAACCATAGACGTTATAGACAAGTCCGGAATGCGCGCCGCAATCGGAATAACCGTAATGGATAACCATTCACAGGCTGTAACAGATCAGAAAGTGGAATTTCTCAAGCAGTGGAAAGATCCTACCGGCGGACGCATCCAGCTGGTTATGGCACCTCATGCCATCTATACTGTCAATACCGAACGTCTGAAATGGTGCTCCAAGCTTGCCCGCGAAAACGGATTGCGCATACACATCCACGTTTCAGAAACAAAGCAGGAGGTGGAGGACTGCGTTAAGGCTCATGGTATGACTCCTGTCAGATATCTTGATTCAATAGGGCTTCTTGGTCCCGATGTACTTGCTGCACATTGTGTCTGTGTTGATGAGCAGGAGTGGGATATCCTGGCCAAACGCGGTGTAACGGTATCACATTGCCCGTGCTCCAACATGAAGCTTGGCAGCGGACGCTTCCCGTACGAGCTTGCCATCAGATCAGGTTGCAATATCACGCTCGGTACCGACGGCGCATCGTCAAACGATTCGCTCAGCATGATTCAGGAAATGAAATTTGCGGCACTTTTTGCAAAATCTACGGGAAACGCCACCATTCTTCCGTCAAATCAGGTGTTTGAGTGGGCTACAGCCAACGGGGCGCGTGCTTTCGGATACGATGCCGGAGTCATAGCGGAGGGCAAACTTGCCGATGCTATCCTGCTCGATATGGACGACATTCACATGCAACCTTGTCACAGCCTTGTTTCTAATCTTGTTTATGCGGCAGATTCGGCCAGCATCAAACATGTTATCTGTAACGGAAAAATATTGAAGTAAGAGAATCAGACCACGGCGTCAATACTTCCGGAATATACGTACCAGATATAGCCTTCTACATTGGGCATGCCCATGGCCCGGAGCAGTGATATGTATTCCTTTACCTGGGATACATATTCCGGACGTTCTTTACCGAACTTGAAATCTACCACTACGGTGCGGTCCTGGTACAGCATTATGCGGTCCGGTCTTTTGTTGTAAGCCTTGTTGTCCTGCTTGAACAGAATTGTCCCTTCGTTGATAAGTCTGTAATTTCCGCTGAACCATTCGGCTACTTCTTTCTTTTCAAGGGCTTTGGTTACAAACTTTTGTATATATTCCTGCTCTTTTCCTGGTCTGACCAACCCTTGGCGTACCATGTTGGCAATGGCATCTCCAACCTGTTCTTTGGTATTGATCTCTGAGAATATCCGGTGCAGCAGTTGTCCGGTTTGGATGTATCTGTCCTGCTTTTCCTGCGTGTCGCTGTTTTCAGAACCAATTGTCCCAATGAATCTGGAAGCTGCAACAGATTCTTTGAAATCCGGCAATTCAGAGAAGTACTGTGACTGTATGTTGAGCGGACTTGTGGTGTAATTGAATGGATTTTCACTTTCTTTGCGCCGGGTCTCATGGCTGGGCTCAATGACTCCCGTGCTGAAACTGTAGCAATTGTCCTGCAAGTCCACCTGATATTTTCCAACAAGAGAACTGACAATTGACGATGCAATTGTTTTTTTATCGTTCTCTCCGAATATTGTCAGATTGCATCTGGCTCTTGTCAATGCAACATAGAGCAGATTGAGATTGTCTACCAGCTGCATTCCGAATTCTGATTTGTATGATTCTTTAAAATGGGAATCCTTCATTTTTGCACTGAATTCTATTGGAATCAGCGGAATTTCGGAGTATGGCTCCTTGTCTGTCCTGCTCCATATGTGGACAGGTCTATCCGGACCTGAGTGTCTTGTAAGATCCCAATCTGCATAAGGTATAATCACTGTGTGGAATTCAAGTCCTTTCGATTTGTGGACAGTCATCAGTGTTATGCCGTTTTTTGCCTCTGCCGGTACAGTAACGGTATGCATGTGCTTGTCCCAAAAGTCCAGAAAATCCTTAATGGTAGTGCATCCGCCCTGCAGGTATTCGCTGAGATTGTCAAAGAATGTGTTCAAATAAGAGGTCTGTCCTTCTGCTCTGTCCAACTCAAATATATTGCAGACAGTCTGTGCTGCCTGATATATGGACATTTCTGCCAACGTACTTATCTGCCCCACAAAGTTATCAAAAGCATTGCTGTTGTCTGTGTACAGTTTCAAGGCTTCTTCCGCTATCCTGTCGGTGGTATCGTACAAATATCTCAAGGCTGTTATCAGGATATTGATGGCGGTCGATGCTCCCAGCTCGTAGGCCTCGTCTGATATTATAGGTATGCCCTTGAAGCGCCCGTCATTCTCCAATATTTGTGATATCTCTATTATTTCTTTCTTGAATCTTAAAAGTATGGCAATGTCATTGATGTTTACGCCTTGGCTGATGTATTCATAAATGGCATCTGCAATGGCTGCATTGTGCAAATCCCTGATGGTATCCTTGTTATCGCTGTCAGACTCAAACAATTGTACGTGGACATATCCTTTCCCGCTGTTGTCGTGAGGGGTCTGGTGCACATCGCTGTAGGCTGTTTTCAGATCCTTGTATTCACAGCCTATTACCTCATTGTGATAATCCTGGACATATTGTATTATGCCCTCAAAAATTCTGTTGTTGAAGCGAACTATGTTCTCCAGACTTCTGAAATTCTCTGAAAGAGACTCTTCTTTTGGAGAAAAACGTGCAAAGACCTGGTCTTTCAGTTTGCTGTTCAGATATTGCCAGTTTCCGTTACGCCAACGGTATATGGCTTGTTTGACATCGCCTACAACCAGAGACTGGTTGTTCTGGGAAAGAGTCTCAAGCAGAATGATGTTAAGGTTGCGCCATTGGAGAGTGGAAGTGTCCTGACTCTCGTCTATCATTATATGGCTTATGGCACTGCCGGTTTTTTCAAATATGAAAGATGTATCACCCTGATGCATTCTGCTGAGCAGAGCACATGTGTCTGCAATAACGAATCTGTTCAGGCGGCTGTTGTCCTTGTCTATCTGTTTGCGGATTGATGCCAGCAGGTTCAACTCATACAGATATTGGCGGGAAAGTACTGCTGTGTTGTATCCAATGCGTGATGTGCTGATTGTATCTACCAGGCTGCAGAAATGGGAATGAATCTCATCAAGACTGTTATCTGCAATACTGTTTTTGAATTTTGCCGGTAACAGTTTCCATTTGTCACTATATGCGTTTGCAATACTTTTTTTATCTGTATTGATTTTATCCAAATCTGCAGACAGACTGTCCTTGACAAATGTGCCTAACCCTCTGGTCATATCATCGGTGTCAAGACCCAGAGCAGACAGTGAAAGGAAAACTCTGTTTGCTGCGTCTGTTACATTTGCTTTGGCAGTTCTGATAATGTCTGACATTTTCCCGGCAAAACTCTTCAATTTGCCTTTTTCCTGCAGATAATCCCTTAATTCCTGACCTTTTTCCTGAAATTCTTCCTGAAACAGTTTTTTTGAAAATGCTGACAATGATTCGTCCAATCTCAGGTTCTTTCCGTCATCTAAGGTATTGTTGATGAAATCTATTATCCATTCAAGTTCCGGCGAGCCCGGTTCGATGTTTTCAATGAATCTGTCAACAGCATCCTGTATGGCGCTGTCTGTATCAAGTTCCAGCTGCATGCCGTGCCCAATCTGCAGTTCTTTTGCCATTCCGCGCAAAATGCGCTGAAAGAAAGAATCTATGGTCTCGATATGGAAATTGCTGTAGTCATGAAGAATCCTGTCCAGTGCGGAACCTGTATTCTGTCTGATTTCGTCTGTGCTTTTTTGGGGCAGCAGCTGTTTTATTTTTTCCAGATATGCGTTTGACTCGGGAAGAGAATGGGAAATGCCGTAAAGATGCTGAACAATACGGTCTTTCATCTCTGCTGTAGCCTTATTGGTGAAAGTTACGGCCAGAATGTGCTTGTACAGTTCCGGATTGCCTGCAACCAGTGCAATATACCGGACGGCAAGCGTGAAAGTCTTTCCACTTCCTGCCGATGCCTTGTAGATTGTAAGCGAACCAGCCATCCGCCTGCAGGATTAGATGTTAGCTATGCTCATTATGTCTGCAAATACGCCTGCAGCGGTTACTGCGGCGCCTGCACCGTAACCCTGAATCATCATAGGATACTCCTTGTAGCGTTCTGTGGTGAGCAGAATGATATTGTTGCTGCCTTGCAGATTGTAGAACGGATGTGTGCTGCCAACGCTTTCCAATGAAACCGAGCCTTTGCCGTTTTCAAGTTTGGCAACAAAACGCCAGCGTTTACCCTGCGATTCCAGAACTTTGCGCTTCTCTTCGAATTCCGCATCAAGTTCAGGCAGTTTTGCCCAGAACTCATCGATGGAACCGTCAAACAGTTCCTGCGGAATGAACAGATGCTTTTCAATATCGTCCTGCTCCAGACGGTATCCGCTTTCGCGTGCCAGAATGACAAGTTTGCGGATAACATCCTTGCCGCTTAAGTCTATGCGCGGATCCGGTTCGGAATAGCCCTGTTCTTTTGCCATCTGTATGGTTTTGCTCAGAGGGGTGGTTGCGCTTATCTCGTTGAAAATGAAATTGAGCGTTCCGCTGACAACAGCTTCGATTTTCAGGATTTTGTCTCCGCTGTTTTTCAGGTCGTTGATGGTGTTTATAATGGGAAGCCCTGCACCCACATTCGTTTCAAAAAGGAATTTGACACCGCGCTTGCGTGCAATCTGTTTGAGCAGCGCATAATTGCTGTACTCGGACGATGCTGCAATTTTGTTGGCTGCCACAACCGAAATGTTGTTGCTCAGAAAGTCTTTGTACAGTTCTGCAACCTGCACACTTGCCGTACAGTCAACAAAAACGGAGTTGAATATATTCATGCCTATAACCTCGCTGCGCAAGCGTTCTATTGAGCTTGCTGGGGCATTTTCAAGAGTCTCCTTATAGTTGCTCAGATCAATGCCGCCGCGGTCAAACATGGCGCGGCTGCCGCGTGCAATGCCAACAACGTTGATTTTTAGCCCGCGTTCTGCCTTGAGTTTTTCCTGTTGCATGCATATCTGTTCCAGCAGACTTCCGCCTACTGTACCTATGCCGCATACAAACAGATTCAGTTCCTGATATTCTGACAGAAAGAATGAGTCATGGATAACGTTGAGAGACTTGCGCAGATATGGTTCTTCAACAACAAAAGATATGTTGGTTTCAGAAGCACCCTGTGCACAGGCTATGACGTTTATGCCGTTCCGGCCAAGTACGCCGAACAGTTTCCCGGCAATACCCGGTGTGCGGCGCATGTTTTCTCCCACAATGGCTACAATGGCAAGATTCTTTTCAGACTTGATGGGGAATATCGTACCTTGCTCTATCTCTGTTGCGAATGCGTAGTTGAGCACGTTGCAGGCCAGGTCGGCATCCTGGTTAAGTACGCCTACCGATATGCAGTTCTCACTCGATGCCTGAGATACGAATATTGCGTTTATGTTGTTGTCTGCCAATGTCTTGAACAGTTTTGAACTGGTACCTACAACACCAATCATGCCAAGGCCGTGAACATTGATAAGGGCAGTGTTGCTGATGCTGGAGATTCCTTTGATGGATTTTCTGTTTTCCTGTAATTCCTTGACAATGATACTGCCTTTTGCCTGCGGGTTGAATGTGTTCTTTACCTTGATTGGAATGTTTTTGTTGCAGACAGGGTATATGGTTGGCGGGTAAATGACCTTAGCACCAAAGTTGCAGAGTTCACTGGCTTCGTTGTAACTCAGTTCGCTGATTGTATATGCGGTTCTGATTACACGCGGGTCTGCGGTCATGAAACCGTCAACATCTGTCCAGATTTCAAGAACAGATGCGTCCAGTGCTGCTGCAAGTATGGCTGCAGTATAGTCGCTGCCCCCGCGCCCAAGGTTTGTGGCATCGCCTGTCTTGGTGTCGCTGGAAATGAATCCGGCAACCACAGCGCGCTTTGGTACAAAACGGAAATTTTCCTTTATCAGGGAGTTTGTCAGAGCTGAGTCCAATACATGTGTCCCGTTTTTGAATTCGGTTTTGATAAAGTCTCTGGAATCGAACAATTCGCAGTTTTCAATAAGACCTGCTACAATCAGAGAAGACATGCGTTCTCCATAGCTTACCACTATGTCAAGCATGCGCCGGGTGATTTCTCTTGTAAGGTAAATGCTCTGGCAGATATTCTCCAGTTCATCAAGCAGAATGCGGAGCGCTTTCTTTGTTTTGGAGGCGGTTGTGAAGGAAAGTACACTTTGTGCTATCTGTTCATGACGGTCCGATATGGCACTGAACTCAGCTTTGTAGGCTATGTCTCCATCGGCGGCCATATTGGCGCAGGCAATCAGTTTGTCTGTTATACCGCCAAGTGCCGATACAACTACAAGTACCTGTTCCTGCTGTTCTTCTACAATTTTCTTTACGTTGGCCAGACCTTCCGGAGAGCCAACTGAAGAACCTCCAAATTTAACGACTTTCATGTGCTCCTGTTCTATTTCCTTTGTTTGTAACTTCTACAAACTACAAAGGTAGTTGAAATATGACAAATTTCAAATTTATTCCGTACTTTTGCTCCTATGAAAAAGAATTTATCCAACTATGTACTGGCATTATTCAGTCTTGTGCCGTTATCTGTAACCGCTCAAAAAATGCCCGGAACGGTAGAACTGTTGCCGCTTGGAGATTTTGAACAATGGGCAACACAGGATGTGAAAGAATCTTCCATTCTCGGCGGTCAGGTCAAGAGATTATACTATATTGCTCCTGAAGCAGAACTTGACGGCGAAGTTTTTCCGAAAGATCTCGCTTCAATTTGGGGAACTTCCAATACCTATGCCAGGATTATGGGTATAATAAAGACAAGTTCCTCCGTGGAACCGGACAAGGGTCCCACTGGCTTGTGCGCAAAACTCAAGACAGGTTTCATCAGCTGTAAGGCTGCCGGGATGTTTACAATCAACGCCATAGCTCAGGGCTCTGTTTATCTTGGACGATGCGTGCGCCCTGTTGCGGGAACCAAAGAACCTTATTCGTACATGGATTGGGGAATACCTTTTACAGAGCGCCCTGTTGCTTTGATAATGGACTACAAGGCAGAACTGAACAAGACAGGAATGCTCACCAAGGCATCGTCTTCCAAAGTGACCGTAACCAAAGGTTCTGATCCGGAAGAAATCATATTCATTCTCCAAAAGCGTTGGGAAGATTCAAAAGGCAATATTCATGCGTTGCGTGTAGGGACGGCAGGTACCCACATTACTCAGGATACCCAGGGGTGGGTGACCGATGCCCGTTTCGATGTTTTGTATGGCAATGCCGGCAGCAGACTGGAACCGTTCCTGGACCTTGGCACGGGTGTCCACAAGTTCCACGCCGTTAACTCCAACGGGAAAGCTGTACCTGTAGTAGAAGAAGGATGGGCCGATGCCGATGAACAGCCTACCCATGCCATCATTATGATCACTACCGGGAGTCAGGGCTTTTGTCTTGGCGCTTTGGACAATACCCTTTGGATAGATAACTTACGTCTGGCTTACTGATACTGCAGGCGTGTGTAGTAGCGCACCGGGTGACTGGGCCTGATGTCTAAAGTGGGGTAGAATATCGCAATGAATTCTTCGAGCAGGTATTCCGGGTGGAACGCGGTCTGTTCAAAGTAGGGAACCTGATAGACAGGGCAGACCCATATGTTGTGGCTGTTGAATGGTTTGAACAGTTTGTATGAACTCCAATCCCGCTCAATGCCGGAGTATGTCATTGTTCCCGATGTTGAATTCTTGACCAGCCATATATCTGCGTTCTGTGCCTTGTCCAGAACGGTCTCTTTTGACAACGGAACGGACCCGTTCCTGTCTATGTAGTTGAAAATGTATGTTCCGCCGGCATCTTCTATCAGACGTCCTATTGTACTCTTCCCGCCCGGAACGTACCATGCCGAACCGTTTATCATATCGGTCATGACCAACGGACTTTCCTGACATTTTTTTATTGAGTCTCCAAGGGAACATAAATGGAGGTACTGCTTTCTGACGGCATTGTACAGAGAGTCTCCCTTTTCCGGAACACCCATAAGGCGTGCAAAAAACAGAATCCATTCGGCACGGCCCAATGGCGATGTCTCCATATAGTCTGCACACTCAATCAGAGGAATACCCAGTTTTTCCAGAGAACCGTAACTGGCGTTCTCAAAAGGAGATACAAAGATGGCATCGGGATTGAGGTCAATTATGGTCTCAATTGTGGGAGACATTGCACTGCCGCAGTTGGCAATGTGCCCATTGGAGTATAAGGCATTGATTGTGCTGTCTGAAACATATTCAATCTCGCAAATGCCGGCTATACGGTCTGCAATACCCAGTTCTGCAAATAAGGCGGCATGGCAGTTGGTGGTGACTATTACGCGTTTGAATGCGGTGCTGTCTGCCGTTTCATACCCAGCCAATTGCAGATTAGGTTTCCATGGGTTGGAAATGCGGAATGTGTAGCTGCCGCTATCCTGAAATATCTGCAGCAGATCTGCCTCACATGCAAGATTGCCGGACAAGTTCCGGTCCGTGGAAATGCCTTTACAACCGCATATCAGTACAGAAATGCATAACAGTAAGCATTGAACGGGATTGGAAATGTTTGTTTTCAAGTTTTATGGTCTTTGTAAATTCACTCCAAAGGTAATACTTTCAGACCATCAAAACAAAAACATGCAGGCGTATTCATTCCGTAAGTGCCCATATCTGTGCTGGTCAGTATGAATCTTATGGAATTTATGCTGTCCAATGCCGATAAATCAATGCATGTCCATTTCCTGACAATGTTGAATCCGTTGGCAAGATCAACGGTAACGGTATCGGCTTTTTTGCCGTTCTCTCCAATAATGTGCAGCTGGAACATGTCATCTCCGGTCCATTCTTTCAGATAACTGATTCCGGAAGCATCAACCTCGGAAATGGCTTTGTAGGCGTATGTCGCATTGTTGATCCATATGCTTACGCCTTTGAACAGCCTGCCTGAATCTTCCAGCCGGATTTGTGCAGGATATCCCCAGTCATCGCCGTTGCATTGTGCAAAAAAATAACTCTTGCCCTGCATGTTGTCAATTGATGTGCAGGATAAGTTGGTGTAACCTGCCGTTTCAAAGTCAAGATACTTCAAGTAAGTGATTCCTTGTCCCATTGCCAGGTTGTAGCCATCGTAATACACTGAGTGGAAAATACTGAATGGTGCGGTTCCGAATGTGGAGTTGTAATAAAACCCGTCAAAATCTGCGCCTTCAATGTTCAAATAGGCGGCTGTGTCAGGAACTGCAGGCAGATTGTCTGCCCATAGGGTAACGCAACCTTCAGGGTTGTAATCCTCAATTGAAAAACTATCCTGCCGGCATCCGGTAAAAAACACTGTTGCTGCAAATGCAACAAAATAAAATACTTTTTGTTTCATTGTTTATCCGTTAAATGGAAATCTGATATTTTTGATACTTCTGTTGATATTTCTCCAATCCAGCCGCATTGGGCCATTATTGCACTCTGAACTTTGACAAAATCTATAGAATCAAGATGAACGGAATATCCGTATTGGTCCAGAGCATTGTCAATGTCAAAATGGTTGCAGTAATCAAAGTAATCCGTATGGTTGAAATTGTCTGCATATCCCCACTCAAAACTGTTGCATATCCAATAATTGTTTGCTGCCCCTATACTTTGGGTGTTGTCTTTCAAGCGGGTCCCTGTAAGAACAAGACTGTCCTGCGATGCCCACAACGGATAATAATATGACTGTCTGTGATATGTCCCGTTGTATGCAACCGCTCCAGTGTTGCCGTAGTTGTCTTTCCATTTGACGTCCATTCCGCTGTCTATAGGGCAATAGTACGTTACCGTATAGTCAAAATAGGTACTTTTGCAGCCTGTTTCGCTCCCGCCAAGCTGATACCAGGTGTCGTTAGGCAGGCCGTCTTTGTTGGAATCCTGCATGACCCACACTACACCAGGCTCACTGCCATCATGGAAAGAATTGCTTTTGATGGAAATATCATATCCGTCAAAATTTTTGATTGAATGGTCAAACCCTACAACTATATATCCGCCAAATGCTCCCAAGGATACAACCTGGTCAGATTTGATTGATTCAAAGGCGTATCGGCAGGCTTGTTCCATAGTCGTTATGGAAAGATTGCCATAGCTGTTTATGAATTGTCCAGGCGCCGGCATGAATTCCAATACGGAATTGCAATCTGCCTGATATTCAGAATTGTATGGCGTTGGAGCATCATCCTTTGAACAGGACAGACACAGCAGGCCGGCGGCAAATAATAGACTTTTTCTCATCGGGTTACATGCGTTCTATACTCTTTCTTTGCAGAAAGCGGGTAACACATGCATCGAATCCACAATAAACAAAAGATTGTCATAAGTGGTGTCCCGGCCCGTAAACCCGCAGGCTACAAAAACTTTCAGTGTGATCCGGCAGGTCTTCTGACTTGTTTCCTGTTGCAATGCCTTCCCGGTCAAATACCAGTGGCAAGGAGAATTTGCAACCTTTTTTGAAACTTACAGCAGCGGGAACTGTTTGGGATTTGCACCCAATTCCCTATTAATCCCATATGGGAACCAAAATCGCGGCAAAAATATTGCTTTTTTTTGCAATACCAAATTTTTTTTTTGAAAAAAATCAGGCTATTTTCCCGAGTTCAGCGGACAATGTTCCTGGCATACATCGCAACCGTATTGCTCTGTACCGATGCGCTTGCGCCCGGTCAGTTCAATGGTTCTGTAAGAAACACACTTGCAGGCGTCAATGTATGGAAAGTCTTCAGACAAAGCCATGCCGGGACATTTTGAAATGCATATCCCGCAATTGTGGCAGTGCGGTTCCAAAGGCTTGTCATATTCCGGTAGTGGCGTGTCAATGAGCAGTTCTCCAAGTAAAACATAAGATCCTATGCCGGGTACAAACAGAAGGTGGTTTTTCCCTGAATATCCAACGCCGCATTCTGTAGCCCAATACCGTTCCATAAGCGGGGCGGAATCAACAAATGCGCGCCCGGCAATTCTGACATCGCTTATGGTATTGAGGTCCTCAAGCAGTGTGTACAGTTTGTCCTTGATGAATCTGTGGTAGTCAGTGTTTGCGTCAAAACGTGCAAAACGTGCCACTTTGCTGTCTTGAGTGGTGGCGACATCGGCCTTGGAACCATATTCAAAGGCTACGCTTACAACAGTTCTGCAACCCGGTTCAAGAAGGGTAGGGTTGTATCTTTTTTCACGGTTCCTCTCCAAATATGACATAATGCCGTTGCAGCCGGCCTGCAGCCAGCGCTCCATGTAGTCTGTATGCCAGCTGTCTACGGGGCCTGCCTTGGCTGTTCCGCATGCAACAAAGCCCAGAGACAATGCCCGGGCTTTGATTATTTCTTTGGTGAGCAACATGTTTCTGACAGATCCTTAATCTTCAATAAAACGTGCGCCGTCTGCGGAGTGTACAAAATGTACCTGGAAACTGTTTTTATATTGCGGGAACTGCTCCAGATATTTGCGCGTTATGCTTTCGCGGATATTTTCTTCTTTTGCAGGGTCGATAATGGCAATGCAGGCACCCTTGAAACCGGCACCGCTGAAACGGCCGCCATAGATACCGTCGGTCTCTCTCATTGCGCGGTATATGGCTGTCAGTTCCGGGCTGCCGCATTCCCAGTTGTGCAGAGAACTCTCGCAACTCTCAAAACTGAGCTGGCCGAACCACTCAAGATTACCCGTTTCCCATGCTGTCACACCCTGACGTACACGGCGGTATTCAGAGTAGAAATGTTCCGCACGGCGTGCAAAGCGTGCCGGCATCTGATTCTTGTATTTATCGTAAACCTCGCGCGGAATATCACGCATGAATGTCTTGTCAAATGGTTTGAGCGGCATATCTGCGTATGCCATCAGATTCCATGCGGCGGTTTTACATTCCTGTACGCGCAGGTTGAAATCGCTGTTCACAAGATTGCGTGTAAGACCGCTGAAAAAAATTCCGAACTCAAAATCAGGCATTGACGGGTTACGTGGAATAAGACGGTACTCATCGGTGTCGCAGTCCAGCATGAGCAGGTGATCTTTCTTACCGAGTGCAATGCAGGACTGGTCCAGAATACCGTTGTTCAGACCAATATATTCACGTTCCGCTTCGCTGGCAATTTTGATCACTTCCATTTTGGTCAGTCTGATCTGGTTTGCCTTTGCAAATGCCATGACGTATGCAATCAGAACCGCTGCGCTGGATGACAGTCCGCCCACAGGCAGGCTGCCTTCAATAACTCCCTTGACACCGCGCGTCAGCTCGAAACGTTTGCGCAGCGCATATTTGGCGCCACGTGCATAATCGCCCCAGTTCCCTTCTTTTACCTGACTTGGAACGGTTACATTGAAACTGATGTGACCGTCGTAACTCTTTGAATCAAGTTCCACACTTCCGTCCTCGGTAGGTTCGAAACGGAAATCAACACCGCGGTCAAAACTGAAACCGCTGACCAGCCCGTGCTGGTGATCAGAATGGGCGCCGATAGGGCAGATTCTGTACGGAGAGAAAATATGATATTCCATTTTTTTTGTACTTTTCTATTGCGAAGATAATATATTTGACATTAACATATGGTATATTTTTGTTAAAAATGCGGCATTTATGCAGCAGTGTACTCAAAATAGAGTAAATTTGCCGTTCGGTAAGCGTTAGAATTTATTCAAGATATGGATGTTGATCAGTTACAGCGCATGAAGCTGCAGTTCCAGATTATTGGAAAGTCTGTAGATTTGGACCGTGCCATTGATACGGCAATACAGGTTGCCCATACAGATCTTTCAGTGCTGATTACGGGAGAAAGCGGTGTGGGTAAGGAAAATATTCCAAGAATAATTCATGTAAACAGCCCGCGCAAGTCCAAAAAATATATTGCAGTCAATTGCGGAGCCATTCCTGAGGGAACCATAGATTCAGAGCTGTTCGGCCACGAAAAAGGCGCATTTACAGGTGCCATCAACGAGCGTGACGGCTATTTTGCCGAGGCCGACGGCGGTACTATTTTCCTGGACGAGGTTGCTGAACTTCCCATTGCTACCCAGGCACGTCTGTTGAGGGTACTTGAGAATGGCGAGTACATAAAGGTAGGCTCGTCAAAAGTGGAAAAAACCGATGTCCGTATTGTTGCCGCAACGAACGTGAATCTTGTTGAGGCAGTTGAGCAGGGACGCTTCCGCAGTGACCTGTACTACAGGCTCAATACTATTCCCATCAGAATTCCCACATTGCGCGAACGCGGAAAGGATATTCTTCTTCTGTTCAAGAAGTTCGCTATGGACTGCTCAAAGAAATATCAGATGCCTCTGCTTGAACTGGATGGCGATGCCTCTGAAATGCTTATGGCGTACAGCTGGCCGGGAAACGTAAGACAGCTCAAGAATATTACGGAGCAAATGTCCATCATGTCCCCAAGCAGGGTGGTTACAGCCTCAATTCTGCGCGATTTCCTGCCTGCTGATCCCAATTCCGGCAATCTGCCTGCACTGGCCGGCCGTAAGGACGGCGGAGCCTCTTTTGAGAACGAACGTGAGATTCTGTACAAAGTCCTGTTCGAATTGCGTCGCGATGTGACGGATCTCAAGGCTCAGATGGCAAACATACTCCAGACAAGTGTTGACAGTCAGCAGCATGTACAGAAAATAGTATCCCAGCAGGAATCCGTGTCCCAGCAGGAACCGCAGAGGGTTGTCCCGTCTTCAAACAGCAACAGCAGGTTTGACGATATCCAGGAAACGGAAGAGTATGTGGAAGAATCATATACGCTTGCCCAGGCCGAAAAGCTGATGATTGAACGTGCGCTGGCAAAGTATAACGGACGCAGAAAAGATGCTGCTGCGGAACTGAACATATCTGAGCGTACGCTCTACAGAAAAATCAAAGAGTATAATCTTGACAAATGATAGGATGAAAACGTTCTTGCAGTACATAACGGTTCTTGCATTCCTGTTCACAATAGGAGCGTGTAAGGTCTCATACAGGTTCAACGGTGCGTCCATTGATTACAATACCACCAAGACCATAACCCTTGACCCTTTCACCAACCGTGCAGCATACCAGTGGGCTCCTATGGCACCGATGTTCAACAATACGTTAAGTGACATATTTGCAAAACAGACAAAGCTGCAGCAGGTCAAGAAAGATGGCGATCTGATTATTTCCGGAGAAATTACCGGATATGAGCAGACCAACAAATCCGTTTCTGCCGACGGCTACTCTGCAATGGTCCAGCTGCGTATTACCGTAAAGGTTAACTTTACCAACAATACGAATCATGAGCAGGACTTTGAAAAATCATTCTCCGCTCAACGTGAATATGATTCAACACAGCAGTTGTCTGCCGTTCAGGAAGAACTCGTAGGCCAGATTATTGACGAAATAGTGGATCAGATATTCAACGCTACGGTTGCAAATTGGTGATTATGACAAATTCTGATATCCCTGAACTTTTGGAGAAATACATCCGGTCATGGCAGTCACTTGACAGAAACAGTGCGGAAGAACTGCGTGGCATAGTGGAGCGCAATCCCGATTCTTTGCCTGCAAGAGTTCTTCTTGCCTACAATCTGCACAAAATCGGCTCAGATGCTTTTGCAGTAGAACTGGAAAATGCCGTTTCAATGCTGGCCGGGCAGATGCAGTCTTCCTTGTCTTCTGAAAAGGTCAAGGCAAAACGTGCTCCGGTTGGAGATTACATGCGTGCTTTCTTTGATTCTGATTCCGACCAGGACAAACCTATATTTGACATATCCAAACTTAAAGCGGATCTGGAAGGCTTGGATGAGCTGTCGGCTCCCACTCCCAAGCAGGAAGAGAAAAAACCGGAACCCGTATTTTTTTCGGAGCCTCTTGCCCATATTTATATAAAACAGCAAAAATATGACAAGGCACTTGAAATTATTCGTGCATTAAGTTTGAATAATCCGCAAAAAAGTTGTTACTTTGCAGACCAAATCCGTTTTTTGGAGGAAATTATATTTTTAAAACAGAAAAATAATAAATAAATGTACACAATTTGTCTTATTGTAATAGTAATTCTGGCCGTTTGCCTTTGTTTTATTGTAACAATCCAGAATTCTAAAGGTGGTGGTCTTGCAGCCGGTTTTGCATCTTCAAACCAGATTATGGGTGTCCGCAAGACAACAGATTTTCTTGAGAAAGCTACATGGACTCTGATAAGTCTGATAGTTGTTATCAGTATTGCTACTGCTTATATAGCAAAGAGCGGTTCAAAGAGCAGCGGCTCTGTAATGGTTAATTCCGCTATTGAACAGAGCGCTGTCAATCCTGAAAGCGTTCCTACATTCGATGCCGCTTCAGAAGCAATCAGTGTAGAAGATCTGCCTGCTGCAGAATAACGTAAAGAACTTGACAATATAAAAAATAGGGTGGCTTTTTCAAGTCACCCTATTTTTTTATTATCAGGATCAGCTTACCTGACAGGGATTGAATCTATGCGCAACTGGTGGCGTCCGCCTTCAAACGGAGTGTTCAGATATTCGTCCATAATCTTGCGGGCCATGTCGTTGTCAATGAAACGGCCTGGCATGACCAGTACGTTGGCATTGTTGTGCTGGCGTATGAGGTGCGCAATTTCCGGAATCCAGCAGAGACCTGCACGGATACTCTGATGCTTGTTCAGAGTCATGGAGATACCTTCGCCGCTGCCGCACATTGCAATACCTTTTTCAACCTCGCCGTTCTCTATGCCGCGGGCCAGTGCGTGACCGTAGTCTGCATAGTTGCAGCTATCGGAAGAGAAGGTCCCGTAGTCCTTGTACTCAAGACCTTTCTCTTCAAGATACTGTTTTACAAACTCTTTGAGTGGAAATGCTGCGTGATCGCTTGCTATTCCTATCATAGTTTATTTCTTAAGAATTGATTTTACCTGGTTGTAAACGTTTTCTGCAGTAAAGCCAAGCTTTTCGTCAAGAACCTTGTATGGTGCAGAGAAACCGAATGAGTTCAAGCCCCATACCTTACCGTTGCTGCCTACAAGACCTTCAAGAGTTACAGGAAGACCTGCAGTCATACCGAACTTGCGTTTGTTGCCCGGCAATATGCTGCGCTGGTAAGCCTTTGACTGGCTGCGGAACAGACCTTCTGATGGAACACTTACAATACGGCACTTGATACCCTCGGCGCGCAGAAGCTCTGCACCTGCAACAAGTGTTGCAACCTCTGAGCCGGAAGCAAGAAGAACAATGTCAAAGTCGGCATCGGAACCGGCAACAATGTAAGCACCCTTGGCTGCCTGTGAGTAATCTGTACCTGCAGGCAGAGTCTTGATGTTCTGGCGGCTGAAAATGAGACCTGTAGGACTTGTGGTATTCTCCATGGCAAGCTTCCAGCATGCTGTAGTCTCGTCGCTGTCTGCAGGACGGAGAACAAGCATTGAATTCTTGCCTTTGTGGGTCTTGAGTTTCTCCATAAGGCGGATCTGTGCCTCCTGCTCAACTGGCTCGTGTGTAGGACCATCCTCACCAACGCGGAATGCATCGTGAGTCCAGATGAACTTAACAGGCAGTTCCATGAGAGCAGCCATACGAACAGCAGGTTTCATGTAGTCTGAGAATACAAAGAATGTACCGCAAGCAGGAATAACACCTCCGTGGAGAGCCATACCTATGCAGCAGCAAGCCATTGTAAGTTCGGCAACACCTGCCTGGAAGAAGGCACCGCTGAAATCACCCTTAACCATGTTGGTTGTGTATTTCAGGAAGCCGTCTGTCTTGTCTGAGTTGGAAAGGTCGGCACTTGCGCAGATCATGTTGGGAACCTGCTGTGCAAGCTGGCTCAGAACGGCTGCACTTGCAGAGCGGGTGGCATCGTCTGCCTTCTGCTGAACCTTGCTCCAGTCAATAACAGGAGCCTTGCCGCTGAACCACTCTTTGAGAAGTTCTGCCTTTTCAGGATTTGCCTTTGCCCATTCAGCCTTCTTTGCATATTTTGCATCCATAATCTTACGCAGTTCTTTTGCACGGTCTGCGTAGAGTTTCTTAACCTCTGGGAATATCTGGAATGGGTTCTCAGGATCACCGCCAAGATTCTTGATAGTGTTGATGAAAGCATCGCCTCCAAGAGGAGCGCCGTGAGTCTTGCAGTTGCGTTCGTAGCTTGTACCATCGGCTTTGATAGCGCCCTTACCCATGATACACTTACCAATGATAAGAGTAGGTTTGCCGTTTCCGCATTTTGCAAGTGTCAGAGCACCGCGGATCTGGTCAACATCGTTACCGTTGATTTCGTAAACGTTCCAACCCCATGCGCGGTATTTGCTTGCTGTACGTTCCGATGTTACTACAGCTGTTTCTGTTGACAGCTGGATGTCATTGGAATCGTAGAACATGATCAGGTTGTCAAGACCAAGGTTACCTGCTATACGGCCTGCACCCTGTGAAATCTCTTCCTGAATACCACCATCGGAAATGTATGCGTAAATCTTGTGGTTCATCACTTCTTGGCCAAGAACGGCAGCAAGATGTTTTTCTGCAATGGCAGCACCTACGGCGAATACGTGTCCCTGTCCAAGCGGACCTGATGTGTTCTCTATGCCGCGTGCAATTTCCAATTCAGGGTGACCTGTTACAGGTGAACCCCACTGACGCAGTGTGGCAAGTTCCTCAAGGCTGAATTTGCCTGTGAGAGCCAACTGTGCGTAAAGCATAGGAGCCATGTGACCCGGATCAAGGAAGAAACGGTCGCGACCTTCATATTTCATATTACGCGGATCATACTCCAAAAACTCGCTGAAAAGCACGTTGATGAAATCGGCACCACCCATTGCACCTCCCGGGTGACCTGATTTGGCTTTTTCTACCATTGAAGCAGCCAGAATACGGATGTTATTCGCTGCCTTGTTCATTAATTCATTACTGTTCATAAATAAAAAATATTATTTGTTTTCAATTAATATCATTGTTCTTGCTTCTCCATCTTGTGGAACAATCTCTTGTTTTACTACGCCTATTCCCAAAGAAATCCATGACCGGCTGAAAACGCTCGCTTTCTTTTCGCGCGGGAAGCTTACACATTCCACAATAAAACAGTCAAATGTGCCTGCAGGTGTAGTCAATGTTTCTTTACCTGTGACCTTGCGATTGGTGTAAAGGTTATGAGACTTGAAGAAACTGACTGCGATGCCAACACGGCTGTCTTTAAGTTCATCGCCAACCTGTATGTCTGCAGGAATGGTGCTCAAGTCACCTTCTGTCATATAGTTTTCGCTCTTTGCAGCTTTTGACAAATCGTTAAGCTTGATTTTTGTCTCGCCGTCGCTAACAGTTACAACCATATCCAGACTTTTTCCATCTTTGAATATGGATTTATGTTCCGCATCAAGAAAATCGTAACTGTAGGTCAGCCCTCCGTTGCCCGGTGTCCCATGACAATCTTTGACACTTTCAATACAGTAACTTACCGTGTTGCCGTTGCTGTCTACGTTCATATACTCTTTGCATGATCCATCTGTCATTGAGTAGAATACTTCCTGAGACATGGCCATGACCGGCAATAAAAGCGCGGCAAACGGTAATATCGGTTTCAAAATTCTGATCATGCTGAAACTTGGGATTCTTTTCTGATAAATTCAATAACCTGGCTTACGGTATCGAAATTTGTATTGCCGGAAATACTGATGCCGAACTCATTCTCTATGGCAAGCATTATAAGTAACATGGACAGCGAGTCCATACCAAGGTCACTGATAAGGTGCGCATTTTCTGTGATTGAAGACTGGTCCATCTTTGGTTTGATAGTCAGAAGCATGTCTTTGAGCTTGTCGAAAATAAGCTGGTCCTGTGCATCCATATGGAATCCGATTATTGGTTTCTTTGAATTTTCATGCTTCCTGTTCTCTTGAAGTCTTCTGTGCGGACAATAATGTTGCGCAGTTGCATGTAAGATGGAAGAGTTTCATTCACCTGGTTTACGGCATCTTTGATTTTTTCTTCAATCTCTGTCTGCGATGCCCCTGCAAATGCAGGCGTATTGGGTAAAATCTGTATTCCAAGAATGTTCTGTCCGTTCTTTTCCACCTGTTGTACCAGACAATCCTTGATCAGAGGATTGCGGTAGAACTTCTCTTCAATGGATTCGGGCGATATGTTTTCTCCGTTGTCAAGCAGAATAAGATTCTTGACACGACCCACAATGTAAAGGAATCCGTCCTGGTCAAATCTGGCAAGATCTCCTGTCTTGAACCATCCGTCTTCAAAGCATTCAGCGGTTTTTTCCGGATCTCCGTAATACCCTTTGAATATATGGTCGCCCTTGAGCCACAACTCGCCGTCTACAATCTTTGCTTCCTGTTCCGGATAAACCTGACCTATTGATTCAGGTTTCTGGCGGTAGTCGGCATTGCCCGATACCAGATTGGAACTTTCTGTAAGACCATATCCCTGCAGAACGCTTATTCCGAATTTGTCAAGGTCTCCAATAAGGCGTGGCGGAACATTGGCCGCACCTGCAATGATTGTCTTAAGGCATCCGCCAAGAAAAGCTTCTCCCTGTAGTTTTGCAAGTCCCAGAATAATCTCGCAAAGGCCAGGAACAAGTACCAGACATGTAGGCTTGATGAAAGGAATGCTTCCTACTCCCATCTTCATATCTGTACACGTGAATATGTGGGACCCGGTGTAAAGACATGAAAGAAGGCCTCTGATAGAACCGAATACGTGGCTGAATGGAAGGAATGTTATATAACGGTGAACGCCAATAGCCTTGCCCGGCATGAAAATGCCGTTGTAGCCGCCGCGCATAAGGTTGCCGTGAGTAAGGATAGCTCCTTTGGGGACACCTGTGGTTCCGCCTGTAAAATAAATTGCGGCCGTTGTATCTTTGCAGATGTCTTTGTATGCAGGTGCATATTCATCTCCAATGGAACTTGCAGGGTATGTCGGAATGTCCACATTTGCTTGTTTTGCGATATCGGCAAATTCATTTCTTACAAACAGGGCGGCCGAGTTGAATTTTTTCAGACTGCCGTAAAGTGCCATTCCTGCCAGTTGGGCTGGCATCATGTTTACAACGTAACCGGCACTCATTATTGCAAGGTAAAGTTCTATTGCGTCTCGGCTGTTCCGTTCCAATACGGAAATGGTTGATCCTTTAGGGATGCCGAGCGAATCGATGAACGCACGGCGCTTGCCGATATTTCCAATCAGTTGCCTGTATGTGATGGTTGTCTTGTTTTCTGTAACGGCCGGCATATCGGCGTAGTCTGCCTCAAGCTTTTCAAGAAGCTGGGGTATGGTGGGTAGGTAAGATAATCTGATGAAATCTTCCTGCGGAATCATGTCATAAAAATAATTGTTCATAATATTGTTTTTTTTATGGTTATATTCCTGAATAACATGCAAAGTTAATGAAATTCCATGAGTTTTGCAATAGGTTGTAAAAAAAAGGACCGACAGATATGCCGGTCCTCTTTTCAAACAAAGTATAACAGTTACTTTTTGTTCTCTACTGCGGCTTTTTCTACAGCAAGACCTGCCTTGTAGTTCTCAATGTAGCGGTTGAAACCTTCTACCTCTTCCGGTATAGGATCAAGGCTTGTTCCGGCATTTCCTGCAAAGACATCTTTGTCAAGGAAGTCTGCCAGAGAGAGATTGCCGGTGTTGTTTACCAGGTAAGATGCAAGTATTGCAATACCCCAGGCACCGCCTTCGCCCGCTGTTTCCATTACGGAGATAGGAGAGTCCAGTGCAGCGGCAAGGAACCTCTGTCCTACGCCTTTGGTTGTAAACAGACCTCCGTGGCCTGTAATGCGGTCAACCTTGATCTGTTCTTCTTTGAAAAGAATGTCGTTACCTATTTTGAGTACACCTACGGCTCCGTATATGAGTGAGCGTATGAAGTTTGCCAGATTGAACTTGTCGTTCGCAGAGCGCATGAACAGCGGACGTCCGTCTGCAAAACCTGTGACAGGCTCGCCTGAGACATAGTTGTAACTCATAATACCGCCACAGTCGGCATCGCCGTTAAGCGCATTTCTGTAAAGTGTGCCGTACAGAGTGTTGGCATCTGCCTTGACTCCAAGCAATTCCTGATACTCTTTGAACAACCCTACCCAGGCGTTAATGTCGCTGGTGCAATTGTTGCAATGAACCATGGCAACGGGACTGCCGTCCGGTGTGGTTACAATATCAATAACATCGTGGGGCTTTTTGAGGTCTTTCTCAAGAACAATCATAGAGAAAGACGATGTGCCTGCAGATACGTTGCCTGTGCGCGGACGTACGGCATTGGTTGCCACCATTCCGGTACCGGCATCGCCCTCTGGAGGACAAAGCGGAATGCCTGCCTGTAATGTGCCGCTGGGATCAAGTCTCTTTGCACCCTGTTCCGTAAGAACTCCGGCGTTCTGACCTGCATCAAGAACTGCAGGAAGAATATCTTCAAGCTTCCATCCAAGATTCTTGCCGGCAATCAGTTTGTTGAACTTGGCAACCATGTCGGCATTGTAGCTCTTTGTCTTTGGATCTACTGGAATCATACCTGATGCATCGCCTACGCCAAGAACCTTCTTGCCTGTCAGCTGCCAGTGTACATATCCTGCAAGTGTTGTAAGAAAATCAATGCTGCCGATATGCTTCTCGTTATCGAGAATTGCCTGATACAGATGTGATATGCTCCAACGCAGCGGAATGTTGAAATTGAACAGCTCGGACAGTTCTGCTGCGGCTTTGCCTGTGTTTGTGTTGCGCCATGTGCGGAACGGCACAAGAATGTTCTGATTCTTGTCAAAAGCCATATAGCCGTGCATCATTGCACTCAAACCTATTGATGCTAAAGACTTGATCTGAACTCCGTACTCTTTCTGTACGTTTGCGCTCAGGTCCTTGTAGCATTCCTGCAGACCATGCCAGATCTCTTCAATGCTGTAGGTCCACAAACCGTCAACCAACTGGTTCTCCCATGTGTAGCTTCCGCTTGCAATAGGATTGTACTGGGGGTCAATAAGCACACCCTTTATTCTGGTCGAGCCGAACTCGATGCCAAGGATGGCTTTCCCTGATTCTATTATCTGTTTTGCGCTTGCCATAATTACTTGAGAGCTTTGTCCAACATGTAGTAAACCTCGTTTGTACGCAGGGTCTGCTTGAAATCTGCTATTGTTGTGTTCTTGTTGATCTGAACATATTCAATGCCGCAGATTTCTGCAAAGTCTTCCCAATATTCTGCTGTGATATCATAAGAGAATGCGCTGTGGTGTGTGCCACCTGCAAGAATCCATGCACCGGCGCCAATCTCGAATGTAGGCTGCGGAACCCAAAGGGCTGATGCAACCGGCAGTTTGGGCATTGGTTTGGGCTCAATGCAGTTGACCTCGCTGGAAATAAGGCGGAAACGGTTGCCAAGGTCAACAACAGTAGCCTTGATGCCATATCCTGTCTTTGATGTGAATACCAAACGTGCGGTCTGCTGTTTGCGGATACCGATGCCAAGGAAATGAACCTCCAATTTTGGTCTGTCTGTAGCAATCAGCGGACAAATCTCAAGCATGTGGCTCTGCAGACTTGAAGTCTGGTCTGCTGCAAAGTTGAGAGTGTAGTCCTCAAGGAAAGAACAGCCTTTTGCAAGACCCTGGTTCATAACCCACAGAGTGCGGTAAAGACATGCGGTCTTCCAGTCGCCTTCTGCACCGAAACCGTAGCCTTCCTGCATAAGACGCTGTGATGCAAGACCCGGAATCTGGTCAAAGCCAAGGAAATCAGGAGCATCGATATCGGCGCCTCCAAGGTCATCAAAGTTGGTGGTGAATGCGGTTGCACCCTCGTCTTTAAGTACGCGGCGCAGTGCTATTTCTGCCTTTGCGGCATTCCTGACCTTTTCCCAGTAAACCTGTTCGCCGGATTCGTCTATCTTGATTGTGTAAAGTTTCTTGTATTCTTCAACAAGATCTGCAACTTCTGCATCTGTTACTTTCCTGAAATAATCCATAAGAGAAGAAACAGGGTAGTAGTCAACGTGGTAGCCAAGACGCTGCTCAAACTCAACGCGGTCACCGTCTGTAACGGCCACGTTGTTCATGTTCATACCGAACATAAGGCAACGGCACTGTTTTGCATCTGCAACACCGGCTGCAACACGGGCCCATACGGCAATCTTGTTCTGAGCCTCCTGGCTCTTCCAATATCCTACAACAACCTTGCGTGCAATGCGCATACGGCTGCAGATATGGCCAAATTCAATGTCTCCGTGGGCACTCTGGTTCAGGTTCATGAAGTCCATATCCATTGTATCCCAAGGAATTTCCGCATTGTACTGGGTGTGGAAGTGGAGCAGCGGCTTCTGAAGCGCCTGGAGTCCCTTGATCCACATCTTTGCAGGAGAGAATGTGTGCATCCATGTAATGATACCGGCGCACTTGGCATCGCTGTTGGCAGCTTTCATTATATCTTCAACCTCCTTTGAGGAGTTTGCTGTTCCTTTATAAACAATCTTTACCGGAATGTTTCCGCTCTTGTTCAGGCCATCTACCATTTCTTTTGAGTGACCGTCCACTTTAACTACTGCGTCACCTCCGTAGAGTAACTGTGCTCCTGTTACCCACCATATTTCCAAATTGTCAAACATATAAGTATTTTATTATAGGTTAATTATTATGATTATTTCTTGCGCTGTCCGTAGTAGGCATTGGGACCGTGTTTGCGGCTGAAATGCTTCTCAATCAGCAGCGGGTTCATTGTCAGACCCGGGTTGACACCGTATGCAATATACGCCATCTTGGCAACCTGTTCCATAACAACAGCATTGTGGACGGCATCGGCTGCATCTTTTCCCCAAGAGAAAGGACCGTGGTTCTTTACCAGAACGCCCGGTGTGTGTACAGGATTCATACCCTGGAAACGCTTTACAATCACGTTGCCTGTTTCAAGTTCGTACTGGCCCTTGACTTCCTGCTCCGTCATATCGGCAGTGCATGGAATGGCCTGATGGAAATAGTCGGCATGTGTTGTTCCAATGTTTGGAATGTCACGGCCGGCCTGAGCCCATGCTGTAGCGTATGTTGAATGTGTGTGTACAACTCCACCTATCTCAGGGAATGCCTTGTAAAGTACAAGGTGTGTGGGGGTATCGCTTGAAGGATTCAAGTCTCCTTCTACAACTTTGCCGTCAAGGTTTACCACAACCATATCGCTTGCCTTCATGGTTTCGTAACTTACGCCGCTGGGCTTGATTACTACCAGTCCGCTTGCGCGGTCAATTGCGGAAACATTTCCCCAAGTGAATATTACAAGACCGTGTTTTACCAGATCAAGGTTTGCACGGAATACTTTTTCTTTAAGTTCTTCTAACATTTTCTATACACGTATATATGCAAAGAAAACATCTGTCTTTATATGGCAGATGCTTTCTTTGTTATTAAACAGATTACCAAAGGGTAATGTAAAGTATTGCAAGCAGTACAATGATACCGCAAGCGCCGATGTTGAACTGGCGGTTTGTGCGGAACAGTGACAGGTCGATTGCAATTGCTTTTGGATCCTGAACCTTGTCTTTGGCATTTGATGTCAGGTACAGACCAAGAACTGCAAATGCGGCTGCAAGGAAGAACATACCCTCAAATCCAAGGTTGCGGCACTTCTCGCATGCTACAACACAGATAAGACCTGTTGCAAATACTACTGCTGCAGCAATGAACATAACCTTGCTCCAGAACAGCTGTGTCTTGATTGTATCTTCTGAAAGTTCTTCTGCCTGTACTTTTTCTTTGCTCATGAGAGAGATGGTGATGAACATGACTACAAGTACCATGAATACGTAACCCATACGGATAAGGAACGGGGTCTCGGGCATAATCAGTTTGAACAGGATTGAGAAGAAGAACGTACCTATTGCGGTATATATGGCTGCTGTGCCGCTTGAACGTTTCCACAACAGACCAAGGCTGAAGATGACAACAATACCCGGATATACAAAGCCTGAGTATTCCTGAATAATCTGGAATGCCTGGTCGGCACCACCCATGATAGGATATACTGCAACAAGAGCAATGATAAGAGCTGCAATGGCTGTGATACGGCCAACAGTCACAAGCTTCCTGTCATTTGCATTCTTGTCAATGAATGTGTGGTAGATATCCATTGTAAAGATTGTAGATGTTGAGTTGAACATTGAAGCCAGAGAAGAAATGACAGCGGCTGTCAGAGCTGCAAATGAAAGACCCTTTACAACTACCGGAGTAAAGTTGCGGATAAGGAACGGATAAGCATCGTCAGAGATGGTAATGTTGCTGCCCGGTGCAAGACCTATTGCATCGGCAAGAGATTTGTCATTCCATATCAGATAAGCGCAAACACCCGGAATACATACTATGAACGGGATAAGGATCTTGAGGAAACCTGCAAATACAAGACCTTTCTTGGCCTCGTCAATGTTCTTTGCTGCAAGACCCTTCTGGATGATGTACTGGTTGAAACCCCAGTAACCCAGGTTGGTAAGCCACAAGGCACCGACAATAAGAACAATACCCGGAAGAGTGAAATACGGGTCTTCTGTAATGTTGCTGAACAATTCAGGCTGACGCTCTACAACAAGGTTGAAGTGCTTGTCGCCCGGAATCTCGGCAAGACGGTCCATAACCTGGCCAAGTGCTCCAATAGCACCGTCTGCTCCAAGATGCGGTGCAAGAACCTTAAGTGCGGCATAAGCAGTGATAAGACCGCCACCTACAAGGAATACAACCTGCATAACGTCTGTCCATGCAACAGATGCAAGACCACCGTAGATTGAATATACACCGGCAATAAGATACAGGAAGATGATGATAAGCAGACGTACTGAGATTGATGCGCTGCCAATCATGATGACAGCACCCTTGAGGCCAAGAATCTGCTCAATGGCAAGAGCTCCCAACCATGCAACAGATGTCAGGTTGATGAATACATAAAGGAACAGCCAGAATATTGAGAAAGCAAGACCTACACCTTTGTTATAACGTGATGTAAGGAACTGCGGAATGGTGTACACCTTGTTCTTGATCATTACAGGCAGAATGAACTTGCCTACAACAACCAGTGTGAGTGCGGCCATAAGCTCGTATGCTGCAATGGCAATACCTGATGCGTATGCTGAACCGCTCATACCGATGAACTGCTCTGCAGAGATGTTTGCTGCTATAAGAGAAGCACCTACAGCCCACCATGTAAGAGTGTTACCGGCCAAAAAATAATCGTTTGAACTCTTTTCCTGACCGTCTTTCTTGCGTGAAACAAAGAAACCCAGGAAAATCAGAATTGCCAGATAGACAAAGAAAATTACGTAGTCAACCGGACGGAAACCGTTGCCGGCCAACATTTCTTTAATTGTTAATGATGATTCCATTAATATTTATTGTTTTTGTTTTTGTTTGTTGTCAATTATTCAACACCGAACTGGTATATGCAGTGGCTGTAGTATGTCTCACCCGGATTCAGAAGAGCGCTTGGCCAGCCCGGAAGGTTGGACTTGTTAGGTGTGTCAGGGAACTTCTGGGTCTCAAGACAGCAACCTGTGCGCTGTTCCATTTTCTGACCCTGTTTGCCTGTGCCTGTACCATCCAGGAAGTTACCTGAATAGAACTGGATACCCGGCTCGTTGGTATAAACCTCTACGAAAATGCCTGATATCGGGCTGTACAGTTTTGCTGCACATTTGGTGTCGTCTCCTTTAGTGTCAAGAACCCAGTTGTGATCATAACCGTTTCCGTATTCAAGCTGGATGTATTCACGCTTTTCAATGTCCTGACCGATTGCCTTTGGAGTTGTGAAGTCCATTGGTGTGCCTGCAACAGGAAGAATCTCTCCGGTTGTCATGTAGGTGGCATCGCATGGAGTGAAATTGCTTGCGTTAAGAGTAAGGATGTGGTTTGTGATAGGCATGGAATGGTCCGGATTCAGATTGAAGTAACTGTGGTTGGTCATGTTGATTACAGTTTTCTTGTCTGTTGTGGCATTCCATACAATGTCAATTGCATTGCCTTCTGTAAGTGTATAGGTACATGTTGCAACAACATTGCCCGGGAAACCTGCCTCACCGTCCGGAGACTGGAGCTCAAGGGTAATCTTGTCTTTGCTTACCTTGGTAACTGTGTAAACAAGGTTCTGCCATCCCTGTGGGAACGGCTCCAACTGGCAACCGCCGTGCAGGCAATGGCCAAAGTTGTTCTGCGGCAACTGGTATTCTGTGCCGTCTATTGTAATCTTACCCTGATTGATGCGGTTAGCATAACGGCCAACTGAAGAACCAAAGTCGCTTGCCTGGGTTGTGTAGTCACCAATATTGCTGAAACCTATAACGCAGTCCTGCAACTTTCCGTTCTTGTCCGGAGCCATGATTGCAACAATACGTGCGCCAAAGTTGGTAACCCATACTTCCATACCGTTTTTATTGGTAAGGGTGTAAAGATCTGTTTTCTTACCTGTGAATTCTGTCTGGAAATCTTTCTGAGACAGGATCCCGCTACTGCTGTTGCTGTTGCAGCAAGATGCCATAGCTGCCATTGCAACTGTGTACAGCAATCCTTTTGAGAAACTCTTTAAGTTCATGTTACTATTATTTAATTTAAGTTAATCTAACCGTGTCAAGGCATAGCAAGACTTGCAAATTTAATAAAATGATTTTTAAATCTGCAAAAAAAAATCAATTTTATAATAACTGATTGGTACCCTGACCGATAGATATGGGATATACCAGCAGATTATGTCCGAATTTGTCCAAAAACCTTTTTTGTACCGTTTCTATATAGCTGTCGTATAGTTGTTCTTTTACCAAGTTGATTACGCATCCACCGAATCCTCCGCCCATCTGGCGCGCTCCGGTAACGCCGCATTCCTTGGCAATACGGACTATGTAGTCTGACTCGCTGCAACTTATTTCAAACCAGTTGCTTTCTCCATCGTGACCGGCGTAAAGTATATCTCCAAGTTTCTGCATGTTGCCGTCTCTGAGAGCGGAACGGACCTGCAGAACGCGGTCATCTTCCTGAATGATGTATCTGGAACGTCTGTAGTCCGTTTCTGAAAGTGAATCCTTTACGGAATCAATCTGTGCGATGGTGGCATCGCGCAAAGACCCAATGCCGGGATATGCTTTTTCAAGTGCAGCCACTCCGTTCTCGCAACTCTGGCGGCGGTCATTGTACTCCGTGCCGAGTGCGTGTTTTACGCATGTGTTCAGCATGACAAGGCGGTATCCCTGAGTGTTGATGGGAATGTATTCGTAGTCAAGGCTGCGGCAGTCAAGAAGAATCAGATTGTCTTTCTTTCCGTGAAGAGAAGCAAACTGGTCCATTATGCCGCACTTGAGGCCAAGATATTTGTGTTCTACGGCCTGTCCCATCCGTGCAAGTTTGAAACGGTCCGTATCGGCATTGCCGAACAGGGTGTCCAGTGCGAAAAGGAATGCGCATACCAGTGCTGCCGATGAGGAAAGGCCTGCTCCGTCAGGCAAGTCTCCTGTAACAAGAGCATTGTAACCCTGAACGTTCACATTGTTGCCGGCGGTCTCTTTTGTGGCTCCGAAAATATATTTTGCCCAACGCAGGGATGGAAGCTCTGCGGAACTGATTTTGAAGGAATATGTGTTGGGCTCGTCTTTCTGATCCTTTGCGAACAGGTTGACGGTGTCTGTGCCGTTGGGCTGTATCGCTACGTAAATTCCTTTATCTATTGCAGCCGGACATACAAATCCCAGATTGTAGTCTGTATGTTCGCCTATGATGTTTATACGTCCCGGTGAGAAGAATACACGCGGATTGCTGTCCTTGCCAAACTGCTCTTGGAAGGACTCTTTCAAAAACTGTATGTCCATAGATCAAACTGTTATGTTATTCAACATCGAATCTGTAGACAGTGGTCTGTGTGTATGTCTGACCCGGATCAAGTATGGCTGACGGGAAATACGGACGGTTGGGGGAATCTGGGAAACGCTGTGCCTCAAAGCATATTGCACAACGTCTTGGCAGTGTTGCACCATGGGCGCAGATGCTTCCGCTGCACCAGTTTCCGGAATAGACCTGAACTCCAGGCTCAGTTGTGTAACATTCAAGAACGCGGCCCGATGCCGGATCTGCGCAACGTACTGCAAGAGAAAGTTCCCCGTTCTGACGCTTGTTCAGAACCCAGCAGTGGTCATAGCCGTTGCCGTTAGAAGTCTGCAGGCAGCTGTCAATGCGGTCTCCTATGCGGTGCGGTGTACGGAAATCGAATGCTGTGCCTTCTACTGCGTCTATCGTGCCCAGCGGAATGGCAGTGGCATCGATTGGAATATAGTGGTCTGCATTGACTGTCAGCTTGTAGTCAAGAACGGATGGGGTGGGGTCTGCCATGCCTGTCAGGTTGAAATAGGCGTGGTGCGTCAGGTTGATGATTGTGCGTGCGTCTGTTGTGGCGCTGTATTCAATTGCAAACTCGTTGTTGTCAGTAAGACGGTAAACAACGTTTATGTCAAGGTTACCCGGAAAACCTTCTTCTCCGTCTGCGGAAAGGTAGTGGAGTTTCAGGGTCTGTTTATCTGTCTGTTCCGCATCCCATACGCGTTTGTGAAATCCGGTAGGACCTCCATGAAGACTGTTGGGGCCATCGTTGGTTGCAAGTGTGTATTCTTTGCCGTCCAATGTGAACCTGCCTTTGGCTATGCGGTTGCCGTAACGGCCGATGAGAACGCTCAAATATGTTTCTGCACTGTTCATGACATGTTCCAAGGAGTCATGTCCCATAACCACGCTGGCCATCTTTCCGTTCCTGTCCGGAACCATAAGAGAGCAAACCGCTCCCGCAAAGTTAGTTACGGCCAGTTCTGCACCTTTTGCGTTGCGCAAAATATAGAGATCTGTTTTCTTTCCCTGTACCTCGGCCTGAAAGTCTTCTCTTTTCAGACCTGCCAAATTTGTCTGTTCCATAATCTTATGTATTCTACATTATTATTTTTTTATTTTAGTGCAAATATAGTGCATGCACGGATAAAAAGCAATAAAAAAAGATGTAACTTTGCATGGTATTTTGAATACGGCTTAATTAAAGACACCATTATGGAAAATAATAGGCAGGTCGACAGACTCTGGACGGCAAGCTATGTGTTGGCATGTCTTGCCACTTTCATGCTCTCAATGTCTTTTTTTCTACTTGTACCGACACTCCCGTTTTATCTGTCAGACACATACGGAATAGATAAGTCAACAATCGGACTGGTTCTTTCATGTTATGTTGTGGCAGTACTCTGTGTAAGACCTTTTGCGGGATTTGTTGCTGATACCTTTCCGCGTAAGACGGTATATATCGTTGCCTATTCCCTTTTTGTACTCGCTTTTGTGGGATATCTTGTTATCCCGTCAATTTTGTGGGTATTCATCATGCTGCGTATTTTCCACGGTCTGGCATTCGGAGCATTGAACACAACAGCCAATACGCTGGTTATAGATGTCATGCCTTCTTCAAGAAGAGGGGAGGGATTGGGCTATTATGGTGTAGGCAATAATCTGGCTATGGCGTTTGGCCCAATGATAGGCCTGTTTATCATATCCAGCGGAAACTACGTTGCTTTGTTTACCACATCGCTGGTTTGCAGTTGTGCGGGACTTTGCATAGCATTGTGTGTAAGGGTAAAGAAAAAATCAAGACCTGTCAAAGCCAATTCTCCTCTTTCCCTTGACCGTTTCATTCTGAAAGCCGGTCTTCCGGCAGCGGGATCTTTTGTGCTTCTGGCAATTCCTTACGGTATAACATCGTCTTACATTGCTGTGTATGCAGATTACCTGGGACTTGAAAAAGGTGCCGGCCTGTTCTTTACCGTGCAGGCTTTCGGACTAATCCTTTCCCGTCTGCGTTCGGGGAAACTGGTTGATCACGGAATGGTTACCCAAGTGGTGAGAAAAGGAATATTCTTTGCTTTGTTCGGTATTCTCGGCCAGGTTCTGCTTCAGACTGTATTCAGTTGGAACTATCACGCAGGCGTAGTGCTTTATTTTGTTTCCGCATTCATTTTGGGATTCGGTTTCGGGACCCTGTTCCCCGCTTTCAATACTCTTTTCATCAATCTGGCTCCGCATACCCGCCGTGCCACTGCAAATGCCACATATCTGACTGGATGGGATCTTGGCATAGGACTTGGAATGCTGATAGGCGGTGCATTGTCAGAGATATATTTCCCTCTCTGCTTTGCCGTGGGACTTTTGCTGGCTGTGATTTCTTTTGTATATTTCATAGTTTTTGTTACTCCCCATTACAACGATCATAAGTTAGAAAACAATGGATAATTTCGGTTTTGTAAGAGTTGCAGCAGCTGTTCCGTCGGTTTATACCGGAAACGGTGACCGTTGTGCCGCTTCCGTTATCAATCTTATTGACGAGGCTGTTGGTCAGCATGCCGATATAATTGTATTCCCTGAACTGACACTGGTTGGTTCAACATGCGGAAGTCTGCTGAAAAGTTCTTTGCTTCTTGAACAGTCAGAACAGGCATTGGAATCTGTTATTGAAGCAACTTCTTTCCTGGATATAACAATTGTTCTGGGTCTGACTGTCAGAATAAAATCCGTAATCAGAAACGTTGCTGCTGTCATCCGTAAGGGAATCATATCGGGAGTGTACTGCCCTGACGTGGAAAACCAATATATAACCCTCAACGGACAGGAAGTCCAGGTTGGACCGGATATGATTTTCAAATCAGGTTATGTCTCTTTTGCCATTGCCCACGGCAAACAGGCTAATCCCGAGTCAAAATATATTCTCAGACGTAAGTACAGAGAGGCCGGTGCCCAGATTCTGCTCTGCATGGCTTCTGTTCCCGAGTATGTGGGTGGAGAAGAAAACCTGTGTTCTGCAATAAAGTATATTTCAAAATCCAACTCAATGGCTGTTGTTTATGCCGGTGCAGGCCAGGGTGAGAGCGATACGGATTTTTATTATGCAGGCCATGCCATTATTGCCGAGAACGGTGTTATTCTTGGAGAGGACGGCAACTGCGGAACTGATCTGCTGCAGATTAACGATATTGACGTGGAACTGTTGGACAACAGGTATGTTTCTGAAGAAGAGAATAATTCTCCGCTTTCCATCGATTTGAATTCGGCACCGCAGGTAAATGACGGTCTTCTTCTGCGTTTTATAGATCCTGCACCATTCTCTACAATGTTCGGCAATACATTGGAGGCTTTTGACATCCAGACCGGTGCATTGGCTGCCCGTATGCGCCATATCGGTGCGCAGAAAGCTGTAATAGGTGTTTCCGGTGGACTTGACTCTACATTGGCCCTGCTGGTGGCAGCAAGAGCATTCGATATGCTGGGACTTGACCGCAGCGGCATTATCGGTGTTACAATGCCTGGATTCGGAACGTCAGGAAGAACATTGGACAATGCCATAACAATGATGGAGCAGCTGGATGTCACTACCAGAACAATAGATATTACTGAGTCTGTACGTGAACATTTTGCAGCAATAGATCATGACGAGAATGTCCATAATGTTGTCTATGAAAACTCTCAGGCCCGCGAACGTACCCAAATTCTGATGGATCTTTCAAATCAGTACGGAGCCTTTGTTATAGGAACAGGAGATTTGTCCGAACTGGCGCTGGGCTGGTGTACATACAACGGAGACCAGATGTCCATGTATGGTGTTAACGGTTCAATACCCAAAACGGTAATCCCTTCAATACTAAAGGCCGCCTGTGTGAACTATTTCCCGGATCAGAAACTGAGAGACTGCATAGGCGATGTCATTGATACTCCGGTAAGTCCCGAACTTCTTCCGCCTGATTCAAATGGTGACATCGCACAGAAAACCCAAGATGTGATAGGACCCTACGTATTGCATGATTTCTTTCTGTACCATATGCTGTACAGCGGATTTGCAATAGACAAGATAGAGCGTCTTGCCATAGCCGCTTTTGAGACCCGATATGATCCGGATACTGTTGACAAATGGTTGAAGGTTTTTGTAAAGAGATTTTTTGCACAGCAGTTCAAACGCTCCTGTATGCCGGACGGAGTTGCGGTATCGCCGGTTTCATTATCGCCGCGCGGAGTGTGGAACATGCCGAGTACTATTGATTCTGCAAACTTTTTTTAATATTATATATGGAATTACAGAGATTCCAGGTTGTAAGAGACTCTTTCAACAGACAGGCAAAAGAGGTTGAAATCCCTGTTGAACGTCCTGCCGAATATTTCGGCAGTATGGTGTTTGACAGAATAAAGATGGCCAAGTACCTTGACCCGGATACTTGTACGGCACTTATTGATTGTATGGACAACGGAGCGCATCTGGACCGTGCAACAGCCGATAAGGTTGCCGAGGGTATGCGTAAATGGGCTATGGAGAATGGTGTAACTTATGTCACCCATTGGTTCCAGCCTTTAACGGAAGGTACTGCGGAGAAACATGACTCTTTTCTCGAGTTTGATTCCAAAGGCAAACTCATAGAACAGTTTGACGGAAAGTCTCTTGTCCAACAGGAACCGGATGCGTCTTCTTTCCCCAACGGCGGAATACGTGCAACGTTCGAGGCCCGTGGCTATACGGCATGGGACCCTACATCGCCTGTTTTCATACATGACCATACGTTGTGCATTCCCACACTGTTCGTTTCCTTTACAGGAGAGGCTCTGGATTACAAGACTCCGTTGAAACGTTCAATAAAAGCTGTAACCGATGCCGCATTGCCAATATGCCGCATGTTCGATAAAAAAGTAAGGAAAGTCTATAACTATCTTGGTTGGGAACAGGAGTATTTTCTTGTTGACCAGGAATTGTATGCGGCCCGTCCTGACCTGATGCTTACGGGACGCACACTGATGGGGCACGAGTCCTCCAAGAACCAGCAGCTTGAAGACCATTATTTCGGTGCTATTCCAAGCCGTGTGGAGGCATTTTTCCGCGATGTTGAGATAGAAAGCTTCAAATTGGGAATTCCCTTGAAGACCCACCATAACGAGGCTGCGCCGAACCAGTTTGAAATAGCTCCCATTTTCGGAGAGACCAACATAAGCAATGACCAGAACCAGCTTGTTGTAAACATTATGCGCAGTACTGCCCGCAAACATGGTTTTGTGGTGCTGCTGCATGAAAAACCGTATAAGGGAATAAATGGCAGCGGCAAGCATAACAACTGGTCTCTTGGTACAGATACAGGTACCATGCTGATGGCTCCAGGTAAAGATGCCAACGGCAATCTGCAGTTCATCACTTTTTTTGTAAATGTGCTAAAGGCTGTACAGAAACACAACGCCGTACTTAAAGCAACAATTGCAACGGCTACAAATGCGCATCGTCTTGGCGGGAACGAGGCTCCTCCTTCCATAGTATCGGCATTTCTTGGCCGTACCATGACAGAGGTTCTGCATAAGCTCCTTGAAATGCCGAGCGATACCCCTATACAGATATCGGGCAAAAAATCAAAATCCATAGGACTTGTTGAGATCCCTGAAATATTTGTAGACAATACTGACCGTAACCGTACATCGCCATTTGCCTTCACCGGCAACCGTTTCGAGTTCAGAGCGGTAGGCTCAAGCGCCAATTGCGCAGGTGCCCTTTCGGCGCTGAATGCGGCAGTAGCTGACCAGCTGGTGGAATTCCGTATGGCTGTAGAGAAAGAGATGAAAGCCGGCAAGAGCCAGAATGTGGCAATTATTGATACGCTCAAGCCTATCATTTCTGAGATATTGGATACGGTCTGCTTTGACGGGAACGGTTATACGCGTGAATGGCAGCTGGAGGCAGCACGCCGCGGACTTGATGTCGAGACACGTGTTCCGTACATGATAAAGGCGTTCACCAGTCCGCAGAGTGTGGAGATGTTTGAACGGACCGGAGTCTATACAAAAAAAGAACTCGAGGCCCGCAACGAGATAAAGTGGGAAATTTACACCAAAAAGATTCAGATTGAAGCCCGCGTTCTTGGACGCATGGCTGTGAACCATATCATCCCGGTGGCTCTGGAATATCAGTCAAAGCTTCTGAAAAACCTTAAACTGATGAAAGAAACCTTTGGCGAGAACTATCAGTCCATGGCCGGCGTGCAGATTGGACTTATAGAAAAAATCTCATCGCTGGTCAATACAATAAAGACCAGTGTTGATGATATGATAGAGGCCCGCAAGGTTGCAAATGTCATCGAGAACCAGTTTGAAAAGGCATGTGCATATTACAACATAGCCGTCAGACTGGATGCCATCCGTCTCCCGCTGGATGAATTGGAAGAGATAGTTGACAACAATCTTTGGCCGTTGCCAAAATATAGGGAACTGTTGTTTATCAACTAACATGTTTTTTTTATAATTTTGCGCAGTTTTTGAATCATTCTTCAAACAATTATATTTGATAATCAATTTATGGTAACAGGAAATGTTCGTCCGGGCACAATGGAGCGTATCACTACTCCGGCACTGGCAGAGAATTTTATTAATGAGCAGGTTGCAGAACTTAAGGCGCAGATTGGCAATAAAAAAGTATTGCTGGCTCTGTCCGGAGGTGTTGACTCTTCTGTTGTCGCTGCTTTGCTTATCAAGGCAGTGGGTAAGCAGCTGGTGTGTGTTCATGTAAATCATGGCTTGTTGCGTAAAGGCGAACCCGAGGAGGTTATCCGTGTTTTCCGCGATGAGATGGATGCCAATCTTGTCTATGTTGATGCCATTGACCGTTTCCTTGACAAACTGGCCGGAATCTCTGATCCGGAGCAGAAACGTAAGATAATAGGTGCTGAATTCATCCGCGTATTTGAGGAGGAGGCACGCAAGCAGGAGGGTATAGAATTCCTTGCTCAGGGAACTATCTATCCTGATATCATTGAGTCAGCAGGTGTCAAGGCCCATCACAACGTAGGTGGTCTGCCTGAAGATCTCAAATTCGAACTGGTTGAACCGCTCAAGTTCCTTTACAAGGACGAGGTCCGTATGGTAGGCAAGCAGCTTGGTCTGCCTGACAATATGGTTTACCGTCAGCCGTTCCCGGGACCGGGTCTTGGTGTACGTTGTCTTGGTGCCATTACACGTGACCGTCTTGAGGCTGTCCGTGAAAGCGATGCCATTCTCCGTCAGGAATTTGCTGCTGCAGGTCTCGAGGGCAAGGTTTGGCAGTACTTTACAGCTATCCCTGATTTCAAATCCGTAGGTGTACGCAATAATGCCCGCAGTTGGGATTGGCCGGTAATCATCCGCGCCGTCAACACGAAAGACGCTATGACTGCAACAATAGAGCCTATGGATTGGGCTGTTCTGAATAAGATTACCGCACGTATCATAGCAGAAGTAAAGAACGTTAACCGCGTTGTTTACGATCTTACTCCGAAACCAACAGGCACAATAGAGTGGGAATAATTCAAGTCATTCAGTTCAAATAAGGATAATATGAAAGGTATAGTATTGGCCGGAGGTTCCGGAACACGCCTTTACCCTATAACAAAAGGTGTAAGCAAGCAGTTGTTGCCAATATATGACAAACCGATGGTCTACTATCCCATATCCGTTCTGATGCTTGCCGGCATCAGGGACATACTTATAATATCAACCCCGCAGGATCTTCCGGGATTCAGGCGTCTGCTTGGAGACGGGTCAGATTACGGGGTACATTTTGAATTCGCGGAGCAACCGTCTCCCGATGGTCTTGCGCAGGCATTCATCATAGGAGAGAAGTTTATTGGAAATGATTCCGCATGTCTGGTGCTTGGAGATAATATTTTCTACGGAAACGGCTTTACTGCAATGCTGCGGGAAGCCGTCCGCACTGCGGAAGAAGAAAATAAAGCTACAGTATTCGGTTATTGGGTCAATGATCCCGAACGTTACGGTGTTGCTGAATTCGATAAAGAAGGCAATTGCCTTTCAATTGAAGAAAAACCTGCTGCTCCCAAATCCAACTATGCTGTTGTAGGTCTTTATTTCTATCCCAACAAGGTGGTGGATGTTGCAAAGAATATCAAACCATCGGCTCGGGGAGAACTTGAAATTACAACTGTAAACCAACGTTTCCTTGAAGATAAGGAACTCAAGGTCCAGACTCTTGGACGCGGCTTTGCATGGCTTGATACCGGAACTCATGACTCCCTTTCGGAGGCATCGACTTTTGTAGAGGTAATTGAAAAGAGAACCGGTCTCAAGATTGCCTGTCTTGAAGGAATAGCATACCGCAAAGGATGGATTGACCAGCAGAAAATGCGTTCGCTGGCGCAACCGATGATAAAGAACCAGTACGGGCAGTATCTGCTCAAGGTTATAGACGAACTTCAAGCAAAAGGGAAAGACGCATAAGTAACGCCCTTATCTTCCGGAATACATGTTCTGGTAATATTTCTGATAATCTCCGCTGGTTACGTTGTCCATCCATTCCTGATTGTCAAGATACCATTTGACCGTCTCCTCAATTCCCTGCTCAAACTGCAGGCTGGGCTCCCATCCAAGTTCCCGCTGCAGTTTTCTGGAATCGATTGCGTAACGCATATCGTGACCGGCGCGGTCTGTAACGTATGTTATCAGATCAAGGTCTGCACCCTCCGGACGGCCAAGAATACGGTCAACAGTCTTGATTACAACCTTAATGATATCTATGTTCTTCCACTCGTTGAACCCTCCAATGTTATATGTATCGGCAACAGTACCCTTGTGGAATATCAGATCTATTGCGCGGGCGTGGTCAACAACATACAGCCAGTCACGCACATTCTCTCCCTTGCCATAGACGGGTAACGGTTTGCGGTTACGTATATTGTTGATAAACAGCGGAATGAGTTTCTCCGGAAACTGGTACGGACCGTAGTTGTTGCTGCAGTTGGTAACAATTGTAGGCATGCCGTAAGTGTCATGAAATGCGCGTACAAAGTGATCGCTGCCGGCTTTTGATGCACTGTATGGAGAATGCGGCTGATACTTTTTCTCTTCTGTAAAGAATTCGCTGCCGTAAGATTCGTGGTGGGTGCCGCTGCTGGCTTTTGTTGTGAACGGAGGTTCAATCCCTTCAGGATTTGTCATTTCAAGGGCTCCGTAAACCTCGTCGGTAGAGATATGGTAAAAGAGCTTGCCCTGATATTTTTCCGGAAGAGACTCCCAATACAACTTTGCAGCCTGAAGCATGCTTAGAGTGCCCATTACGTTTGTCTGTGCAAATGTGAAAGGGTCTTTTATTGACCTGTCAACGTGGCTTTCAGCTGCCAGGTGTATGACACCATCAACTTTCTCTTCCTGCATAAGCTTGTAAACGGCATCGAAATTGCAAATGTCAAGTTTTGCAAACCGGTAGTTGGGCTTGTTCTCAATATCTTTCAGGTTTGCAAGATTGCCGGCATAGGTCAGCTTGTCCAGGTTGATGATTTTGTATTCAGGATATTTGTTGACAAATAGTCTTACAACGTGACTTCCTATAAAGCCGGCGCCTCCAGTTATTATTATACTTCTTTTGAACTCCATAACACTTTCTTTTACAAAAATATCTGTAAAGTTACTACTTTTTTTGTAAATTCGCCACTATTATGATAAATGTTGTATTGGCAGCCGGGTATGCCACAAGAATGTACCCGCTTACAGAGAATTTTCCCAAGCCTTTACTGGAGATAAAGGGCAAAACAATTCTTGACCGCATGATGGAAGACGTTGATTCCTTCTCTCAGGTTACGGAACATGTAATAGTATCGAATCACAAGTTCATCCATATCTTTGAGAACTGGCTGGAGGGCGCACGCCTGCGCTACAGCAAGCCAATACGTCTTATTGACGACGGATCTGTTTCCAATGATACGCGTATTGGCGCGGTAAAAGATTTGATACTGGCCATCAATACATTGCATCTTGATGATCATCTTCTGGTTGCCGCAGCAGACAATATGCTTGACTTTTCCCTGCATTCGCTGGTTGACTTTTTTGAAGAAAAACAGAATTCCGTCATATTCTATTACAATGAGCCTGATCTGGCAAAACGGCGCAAATGCGGTGTTGCGGTGGTGGCATCGGACGGCCTTGTTGAAGAAATTGAAGAAAAACCGGGAAATCCCAAAACGGAGCACGTAACTCCGCCATTCTACATATATCACAAAAATGACATCCCTTCAATCTTGTCTTCTGTTGACAATGGATGCAAGTTTGACGCTCCGGGAAACCTTGCCCGTTATATTGCCTCCACAGACCGTCTGTATGCCTGTGAAATGCCAGGCCACAGATTCGATATCGGTTCGTTGGAAACATATTACGCAATGAAATAATGATTCCGTACTTTGATTTGAAGAAATATAACCAGAGTTTTGAACCGGCCCTTACTGATGCCGTTCAAGATGTTGTCAGTAGCGGGCACTACCTGCTTGACAGTGCGGTAGATTGCTTTGAACAAAGATACGCTGAATATATAGGAACAGACTATGCTGTGGGTTGCGCCAACGGACTGGATGCAATAACACTTATTCTGCGCGGATACATGGAACTGGGACAGATTAAGCCGGGAGATTCCGTGCTTGTTCCTGCCAATACCTTTTTTGCTACTCTACTGGCTGTTACCCGTCTTGGATTGGCTCCTGTTCCTGTCGATGCCGACCCTGTAACCGGACAGATTGACTGCTCTTTACTTGAAAAAGCCTGTACGGATAAATGTCGTGCCCTGCTTACTGTCCATCTGTACGGCCGTTGCTCCTATAATGAACAGATGGCAGAATTTGTGCAAAAACACCACAATATGCTGCTGATAGAAGACAATGCCCAGGCACATGGCTGCATGTATAAAGGGCATCGTACAGGTTCTCTGGGACATGCCGCCGCACACTCTTTCTATCCGGCAAAGAATCTGGGTGCATTGGGAGACGGTGGGGCAATAACTACAAACAATACAGACCTGGCAAACGTTGTCCGTTCATTGGCAAATTACGGGTCAAGCGCAAAATATGTGTACGACTATGCCGGAATGAACAGCCGCCTTGACGAGATTCAGGCTGCGGTTCTGAATGTCAAACTGCCGTTTCTTGACAAAGAAACATGCACACGCCGCAGTATTGCAAAGCGCTATCATGCAGAGATAACCAATCCGCTTATTTCCCTGTTTGCGCAGGCATCAGAACAGGAGAACGTATATCATATATTCCCAATATTCTGTACTGAACGTGACCGCCTGCAGGAGTATTTGGCACAGCACGGCATACAGACTTTGATTCACTATCCTGTTCCGCCCCATAGACAGTCATGTTACGGGCGGCAGTCGTGGGCTCAGGTTCCAATGCCGGTAACGGAACGCATTCATGCCACTGAATTGAGCCTGCCGCTCAACTCCACACTTACCGACAGCGATATTTCCACAATTGTTTCCACAGTAAATTCGTTTGAATAACAATGAATATAGCGGTAATACTTGCAGGAGGAACAGGCAGTAGAGTGGGTGGTGGAACACCCAAACAGTTTCTAATGTTAGCTGGTAAAACTGTTTTGGAACACTCTGTCCAGACATTTGAAAACCACCCTCTAATTGATCAGATTGCCATTGTAAGTCATAAGGATTACATAGACAACATCAATGCGTTGGTAAAACAGAACGGTTGGCATAAGGTGGTCAAAGTATTGCCTGGCGGAAGTGAACGCTATGAATCAAGTCTTGCAGCTTTGCGTTCTTATGCCGCCTATCCGGATTCAAATATTCTGATTCACGATGCCGCACGCCCATTGGTCAGTGAACGCATTATTACAGACTCAATCAAAGCGCTTGAAAACAATAATGCGGTAATGGTCGGTCTGGCAACAAGTGACACCATATTCCAAACCGGTAAGGATGGTAAATATATTGAATCCATATCGCAACGGGCATTGTTGCGCCGTGCCCAGACACCGCAATCATTCAAGATAGGAACACTTTCCCGTGCATTCCAAATAGCTTTGAAAGACCCTGCATTTGTCTGTACGGACGATTGCGGAATTGTTTCCAAATACCTCTCGGCAGAGCGGATTGCCATTGTTGACGGAGAAGAAAAGAATATGAAACTTACATATTCTTCAGATTTGCCAATACTTGAAACATTTATTGATTAACTTTGCAAGTATGAATATAGCGGTTATTTTGGCAGGGGGAACCGGAAGCCGACTTGGATCTTCCATTCCCAAACAGTTCCTGAAGGTTGCGGGCAAGACAATTATTGAGCACACGGTTCAAGTGTTTGAATCTCACCCGCATATTGACGAGATTGCAATAGTTGTGCATAGGGATTATGTCTCGGACATTGAAAATCTTATACTCAAGAATGCTTGGAAAAAGGTAAAGAAAATACTTCAGGGTGGCAGTGAACGCTATGAATCAACGTTGGCTGCCGTTAATGCGTATTCAAATACTCCGAATGTGAATCTGATTATTCATGATGCCGTTCGTCCTTTAATTAACCATCGCATAATAAACGATATACTCAGTGCATTAAGCAAGTACAATGCAATTGATGTAGCTATTCCTACTGCCGACACCATAATACGGGTAGACGATTCCGGCTCAATAATCAAAGATATACCTGTACGTTCATATCTGCGCCGCGGACAGACACCGCAGGCCTTCAAACTTGAAACAATTCAGAATGCTTATCGGATTGCTTTGAAAGACCCTGCTTTCAAGAGTACTGACGATTGTGGAACAGTTGTCAAATATCTTCCCAACGAACCGGTATATGTTGTTCGGGGTGAAGAAAGTAATATGAAAGTAACTTATCCGGAAGATACCTATATTCTGGACAAATTGTTTCAGTTGCGTTCTTCTACAATAAATCAGGAACCTGATTATTCTTTATTGGAAGGAAAGGTTCTTGTTGTATTCGGCGGAAATTCCGGCATAGGAAAGGATATATGTTCCAAGGCGGTTGGACATAATGCAAAGGTGTTTTCGTTCTCACGCAGTTCAACCGGTACGGACATTTCAAACAGAGAAGATGTGTGTAAAGCATTAAAGCAGGTCTATGATACGTGTGGTAGAATTGATTACGTGGCTAATTCCGCTGCTATTCTTGCCAGAGAACCATTGGTTTCAATGGAAAATGACTTGATGAATACAGTAATCAGTACCAATTACAACGGAATGGTGTATGTTGCCATTGAATCTTATCGGTATCTGAAAGAATCAAAGGGAGGCCTGTTGTTCTTTACATCCAGTTCGTACACCCGTGGCAGAGCTTTTTACAGTCTGTATTCATCTACAAAAGCTGCTACTGTCAACTTTATGCAAGCTATTTCTCAGGAATGGGACATTGATGGCATAAAGGTTAATGTAATCAATCCGGAACGAACCAAAACGCCTATGCGTGTCAGGAATTTCGGTAAGGAACCAGAAGAAACACTTCTTGAATCTGTAATTGTGGCGCATGAATCGCTGAAAGTCCTGTTATCCGATTTTACAGGTCAGGTAATTGATGTGCGAATCAGAAATAATTTCGATTGATATGAAAGAAAAAGGCTATTTGAGTTCTGAAAGTCTTAGGAAGGGTCAATTGAAAGAAGTTGAACTTGCCATAGAAGTTGACCGCATCTGCAGGAAACATAATCTTCAATATTGGCTGGATTACGGAACATTGTTGGGCGCAGTACGCCATAAAGGCTTTATTCCATGGGATGACGATATGGACTTGTCCATGCCTACTGCTGATTTTAAGAAATTTCTGGAAATTGCCCCTCAGGAAATAAATCCACAATTTTTTGTTCAGACCGACAAGACAGATCCGCAGGCCGATATGGGTGGCGGCCTTTGTAAAGTACGCTACAATAATACTTTGTTTTTAGGAGAAGACGATGTTTTTGCAAAACAGTATCATAGAGGCCTTTCTATTGATATTTTTGAAAGTAAGAATACTCCGCTTTTCAGACCGTACAAGTTGTTCCATTTTGTAACGCATTGGAAATCCAAGACTTATTGTTTTTTTAAAAGCCGCAGATTGCTTGATTTCAAAAATATACTCTGCTTTTTTACATTTCCCATATTGCATGCTTTTTTTTCAATATGGTGGAAACTGATCTGTTTAACCCACAGATGTAATGCCGAGTACATAAATATGAATCGCAGAATTTACGGCAAACCAACACCCAAATCTGAAATTTATCCGTTGTCAACACTTGAGTTTGAAGGCTATCAGTTCTCAGTGCCAAACAATTACATCAGACGTGTAACAGATATATTCGGTCCAGACTATATGACTTTGCCTCCAGTTGAAAAACGCCGTATCCATGCTTTGCTGATGATACCTGAATTGTAAATTCATAGCGACTGCTGTTTTTTATTAATTTGTATTATTAATTTGTATGGGAGTGATTGACCAAAGTAAGATAGCACGGAATACAATTCTGCTGTATGTCCGTATGGGAATACTTATGCTGGTCAGTTTCTATACATCGAGAGTTGTTCTCGATGCATTGGGTGCTGTTGACAATGGTATCTACGGAACAATAGCAGGGCTCGTCACCACTTTCGCATTCATGAACAACACAATGGCCACCGCCTGCCAGCGTTTCTTTGGCATGGAAAGCGGGCGTGGCAATTTTGAGGAACTGAGACGCACTTTCAGCCTCTGTGTTCTTGTATTCATTTTTATAGCCCTGATTGTTGTCTTCCTGTCGGAAACATTGGGACTATGGCTGGTGTCGCGAAAGATTGATGCTGCAGACAGACTCAATGCTGCACGTGTAATATTCCAGTTTTCTATAATTTCATTCTTTTTTACAATCATTATGACTCCGTTTCAGGCAATGGTCATAATCAATGAAAAGATGAAAGTCTATACCTATATCAGTTTTTTCGAGGCTTTCGGATATCTTGCAATAGCTTTTGCCATCAGCAGAACAAGTTTTGACAGATTGGTCCTGTACGGATTCCTTATGCTTGCAGTAAATGCCGGCGTATCGCTTTTCTATATAGCATACTGTAATGCTTTCTGGAAGGAATGTCGTTTCCGCTTCTATTGGAACCGTGCAAAATTCCTGGAAATTTTCAGTTTTGCCGGTTGGAATATGGTTGGTTCACTTTCCAACACATGCAAAAACCAGGGAATAACAGTCCTTATTAATCTGGCAAGATTCGGTAATGTTATTGTAAGTGCCAACGTTATGGCCAGTAAACTGTACATGTCTGTTCAAAAGTTTTCAGAGAATTTCATGATTGCCTTGAAACCCCAGATGATAAAGTCATATGCCAGTGGCGACAAGGAAGGAATGTTCAAGTTATTGTACCAAGGCTCAAAGTTCAGTTATTTCCTTCTATTTATAATAACACTTCCCATATTGTTGGAAACTGAGATACTTCTTGGAATATGGTTGAAAGACGATGTGACAGACTATACCATCCTGTTTACCAGATTACTTCTGATCAACTCACTGATTGAAGTCTTTGTATCGCCCCTTGCAACTTCAATGCAGGCGTATGGAAAAATAAGGAATTACCAGCTTACATGTGGCGTTTTTCTGCTTCTGATATTGCCTGTTTCGTGGTTACTGTATAAAGTTGGCGCCCCTGTCCAGTCTGTCTTTTATGTTTCAATTACAATATGTGCCATGGCTGTCCTGTTAAGACTTGTCATGATACGTCATTATCTGAAACTGAATATAATGGAATATGCCGGCAAGGTCCTGTTACCGGTTTTGTCTGTTACACTTCTGTCTATTCCCGTACCGCTTTTGCTGGAATACGCAGTCCGCTGTCAGGTATACCTTAAGTTTGTAACAGTATCGTGCTCGGCAATACTTGTTACCGCCGTCTGGATTTATGTGCTGGGATTGTCAAAGAGCGAAAGAAAACATATAAACAATAAGATTCTTCATTTATTCAAATAGTATTTGTTATGGTAGAAGACAGTCAGATCCAAACCGAAGATTTTTCAAATTACAATGGTCCGGGAACAGAACTTCGCAAGGCACAGCTTTGTATGGTTGAGATTCTGAAAGAAATTGGAAAAGTATGTAAAAGACATAATATTGCATATTGGCTGGACTTTGGAACTTTGTTGGGAGCTGTCCGTCACCAGGGATTCATTCCATGGGACGACGATGCCGATATTACTATCTTCAAGCGCGATGCCAGACGCCTTGAAAAATTTCTTCTTGCAGAACTGCCCGAGCGTTATTATGTATTTTCAAGGAAAACTGATAAAAAATACCGGAATACAGGATATTTTCGCATTGTTGATAAAAAAACACAAATGCTCAAACCTGGACAAGATGAAACAGAAGCTGTTGATTACGGGAATGGCGTTTCGGTCGATATATTCAATATTGAACGCGGACACACCTGGTTCAAACGTGCAATGAATGTAATTCATGGAAGAGCAATCCGAAGAATTCACAATAACATTGATGACGGCCTTCTGAACAAGACAGTGTCTTACATCATTTTCCCCTTTACGTGGTTTGTTATTCTACTGTATAGAATTGTTGTGTTCATATTGCCAGAAGACAGATACATTTATAACATACCGAATTGTGTTGTGAAACAAATGTTCAGTCAGAGACGTAAAAAGTATATATTGCCATTAAATACGGTTACGTTCGAAGGTTGTGAATTCCCGGCCCCGTGCAATGCGCATGAAATGTTGAAAGAGACATATGGAGATTATATGCAGATTCCACCTAAGGAAAAACGTGCAACGCATGGAATCTTTATAAAGGTATTGGATTAGATGTTGTTAAGTTTGTTATAAATATTACATAATACTTAACAGCATGAAAAAATATTTGTACCAAATTGCTGGTATAAATATTTTTTTGTGTATAATTGCCAAAGATTTTGATATAAAACTGTTTAGTTGATATGAACAATCCCCATCTGATTTCCAAAATAAGGGCAATACTGAACAATAAAGGTGTTTCGCAACGTGAACTTGCAAGCCTCATAGGCAAGAAAGAAACAGAGGTGAGCCGTTGGATGAGCGGACGCGTAGGTATTTCCCGCAAGAACATTCAACTGATTGCCCAGGTACTTGACGAGCCGTCAATCAGTACTGAATATGAAACAGAAAAAATGAACAGACAACAAAAGAATTATGCTATCATTCTTGCCGGAGGAATAGGCAGCAGAGTAGGTGCTAATGTACCTAAACAATTTGTAGAGATTCTTGGTAAACCGGTATTGGCCTATACAATCGAAGCATACCAGAACCATCCCGATATTGACGGTATTGAAATAGTCTGTGTGAAAAACTACGAAGATACTCTAAAGACACTGGTCAGTAAATATAACCTTACCAAAGTAAAGTGGATTTGCCAGGGTGGTGCAACATTTCAGGACAGCGTATACAACGGCGTAAGGAATCTTGAAGGCAAGATTGACCGGAACGACATTGTTATGGTTCATTACGGTGCAGCTCCGTTTACATCGGAAGAAATAATAACCGATGCCATCCGCGTGTGTCGTGAACACGGTTCAAGCGTATCTGTCACTCCATGCTTCCAGCTTATTGGCAGTAACGATGGCAACGGCCAAAGCAAGACTTGGGTTGACCGTGACAAGTACGTGCAACTGGCATGTCCGCAGAGTTTCCGTTTCCAGTATATCTGCGATATTTATGAGGAGGCCATTGAAAGGAACCTGCTGAGCAAAGTCGAGCCTCATACCACATCGCTTATGTATCTTATGGGAAAGACTCTTTACCTGAGCTATGGAGACCAGAGCAATATCAAGATAACCACAAAAGAAGACCTTGATATGTTCGAGGGTTATGTACTTATGAAATTGAACCGTGCCGGAAAAATTAAAATCAATAAGTGATGGGATTATTAAGCCAACCTGCATATTTGCCGGAACAGAGCGGTCCGGTTGCTGATAAAAAGTACAGAAACCTGCGTTGGCAGGTGTTCTTGGGAGCCTTTATTGCATATGCTGGCTTCTATCTTGTGCGCAAGAACTTCTCTATGGCCATGCCGTTCATGGAGCAGTTCGGCTTTGAAAAGGGTGAATTCGGCATAGTGCTGGCAATGAATGCGCTTGCATACGCAGCCAGCCGTCTTATCATGGGACCAGTGAGTGACCGAAGCAATGCCCGTGTATTTCTTCCATTAGGCCTTGTATGCGCAGCCTTGTCCATGTGTTTCATGATAGTGCCTGTTGCATACATTCACAATCATGCGTTGAGTATTGTTATCATGTGCATTCTGAACGCCCTTGTTGGCTGGTTCAACGGTATGGGATACCCGCCGTGTACGCGTGTCATTACCCATTGGTTCAGCCAGACAGAGCGCGGAACCATGTCAAGTATCTGGAACTGCTCTCACAACATAGGGGGCGCTCTTGTAGGACCAATGGCCGTTTATGGTGCAATGTGGTTTGGAAACTGGTTCTATGGCAATGCGCAGGACATGTATTTTCTTGTAGGAACATTTGTATTCCCTTCGGTTGTTGCCGTTCTGATTGCCATAGTGACATATCTGCTTGTACGCGATACACCGCAAAGTCAGGGGCTCTGCTCTATAGAGAAGTTCAAGAATGACTATCCAAGTAATTACAGCGAAAAAAGCGAGGAACGTCTCAGCGTGAAAGAGATACTTGGCCGTTACATATTCCCCAATAAACTGTTGTGGTTTGTATGTCTGGCCGATGCCTTTATCTTCATGGTACGCTATGGCTGTCTTGATTGGGCTCCTACCTATCTGACCGAGGTTCACGGATTCGACATAAAGAATGCCGGATGGGCTTATTTCGCATACGAGTTTGCGGCCATTCCAGGTACATTGCTGTGCGGCTGGCTCAGTGACAAGGCTTTCAAAGGCCGCAGGGCGCTACTGAACATTATCTATACTGTACTTGCAGCACTGTTCGTGTTCCTGTACTGGAAATTAGGTTCTACACCTGCACTTGCCATATCGTTCCTTATATGCATAGGTTTCTTTATCTATGGCCCTATTATGCTGTTGGCAGTTCAGGCTATGGATCTTGTTCCAAAAAACGCAGCCGGTGCCGCAGTTGGACTGATAGGTTTCTGTACATATTTATTGGGAACTGCTATCCTAGCCAATACGGTACTTGGTTTTGTTGTTGGCAGATTTGGTTGGAATACCAATTTTATTGTGGTGCTTTTTGGATGTCTGGTTGCAATAGTCTTTATGGCAATGACAATGCGGCACGAAAAATGACAGGCCTCTTTTTCGCCGTGTTCCGGTGTCATTTGCAGATTACTGTTCAATAACTGAGAGCATATATTGTACGCGGGCAAGGAATGTGTGCTATTTGCGGATAAATCTGACATATAGGGAGCGCATGATATTATCCAATATGTGATTCAAACCTTGAAGCCAACAAGGCCAGCGGTGGTGCTTTCTGTTATAGTATTTTATGTAATCCATTCGAATGATTCTGTTCTCAGGATATAGAGTAGGATGGATATCATACTCTGTACACAAATTGTGAAATCTGACAAAACACTCTGAAAAATCAGATTCTGCAAAAGTGTTTTTATCCATGTCAATCAGATACAGTTTGAAAAGAAATCTGACACGATTGGCCAGATACAGTTTAATCCAGTTCATGCGGTCTGATGACAGGTGCTCCGCATGATTGCCATAGTATGCAAAAAGATTTGAAACAACCGTCTGGAACTGTCCAGTACATTTTGCCAATACTGCAGGGACCATAGTCTGACCTTCACGGTCCCGATTGTACTGATACAGGTTCAAATCAAGGAATTTGACCGTTTTTGCATGGAAAATCGGGTAGCAGGCCCATTCGGTATCGGTGTAAGAAATACCTTCAGTCTGTTTGTACTCAATAGAACGCAAAAAATCTGTGCGGTATGCAATGGAATGCATTACAAAATATTTTATATACCCGTCTTTCAATACGGCATCCAAAGAATAAGTCTTGCCATATTCATAGACTTCCTTATTCATGGTGTTGTATTTTATAACTTCTTTTTTGGCACCTGGCCCGTGTTGGGTGAAATGCTCAACAATTAAGTCGTCATTACAATTGTCAAGGGCTTTCAGTGTTTCAACCAAAGCAGTAGTGTCATACCAGTCATCAGCATCAAGAATCTTGACGTATCTGCCTTTTGCAACAGGAAGAGCTGCATTGATTGTTGAACCGTAATTCCCATTTGGCTTGTCTATTACAGTGATGGTGTGTGGAAATCTCTGTTCATAATCACGTGCAATTTCCAGCGAAGAATCCTTGCTGCCATCGTTTACAGCAATAACTTCCAGAGACTCAAGTGTTTCTGTATTCAAAAGAGAGTCCAGACAACGTGGCAATAGCGCAGCCATGTTGTAAGTGGGTATGATGACGGACAGTATTTTATTTTCCATAACCATTCTATTTTTCAAGTATCTGTTCTATGATCTGATGCATGTCATAATACTTGTACTCGGCAAGACGCCCTCCAAAAGTGACTCCAGACCTTTTTTTTGCCATATCATTGTATTTCTTTGCCAAGCTGTCATTGCGTGAATTGTTGATAGGGTAGTAAGGTTCGGATCCAGGCTCCCATTTTTTTGGGTACTCATACGTAATTACTGTGCCCGGCGTGTTTGCACGTTCAAAGTGTTTGTGCTCAATAATGCGGGTGTACGGTTGTTCTGACGATGTGTAATTGACAACCGCATTACCTTGAAAATCTTTGACATCTTCTTTTATTTGATGGACGAACTCAAGTGAACGGAAATCCAATTCTCCTTCACAGAAATCAAAGAATGCGTCAAGCCGTCCTGTATAGATAATATTCTGGGCCAAAGCATCAAGTTCATAGCGGTTTGAAAGGTAATCCACTCCCAAACGTACATCGGAACCGGCCAGTAGTTTGTCAAACATTGGTGTGTATCCGCCAATAGGAATACCCTGATAGGTGTCGTTGAAATAGTTGTTGTTGTATTCAAAACGCAATGGTAGCCTGCGAATGACGAAAGCGGGAATTTCTGTTGCTTTCATTCCCCATTGTTTCTCGGAGTAACCTTTAATCAATTTTTCATAAATGTCGCGTCCTACCAGAACCAGGGCTTGCTGCTCAAGATTTGCAGGCTCTGTTATGTGACTGAATTCTGCACGTTGCCTGTTGATGATTTCTTTTGCCTGCTGAGGTGTATCAACACCCCACATCTGATGAAATGTGTTCATGTTGAATGGCAGATTGTAGAGTTCACCATTATAGTTTGCAATAGGTGAATTTACAAAATCATTAAAAGGAACAAGTGAGTTGACAAAGTCCCATACGCGTTTGTTGGATGTATGGAAAATGTGCGCACCATGTCTGTGGACGTTAATACCTTCAATGTTTTCGGTATAGCAATTCCCTCCGATATGATTCCTGCGTTCAACCACAAGGCACTTTTTACCTTTGCTTGAAAGATGGAATGCTGACATGGCGCCATATAATCCAGCCCCTACTATGAGATAATCATACTCTTTCATTGATTTTGTGTCATGCTGGTCAGACAAATAAAAGTTTGAAGTTCTCAAGAACTTTGCTTTCCGTATAATTGTCCAGGAATACCTGTCTTGAGTAGGTGTTGAAACGTGGACGGGGATTGGATTCAAAGTCATGTAAAACCCGTATGAATTCTTCTGCAGTGTTGCATTTGCCGCCAATACGGGAATAATCCAAATCGTATCCCTGGAAAGACTCGTCTGTTCCTATAATGTTTTTGCCATACATAAGGGACTCGCAAGTTTTGACTTTCATGCCGCTGCCTGAAAAAATTGGAAGCAGCATAATGTCTGCCTCTTCAAAATATGGTAACAGGTCAGGTGCGTTTGGGATGATTTCAATATTGTCAGGTATGTTGTAATGGTCCCGCAGTTTATCCATGCCTTTGCCTACAATTTTTACCGTTACATCAACATGCGGATAGACATTCCTGAAGAACCATTCAATACCCTGATTGTTTGGAGCCATGTATGAACCAAGGAACAGACAAAGCGGCTTTTTCCCGGTAAGTAGGGTGGTGTACTCCGTTTTTTTATACTTGTCAATAAAAGTTACGGGTGCAAAAATATCGGCTCTGCGGCCGTATCTGCATAGTATGGCGTCTGAATCTCTCCTGTTCAAAGTGATGATTTTGTCTGCATATTTTACGCAATAACGGTCATTGGCTTTAACACACTTGTTTACATAGGCGCTTGCAATTGGATTGCCTATTTTTGCTTTGAAATATAAAGGCTCAACATTGTGAAAGAAAACTGCTATTCTGCCGGCATAACCGTTTTGCTTGAGCTTTTTTGCCACTATTCCGAAAATGGAACGGTCAATGAATACCATATCGTATTCAAGTGCCTTTTCGCAGATTTTTTGCACCTTGCCAGGTGTGAGACCAAAGAAATAGTTGGACGGGAACAGAAATATTCCTTTCAGATAATCAGATATAGTGCTTTTTTTTGATTCGTCATGCACATAATATGTGCTTACATTGCTGTCTCCGGCAATAGTCTGCAACATATTCAGATTCCGGTGGCTTACCTGTTCTCCTCCCTCGAATATGTTCTGTGATTTCTTATATCTGATTATCAGAACTTTCATTCAGATGCGGTTTCTTTACGTTTTCTGAGTAACCGGTATGCTATTGCACCGGCTATTGACAGGTAAATGAATGTTATCAGTATTACGGATATGGTATTGCCCTTGCGTATGCTGTCTGGTGCGAATATCATGCTGATCTCATGCGTGCCGGCGGGAACGCGTATTCCGCGCAACAGGTAATCTGTTCGGAACAGATCTGCCGGTTTGCCGTCAATGAAAGCTTTCCAACCGTACGGATAAAATATCTCGGAGAATACTGCAATTCCGTCTTTACTTGCATTGCAACTGTACATCAGACTCTTTGGAGTATAATGTGTAAGTGTTATTGAATTTCCAGAATAGTCTCCTGATTGGAACCCGGCAACGGCATTCTGGAAATCTTTACCTACAACAGCTGTCTTGTGCAAATCTACATTGTCCAGCAGATAACACTCTTCTTTTGGGGTATCTGCAATCTGTATATTGTCAACAAACCATGCATTACCCATTGCCGAATTGTTGCGGTATGCGGTTGCTTGTCCCTGTTCGTTGGGCATTATTACATATTTGCCGTTAAGCATACCGGCAATTTTTATGTTTGGCTGCTGTCCGGAAAGGTAAACGTCTATAATATCCTGGTAACGGCGCAGTTTTGCGGCGCTGTAACCTCCTATTGATTTCAAACGTACAGATGTGCGGGCATCGTTAAACGTGTTCGATGCCAGGTTCAATACGCGGAAGTGGGGGTCTTTATCGGCCAATATCTGTCTTTCGTATGCCTGGATTGGGAAATACTTGTCTGTCTCTGTTATGGCATTCGGTACATCTGCAAAATTATCCTTGTTGAAATATCTGCGGTCAACGGGCCACATGTCAAACAATACCAGCAGACCAAGACCTGCTGCCAGCCATTTCTTTTCTACCTTTTTATTGGCATACAGCCATACCAGACCTGCTGCCAGCAGAATGAATATCATAGAGCGGAAAGAATCTGCGCGGGCAAGGGATTCGCGGTCTTTCAGTATTGCGTTGTAGTACCAGTCTGGCATCTGCACTTTCCACGAATCGCTTACAGCAGACTGGAAATCAAAGAATGCTCCGGCAAAAATCCATATGACAAAACATATTCCGCCGGTTATGCCTGCAGCTATGTAAAGACGTTTGTTCAGTTTCTTTATTTCCCATTCACCATCCATAATGCTTTTTACTGCAAGGAATCCAAGCAACGGCATGGCAATCTCTGCTACTACAAGTATTGAAGATATGGCCCGGAATTTGTTGAACAGCGGGAAATGGTCAAAGAACAAATGGCTGAGCCATGGAACATTGGTTCCCCATGAAAGCAGTGTGGAAAATAATGCGGCAGCAAAAAGTGCCCACTTGTATGGACCTTTCACTATCAGTATGCCAAGAACAAACAGGAAACATACAATTGCTCCCATGTAAACATTCCCCGATGTGAACGGCTGGTCTCCCCAGTACAACGGCACAGCGTTGCAGTACTGCGCTGCCTGTTTCTTTTGTACCCTGTTGTCTATCAGTGCCTGATAAAGATGGGAGTTTTCTCCTACAGACATTGTTGATGCCGAGCCCTGGATTCCCGGAATAAGGAAAGACAGGGACTCAACCTTTCCGTAGCTCCATGCCATGGCGTAATCATAATCAAGACCGGATTTTTTTCTTGCGGTGCTTTGATCCTGCACGGTCTGTTCCAAAAGATCTGAGTGCCCGCCACGCATGGTTTCTTTAACATATTCCTGATTGGCCAGCGTATTTGCGGCGTTGGAATAAATGCCCACAAGTACGGCAAAGGCAAACAGAGCGGTACTTATACCAAAATCCTTGTATCTTTTTTCTTTTACATGTATGGCAAGTTCGGCGCACCACAACAGGCCAATCATCATGAACAGGTAGTAGCTCATCTGCGGATGACGGTGAAAACCCAATGCCATAAACAGCATGACAATTGGAACGCCTGCCAGATAATTTTTGCGGAATATCATGTAGAATCCCGCTATTACCACGGATATAAGCGGAATGGTGATTGATTTTGTGTAGTGTCCTGCCGGAATGATAACAAAGAAATAAGAGGACATTCCTATTGCAAGCGCTCCTGCAATGGCGACCCATTTGTCAACCTTGAAAGCCAGCAGCAGGCAGAAAAAGCAGACAAAGTAAAGTATTATTACTCTAGGACCTTGCGGAGGAACCAGTATTTTTGTGAACGGTTTCAATGCACGTGAAGAGGCATAACTGCCGCCACCAATCTGATAATTGGGCATGCCGGAAAACATGGAACCTGTCCACCATACGTTTTTGTCTCCGCTTTTACGGGAGTATTGGACACCTTCCTGATAGGCCGCCTGGGCATTGTAGGTATCGCCGCCCTGGATATTCTTCCCTTCCAATACGGGACTGCAATACGTGTATGCTATAATGATAAACAGCACTGCCGCTATCAGGTACGGCAGAATCTTTTTGAAATTCAAATTATTCATATCCAATGATTCCTTTTCAATGATTCTTTGCAAATGTTTGTTCAAACTACAAATATAGTACATGCAAACAAGATAACAGCTATCTTGCTACCTATAAAAAAATATATCCAAATAATTTAGTAAAAAGGGCTGCTATTCAAGTTTATTTTTTTAAATTTGCATTTTATACAAACATTTGATTGGCGGTATGAAAAGCATAAAATTATTTGTACTGTTGGTTGCAGGATTTCTTTGCAATGTTCTTTTGGGTCAGAATGTTCATTACGGGAACCTTCTGGTTGATAATGATATCAGTTGTATTGACGATAATGACGGTGTTCTGTGGGTAGGAACCACTAATGGCCTGTTTATAGGCAAAAATGCCGTTTGGAGCAAATATTCGAATTTATTCCTGAAAGACGGCCCCGTATCTTTGGCTGGAATAAAAGATATAATTGCCTATGGAAACCAGGCATTTGTTTCCACATCGTCTTTATGCTTGTGTTTCAATTCTGACAACGGACACAGCTCCGAACCTTTGTGCTATTTGAACAACAGGCTGATTCCAAGTACAGTTGTGGGCGTTGGAGAGGTGGTATACATGTATATGCCGTCTTTCTGTTCCGTGTTCAAATACAATTTCAACAGCGGGCAGGTTGCTCTTGTCAAAATATTGGGAGAGCCAAGGGAATATAATTTTGTCAATGCGCTCCATATTCCCGGAACGGAATCTTCCATATACCTGTTTAACAATGACGGAAGGATTTTTCTGTTCGATGCCAGAAACGGCAGTTTCCAGTTGATGAACGGTTCTCCGGATTACTTTGCCATAAAAGCTTCTGCCATAGATCTTGATGGAACACTCTGGCTTGCATCGAACGAATTGGGATTGATGCATTACAGATGCGATACTGATACACACACGCTTACTCTCATTGAATCTTTCAATACCAGTAATTCTGCCATATCAAGCAACCGTATCCGCAGTATCAGAACTTCCCAAGATGGAGTTTACGTTGCTACGGCGCAAAACGGATTGAACATAATCAGAAGGAATTCCACCATAGAGATATATGACAATGCTTTTGTCCGTTATCTGTCTTTTATACATAAAACCTCCAAGGGCAATATGTTGTGCGTAACAGAAGACAAAGGTCTTGTCTATATGAAAAAGTCTTTTGTTTCTTCTCTGTCATATTCCACTCTTGATTTTGACCATAAACTGGGAGATTACAATGTCCTGTCATTGTTCCATGATTCCAATAATCATTGCTTATGGATAGGTACGGAACATGGAATAAACAGATATGATTATGAATCGGGAAAGGTTGTTACGCCTGAACATGTAAGACAACCTGCTGTAATATCAATGGCAGAATATGACGGGAACAGGTTATTGGTTGTATGCCGCAATATGGGTCTGATGATATTTGACAAAAGAACAGGGAAGTATTCTGAATTCAAATCCAACTCATTGAAGTTTACATTTGCGTCAAATAATGATTTCAGTAACCTTAAACTGTCAAATACGTATGATGGCGAAATACTGATAGTAGGCCTTAATGCTACAAATTATCTGTTCAATCGGGCAAATGATACCGCCAAACGCTTTGACTTTGCTCTTACCGATAGAAACGAGTCTGTTGTTCCAATTTTGAGTCTGAACTCAGATCAGACACTGTTCAAGAGCGAATCTTCAATATATGAACTTGAAATCTCAACTATGGAGACAAGGCAACTCTACGAGTGTGATTCTCTGATATCAGGTGTTGCCTTTAACGGGAATTCTCTAATGTTTGCAATAAACAACAGAATATATTCTCTGACTCCAAATGTGAATGAACTGAGAGAATTCATGACGGTTGATATGTTTGATGACATTTCACTGGTTGATATGAAATTCTCTACCGGCAATCTGTTGTGGATAGTGGATAATCAGGGAGGCTTGTTGTCTCTTGATACTGAAACAAAAGAGATAACAAGAATTCCTTCTGATATGTATCGCAGCAACAGTTTCATGGCTTATCCTTCACTGCAGGTAGAGGACGGGACGGTTGTATTTACCGGTACATCAGGAACCATTATTGTTGATTCTGACAATTATAATCAGAGTCCCGTTGATAAAGTATCTGTTACTCTGAATTCCATTTATCTGAATGATACGATTCCAGTTGCTCCTTCTGATAATTACATAAAAATTCCGTGGTCTGTCAGATCTGTCAGCTGTAATATCAGGTTAAATGATATCAGCTCCTTGTCCGGAGTACCAATCAGATATTCTCTCATAAAGAATTCAGAGGTTATTGATATGAAGAATACCAGGGAGTACTCCTATGAACTGAAAAATGTGCCTGCGGGCAAGTATATGCTGACAGTTTCCGTGCGTCAAAGCAGCGGTTGGTCAGAGCCTGTTGGAATATTGAAAGTGCAGATTATGCGTAACGTATTCAATTCAGTACTTGCAATATGCCTGTATGTGGTTATTCTGATATTCTGCATGATTCTGATTATCTGCTACATAATCAAATCCCACAACAACCGGAAGGTTGTGGATTTATCAAAGTCCGATCAGAACTCGGATGCCGCAAAGATAAAGCTGATGACACATATTGCGCACGATATACGCAGCCCGTTATCTCTTGTATACAATCCTTTGCGCGATATCAGAGACGATAATAAGGATAACCCCCAGCTTTACAAGAAACTGACCCGCGCACTGGTTCAGGTTAACAAGGCATCCCGTCTTGCCACTGCGGCAATGAATGTCCAGAAACTGAGTCAGACCGAGGATACGGTCCAGCTTGTCAATCTCAATCTGAACGAATGGCTGGCAACACTGATGCTTGAATTCAATGTTGATTGCGAGGCCCGCGGTCTGCAACTTGAATTTGAATCGGAATCAAGAATACAGTCTATCAAGACTGATGTTACCAAAGTGGAGGTTGCCGTAACCAATATGTTACAGAACGCTATCCAGTCAAACAATTCCGGCATAATTAAAGTTTCTACCAGTTTCCCGTCACAACGTTATATCAGAATATCCGTGGCAGATCAGGGTGCCGGTTTTGAAGGAGACGGCGAATCCCTTTTTGCCTTTAATCCGGACCGTGATGCCGTAGAGGGATTCGGTATTGGACTGGCTTATGCCCGCAAGATTGTAAACAAAATGAACGGCCGTCTGGTTGCCGAACATAATGCGGCCGGCGGAACAACTCTGAATCTTGATATCCCGTTGTTCATGTCTTATGCTGCAAATCAGCCTTCTGATGTTGCCAATAGTGCATCGCAAAAGCAACAGACTGCCACCGATTTTGCGGTAACTCCCAAGAAAATGGTGCTGCTGATTGTAGATGACCAGCAGGATGTACTTGATTTCATCAAAGAGGAACTTGAAGACAAATTCAAAAAGATTGTTACAGCCCATAACGGTATTGAAGCTCTTGTACAGATTGACTATTATCATCCCGATGCGATTGTGAGCGATATCATGATGCCTCAAATGAACGGATTTGAACTTTGCCAATCTCTGAAAACAAACGTGAAGATAAGCCATTTGCCTATAATCGCCCTGTCTTCCAAAACCGAGGCGGCAAACCAGATAACATTCTTCAAGAACGGGCCTGACGATTTTATTGGCAAACCGTTTGATGTAAATCATCTGTATTCTGTTGTTGTAAGCCACATTGCAAAACGTGCCCAGATCAAGGAGGATTACAAGAACGGGGTCTTTACACAGCTGACAACACAATATTCATTCAGCGCCGCTGATGACAAGTTCATTGTCAAGCTTCAGGATATTCTCAATAAAAACAAATGTGCAGAGAGTGTGGATATTTCCGAGTTGGGAAATACGTTCAATATGTCTTCCAAAGAAGTGTCTCAAAAAATAGAAAATCTGGTTGGTGTTGATTTTTCAAAATATATAAAGAAATATTATACAAATGAGAAATAGATTTTTGTTGACAATATGTCTTGCAGTCGGACTTTCTTTCTGTTTGTGTAATAAACTGAAGGCATATGACGATTCTCACCATCATTATCAGCAATTTTCTGTAAACGATGGTCTGACTCATCAGAGTGTTACCGCTTTGATGTGCGATACAAAGAACGGACTTTTGTGGGTTGGTACCGACAAAGACCTTAACCTGATTGTAAACGGGTATGTGTTCCCCAAAACGTATTTCAGTTCTACGAACGGTTCAGTTGAAATTGGCCGTGTAAACAAGATTGTTTCTCCTGTCGGTGCTCAAAAGATTCTTGTTTCCACTGACAAAGGAGTCCTTGTTCATGAGTTCGGTTCAAAAATTCTAAAACCGTTAATATTTGAAGGAAGACCGGTATTTGCCGATGCCATAGCCTGTAACGATGACTATGCCTATATTTATTCTGCGGATGATGCACGTCTGCTCAAATATGATTTTAACGACAACAGTATTTCCATTGTTGTAAGAATGGAAAAATCTGCGGATCTCCATTTTACCAACATGCTGTTTTTACAGAGCCTGAAAGGGTCTATTCTTCTGGTTGACAAGGAGAAAGGATTGTTTCTTATGGATCTGTTTACCGGTCAGTTGTCCCATCTGAGCGGAATTGGAGGAGATGTCAATGCAAATGCGGTTTTTCAGGATATGTACGGAACCTTATGGGTTGCAAAATACAATAAGGGAGTATATGGATACAAACCTCTTGAAAATTTCAGATTTTACAAATGTTTTACAACGGAAAATTCACTATTGCCCCACAATAACGTAACATCCATATCTGAAACATCAGATTCACACCTTTGTCTTGGAACAGACGGTGCCGGTCTGTGTTATATAACAAAGGTCGACAACGATATTGTAGTTGAGTCTGATAATCTTGTAACCAAAAGTCAGGTAATTGCTTCTTTCAATAATGATATTGTTGTTGGAACACAGTATAATGGTCTGGTTGTTTTGAGAAAAAACAACATCTGTGTATTGAAAAAAGATAATCAGAACGGAGATGTCAGCTTGTCAAACACTGTTGTTTCTTCCATGTATGACGATGACGGAAAAATCTGGATTGGAACAATGGGCGGAGGTATCAATTGTTTTGATGAGGCCCATAACAAAACAATTCACTATCCTGAAACGGAAGGAAAGCAGATTTCCGCCATAACTGAATATGACAAAGACCATCTTCTGATATATTCTCTCTATGACAATATCTACCTGTTCAACAAGACTACCGGAAAGTTGTCAGCCCATTCCATTATAGAGAAACTGGACATAGATTATGAAAACTCAGGTTATCACAATCTGATAATGTGTAATTCTTCTCCGGATTTCATCTATGCGTTCAACATGAACGGGAGACAGATAGTGTTGGACAAGTCCGATAAATCCTTACGTGAATTCTCTTTGTTCCCGGCAGGAAACGGCAGTAGGGAGGAACGTGTCATTGCAGCCTTTCCATTGTCTAAATGTGTTGTCATAATAACGGACAGTTCGATATACGAGGTTGACAATATCACATTGGTCTCAAAACGTTTGTATTCAAGTGAGACCCGAATATCTTCCGCATCCATTGACGGTAACGGAAATGTTTGGTTTATCAATGCGGCCGGTGTTTACAAGTATAACAGAATATTCAATGAACTGACTCTGGAAATCTCCCATGAATCCGATTCTTTCTATACAACTGTTCTTGTTGACAAATTTTTTGACCGGGTATGGCTGGCGAATTCGTCAAATGAACTGCTTGTAATGGATAGGGACAGCAAGGTCCTGCACCATTTCTCTTTTGACGATGGTCTTCCTTACAGAACCGTATTTTTTGATAACGCATACATATCCGGTTCGGGCTATCTGTATTTTCCCAGTTCCTCGGGACTGTGTGTTGTCAATCCTGTAAGGAATCTGACTCCTATCAGGAATAATGTATCAATCCAATGTCTGTCTGTTCTGATAGATAATGATGAATATTCGCTAACTTCCAACGGACATTCGATTACGGTTCCTTCAAAGTTCAAGTCATTGTTCTGTGTATGTTCCGTTCTGCCTATCAATCCTGTAAGTGCAGCCCGATTACAATACACCTTGAAAGAAGGAGACAACATAGTATTCCAAAGTGAGACGGACAATCCAAGCATTACCATCAGCAAACTTGGAAAAGGAAACTTTGTGTTGTATGGGTCTGTGTTCGGTCCCGAAGGATGGATTGCCCCTGTAAAACTTATTGAATTCAGGGTACTGCCCAGTTTTTTCGATTTTATAATACCGATATTTGTACTTCTTTCTCTGCTTGTGATATTGGTATGCGTATTTGTTCCGGTTATTCAGAAAAGGAAAGAGAGCAACAGAGAAAGGGAAATGATTTCCAAACAGGAGGAAATCCAAAGACAAATGGCCCTGACTCAGGCGGTGGCTTTCAAATCCGTACAGTCAATAGGTCTCAAATTGAAGCAGATTGGAACGGAGATTCAGGATATCCAGAATAACCTCCGGTTGGATGTTGCTTTGAATAAAGATTTGAAAAATCTGTACAATCATGCCAATTCCCTTTCAAAATGGCTGTTGATTGCAAACGATGTACTGAATCCTGAAGGACCGCATATTGAACTGGTTGTCTCTTCTATCCAGGTCCGTCAGTGGATTGATGATATTGTATCCGGATATAAGACAAGTGCAAGAATCAAAGGTATAGATATAAAAGTTATATGTCCTGACGATATCCAGTCTATCAATGCGGATAGGGAGAAACTGGATTTTGTTCTGAGTGTACTTTTGGACAATGCCATCAAATTCAGCGATGGCGGTACAATCCAGATTGTTGTTTCTTTCTCAACCCTGGGAAATGTCAAGATTTCCGTTATTGACGAGGGACGTGGAATAGAAGGAAACCCGGAAGACCTCTTTAAACCGTTATTCAGAGGAACTGCCGCTTTATCAGGTCTGGGACTTAATCTGTATGCCGTCAAAGTTGTTGTAGAAAGAATGAACGGTCAGGTTGGCGCATATAACAATATGAACAAGGGTGCCACATTCTATGTTGCTTTGTCAACCACTCTTGTAGTTACTGACGACGATGACAGTACGATAGTGCCCTCTCCCTCTTTGGAAAGTGTTGTTGAAAACGAACTTATGACAGGCCGATCAGAAGACCTGAATACGGAAAATACGGAATCTGCAGACGAGTATAATGACCTGTCCAATGAAGGTGTGGATCCTTTCCTTGACCGGTATTCCACCATCAACCCGGAAACCGATTTCAACACACTCGGCTATACTCTGCTTGTGGTGGATGACCAGCAGGACAATCTCGATTTCCTGAAAGAGGAGTATTCTGATCTGTTCAAAGCGGTGTATGTAGCCCATG
>JAKSIP010000050.1 GCA_024398715.1 Bacteroidaceae bacterium
CTCCAAATAAACCAATGCGTCAAGTTGTTGCCTGTTTCAAGAAAACTTGTTCCTGGATTGCAGAAGAACTCAAATAAAAAACTTTCGTTTCAGCAAATCTCTCAGAGGTGGCAGAAGACCGGCTATGGTCATAAAAAGGCCAAACAACGAAAAGACAACGACACAGTAGAGTGACCACTTGAACATGGGTACTGAAAAAGTGATATGAGCAAAAAACTCTACAAGCATGAAACTGCATCCGAAAACAACCGTATAAATACCGAACAGCAGAAGCCTTCCGGATTCGATCCTGCGGAACAAAATCAAAAAGCTGACAGTTATGATCATATAGATCATTGTGACCGGGAACGCAAAGCTCAGGTACCAATTCCCGTGAAGCTTCTGACAAAGATACAGAAGATAGGCTGAAACGGAGAGAAAATCAATTGGAATAAAGATAAAAGGCATCCACTTTGGAAACCATGCGGGAAGCACAAAAAGAATGTAGCCAAGAGCTATACCAAGCATCACGATCCCACCCCAGGCCAGTTGGCTATATGTGCTGAGACAGAATATCACACATGATATTACAAGCCCGCTCAAAAGAAAGGTGATCAAGCTCAGCGCCAATAACCGTTCATGATTGTTTTCCCGTGGGTAACAATCGGAATATGTTTTCTTTATTTGCTGCTCACTTTCTGAATTAAGCAGTACCGGTGTTTCACAAAGCGGACATTGCTTTACTCCGTCCTGCAGCTTAACACCACATTTGATGCAATACATAAATACCTTCCTTTCACATCGGACTTCAAACTCTGTCGTTACTTTCGATTTCTACCGGAATACCTAAATCAACCAGTCTGGAGAAAAAGACTTGTTCAAGCTCCGCTTGCTTTGTATTCCGGATCATATTGACATATGTTTTTCCACCATAACTGACTACAGAACAGTTGTTTGGATATGAATACTGGACACCAATGATGAACTCAAACCGCTTGATATATGGTTCCATTATGCCCGGAACCTTTGCTACACCGAGGTTTGATATATTCAGACAGCCAAGGCTTTCGCCGCGTTGTTTGTAAACAAGTCCCATAAAAAAATGTTTGACAGGTAACGGCATGATTTTCAGAATGCCAAGCTGAGCAGGCTTAACATTTGCAGCAATACGCGCTGACATTTTTTGCGGAACAACTTCGACGGCCAATTGACTGGTCACCTGATCACACAATTCTTTCAGGGTATATGCTCCGCTTCTTGGATCTACACCGACATTGACGGCAAGAACAAAATTTCGGTATGTTTGCTTGTTGTATAAGCGTCTCAGGTCAATCGGTACAGATATTTTTACAGGCTTTTGCTTCTTTTCTTTCACATTATGAGCTTGTATGTTGATGATTGATTCAATCATAACAGCCGATAGAAAAGAAGTTATGGTAGCATTATACGAATGTGCTTTTTCCAGTAATACTGATGTATCGATAATGCCGGATACCAGATGCTGAAATCTGTCATATTCCGGTTCTCCATATAACTTATAAACGACTTCGGTAACTTCTCTCGATGCATATTTGGCGGAGCACTCCGGAAATACATCGGCAATTTCTTCGGCCCTGGGTTTTTCCTTGACAGATACTATTCCGTTTTCCTGCGGTACATTGATACCATATCGATTCCGGATATAGCAGGCAGCCATATTTTTTACAAATGCCATGCCGCCGGTTCCATCTGTTACAGAATGAAAAAACTCAACAGCCACTCTGTTTTCGTAGTACAACACTCGAATACAGCATCGACGCAAGTTTTTTCTGCTCATATGAGTCAGAGGATAGGCGTAGTCAGGATCAATGACAACATCATCATCAATTTCTTCAAGGTAGTTCCAGAAGAAGCCGGTCCTGAGCCTGACAAAAAATGTTGGAAAACGGTGTCGCAGATCTCTCAGAGTCTGTTTCAAAACAACCAGATCTACCGGGTCGGAAAAAGTGACAGAAACGCGAAAAGCATTATTCCAATGCCGATGCATGATGGCAGGAAATATTAGAGCGGCATTATCAAGCCGATACCATTGTTTTTTCAAAATGGTCACCTGTCTTTATGATCTTATCTTTGTAGAAACTCAGTTAATTTCCAATACTTTTTGGATCAGTTCAATGGCTTTTTCGATTCGTTCTTCGCTTTGACTGTTGAACAGGAGTCTGGCGGCACCGCAGATAGCAAACTGAAATTCCATTTTTCTGTTCTCCGATTCAATATTATATAAACGTGTTTCCAGAATATAATGCTCTACTGCGTTGATCTCCTGAATCTTATCACGTTAAGCAGGGTATCATCAGCGGTTATCTGATGCTGACGCATAAACCATAGTGCCAATCGCACAT
>JAKSIP010000051.1 GCA_024398715.1 Bacteroidaceae bacterium
TTATCACTGTCTGGCTAACCCGTGAGTAGTAACATAATCAGTTCTCTCCCAGCAGTTTTTCTTTCATAAGACAAAAGTCAGCAATATCCAGTCGATTATTTTTGTTTAAATCAGCGGCTTTCCAGTCAGCAAGATTAACATCCGGTATTGCAAGAATCCATTTTTGAAGCACAACAACATCGGATATATTAAATTTTCCGTCTGCATTGACATCACCCATAAGTCTGTCAGAGACCTCATCACTCTCCTCAAATTTCCAGAACTGCATTGATACTCCTTTATCTGAGTATACAAAATATAAATCATGCGTACCACCGATATTACTGATCGAATCGCTGTATATGTTTGTAAAGCTATTTGGAGAATCAAAAGCAATTCTCGTCAGAAGTTCACCTGCAGGCTCATCAAGACGAACCTCGATGCTGCCTTTTCCTTTGACACTTGACACAAATGCAAGCGGATTTTCAACAAGTGGTGCATTATCTGCGTTTCCTGTATTTTCAGATGCAAACAGCTCGATTGCATTATCTGCCTTAACATACTTCAATACTGCATAATCATCTGTATAGACCGCATCTCCATCCGAGAAACCGTTCCAGATATTACGCAGACCGTCTGCCCATTCACGTGTGTTTGTCAGCTCGGCCGCAACTGCAATATTGTATTTTCCGTTGAGTGTAATTGAATCGACCTCAAGAGTAACCGGAGTATCATTTGATGCTGTGAAACAACCGACAATCTGAAAACCTTTAGCATCATTCATATCAACCGTAACCTTGTATTTACCCTTTCCGGTTACTTCAACAGATTTTTCATTTTTGACACCGTTCTGTGCAGAAGCATACATCGTGATTGTTGAGGGAGATTCTATACTTGTTACAGTAAGATTGTACTGAATAGTGTCAATATTCATTTTCACCAGTTCGGAAACAGCTGGCTGTGATGAATTTTCAGATTCTGTAAACTGTACACCACGAACTGCTGTCCATGAACCGTTCTGCTTTGCACTGACAATCGGTGCATACGGATTTGTCATATCGTAATCTATTTGTGCAGTACCGGCAAGTTCTGCGGCAGAATGTTCCACATACGGACTGAACATGCCATTTTGTGATGCACCCTTTTTGGTGCCGCCTGTATCTTTAATTACAACATTTTTTTCGTCCACTTCAATCTCATCAACACCCATGCTGCGATAACCACCCGTAATACCCATTCCGTGCTTGAGCATCAGCGTATGGTAGAACATATACCACTTTCCCTTGAACTTGTGCATATGTGTATGGTTGTTTGAATAGTCGAAGCCGACCTCTCCGGGCTGACGGAAGCATTCGCCCATCATCTTCCAGCTTGTCGGATCAAGAGGCGTTTTTGTTGTCATATATACCATGCTGCAACCGCCCGGTGCAGGACAGTCAAAATCCCACTTTTCACTGTGATTGTTCCAGTCGCTGCAATAGGTATACACATAAGTGCCGTTAATATAGTTCAGCTCACTTGCCTCAAATGAGTATGGTGCAGGAATCTGCCTGAAGTCGCTGTCAAAAGAAATCATATCATCACCCAGTCTGACAATACGCACAGAACCCGGCATATAATCCGTTCCGTTTGATGCTGTGCCCGCACCGAATGAAAGCCAACCGACACCGTTGTCATCAATGACTGCACCAGGGTCAAATGGATTCGGACAGTCGCCCAGACCGGGAGTGTTACTGGTTACAAGACAATGTCCCAGCGGATCTGTCCAGCCTGTCACAGGATCAGTAGAAGTAATAACTCCTGTTCCGATGCCGCTGTTTGAGAAATACAGATAGAAATGTGTCCTGCCGTCTGCTTCCTCACGGGACACGATAGAAGGTGCCCATGATGCTGAAATCCACGGTGCTATTTTTCCAACATTTATCTCACCGTGATATGTCCAGTTGACCATATCCTCTGTGGAGAATACAAGCAGTGATTTTATTTTTTCATAGGTATTGTCTACATCGGGACCAGCTGCTTCAAACTGCTGATGATCGTTTGTACCGTAGACATAAAGCCTGCCGTTGTATTCTACAGCAGTTGGATCGGCACAAAAGAAATCAGGAGAAATCGGGTTATTGAAGCGAGTGTCCTTGTAATTATCTGTGCTGATCTGATTGTCCGGAACAGCAATGTCGCTTTCCAGCGATCTGACCGCATTTGTCATGCTTACGCTTTCAGCGAATGCTGAAAATGGTAAGGCAGAAAGAAATACAGCAGCTGAAATAATAAGTGTCGCTCCCTTTGCAATTAATGCTTTATTCATCGTATGACCTCCTTGTCCGGAATAGTGAAAGGCTTATGCATGTAATATACTGTATATTCAGA
>JAKSIP010000052.1 GCA_024398715.1 Bacteroidaceae bacterium
TGCATTCCTGTAACAATGGGCGGCGCACCAAACCAGGTTCTGGTAAAAGTTGGTGACGTTGTAAAAAAAGGCCAGCTCATTGCCAACGGTAATGCTTTTATGTCTGTACCGGTACACGCTTCTGTTTCCGGCACTGTTAAAAAAATCGGTCCTGTAATGGGAACCGCAAATGTGGAAAAGATTGCAATTGAAATTGCAGCCGATGAATCAGGCGAAACAGACTTCATGCCTGTTCTGGACCCGTTCACATGTGACAAAGAAACTGCCCTTAAACGAATCAAGGACGCAGGTATTGTCGGAATGGGTGGAGCTTCTTTCCCGACTCACGTAAAACTGAATCCTCCGCCAACAGCAGTTATTGATTCCGTAATCCTTAATGCTGCTGAATGCGAACCATATCTTACAATCGATGAACGCACATTACTTGAAACACCTGAAAAAGTAATTGACGGTGTTGCAATCGTAATGCAGGTAACCGGCGTTATGCAGAAACCTGAAGGCCGCGGATACATCGGGCTTGAAGAAAACAAAATCCACTGCGTGGAAGGTCTTCAGAAAGCAATCGATGCCAAAAACTATTCAGGCAAAATCGAAATCAAAATCGTAAAAACAAAATACCCTCAGGGTTGTGAAAAAATGCTTACAGTTGCCATCCTTGGCCGTGAAATCCCGACAAAAGGACTTCCTGCAAATATCGGATGTGTTATCTGTAACGTTGGAACTGTATGTGCAGTTTCTGATGCATTCCGTCTTGGTATGCCGCTTATTGAACGCCCTCTTACAATTTCTGGAGGCGCCGTTTCTGAACCAAAGAATATCCGCGTTCCTGTAGGAACAATGGTAAGCGACCTGGTTGGAGACGTAATCAATCCGACAGAAGAAACTGTAAAAATCCTTTCGGGCGGACCAATGATGGGCTTCGCCATGACAAACGCTCAGTTCCCTGTTGAAAAAGGAACAAGCGGCGTTCTGTTCCTGACACGTAAAGAAATTGCAATTTCAAAAGAAAATGCATGTATCAACTGTGGTATGTGTGTAAACTCATGCCCAATGAATCTGATTCCAGCTCTCATGAAACGCCAGCTTGATGCCGGCAACACTGACAAATCGACAGCCTTTGGTCTCATGGATTGTATCGAATGCGGATGCTGTACTTATGTCTGCCCTGCAAACATCAAGCTTGTTCAGCACTTCCGTGTTGGTAAAGGTAAAGTTCGTGCACAGATGGCTGCAGCAAAAGCTAAGGCAGATGCTGAAAAAGCAAAAGGAGATAAATAATGGCTGACGAAAAAATGTACCTTTCATCATCTCCACACTTCCATTCACCTGTTTCAACACAGATGATTATGTGGATGGTTTGTTTCGCACTGCTTCCAGTTTGTATCGCAGGCTGCATCATCTTCGGATGGCGCGCACTTGCAGTACTTGCTGTAAGCGTTGCTTCATGTGTTCTCTTTGAATATCTTTTCAATCTGATTGTTTACAGAAAATCTGAACCTGAAAAAGTTCTTTCAATCAAAGACGGCTCAGCTGTTCTTTCGGGACTTCTTCTTGCATGTACTCTTTCACCGCTGGTTCCTTTCTGGCAGGTAGTACTTGGTGCATGTTTTGCAATGGTTGTTGTAAAAGGATTTTTCGGTGGACTTGGTCAGAACGTATGGAACCCTGCCCTTGCAGGCCGTGCATTCCTTTTCATCTGTTTCCCTTCAACAATGGGAGCACAGTGGCTGGATCCTGCAACTGATGCCGTTTCAGGCGCAACAATCCTGTCACAGGCTTCACAGTTCACCTCTTACTGGGACCTTTTCCTTGGCCGCCAGGGCGGATGTATCGGCGAAACAGCAGCTATCGTTATTCTGATTTCAGGTCTCTTCCTTATCTGGATGAGAATCATCGACTGGAGAATTCCTCTTTCATTTATTGCAACTGTTGCACTTCTGACACTGGTTTCAGGCGGCGACGTTCTTATGGGAGTTCTTTCCGGCGGTCTTATGCTTGGTGCCTTTTTCATGGCAACTGACTATGTGACAAGCCCAATCACTTCATGGGGACGCGTTGTATTCGGAATCGGATGTGGTCTTATCACATTCCTTATCCGTAAGTTCGGCGGATATCCTGAAGGAGTTATGTTCTCAATCCTCTTCATGAACTGTATCCATCCTTTCCTTAATAACCTTCGTTCAAGAATGTATGGTTACGGAAAAGCAAAAAAGGAGGCAAAGTAATGAAAGAAATCCTTAAGCTTGGTTTCGTACTTTCAGTATTTGCTGTAGTTTCTTGTTTTGCGCTGGCAGTGGTAAACAATTTCACTGCTCCAA
>JAKSIP010000053.1 GCA_024398715.1 Bacteroidaceae bacterium
GCGTCAGCAAGAACAGACTTTGCGTTTTCTACAAAAGCCTTTCCCTTTTCTGTGTTTGCCTGGAAGTAGTACTTGTCATCGGCAAGCCAGCAGCTTACATCTCCAGATGGAGAAGCAAGAGTAGGGTCGATCTTGTATGCAGAACAGAAACAGTTCTTTGCAGGTTCGTTACATGCAAGAACGATTACTGTTCCGTGGTCGCGGCGGTTCTTGTAGTATGAATCAACTGGATCCATCTTAAGGTAAACGCCATCGATACATTCAAAACCCTTTGCATCACAAGCTCTGACACCGAAGATTACGAAATCTTCAACATCTTTTCTTGGATCTTCAACCTTAACTTCCTGACCGTTCATCTGGTATGAAACCATGTGTTCTGTCTTTGGGAAGAAGAAATCCTTTGCAGAACGAACTGTCTTGAGTGCTGAAGAAAGCTTTGTGCCTTTTTCCCATTTCTGGAAATCGGCGTTTCCTGACTTGTTGTCTACAGGCAAATACAAAGGCTGTTTTGAACCAATAAGTTCAAATAATGAATCAATCTTATCTTTAGAAATAGAAAGCATTATTCTGCACCTCCGTTATTTGATCTGTCGTAAACGATTGTTGTTTCAGGGTCATTCTCTTCAAAGCGGAGCATTGCAGGCTTAGATTCCATGTCTGCACCAGCCTGGTATGGACCGTAGATTTCATTGATATCTTTTGCCATCTTTCCGTTCAAGAGGTGAAGAGGAATGTTCTGAGGACAAACTCTTGAACATTCTCCACAACCTGTACAGCGGCCTGTTACGTGCCATGCGCGGATGATGTGGAAGAGGTTTTCTTCGAAGCTTGTTTCTGCAACTTTCTGTGTTGTGTAAAGGGCATTGTTGTCGAATACACACTTTTCACATGTACATGCAGGACAAACGTTACGGCAGGCATTACAGCGGATACAGCGTGACATTTCACCGCGCCAGAATTCGAATCTTTCATCGTCTGTCATGGCTTCAAGCTTTGCAACCATTTCCATTGTCTTGTTTTCACCCTGGTAAACCTGTCCTGGTTCAGCCCCTATGAGTTCGTCGCAAGAAACGTGTGTCTTTCCGGCACATGGTCCGCAAGCTGCTCCACCGTCAAGAGTATCCTGACATGGAACACCGATTGCGTAAACGTCATCACGAGTAATGCGGTTTTCTTTAAGAAGCTGAGTAAATGAATAAGTATCATTTGGCTTGAGGAATACAAGAACAACTTCAGATGGGATAGGTGCATCCTGTGCATTTGGATCCCTCTGCTTTGCCATAGTATTGTTCATGCGAGTTGTGCTTTTCTTTACTTCAATTTCACGAGTAATCTTTACGAGATACTTTGAAAGGTTTGCCTTGCAATGCTTGTTGAAGACAAATCCCTTGTCCAGTTCTTCTGCTGAAGAGAATACTGCTGGAGTGATGTCGTCTTCAAAGAGACCCTTTGACCAACCGACAACCTTCTGAACTTTTCCTTCAGCAAGCAATTCCTTAGCGCGAGCGATTAGTTTTTCTTGCATCTCAAGTCCTCCAGCTTTTTGTTTTCACCGAGAGCTGTAATCTTTGCAACGAAGTCGTTCATAAGACCTGCAAAGCGTACGCCTTCAGCAGCAGAACACCATTCTACACGAGTTCTTTCCTTTTCAATTCCCAAGAAGTTGAGCATTGAGAAGAGGAGTGTCATACGACGGCGTGCAAAATAGTTTCCTGTAGAATAGTGACAGTCACCTGGGTGGCAGCCACACAAAATAACACCGTCAGCACCACGCTGGAATGCACGGAGAATGAACAATGGGTTCAAGCGGCATGAGCATGGGATGCGGATGATCTTTACGTTTGCAGGGTAGTCAAGACGGTTGTTTCCAGCCAAGTCAGCACCTGCGTAAGAACACCAGTTGCAGCAGAATGCTACGATCTTTGGTGTCCAGTTCTTGTTTGATTCACTCATAGTACTGCATCAACCTCTGCCAAAATCTGGCTGTTAGAGAATCCGTGCAAGTCCATAGCACCTGAAGGACAGGCAACTGTACATGCACCACAACCCTGACACATTGCTGTATTGACCTGAGAAACGTGTCTTGTAATTGTTGTTCTGTTTGGTCCGCGGAAATCCTTATCAACATAAGAGATTGCACCGTAAGGACAAACATTAACACACTGTCCACATCCGTTACAAAGGTTTTCGTTTGGATG
>JAKSIP010000054.1 GCA_024398715.1 Bacteroidaceae bacterium
TGGGCTGTACAATGGCATCCGGAATTTAACTATCGGGTAGATGAGCACAGCAGGAAACTGTTTGATATATTCCTAAGTCACTGTTAAGCAATCAGTCGGCTGTATGAACCACTTGTATGGTTCGTACAGCCGACTGTTGCTTTATTCTGTAATTGTCTCTTTGATTTTCTCCATTTCCCGCATCCAAAGCGCAGAGCTGGCATCGCTGGGCATACGGAGGTCACCGCGGGGAGATACAGCAATGGAACCCACTTTGGGTCCATCTGGCAGACAGGAGCGCTTAAACTGCTGGGAGAAGAAACGGTAATAAAATGTTCTCAGCCATTTATAAATCGTGCCTTCGGAATAGCTCCCGGCAAATGCCAGCGCTGCCATCCGGAAGACCTTTTTCGGAGGAAATCCAAATCGAAGGGTGTAATACAGGAAAAAGTCATGCAGCTCATAGGGTCCGACAATGTCCTCTGTGATCTGGGAAATGACACCATTTTCAGGCGGCAGCAGTTCCGGGCTAACCGGTGTATCCAAAATATCCAGAAGAACAGCACCCAATCCATCGGAATCCGGAGTGCTGTCCGCACAGTACTGAACCAGATGACGTACCAGTGTTTTTGGAACAGAGCTGTTCACGGCGTACATGGACATGTGGTCACCGTTATAGGTTGCCCATCCCAGAGCAAGTTCTGATAGGTCGCCGGTGCCGATTACCAGGCCGCCTACCTGATTGGCAATATCCATTAAGATTTGTGTACGCTCTCTTGCCTGAGAGTTTTCATAGGTCACATCGTGTACATCCGGATCATGCCCAATATCGATAAAGTGCTGCATGACAGCTTTGTTGATTCGGACTTCACGCACGGAAGCTCCGATTTTTTCTGCAAGCCGCAGAGCATTCTGGTAGGTTCGGTTTGTGGTACCAAAACAGGGCATTGTAATGCAGTGTATCCCCTTGTGGTCCAGTCCCAATAGGTCGTAAGCACGAGCAGTTACCAGAAGCGCCAGCGTGGAATCCAGACCGCCGCTGATGCCCAGAACAGTATTTCTGCAACGGGTGTGCTGCAAGCGCTTTTTGAGTCCCATAGCCTGTATGGACAGTATTTCTTCACAACGAACCTGACGATCGTTCTTTCCTGATGGGATGAACGGGGTTGGCGAAAAGCTGCGGGTTAATTCCAGCTTGATTTCTTCCAGATGGAAAGATACACGATGATACCTGTTTCCAGCATCCGTTTCAAAGGTTGTCATCCGGCGCCTGTCAGCAGCCAGACGTTCCAGATCAATGTCAGCATCAATCAGCCCATCACTGAACAGTGGAGACTGATTTAGGATGCTGCCGTTTTCTGCAATGATATGGTGTCCGCTGTAAACCACATCCTGTGTAGATTCTCCGTTTCCCGCAGATGCATAGATGTATGCGCAGATAAGCTTTGCGGATTGAGATACAACCAGATCCTGACGATAGCGCATTTTGGCAACGGTCTCATCACTGGCAGAGGGATTGCAGATAACTGTCGCTCCAGCCAGTGCATGCTTTGTCGAGGGAGGCAGCGGTACCCATAAATCCTCACAAACCTCCGCAGCGATTACCAGTTCCGGAATGTTATCACAGCAGAACAGCAGGTTCATTCCAAAAGGAACCGTCTGTCCCAAAAGGGAAATGAATCGAACGTCTTCCATTCCAGGAGCAAAATGCCGTGCCTCATAGAATTCAGAATAATTGGGGAGATATCGCTTTGGAACGATTCCCAAGAGCTTCCCTTTGTGGAGAAATACAGCGCAGTTATACAGTTTACACTCCACACGCAGGGGCATTCCAAGAACAACGAGCATATCTATTGCAGCCGTTTCGTTCAGAATGTGATTGAGTCCCACCAGAGCCTCATCCAGCAAACATCTGTGCAGGAAGATATCACCACAGGTATATGCAGTCAGCACCAATTCCGGGCAAACAAGAATCTTTACATTTCTTGCATCCGCTGCCTGAATGGTTTCCAGTATTTTTTCACAGTTGTGCTTCGGATCTGCAACCAGAACATCTATTGAGGCAGCAGCACCACGAATAAATCCGTCTTTCATTTTATACCCCTCAGTAAGTTTACAGCAGCAGAAGCGTTTTTTCCTGCTGGTAGTC
>JAKSIP010000055.1 GCA_024398715.1 Bacteroidaceae bacterium
TGTGCCAATTTCACTCCTGTTTTGTTTCAGTCACATCTTTCTCATTACTTTTGTTTCTGATTTTTATAAATTTACAGCCGTAAAACCACATGCCTTTAGGCGTGTGGATACACGGCGTGAGTTGCCATTATCCCTGGTTTTGGATATATTTTTCAATAACTGCCTGAGAAACCTGACCTATGCTGCAAGCAAAGTATCCATCAGACCAGAGGATTTTGTGTTTCCAGTATTGTTTAGACAAGTACTCTTTGTGATGCTTCCACATCTGATAGGTACTATACTGTTTGAGCTGTTTTACAATCTCTGCAACGGAAGTCCCGGGACCGTACTCTAACAGTATATGAACATGGTCTTTGTCTGTTTCCATCTGAATTACCGTATATCCATACTTCTTCGAAACCTCGTACAGGAACTGTTTCACGTCATCAGATCGTTTGTCTGACTGAAATAGTTTTCTTCTATATTTGGTCACGAATATGATATGCACTTTCATGCTGTGTTTGGAATGACCTCCACGGTTGTAACCATCCATGTCGACCTCGCTGTTAATCTTTTGAGATTTGCCATCTTTGGCGTTTTGTATCCTTTCGGCATTGTTGAAAAGTCTGCCTTCCTGCCATCTATATCCATAAGGATCGCATATCCGGTTGACATCCTTCCTTTGATAAAGTATTCTTTGCCAAAGTATTTTACCTTGTCAAACTTTCTGAACCCATGTATCTTTTCTGTTACGATAGGCTGCTCGGAACGAGCACCCTTTGTCTTTTGAAAATCACCATCTGGTACACATTTCTTTTTGTAAAGGTTGCTCTTTACCACAAAAGGTTTTCCCTCTGAAGCAATTGTGCAGGCATCATAATAGTGTTCCTTGCCAACTCCAAGCTGCAGGCGGTTTGCTTTTGTTACATATCCAAATGTCTCTGCTGCGTCCGGATAGAGTCCCAGCAGCTGTCTGCGGATGGAATTCATCTGTGTGGCATATTTCAGTGTACCTTTCACTTTGCCGCTGAGATCAGGACGGATCTTTAAATCATGCAGGGCTTTGTGGCAGGTGTGGCATAGAGTGACGAGATTGCTTTCTTCGTCGGAACCTCCCTGACTGCGAAATACAATATGATGAACTTCAAGCTTTTTGTCCTTATGTTTGCCTTTGCAGTACTGACAGGCATAACTGTCACGGTTTAAGACCATCGCTTTTGTATTTTCAAAGCCGTAATTTGTGCCTTTCTGATACCCCCAGTGTCTCATCTTTGGACTGGCAAGTGCCGGGTTTTTCATCAAATGTGGATCAAACTGTCCCATCTCAAATACCATCTTTGTAACAGGAAGGATAGATCTGATATACCCTATTTCCTTTACATGGCTATGGATCTTGCTCTGCATGGTAGGACTGAATCTGCCTTTTCTTATAGAATTCGCACGGTTTGTCCATCTTGCTTTTCTGTAACGGGTTTTACGGTTTCTCCTGTTTCTGCGATAGCTTGCCCTTTGCTCCATTCTGTCGGCAATATCATTCCTGACAGTTACTTCTGACATATATACAATCTCGCCATTGTCTTTACAGACAGCTGTGGCAAAGGTTCCGCTTCCAGTATCCACACCAAGCGTCAGGGCCTGTGTGTAATCTGTTGTTTCATAAGTTAATCTGATCGTGAACGGCTCCCGCCTTTTCACTTTTGCCTTTCCCTGTTTAAGGAGCAGTCTTGCTATGGGATTGCTGCAGGGCATCAGCGGTCTGCCATCCTGTGAGATAACATAAACCATGAATAAGGTCCTCCTTATAAAAACTCTGCCAGACGGCAGGATGTGCGTACTTTGCTGTACTGTTACCATACAGCTGTTCCGTCTTCAACTCGACAATGATATAAAGGCTTTTGCGTACATACCACAAGGCTGTTCTTACTCTGACCTGACTTAGAATATGCACGATAGAGCTTCCGTCTGTTGCGTCAACGGAAGGTATCATGACCTAAATATCGTAGCATCCATTTCTGAATACTTAGTCTGGTGAACCATTTAACAGAAGCCACAGACCTTTACGGTCTGTGGTAGTTCAC
>JAKSIP010000056.1 GCA_024398715.1 Bacteroidaceae bacterium
ATTGCAGAAAGATGGCGTATGCAGCGAATACTAACGGAAGTGTGGGGAGTATGCATTTATGGGTATTCTAAACGGTGGTAGTGCTCTGACTTTTCAATAACGTGCATGACAAGGACAGCACGGGTTAGCTTGTTCGATACCCTTGGTTGCGAAGAAAGGCGAAAGAAACACGAAGAAAACACGAAATATTCACGAAATGCAATTGCATTCCTTTTCGCAATGGGGTATACTTACAGTGAGGTGATGATAATGACTTTGAAAGAATTGAGAATCTCCAAGGGACTGACCCAAGGCGCGTGTGCCGAATATCTTGGTATGTCCACAAGAAATTATCAGAACTATGAAAATAATCCCGGCAAGATTAATACTGCAAGATATAACGCGATTTACCAGCAGCTTGAAGCATATGGAAAAGTTGTTTCCACTCCCCATCCTGTCAGAACAGAAAGCGAGTACCATACAAATGTAATTACAGGTACGCCGCTGCAGGCGCTGACAAGCGGTGTCGCAAGATACCAGAAGCGGGACTGCTTTGAACTCTTGAAGAAATTTGTGACACGGGATATTGACGGAAAAATTGCAATCCTTTATGGCCTCCGCAGAACCGGCAAAACAACGCTGCTGTTTCAGATGATCAACGAGCTGCCTGTGGAGCAGTCTGCTTACATCAAGATCAAAACAAGCGACAATATGTCGAAGCTGACAAAGGATCTGGATCAGCTTTATGAAAATGGCTTCAAATATATCTTCATTGATGAAATAACGCTGATGGACGATTTCATTGGCACGGCAGCACTGCTTTCGGATATTTTTGCTTCCATGGGAATGAAGATTGTAGTCTCCGGAACCGATTCTCTTGGTTTTGCCATGGCAAACCGGAATGAACTGTACGACAGAAATGTGATGATTCACACTTCGTTTATCCCTTTCCGAGAGTACTCCCGGCTGCTGGGGATTGAATCCATTGATACCTATATCGAGTATGGCGGAACACTGAAAATGGAGAATATGGGCTTTGATGACCCGGACTCTGCCTTTGATGACGTTTCTTTCCGGGATGATGAAAGCACGAGAAAGTATATTGATACTGCAATCAGCCGAAACATTCAGCACACGCTGAAAAATGACCGGTTCGGCGAATACTTCAATCAGCTCCGGGAGCTGTACGATCAGGGTGAACTCACCAATGTGATTAACCGAATCGTGGAAAGTATGAACCATCAATTCCTGCTGCGTGTTGTTCAGGAGGATTTTAAGTCCCATGATCTGGGTTCCGCAAAAGAACTGCTTCTGCATGAATACCCGGCTGAAACGGCTCACGTCCTTTATGACATTGATGAAAAAACAGTTGTCGAACGGCTGAAAGCGATCATCGATGTAAAAGAAAGAAGCGAGCTGACCGTTCATGTCACCCAGGGACATATCGACAAGATTAAGAAATATCTGTTCATGCTGGACCTGCTTGTAAGCTGTACGGAAATGTATGAAACGGGCAGGCCGGCAGAGCATATCGTAGTGGCTCAGCCGGGTATGCGCTATGCGATTGCCAAAGCACTTGTTCATTCTCTGATGCAGGACGAATACTTCAGTACCCGTTCCGCCGGCGACAGGGCACACATTGCGGAAAAGATTCTGGAAGATGTGAAGGGCAGAATGATGGAGGATCTTGTTCTGCTGGAAACAAGAAAAGCCGCTGGCCGCAATAAGGATGTATTCAAGTTCAAGTTTGATATCGGCGGCGAATACGACATGGCTGTTTGCGATAAAGACAACCTCACCTGCAGCCTGTATGAGGTAAAGCACAGCGATAAAATTGTTGACCGTCAAACGAAGTATCTGAGGGATGAGGAAAAGCTCGCCATCGTAGCTCATCGTTTTGGCGATATCAAGGGCCGCTATGTAATCTATCGCGGCGAAACGCAAATGGTTGGAGATATTCAGTATCTCAATGTGGAAGCATATTTGAAG
>JAKSIP010000057.1 GCA_024398715.1 Bacteroidaceae bacterium
CGGGAGTTTGACACCTGAAAACCCGCAAAGCCTGTAAAGGCTTAATTTTTTTGTCAATTTTGCAATTTTCCTCTTGCGTAACTGCGTAATTGTGTGGTATAATATAGGTATCTTCTGCATGGAGGTGCCATTATGAGATTGACTGTCACAAAGACCGGTTCCGCGGTGACTTATTACATTATCCGTTCAGTTAACAGAAACGGCAAAAGATCTTCTGAAGTTGTAAAAAGATTGGGCACTGAGGATGAAATCCGTAAAATGGGAGTTGAGGATCCGGCTTCATGGGCACGTGAACAGTTGGAAATCATGAACCGTGAAGAACAGAAGACGCCGGAAAAAGCAATCTATCTGCATCCTGACAAACGTATTGAACCCGATCAGCAAAACCAGTTCAATGTCGGTTATCTGTTTTTGAAACAACTCTACTACGGACTTCGTTTACCGCAGATCTGCAAGAAGATTGCTGATCGCAGCGGATTTGAATACAATCTGGATGAGATCCTCTCCCGTCTGGTCTATGGGCGGATCCTCTATCCCGGATCGAAATTATCCTGCTTTGAACAGTCCCGCACTTTACTGGAACAACCACATTTCGAATTGCATCAGGTCTATCGCGCCTTAAGCGTACTTTCCCGTGAAATGGATTTTATCCAGGCCGAACTGTATAAAAACAGTCTGGATGTTCTGCCCCGCAAGACGGGTGTTCTCTATTACGATTGCACCAATTATTACTTCGAGATTGAAGATGCGGAAGGCCTGAAACAGTATGGTCCAAGTAAAGAGCATCGTCCGAATCCCATTGTTGAGATGGGCTTGTTCATGGATGCCAGCGGGATTCCTCTTGCTTTCTGTATCCACGAAGGTAATAAAAACGAACAGGTAACACTGGCCCCGCTCGAAAAGCAGATCCTTTCCGATTTCGGGCATACTAAATTCGTTGTCTGCACGGATGCCGGTCTCGCTTCCGCTGCCAACCGTAAATTCAACAACATCGGTGAACGCTCTTTTGTTACGACTCAATCCGTAAAAACACTGAGTAAGGATTTGAAAAAATGGGCTCTTGATACAGATGGATGGCGGCTCCAGGGTGATAACAAGGTTTACTCAATTGCTGATTTGGCCGATACAGAAGAAAACCGTGACAAAGTATTCTACAAGGAAAGGCTTATTGACGGTTGGGACGATGACCGGGACGTCAGGTTCCAGCAGAATCTCATTGTTACTTTCTCGTTGAAATTCAAGTTGTATCAGCAATCTGTCCGTCAGCGTCAGATTGACAGGGCTACGGCAATGATTAACGGCGCTGACAGGCACTTGGATACAACTGGGATGAATGACTGCAAGCGTTTCATTCGTCGCACCAGTGTTACGGAAAACGGCGAAATCGCAGAAAAGAAGATCTATTCACTTAACGAAGAAGTGATAGCAAAGGAAGCTCAGTATGACGGCTTCTATGCTGTTTGCACCAATCTCTTGGACGACGTTTCCACTATTATTCAAGTTAACCGTGGCCGTTGGGAGATTGAAGAATCTTTCCGGATCATGAAAACAGAATTCAGCGCCAGACCGGTTTATCTCAAACGCGATGACAGGATCCGCGCTCATTTCCTTACCTGCTTTATTTCCCTGCTGATCTATCGCCTGTTAGAACACCGTTTGCCGGGCCAATATACCTGCTCTGATATCATTCAAACCCTCCGGCAGATGAATCTGACTCAGATCGGCAAAGAAGGTTTCATTCCTTCGTACACAAGAACTGCGCTTACAGATGCTTTGCATGATTTTGCCGGTTTCTCCACTGACTTTGAATTCATTCCCCGTACTTCAGCAAACAAATTATGCGTTCAGGCTCGTCAATTACGCAAATAATTGTTTCCATACAACATTCAAAAACCCGCGA
>JAKSIP010000058.1 GCA_024398715.1 Bacteroidaceae bacterium
TCACCGGCAGAGAATCCACCAGAAAGTGCCAGGATATTTGCCTTTTTAAGTTCAGCTTCAAAATCTTTAAGAGATTCTTCAAGCATATCAGCTGTCTTGTTTCTGATAACCAGAACCTTTGTGTCAGCTCCGGCAAGCTTAAAGGCACGTTCCATATCAAGCTCACAGTTAGTGCCTGGGAATACAGGAAGAATTACGCGAGGCTTTGCTTTTGTATCGATATTGAATGTAGGATTCTTTCTGATATCAGAAAGGGACTTATGAACACCCTTTGCAAATTCAGGAAGCTCAGGAACATTTTCTTCTTTGTCTTTTCCTTCAACGATTGGTGGGAATACTTTTGCAAGTACGCTTTCCCATTCTTTTTCTGCTTCACAAAGGTTGATAACTGCCTTCTTGAAGCGGATTTCAGGTTCAGAAATTGTTTCACCAATAAGGAGGCTTCCAGCCATAGCGGCTTCAAATGCTGCTGCATTTTCAGGTTTTACTTCAACGATCATTGCACCGTAAAGTGGAACAAAGAGCATCCAGCTACCGCAAGTGTTTCCGTTTGCTTCAAGGATTTCAGAATGTACAGGTTCGCTAGCTTTAAGCTGTTTTCCGATCATGTCAGCCATCTGAACACCGATTCTGTTTCCGAATGCCATTTTTGTAAGTGAGTCAGCAATACCACCGGCTCCTACAGGATACATTGCAGAAAGTTTTCCGGCTTTGTTCAGTTCGTACAGAGCTTCTGATTTCTTTGTGAAGTCAGCAAAGTCTGGAGTAAGAGCTGAAGTATAAACCTGTGGAACAAAGTAAACTTTGTTTCCTGCAGATTTGAATGAACCGCCGTTAATGTTCTTGCAGTTTTCAATTGTTACAGCAAATGAAACCAGTGTTGGTGGAACTGTAATGTCACCGAATGTTCCAGACATTGAGTCCTTACCACCAATAGAAGCAGTCTTCATCTGTGTCTGTGCTGTAAGGGCACCAAGAAGTGCTGCAGCAGGTTTACCCCAGGCTTCTTTAGAAGAAGTTCTTTCGAAGTATTCCTGGAATGTAAGGCGACAAGTTTCAGGATTACCACCAAGAGCGATGATACGTGCCAGAGAATACAGAACACTTGTCTGTGCTCCGTGGTATGGTGACCACTGTGCGATACGTGGATCGTATCCGAATGTCATAAGAGATGTTGTTTCTGTTTCGCAAGGTGAGTTTACAGGAATCTTTGCAGCACATCCGCTTTCTGGAGTTGCCTGATATTTTCCACCGAATGGGAACAGAACAGAGCTTGCACCGATAGAACCGTCGAAGCGTTCTGAAAGTCCGCGCTGTGAACATGTAGCCAGCTGCTTCATGTTTGTGTACCAGGCTTCCTGAATCTTTGCAAACTTCTGGTCAGGATTGTCACCGCAGCAGCATGCATCAGAAAGAACTTTTGCTGTAGCATCCAGAGGCATTGCCAGTGGAGAATCGTTCTTTGAAGGACAAGTGATGTGAGCTTCGGCGTTTCTGTAAGCACCGTTTGTATCGATGAATTCACGTGAAATATCAACGATTTTCTTTCCGCGCCAGTTCATAACGAGGCGGTTTGTATCTGTTACTTTTGCAATCAGTGTTGCATCAAGGTTTTCTGCGTGTGCATAATCAATAAGCTTCTGAACGTCTTTTTCGCGTACAACAATTGCCATACGTTCCTGGCTTTCAGAAATAGCGATTTCTGTACCGTTAAGACCTTCGTACTTTTTAGGAACTGCGTCCAGGTTGATATCCAGACCAGGAGCCAGTTCACCAACAGCAACTGAAACACCACCTGCACCAAAGTCGTTACAGCGGCG
>JAKSIP010000059.1 GCA_024398715.1 Bacteroidaceae bacterium
ATATAGCATAATGCTGTATAATTATCCCATGGAATACAAATCAAATCACAATGTAGTTTATTCTTGCAAATACCATGTGGTGTTTTGTCCCAAGTATCGGCGCTCCGTGCTTATAAACGGTGTTGATGTCCGCTTGAAGGAGCTGATAAAACAAACCTGCGACCAACTAAGCGTCGAAATCATCGAAATGGAGATAATGCCTGACCATGTGCATTTGCTGCTTGAAGTCGATCCGCAGTACGGTGTTCACAAAGCCGTCAAGCAGATCAAAGGAGTTTCCTCACGCACTTTGAGGCAGGAGTTTCCCTGGCTCAGGTCAAGAATACCTACCCTATGGACAAACAGCTATTTTGTTTCCACTGTTGGCGGTGCTCCGCTCTCCATAATCAAACAATACATAGAAAATCAGAAGACGGTATAGGCTTATGCAATTATCAGAAACGGTAAAACTGTATCCGACAAAAGAACAGTTAAAACTGATTCGGGCTGTCATGACAGAATACATATCTGTTGTTAACAGTCTTGTTTCTGATGCCGTAAGCGGCAGATCCATTGCCAAAACCACTACTGCCGATGTAGCTGCAGCCCTTCCGTCCGCGCTGACCAATCAGTGCATCAGGGATGCCAGATCCATTGTGAAAAAGCACTATAAATTCTGTCATGCGGCAGTTCTTAAAAACAAAAAGATGATCAGGCAGAATTCCAACATACGGGTAACGGCGCCGGAACTTCCTGTGCTCAGGAAACCCTGCTGCTATATCAATAACCAGAATTTCAAGGTCAGCGGAAGCAGCCTGGAGTTCCCGGTACTGATTGGTGGAAAGTCAAAACGCATATCCGTACGCACAAAGATGTCAGAGAAGCAGCAGAACATCTTTGCGTCATACCGTCTTGGAACCATGCGGGTTGTAACCAAAGGCAGAAGCCTTGTAGCCCAGATAGTCTATGATGTGGACGAGCCTGCAGTTCCTGACGAAGGGAACATTATGGGCGTAGACCTTGGAATCAAATGCCCTGCAGTAAGCTACTGTTCTGACGGAAGTGTTAAGTTTTATGGCAATGGCCGCCGGAACAAATATATGCGCAGACAGTTTGCATATCTTCGTAAAAAACTGCAGACTGCCAAAAAGCCCAGGGCAGTAGTCCGCATTAACAACAGGGAACAGCGTATAATGCGTGACATAGACCATAAGTTAAGCCATGATATTGTGGCTGCCGCCGTAGCCCATAACGTCAAGGTAATAAAACTGGAGCAGTTGACAGACATACGCTCCACGACAAGAAAAAGTCGTAAAAACAATCACAGCCTGCACAACTGGTCATTCTATAGGCTTGCTCAGTTTATAGAATACAAGGCAAAACTTGCAGGCATAGCAGTTGAGTATGTAAATGCAGCCTATACAAGCCAGAAATGTCCCGTATGCGGGAACCGCCACGAAGCAGATGACAGGAAATATATCTGTAAATGCGGCTATCGCGGGCACAGAGACCTTGTTGGTGCAATAAACATCTGTAACTCAACTGAGTATGTTGGTAACAGACATACTGCATAGGGAACTATATGTTCTGCCCTATGATGGGTGATGGCACACCCATACCTAAGTGTACGACCTACCGGAAACGGACGGGTCAGCCGAAAACTTTCGGCAGCAACTTAGAATCCCCTGCCTTTAGGCATGGGGAGTGTCAA
>JAKSIP010000006.1 GCA_024398715.1 Bacteroidaceae bacterium
TTACAGAAATCCAATCACACGCATTCAGCGAATGTAATACAATAGAATGTCTTACTTTACCGGATTCATTGTCTTTGCTTGGAGACTATGCGTTTTATGATTGTAACAATCTGACATCTGTAGTGATAAATTCCGTAGATAAATTTGGATGGTGCGCATTTTATTTGTGCCGTAAACTAAACAATGTGTCATTTACATCTCCAATAGATTCTTTAGGAAGTGGAGCGTTTAGCAATTGCCTCGATTTGAAAGCAATAGCATTACCTCAAGGAATGACATACATAGGTAATTATGCATTCTATCATTGTCCAAGTCTTGAATCTGTCAAATTTCCGTCCACATTGGAAACTGTTGATGATTACGCTTTTGGTGGATGTCAGTCTCTCAAATCTTTATATTTGCCTACTAATCTGAAAAGTATGGGTAGTGAATCATTTTACTATTGCAGCAGTTTGACAGAGTTGGATTTGCCTGAATCTTTGATACTGAAATCCATATGGGATGATGTGTTTACAGGTTGCAAAAATCTTGAAACAATTACACTTCCATTTACAAATTTCCAGAATGGCGTATATACCAATGTTTTTAGAGGTTGTACCAGACTGAACATGGTCATATTGAAATGAGAATGCTTGTGCCGTGACGCTGTTGCTCTCCAGAATCGAGTGAGGCCGACCAAAAAGTGATTTTTGGCCGGCCTCATATTACAGCTACCTGAACGGATTCTTATCCTATCAGGTTCTTGCCGGTCATTTCGGCAGGAACATCAAGGCCCATAATACCAAGTATGGTAGGAGCCACATCGGCAAGAATGCCGTTTGTTATCTTTGCATTTGTGTTGTCTGTAACATAGATTACTGGAACGGGATTCAAAGAGTGGGCCGTGTTTGGTGTACCGTCGGCATTGACTGCATTGTCGGCATTGCCGTGGTCTGCAATGATGATTGCCTCGTAACCTGTTGCGCGGGCAGCCTCTATTACACTGTGAACGCAGGCATCGACAGCTGTTACAGCCTTCTCAATTGCGCCATATACGCCTGTATGACCAACCATATCGCCGTTGGCAAAGTTCACTACAATAAAGTCGTACTTGTCTTCACGGATAGCATCAACAAGTTTTGAGCATACTGTGAAAGCGCTCATTTCCGGTTGCAGATCGTATGTTGCAACTTTTGGAGAAGGAACCAGGATACGTTCCTCGTTCTCGTATGGAGTCTCACGGCCTCCGTTCAGGAAGAATGTGACATGAGCGTATTTCTCTGTCTCGGCAATATGCAGCTGCTTGAGGCCTTTGCTTGCAATGTATTCACCAAGAGTGTTCCTTACGTTTTCCTTGTCAAACAGAATGTGGACACCTGTAAAGCTGGCATCGTACGGTGTAAGGCAATAGTACTGCAGGCCCGGAATGGTTTTCATGCCGTTCTCTTCCATATCTTTCTGTGTAAGGACTATTGTTAGCTCTTTGGCACGGTCGTTACGGAAATTGAAGAATATGATTACATCGCCCTGTTCTATCTTTGAGTTGTATGCGCTGTTTACAATAGGTTTCATGAATTCATCGGTAACGCCGTCGGCATAGGACTCTTCTACAGCCTTTACCATATCGGTTGCCTGTTTTCCCTGTCCGTTTACAAGCTGGTCATAAGCCACCTTTATGCGTTCCCAGCGTTTGTCGCGGTCCATTGCATAGAAACGGCCAATAATTGATGCCACCTTGTCTCCACGTTTTACAAGCTGTTCAATAAAGCCCTTACCGCTTTTTGGGTCAGTATCGCGACCGTCCATAAAACAATGCACGAACGCGTTGTCAAGATTATATTTCTTTGCAAGATCACAGAATGCAAACAGATGTTCAAGAGAAGAGTGTACACCTCCGTTGGAAACAAGTCCCATAAGATGGAGTTTCTTGCCTGTCTTCTTTGCATACTCATAGGCGGATACCACTTCCGGATTCTGCGCAATGCTTCCGTCTGCAATCGAGCGGTTGATTTTAACAAGATCCTGATATACAACACGACCGGCTCCGATATTGAGGTGACCAACCTCAGAGTTACCCATCTGTCCGTCCGGAAGTCCTACATTCTCACCACTGGCAAGAAGCTGGTTGTTCGGATAGGTCTTGGCCAGATAATCCATATACGGAGTTGGTGTTGAGTAAATTACATCTGCTTTTGAATGGTTGCCAATTCCCCAACCATCAAGGATCATAAGCAAAGCTTTCATAGATTCTGTTTTAATTTATGTAGTTTGATATTTATCTTCTTTTATTGCGTTTGCGGTCGCTGCGTTCATCCCTGTTACGGCGCGGAGCATCATCGCGGCGTTTTCTGTCGTCTCTGCCGCCATACGCACGTTCTCTGTCTTTACGGCGTTCTTTCCTTGCACCGCGTTCTACTGTGTTTTCATCGGCCTGTTCAGCCAGTTCTACCCGCAGTTCGCGGCCTTTGAGTTTGCGTCCGTTCAATTCTTCAAGTATGAGCGGAACATTCTTTGCCGGAGTCTCAAAGAAAGAAAAACTGTGCATAACATCAATACGGCCCAAGTCTATACGTTCAGGAATAAACTTGTTGATAATGTCAATTATCTGGCTGGTATGGACATTGTCAAGTTTGCCAAGATTGATAAAGAAACGTGCATAACCCTCCTGAGCCTTACGCTTGCGTTCCTTGCGGTCAGCTTCTTTCTTTTTCTGTTCCTCTTTGCGTGACTTGCGTTCCTGTTCAACAGTAACAGTCTCTATCTCCGGAGCATTGGCATAATAGCTCATAAACTTGCCAAACTCAAGACTTACCACACGTTTTATGATATCCTCTTTGTCAAGCCAGTCCAACTGGCGGTAAATAAGCGGAAGGAAGGGAGCAATCTGTTCCTCGTTCACAAGAGTTTTCTCAATATCGTCAATGACTTTGTAGAGCTGTTTTTCACATATCTGGGTTCCCTCCGGAATGGTACCCGCAACAAACTCTCTTGCAATAGTCTTTTCTATCTGTTTGAGTTTGCCTTTCTCACGCAGATTGATTATTGAAATGGAAGTTCCTGTCTTTCCTGCACGTCCGGTACGGCCGCTGCGGTGCGTATAGACTTCTATGTCGTCCGGCAAACCGTAATTGATTACATGGGTAAGGTCATCCACGTCAAGTCCGCGGGCTGCCACATCGGTTGCAACCAGAAGCTGAACCTGACGCTTGCGGAACTTGTTCATGGTCAGATCGCGTTGTGCCTGAGACAAGTCTCCGTGCAACGGTTCGGCGTTGTATCCGTCCTGAATCAGATTATCCGCAACCTCCTGTGTTTCCAGACGGGTGCGGCAGAATATGATTGCGTATATCTTGGGATAGAAATCAACAATACGTTTCAGAGCATAGTACTTGTCTTTTGCGTGCACCATATAATAGACGTGGTTCACGTTACCGGTACCCTGATTCTTGTTGCCAATTACAATCTCCTTATAATCATGCAGATAGTTCTTTGCTATGGAGGCTATTTCGCTGCTCATGGTTGCAGAGAACATAAGCATATTGCGCTGGGCAGGAACGGTTTCAAGTATTGCGTTGAGATCATCGCTGAAACCCATATCCAGCATTTCGTCGGCCTCGTCCAGAACAACGTTGGACACAGTATCCAGACGGACAACACCACGGTTCATCAGATCAAGCAGACGCCCTGGTGTTGCAACAATGATATGGGCACCTTTCTTGAAATTGCGTATCTGGTTCTCAACAGAGGTTCCGCCGTACATAGGTACAATATGCAGACCGTCCATATACTTTGAGAAATCTGCAAGGTCGGCGGCAATCTGCATACAGAGCTCACGTGTAGGACTCAGTATCAGAGCTTGCGGTACAGCCTTGCTTACATCTGTCTTCTGCAGAATAGGCAATCCGAATGCCGCGGTCTTACCGCTGCCGGTCTGGGCAAGTGCAACCACATCGTTTCCATCGCCTAAAAGGTATGGAATAACCTGTTCCTGAACAGGCATCGGGCGTACAAAGCCCATCTCGGTAACAGCCTTTACAAGTACATTGTTCAGGCCAAGTTTAGAAAATTCAGAATCCATCAAGCGGTATCAGGTATTTGTTAAAGCGCTGCAAGAGATTCCTTGAGAAGAGCAATTTTCTGCTCTGCATCGGCCTGTTTCTTGCGTTCGTTCTCTACAACTGCAGCAGGAGCATGAGCTACAAAGTTGGCATTGCCAAGTTTTGCCATCACACCCTTCAGAAATCCTTCAAGGTAAACAATCTCCGCATTGATGCGTTTTTTCTCTGCCTCTGTATCAATCAGATTTCCAAGATTTACGGCAAACTCAGTGGTTCCTACCATAAACTGGGCCGATGCCGGGTTCTTTGCTTCAATCTCTTCAATATCAGCAAGATTGGCCATTTTCAGTATTACGCTCTTATATTTCTCTGCAGGATTCTTTCCTACTACCTGAAGCGTAAGAACTTCTTTCAGTGCTATATTTTTCTGATTGCGTACGTTACGGACCTCGCTGACAATTGTCTTGCATATTTCAAAACCGTCAACCAGAGCCTTGTCGGCACCCTTTTCAAGTCCAACAATAGTCTGGTTCATAATGGTGTCCTTTTCTCCGCGCTCAGCCATGGCATGCCACAATTCTTCAGTAATAAAAGGCATGAACGGATGCAGCAGCAACAGCAGTTTTTCAAACAACTGCATGGTAGAGGAATATGTGGCACCATCTATTGGTTGGCCGTACGCTGGTTTGACAATTTCAAGATACCAGCTTGCAAACTCGTCCCAGAACAGCTTGTAAACAGCCATCAGAGCCTCGTTCAGACGGTATTTCGACATAAGGTCGTCCATCTCTGCCGCAGTATTGGCAAGAGCCGCACCGAACCATTCCACTGCCAGACGTGAACTTTCCGGCTGTGCAATATTTTTATCCACATTCCAGCCCTGTGTAAGACGGAATGCATTCCATATCTTGTTGTTGAAGTTACGTCCCTGTTCGCAGATAGACTCGTCAAACGGTATATCGTTACCGGCAGGAGCAGAAAGCATGAGTCCCATACGTACACCGTCAGCACCGAACTTTTCGATCAGTCCTATAGGGTCTGGAGAATTTCCAAGAGACTTGCTCATCTTGCGTCCAAGCTTGTCACGTACGATACCTGTAAAATACACATTGCGGAAAGGAATTTCCTTCTGATATTCGCAACCGGACATAATCATACGTGCAACCCAGAAGAAAATAATGTCCGGACCTGTTACAAGGTCTGCTGTAGGATAGTAATAGTTGATCTCCTTATTTCCCGGTTCATTGATTCCGTTGAACAGCGATATAGGCCACAACCACGATGAGAACCATGTGTCAAGTGCATCCTCGTCGCGGTGCAGATCTTCAAGCTTTATATTCTCATACCCGGCAATCTTATGAGCCTTTTCAAGGGCCTTTTCAGCATCAAGGGCAACAACGAACTGCTCTTCCTGTCCCTCTTCTGCAGGCAGGAAATATGCCGGGATTCTGTGTCCCCACCACAACTGACGGCTAATGCACCAGTCCTGAATGTTTTCCAGCCAGTTTCTGTATGTTGTCACATATTTTGGAGGATAGAACTTGAGTTCACCGGAAAGTACCGGAGGCAGCGCGATGTCTGCAAAGTGCTGCATGCTAAGGAACCACTGTTTGCAAAGACGCGGTTCTACGGCTGTATCCTGATTGCGTTCAGAATAGCCCACCTTGTTATCGTAATCCTCCACTTTTTCAAGAAGACCGGCGGCGTCAAGGTCAATTGCAATCTGCTTACGTACAGCAAAACGGTCCTGGCCTACGTACATGCCGGCCGCATCGGATATTGTACCGTCCGGGTTGAATATGTCTATTATCTCAAGACCATGGGTCTTGCCAAGTGCATAGTCATTGGCATCGTGTGCAGGAGTAACTTTAAGACAGCCTGTACCGAATTCTATATCAACATAGCGGTCTTCAATAACAGGAATCACGCGGTTTACAAGCGGAACAATCACCTTATGACCGCGCAGCCACTGGTTCTTGGCATCCTTGGGATTGATGCACATGGCAGTATCGCCCATGATTGTTTCAGGACGTGTTGTAGCTACAACAGCATACCAGCCTTTGGCATCGCGGTGCAGAACCTCGCCCTCCTGATTTGTAGGAGTTACTGTTTCACCATCTGCAACATAATATTTCAGATAGTAGAGTTTGCTCTTCTCTTCACGGTAGATTACCTCTTCAGTAGAAAGAACTGTCTGCGCTTTCGGATCCCAGTTCACCATGCGCAGTCCGCGGTATATCAGACCTTTGTCATACAAATCGCAGAACACGCGCGTTACGCTTTCACTGCGCAGTTCATCCATTGTGAATGCTGTACGGTCCCAGTCACAGCTGCAACCAAGACGGCGCAACTGCTTGAGTATGATGCCGCCGTGTTCCTCTTTCCACTCCCAGGCATACTTGAGGAACTGTTCGCGTGTAAGGTCACGTTTCTTTATACCCTGAGCCGCAAGTTTGTTCACCACCTTTGCCTCTGTTGCAATACTTGCATGGTCTGTTCCGGGTACCCAAAGCGCATTCTTGCCCTTCATACGGGCACGGCGCACAAGGATATCCTGAATGGTATTGTTCAACATGTGTCCCATGTGCAATACGCCTGTAACATTTGGTGGCGGTATTACAATGGTGTACGGTTCACGGCCATCAGGCTCTGAATGGAAGAGCTTGTTGTCTTCCCAATACTTGTACCACTTGGACTCAACGTCGGCGGGATTATACTTGCTTGCTAATTCCATATATGTAAAATATGTATTTTTATCCTATTTACCAAGAATTTGCAAAGGTAGTAAAAAAATAGGTACCTTTGCATTGTCAAACAGTAAAAAGAACATGCATACAAGACAAGAACAACTTGAAGCTTTCAACCGGGTGCTGGATGTAATGGACACATTGCGTGAAAAATGCCCGTGGGACAGAGTGCAGACCAACCAGAGTCTGCGCGAAAACACCATAGAAGAGGTATATGAACTCTGCCAGGCCCTTATGGACAATGACAACAAAAATATCTGCAAAGAGTTGGGCGATGTGCTGCTGCACGTTGTATTCTACAGCAAGATCGGGTCCGAGACTGACAGTTTCGACATTGCCGATGTATGCAACCAGCTGTGTGACAAACTTATTTACCGTCACCCGCACGTTTACGGAAACACACAGGTTGACGGTCAGGGACAGGTTCTGCAGAACTGGGAACAGCTCAAACTGAAAGAAAAAGACGGGAACAAGCGCGTTCTTGCCGGCGTACCGGATTCTCTGCCATCACTCATCAAGGCATACCGCATTCAGGAAAAAGCCGCTCACGTAGGTTTTGACTGGGACACTGCGGCCGATGCCATGGCCAAGATATACGAGGAAGCTGATGAACTGAAAACCGAGATTGAGTCCGGCAACAAGGATTTGGCAGAATGTGAATTGGGAGATCTGCTGTTTGCCGTAACCAACGTGGCACGTCTATTCAAAATCCATCCTGACAATGCTTTGGAACGCACCAACAGCAAATTCATCCGCCGCTTCAACTACATTGAAGAACAGGCAATCAGCCAAGGACGCAGTCTTAAAGATATGACACTTGCAGAGATGGATGCCCTATGGGAACAGGCCAAGTCCATGGAGTGATTCTATTCCTGTTTTGGTTTCTGCATCTGCTTCAGAATCTCGCTGTCAAAATCTTCATCGGCTTTAAGGGCCTTGTACAGTTTTTCGGCAGGAAGTATTTTCTTGAACTTGTCAACATATTCCTTTTCAAGATTGGCAATGTCTATTTTTGCCTGGCACAAACTGTCTATCATTGAAAGGTATTCCTGTTTGGTTATGTTACCATCTTGGGAATACTCTCTGCAGAGTTTTCTTGCATTGGAATTGATATATCTTTTTTTCTGGTAAAGTTCCTTATAGAGAGGAAAAAACTTTTCACTTTCTTTCCTTGACAATTTGGCGCAATCAACTATGTATTGGCTTTTTGCAGTCTTATATTCTTCCCAGGAAAATTTTTGTCCCGGAGCAAGTTGTACAGACGGCTTGTTTTGTGCAGAAGAGATGACTGAAACGCAACAAAAGAAAAATGTGAATATAAAAAATTTCAGATGTTTCATATCTACTAATAAAAGATGTTGATAATATTACTCACCATATGTCAATGAGGAATACATAAGATATTCATCTACCATTGATTCTTCAAGATAATTGTCAATAAATTCATCGGAAAACGCCACAGCAGCATGGCTGTCAGATTTATTGAAACTGTCAGAGACATACATGGCCAGACCAAACAATACTGCCAGCACAGAGACCGATGCCGCCATACCGATAAACCTTCTGCGCCTGAAATACAGCGGACGCGAGACCTTATTACTTACAAGACTAACATCAGGAATACAACCTTCCTGCGGAATAAGTTCCATAATATTCCCGCTAAGATTATCAAAGTACCCTTGAGGCACCTTGAATGGTGTTCTGTTTGTCTTCAATTTCAGTCTAACATCTTTCATGCTAACATTTGACTTATTATTAATAATTTAGTTTAATCATTCTGTCCCAAATAGTCTTCAACTTTCTTTACGGCTATATGATAAGAAGCCTTCAGTGCTCCAACGCTGGTACCTAAAATCTTGGACATATCCTCGTACTTCATCTCATCAAAATAGCGCATGTTAAAAACAGTGCGCTGTTTCAAGGGCAAAGACATGATTGCCTTCTGCAGCCGGATTTGTGTCCCATCTCCATCGAAAAATATATCTCCTTCAAGTTTTTCTTCCAGATTGGCCTGGTCTGAATCCAGCGTTAAAAAAGAGCGTTGCCTTTCCCTGTTAATGAATGTGATTGACTCATTTATTGCAATTCTGTATAGCCAAGTCAATAGTTTTGAGTTTCCTTTAAACGAATCAAGATTGAGCCACGCTTTTATGAATGTATTCTGCAGAAGGTCATTGGCATCGTCATGCACTATAACCATCCGTCTGATCTGCCAATACAAGCGCTCACTGAAATGCTCTACAACCTTGGCGAATGCCGCCCTGCGTATGGCATCAGAATCAGAACACAATTCCTTTATTATCTTATATTCGTCAAATTCTGACATGTATAATGTAGTGCATTACAGGTTAACAGCCATTTTTTCTTTTGCAAGAACAGAATTGGCAAATACCTGTTTTGCCTCTTCCAACAGCAAAGATTCATCCGGATAACGGGCAGAGAAATGCCCCATAATCAGCTGGCCTACACCGGCCTGAGCCGCAATCAACGCTGCCTGTCTGGTAGTTGAATGATAGTACACATTTGCTTTTGACTCATCCTGGGCAGAATATGTGCAGTCATGATACATTGCATCCACACCCTTGATTTGCTCTATCATCTGAGGATTGTATGCAGTATCGCAGCAATAGGCATAACTGCGGGGCTTGTCTGCAGGCTTGGTAAGACGTTCATGAGAAATAACGGTTCCGTCTTCCAAAATAAAATCACCACCCGCTTTGATTCGGGAATATTCCCACTGTGGAACATGATAGTAATCACACATCTTCCGGTCAATATGGTCTTCAACAGACTTCTCCCTGAACAGGAATCCTGCACATGGAACCCTATGTTTGAGAGGAATTGTAGTTACACTGACAGAACGGTCATCGTAGATAAGCTCCTGTTTTGTGGAATCAAAACCATGGAAAACAACTTCAAAAGGAAAATCGGAACAGAAAAAGTCCAGCATTGCTTTGAATATCTGTTCAAATTCCTTTGGAGCATATACGAACAACGGAGCTGTCCGGCCCAACAATCCGAAAGAAGAAATCACTCCCATAAGACCAAAACAATGGTCTCCATGCAAGTGAGAGATAAAAATATGGTTAATTCCTCCAAACGGCAATCTGCAACCGCGCAACTGTATTTGTGTTCCGTCTCCGCAATCAACCAAAAACAGTTTTTCTCTAACATTCACAATCTGTGCAGATGTAAAATGTTTGAGACTTGGAGTAGCTGAACCACATCCCAATATTGTTACAGAAAATGTCATTTGATACTAAAATCTTATCCAAAACAACAAAGGCCGGCACAAAACCGGCCCTTGAAAATATATTGGAAATTGCAATTACTTGCTTTCCTGATCAAGCTGGCTCTTGAGAGCAGCAAGAGCATCGATATCGCCAAGTGTTGTAGATGCAGCCTGGTTCTGGATTACCGGTTCATCTTTGGCCTCTTTCTTGCCGGCAGCCTTGCGCTGGGCTTTCTTTTCAGCTTTGGCCTCTGCCTTTGCAATATCTTCAAAGATACGGCTGTGTGAAAGGATTACTCTCTTTGATTCCTTGTTGAATTCAATAACCTTGAACTGAAGAGTTTCACCCTGCTGAGCCTGTGTACCGTCTTCTTTTACAAGGTGCTTTGGAGTTGCAAAACCTTCTACGCCATATTCAAGAGAGATAACTGCACCCTTATCCATCATTTCTGTAATTTTACCTTCGTGGATGGAATCAAGTGTAAATACTGTCTCGTATGTATCCCAAGGATTATCCTCAAGCTGTTTGTGGCCAAGGCTCAAACGGCGGTTATCCTTATCTATTTCAAGAACAACAACGTCTATTGTAGAACCGATCTGAGTGAATTCTGAAGGATGTTTTACTTTCTTTGTCCAGCTAAGGTCGCTGATATGGATCAAACCGTCAACACCCTCTTCAATCTCAACAAAGATACCGAAACTTGTAAAGTTACGTACTGTTGCAACATGTTTTGAACCAACAGGATATTTGTCATCAATTGACTGCCATGGATCATCCTTAAGCTGTTTCAAGCCAAGAGACATTTTGCGTTCATCGCGGTCAAGTGTAAGAATAACTGCCTCGATTTCGTCTCCAACCTTGATGAAATCCTGAGCTGAACGCAAGTGCTGGCTCCAAGACATTTCTGAAACATGGATAAGGCCTTCAACACCCGGAGCAATCTCAATGAATGCGCCATAGTCAGCAATGACAACAACCTTACCTTTAACCTTGTCACCAACCTGAAGATTGGCATCAAGAGCATCCCATGGATGAGGAGTAAGCTGTTTCAAGCCAAGAGCGATGCGTTTCTTCTCATCGTCAAAGTCAAGAATGACAACGTTGATTTTCTGGTCGAGTTCAACAACCTCCTTAGGATCGCTCACGCGGCCCCAGCTGAGGTCTGTAATGTGGATAAGACCGTCAACACCGCCAAGGTCAATGAATACGCCGTATGATGTGATATTCTTGACTGTACCTTCAAGAACCTGACCTTTCTCAAGTTTGCTGATGATATCCATGCGCTGCTGCTCAAGTTCCTCTTCAATGAGAGCCTTATGGGAAACAACTACATTACGGAATTCCTGGTTAATCTTGACAACCTTGAAATCCATATACTGGCCAACGAATGTATCGTAGTCACGGATAGGTTTGACATCAATCTGTGAACCCGGCAGGAAAGCTTCTGTACCGAATACATCAACAATCATACCACCCTTGGTACGGCACTTGATGTAGCCCTTGATAACTTCCTGAGAATCCAGAGCCTGGTTTACACGGTCCCATGAACGTGAAGCACAAGCCTTTTTATGTGAAAGAAGCAGCTGGCCTTTCTTATTTTCAGTATTCTCGATGAATACTTCTACAGAATCTCCAATTTTCAGATCAGGATTGTAACGGAATTCGCTGACCGGGATAATACCGTCAGACTTGTAACCGATGTTTACAATAACCTCGCGTTTGTTGATAGCGATTACGGTACCATTTACAACTTCGTTATCGGCAACCTTGTTGAGTGTGCCCTCGTAAAGCTGTTCAAGTTCCTCTTTGCTTTTTGCAGAATTACTGCTGCCATTTTCAAATGCATCCCAATCGAAATTATCAATAGGAGCTGCGTTCTTAATTTCTTCCATTCTTAAATTTGTTTTAAAAAGATTGGTTAGACAATATGTTGTTAAAAATCAAGGTGCAAAATTACATTAAACAAATAAGATACGCAAACAAAAACGCATCTTTTTCAATACATGCCATAAGTAGTGCGCAACACCTTGAATTCAGTTCGTCTGTTCAGCTGGTTACAGATATCCTGCTGGTGTTCCGGAAGACTTTTAATGAACTGTTCATCGAGGACATCGCCTATTTTGAGGAATTTATTAAAGTCTGTCATTTTTTTTGTCACAGTCTTGGGTACAGATTCGCCATAGCCCTTTGCGGTAAGTCTGGCCGCCTCTATCCCGTTAGCTACAAGAAAATCTACAACACTCTGGGCACGTTTGGCAGAGAGAGTTTCATTATAAAGGTCAGTACCGATGTAATCCGTATGGGCTCCTATTTCTATTGTCACATTCGGATTGTCTTCCAACAGTCTGACAAGTTCCAACAGTGATTTGCCTGATTCGGGACGCAGGGTGGCAGCACCGAAATCAAAAAAGATATTGTCTATTAGTACCGGTTTTGAAATGGAAGAAAGCGGAAACTGCAGAACATATTCTCTGTCTGCATCGGCAGAATCCGATTCAAGTTCCTGTTTATAGTTCAGATAGCCTTTGTGCGTTCCGAGCAAAACATAATCGTAACCGGGGTTCACCTTGAACAAAAAGGAGCCGTCCGTCCGCACACCGACTTTTTGGTTTGTACCGTCGTTACCAACTATATAAACCAAGGCGTCCGGCAACTCGTATCCGTCTTTTTCATATACCCAGCCTACAATATTCTGTACAGGTTCCGGCAGGACAAATGAATAGATATTGTCATGGCCGCGGGCATCGTTTCTGTTGCTTGAGAAAAAACCGCTCATTCCAACACCGCGGAAAGTCATTCCAAAATCGTCTGCATAAGAATTTACAGGAGATTGCAGATTTGAAACATCATTTACAGTATCATTGGAAAAAGAGGCCCGGAATATATCTAGTCCGCCCATACCGGGCAAACCGTCAGAAGAAAAATACATTTCTCCGTTCTGTCTGAAAGTGGGAAACATTTCATTACCTTCAGTATTGACCAAAGGGCCCATGTTTTCGGCAGCAAGCAGTCTGCCGCCCAACGGAATACGCCAAATGTCATACCCGCCATATCCGCCATCCATATCAGATACGAAATAGAGCCATTTGTTATCGGGAGAAACTGCCGGATGGGCAAATGTGTACATTGAATCGGCAGCATTGCCATCGATAGGTTCAGGACTCTGCCAGGAAGCATCGGAGCGTAAGCTTTTCATTATTTGTGCCTTTCTTGGATACTGGGCATCCATAAGGCATTGGGTGAAATACATTGTTGAAAAATCACTGGTGAATGAGCAGGAACCTTCTTCCCATTCGCTGTTCAAACCGCCCTCTACAATATGCGGTTTTCCCCATTTGCCTTTCTCATCAAGTTCAGACACAAAAATATCGGCGCTTTTCATACCGCTGACTCCGTTCAGGTCTTTACCGGTAGATTCATCTCTTGTAGAAGTGAAATACAGCATGTTGGAATTGTTCCCGGCAAGCTGTGGAGAATAGTCACAACGCTTTGAAGAGAACTGTGCTTCCTTTTTGACCGAGAAGCGTGTAGGATTCTTTTTCCATACGGCAGACTGTTCTGCAGACAATCTGATGTTTTGAGCCAACACAGAAGATGAATCAAAATCCAGATAGATGCCAATGCTCTGCTGGGCCAATTTATACTGACCGCTTCTAAGCTGCATATCCGCCAAACGCAAATAGACAATAGAATCGGGATATCTGTAGCGCGCCGCATTCTGATACGCGTTCATGGCTTTTGCATAATTGTTTGAATGTCTGTAGCTTTCAGCAAGCATGAAGGCTCTTTCTGCTCTTTTGTCCTTCTGATCGGGAGGAGTTGAGGAATACACTTTCTTATACAGTGCAGAGGCAACGGCATATTCGCCAATGCCATAGGCATCGTCTGCTTTATGCAGCTGATATTCCACACCACACCCGCAAATCAGGAAAACGGAAACAATTAAGAAAATACAATTCCTGCAGCACATATTTATAAAACCGGAAAACAGAGATTTTATTGCATGGAACGTACGGAGTTGTCGGCCAGGACCTGATTGACAAGATTTGTAACCATCTCTTTGAGTTCACCTATAAACTCTGCGGAATTGTATTCTCCTCTCTCAATCTGGCGCAATTTCTTTTCCCAGATTCCGGTAAGTTCTGCGCTTTTAAGAAGTTCCTGCTGAATAAGACCTATCAGTTGGCAGCCAATAGCGGTAGGAACAAGGTTTTTTCTGTTTTTTACCATATATTGGCGTTTGAACAGAGTCTCAATGATTGCAGCACGGGTTGAAGGCCTTCCAATGCCATTTTCCTTTAAAGCCTCACGCAATTCATCGTTTTCAACGGTCTTTCCGGCAGTTTCCATAGCTCTAAGCAATGTAGCCTCAGTATATGGTTTGGGAGGTGTTGTCCATTTTTCTGCCAGTTGCGGTACATGAGGCCCTTTTTCTCCTTTTTCAAACGTTGGAAGTACCACATTGTCAGCATTTTCAGTATCAGACTCTGTCTGATTGGCAGGTTCCTTGTCATATACAACACGCCAGCCCGGTTCAAGTATCTCTTTTCCGGTCACTTTAAACTTGTATTTGTCCACCATTCCAACAACAGTAGTGGTTGAAAATCTGCACTCCGGATAAAAGACAGAAATAAATCGGCGTGCTACCATATCGTAAACACGTTTTTCACGTTCATTCAAGCCCTTGTCCTGAGGATTCACTCCTGTAGGGATAATAGCGTGGTGATCCGTCACCTTGGAATTGTCAAAAACACGCTTTGTATTGGGTATCTTCTTTCCGGACAACGGAGCAGTCAAAGATGAATATGGCTTGATTCCCTCAAGAATGGAAGGGATTTTAGGATAGATATCAGTACTTAGATAAGTGGTATCCACACGTGGATATGTAGTCAGTTTTTTTTCGTACAACGATTGTATGGTCTGCAACGTATCGTCTGCGGAATAGGAGTATTTTTTATTGCATTCAACCTGAAGAGAAGTCAGGTCAAACAATTTGGGTGGAAAATCCTTTCCCTCTTTTTTTGATACGGATGTCACCTCAAAATCCTTATCGGAAACACTCTCCATAATGGTACGTGCCTTGTTCTCTTCTGAAATTCTCTCGTGTTCCAGAGAAAACAATGTATTTCTGTAGAGAGTCTTTACCTCCCAGTATTGGGCAGGGACAAAATTGTCTATCTCATTCTGACGTTTTACAACAAGTGCAAGAGTAGGTGTCTGGACACGGCCAATTGACAGAACTCCTTTCTGGGATGGATTTCTGTATTTGATAGTATAGAGTCTGGTTGCGTTCATGCCAAGCAGCCAGTCTCCTATTGCACGGCACAATCCGGCCTCATAAAGGTTCTGATAGGAATTCTGGTCCTTAAGGTCTTTGAAGCCCTGTCTTATTGATTCTTCTGTCAGGGAGGAAATCCACAGTCTCTTGACGGGGCAGGTTGCACCAGCTTTCTGCATTACCCAGCGTTGGATAAGTTCTCCCTCCTGACCGGCATCACCACAGTTGATAATCTCAGTGGCATGCTGCATAAGATTCTCAATGATTTTAAACTGTTTTCCTATACCCTTGTCTTCTATCAGTTTGATTCCGAATCTGGACGGAATCATTGGCAATGAACCCAATGACCAGTTTTTCCAGTTGTCATTATAATCCTGAGGTTCTTTAAGGGTACACAAGTGACCGAACGTCCAGGTAACCTGGTATCCGTTACCTTCTATGTATCCGTCATGGCGATTTACAGCACCAAGCACAGCTGCAATTTCTTGAGCTACGCTCGGTTTTTCTGCTATACATACTATCATATCCGATATTTTTCTGCGAAGATAGCAAAAAAACATCAAATATACATCAGTATTCTTTTTCCGTCAGAATCTGTAAACTGTTCCGTACAAACCGTGAAAATATCAATCAGATACCATATTCCGCATCCGCCGCATGTTATCAGCATAAGTATGCCTGTACCGATTTTTCCCGCATAGAATCTGTGAGCGCCGAATCCGCCTATCACAATGGCAAGTATTACCGTAATTATCCAACGGGAATTGAGTTCTTTGATTCTTCCAGGTTCCGTTACATCCTGGGCGTTGGAATTGTCAACATCAATACGTGGTTGGGCACAGCCGCAATGAGGACATATCACAGCCCTTTTATTGATAATCTGACCGCACTCGACACAATACTTTTCGTTATCTGCTTTCATATTTCTGTATTTTGTTTTCAATTAGACTTGCACTCAGCGAAAAAAGTTGCAAAATTCATGTTTTGAAGTTAAGAAAAATATGTAAGTTTGTCAAAACATTTGAGATCAGTATATTTTAATGGAAAAGACCAGACAAAATGCCGGAATAATTCTGGCATTCATATTATTGTTGGGAACGGGACTTCCAGCCTGCGCTGCAAAACAGAATGCCACCGAAGAGTTAAGACAGTTTGCACAGAACGCCGTTGATTTCAACCACATATTTCCACAGGAAAAGGTATATCTGCAGTTGGACAACAGCGGTTATTTTCAAGGAGAGACTATATGGTTCAAAGCGTTTGTGGTTCAGGCATCAGATCTTCACAGATCAGAAAGCCAGGTACTGTACGTTGAATTGCTGTCACCTTCCGGAGCAGTTCTTGAGCAGAAGAAAATCAAAATTGTTTACGGCCAGTGCAACGGTTATTTTGATCTGGTTGACAAATCGGTCAATCAGGCAAGAGAAATGCGCGGTATGCTGAACTACCCGAGCGGATACTACGAGATACGCGCCTACACCCTCAATATGCTGAATTTTGATAACGAATGTGTGTTTTCAAGAGTTATTCCCGTATACAACAAACCCGAAAAAGAAGGAGACTTTTACAGCAAGACACCGGTTATCAAACTGGTAAAAAGCGATATTGAACAATACCGCCCGCCAATGGAAAAATTAAAAAAGATAAACGTAGGGTTTTATCCGGAAGGGGGCAGTCTGGTCAACGGTTTGGAATCCACAGTCGCATTCAAAGCGACAGACGAATCCGGCAACGGAATAGATGTTGAAGTCTTTCCGGACGGTATCGGTAAAAAAAGTGTAAAAACCATACACGACGGTATGGGTTCTTTCACTGTAACGGCAGACAAAAAGAAACAGAAAATAGCAGTACGTTACCAGGGCAACGATTACTCTTTCAATCTGCCCGATGCCAAGGATTACGGATATGTTATGCACGTTGATTCCCGTTCAGGTTCATTCGTTGTCCGTGCAGACGGAAGACTGGAAAAGGAAAATTCTGACACATTAGGTCTTGCTATGACACTGCGCGGAGAACTGTCCTATTTCTCACAGCTTGTTCCAGAAGCAGACGGTTCAGTAAACACAACAGTATCAATGGAGTCTATGCCTACCGGAGTATACAACATGGTATTATTCACAAAACGTGGAGAGGTGCTTGCCAGCCGTATGCTGTTTCACCGGTCAGAAATAGCACTGCCTACATTGTCCTATTCAGTAGAACAGGAAACGATAGATCCGTGGGGCAAAATAAAAATCAGCTTTGATCTGAAAGACGGGAACAAGATCCCGTTCGCGGACAGATTCTGCGTAAGCGTTAGAGACGCCCACGATTTGGGCACTGTTTACAGCGACAACATCTGCACAAACATGTTGCTTTCATCAGACCTGAAAGGTTTCATAAAAGACCCCAACTATTATTTCCAATCCAAAGACAAACAGCACATGACAGCACTGGATCTGCTTATGTTGGTACAGGGCTGGCAACGATATGAGTGGTCCATTCTGTCTGGAGTTAAACCATTCAAAGAAAAACATAGGATTGAAACAGGTCTTACACTCAGCGGATGGGTTCTGGACCGGAGCGGCAAGAGAGAAATGGATGGGATAAGAGTCAATTCCGCCATTGTTCCTAAAGACAGGTCTTTTGTTGACAGGTTTATATATGACACAGACAAACGCGGATACTTTGGCTTTGACGTCAGAGAATTTTATGGCGATGCCACCGTTACATTGTCTTTGACCAAGGCAAAAAACAACAAAGAGGCCAACGCCAAAATCAAACTGGAGCGTTCTCTCCAACCTCAGATACGTTCATTCAGCCAGGCAGAGATGCAATTTCCTACGCTCGACATGATACAGAGCAAATATGTCAACGAGAAAGAGCATAAACTTGAAAAATTCAGTCAGGACGGACTTCCAACGGTAATTTTTGAGGACGGAATACTTCTTGACGAGGTTGATATTCTTGGTGCACGCAAATATGTTGATTTCCATACGTTCAAGGCTCACGATGTGATAAAAGATGCCGAGGCTGCATATGACAGAGGCGAATACACCACCGATGTATTCGGATATCTGCTTTCAAAAGGATACCCTATCAGAGAAATTATTGATACGGCAAGCAATTCTGATTCCGAGGCAAATTCAGAATCCGGATCAGACAGCGAAGAAGGAGCCTTTCTTACGTCAATTTCCGATGGGGAGACTTTCAGCGCCATTACACGCACATCGAACAAATGGTATTTGGGTGCTTTCAAGATTTTCTGGTACATACACGATTCAAAAAAATGCATCTATTCCAACACCGGTCTTTTTGAAGACCCGGGAATAATAGATATGGAATATATCCGCAGTATTCTTGTTTATGACAGACCGGTTGCCGCAACAGAGGTCCTTTCGCTTACTCCACTCCTTGAATCAGGCTATTCACGCGATGCCAGCGAGAATTTTGCCCAGTTCAAGTCTGAATTCGAGGCAACCTCAAGCAACTATTTCGTAATAGACGTTTTACTGAAAGATGATTATGAAATAAAGTCCAGAAAAGAGATTCTGACACAGAACAAACGTGTTACAACCATGCACGGTTATTCTACCCTGAGAGATTTCTACAGTCCGGAATATCCAACCGGCCCTATCATGGGAGACGTGGACTACCGCCGCACGCTCTATTGGAATCCGAATGTGATTACAGATAAGAATGGAAACGCCACAATAGAATTCTACAACAATTCCAGTTCCAGAAACTTTATTATCAACGGAAGCGGTATGACCGCTACAGGAATGCCGTACTCACTCGACAGTGCTTTTTAGGCCGGGTTCATGTGTTTCAATTTTCCAAGAAGATTGATTAGGAACGGTACTGTAAGAACCAGCGCCGCTATGTCCGCCAACGGAAGTCCAAGCCAGACTCCGTCAAGTCCTACGGCCTTTGGCAGAAAGATAACAATAGGGATAACAAATATCACCTGACGGCACAAAGACAGCATTATTGATATTGAAGGCTTTCCAATGCTTTGGAACAAAGACGTAGATACAATGATAAAACCTACAACCGGGAAAAACATCATCATAATCCGCATGGCTCTGGAAGAAATTTCCATCAGGTTCTGATCTGTAGTGAACAGTCTGGACACCAGCCCGGGAATTGTTTGGGCAACAACAAAAGCAAAGCATGTCACAATTGTTGCTGCTATCACCGAATATTTGTATACCTTGATGACAAGTGCACCACGACGGGCACCATAGTTATAGCCTGCAATAGGCTGCAATCCTTGCGTAATGCCAAGAACTATCATTACAAAAACCAGCACCATGCTGTTTGCTATACCGAAAGCGGCAACACTCAGATCTCCTCCGTATTTTATCAGGCTCACATTGATAAAGAGATTGACAAGGCACGCGGCACTGTTCATAAGACATGGAGACAATCCTATACCGAGTCCCTGCCAAACCAGATGCATATCAAGTTTGAAATAGCCACGCATGATACGTACTTCCAGTTTCGGGTCAACCATTTGGCGCAATTCCCAGATGAAACATATAAACTGCGATATTACCGTGGCATAAGCGGCTCCGCTTATTCCCCAATGGAACACCATTATGAACAGATAGTCAAGGAATATGTTAAGCACAACAGACGTAATCATGGAAAACATAGCCTTTTTTGGGAAGCCTATGGCACGCAATGCAAAGTTATATCCAAAGTAAAGATGTGTCACAACATTGCTCCATAAGATAACGCGCATGTATTCACGGGCATATCCAATGGTAGATTCTGTTGCACCGAATAATAGCAGAGCTTTGTCAAGAAAGATCAGCATAACCATCCCATACAGAACACCAACAATAATGTTAAGTATAAGACTGTTGGACAACAAGCGTCTGGCATGGTCAATATTATTCTCTCCGAGTTTTATTGACACCAATGTTGAGAGTCCCACACCGACCATTGCCCCCAATGCAACTGAAAGGTTAACGAACGGAAGGGTGATGGCAAGTCCTGACAATGCCAGGGCATCAACTCCCTGCCCTATAAAAGCTCTGTCCGCAACATTATACAGGGACATGGCCACCTGAGCTATTATAGCCGGAACAGCAAAAGAAATTAACAGAGCTTTGATATTGGTGCTTGACAAGGATTTGGGCGAATTATCTATATATTTCATGCTAAAAATTTTGAGACCGCAAAATTAGTAAAAAAACAGCACATACATTGCCAACACTATAAAAAAGAGTATCTTTGTAGTCAATGGGAACATTGTCTGACAAAAGAATAGTAGTAGGAATGAGCGGTGGAATAGATTCCACCTGTTGTGTAGCTTTGCTCAAAGAACAGGGGTACACAGTCATAGGTGTAACCATAATCAACTGGTCAGATGGAGACAATATTCCACCATATGCATCAGAAGCACAGCGTGTAGCGGCAAAAATGGGGATTGAGCATCATATTGTTGACGCCCGCACGGAATTCAGAACAAGAATCATTGAGCCTTTCATTGACAGTTACATCAATGGTTTTACTCCGAATCCGTGTATTGAATGCAATCCGGAATTCAAATTCAGGACACTATTGGAATTTGCAGACAGAATAGGATGCAGCACTATTGCGACAGGACACTACGCTTCAACAGTCAGATACAGGGATACTGTTGCCATAGCTCCTGCAAAAGACAAGACAAAAGACCAGAGCTATTTCTTATGGAAATTGGGTCAGGACACATTGGAAAGAACAGTATTCCCATTAGCGGACTATACCAAACAGGAAATAAGGGAATACGCCCGCAAAGAAGGACTGGAAGAAAAGAATCAGGAAAAGGAAAGTATGGAAATCTGTTTTATCAGAGATGATTACCGCAGTTTTATCAAGGAACAGGTTCCGGATATAGATAAAAGAATAGGAGCAGGAGATTTTGTAAATAAAGAGGGGCAGAAAATTGGACGGCACAAAGGATACCCGTTCTACACAATCGGTCAAAGGAAAGGACTGGAAGTGGCATTCGGCGCACCCAGATATGTCATCAAGCTGAATCCGAAAGCCAACACTGTAATGTTAGGGTTGGAAGACGATTTGAAAACAGAATATATGCAAATGGAACATCCTTCTTTCATAACATCTGTTGAAGACATACAGGAAGGAATCCGTAACAGACACATCAGTATAAAAATACGCTACAGGAGCAAAGCGGTAATATGCAGAGATCTTGTTGAAATAAAAGACAACTTATGGATAGTGCGTTTTGAAGAACCTGTGCAGGCAGTAACTCCCGGTCAATACGCCGTTTTTTACTCCAACGCAGACAATCTGCCAATAATAGGAGGTGCAAAAATAGCATCACAACGTGGAATAGCACAATACATTAACACCCTAAAAGACCAAGTACTTTGAAAACAGCAGTTACACTAAAAGAGTTCAATGATCTTGTAAGAGAGATTATAGACAATTACATGCCCTCGGAATACTGGGTGGAAGCGGAGATTTTCAATATTTCCGTACAGCGTACATCCGGTCATTGTTACCTTGAACTGGTACAGAAAGACCCTGGCACTCAGAAAATAGTTGCTCAGGCAAAAGCCAATATATGGAATTTCACCTACATGAAAATCTGCAGCAAGTTCGAAAGAGTTACCGGGAACCGTCTTGCAGCAGGAATGAAAATACTGTTCTGCGCCAAAGCATCGTTTCACCAGGTATATGGATACTCTCTGAACATTACTGACATTGACCCCACATATACTTTGGGAGACCGCGAAAGAAGAAGAAAAGAAATATTGGACCGCCTTACTGCAGAAGGAATCATAGATTTGAACAAAACTCTGCAATTTCCCGATGTACCTGGTCGCATTGCAGTCATTTCTTCCGAAACCGCCGCTGGATACGGAGATTTCTGCAATCAGTTGCAGAATAACATATATGGGTTCAAGTTTGAAATAGGGCTATTCCAATCTGCCATGCAGGGCGATGCCACCGAAAACGGGGTCATTTCAGCGTTGGATTCCATATACGCCCAATTGGAGAAGTGGGATGTAGTTGTAATAATACGCGGCGGTGGAGCCACCAGCGATTTGGATTGCTTTGATTCATATACCATAGCGGCAAACATTGCAAATTTCCCGTTACCGGTTATAGTTGGTATCGGACATGAAAGGGATGTCACAATATTGGATTACGTTGCCCACACCCGCGTCAAAACTCCAACCGCTGCCGCAGAACTTATCATCCAGCATATGTTGGACGCACTTATGGAACTCAATGGTCTTGAAGAGCGACTTGTCAGCAATGTAACAGACATGCTGGATAAAGAAAGTACCAGACTGAAACTTATTATCCAAAGGCTTCCGTCTCTCTATGCGGTAATGAAAGAAAGACAGACTGCAAAATTGAACAATATGACAGACCGGATGTCAAACGGGCTTAGAAGGGATTGCACGGAAAAGGCACACTCCCTGGAGAATTATTCCATCAGACTGGGAAACAGCGCATCGGTTTTGATAACTCAGGCAAAATACAAACTGGAGCTGATTGAAGAACGTATTGAAAGTGCAAATCCCAAACGGATTCTGAGCAAAGGATATTCCCTTACTCTGAAAGACGGTCATGCGGTCACCGGTGCAAAGATGTTAAAAGACGGGGATATCATTACAACCCGTTTTGCCGACGGCACAGTAAACAGTGTAATCAAAAACAAATAAATAAAATACAAATTGGACTATGGAACAGAACAAAAACATGAAGTATGGCCAGGCCATTGGAAGAATTGAAGAAATTGTAAATCAGATTGAGCAGGGGAAACTTGATATTGACTCTGTTACAGAAAGTATAAAAGAAGCCCAACAGTTAATTCAATTGTGCAAGGACAAACTGTTGAGAACAGAAGAAGAGGTAAATAAAATTATTGGAGAAAAACAATAATTTGCGTACCTTTGCAATCAGAAAATTGACAAATAAAATATAGAAATGAAAAATCTTGATTGGTCAAATCTGTCATTCGGTTATATTAAGACAGATTGGAATGTACGTTGCTGGTTCAAGAACGGGGCATGGGGTCCCATTGAAGAATCAGACAGTGAGTTTTTCCCTATCCATATTGCAGCTTCAAGCCTGCATTACGGACAGGAAGCGTTTGAGGGACTTAAAGCTTTTCGCGGCAAAGACGGTAAGGTACGCATCTTCCGCATGGAAGCAAATGCAGAACGTCTCCAGAGTACATGTCGCGCAACACTTATGCCTGAATTGCCAACAGAAACTTTCTGCGCAATGGTAAAAAAAGTTGTAGAACTCAACAAGGACTTTATTCCTCCATACGAAAGCGGTGCTTCACTTTACATACGTCCGTTGATTATAGGTACAGGTATCACAGTTGGTGTAAAACCGGCAGATGAATACCTTGCAGTAATATTTGTAACTCCGGTAGGTCCGTATTTCAAGGGCGGTTTCTCTGTAAATCCGTACGCTCTGGTACGTTCCTATGACCGTTCAGCACCTCTTGGAATGGGTAAATATAAAGTAGGCGGCAACTATGCAGCCAGCCTTTATGCAAACCGCATTGCACATGAGAAAGGCTACTGCAGTGAATTCTACCTTGACGCAAAAGAGAAAAAATACATTGACGAATGCGGTGCAGCCAACTTTATCGGCATCAAGCAGGGTACATACGTTACTCCCAAATCAGAATCAATTCTGCCTTCAATTACAAACAAGAGTCTTATGCAGCTTGCAAAAGACAACGGCATGAAAGTTGAGCAGCGCCAGATTCCTCTGGAAGAACTTCTTGAGATGGACGAGGCCGGTGCTTGCGGTACAGCAGCCGTTATCTCTCCTATTGAAAGAATTGATGACATCGAACTTGGCAAATCTTACGTTATTGCAAAAGACGGCAAACCGGGTCCTGTACTTACAAAACTGTACAACCAGTTGCGTGCAATCCAGTACGGCGATGTTGCCGATCCGCATAACTGGGTAACCGTATTGGATTTCTGATGGGAAAAAACAAACTGGCAAAGTTTGCAGACATGCAAACATATGCTAATGTATTTGAGTATCCGCACTCAGTAGCTGAGCAGATACCGTTTGAAAAAAGGGGCTGTTGGAACAGTTCCTTTTTTCACAATAGCAACCCCATTGTCATTGAACTGGGATGCGGACGCGGAGAATACACGGTTGAACTGGCAAAGCTTTATCCCGACAGGAATTTCATAGGCATTGACATAAAGGGTGCCAGAATGTGGGCTGGTGCAACGCAGGCCATACGGCAGAACATTACGAATGTTGCATTTCTAAGGACCAACATAGAAATAATAGACCGTTTTTTTGCTGCTGGTGAAGTTAGCCAGATATGGCTCACATTTCCCGATCCCCAGATGAAGAAGTACACCAAGAGACTTACTTCTACCCCATTCCTTGAGCGTTACCGCAAGTTTCTTGTTCCGGACGGGGTAATCAATCTCAAGACCGACAGCAACTTCATGTACACATATACCAGTGCCATGGCGGATCACAATAACCTGCCGGTAATATACAACATTCAGAATATTGACGTATATTTGAAAGACAATACTGAAACGGAATTGAGTAAAATTCTGAATATCAGAACCTACTACGAACAGCAGTGGCGTGACCGCGGCATGACCATCAAATATATAGCATTCTCCGTTCCTGAAGAATCAGTATTGACAGAACCGGAGATAGAAATAGAACTTGACACATACCGCAGTTACAACCGGAGCAAACGCAGCGGACTTGAAACAAGCAAATGATAAAGACAATGACAATATATCCCAATCTCATAAAAGAAGCATTGGCTCAAGTCAAGTATCCTTCAAAAGGAAAGAATCTGATTGAGCTGGATATGGTTGAAGACGACATCCGCATTGACGGTAACAAGGTTTCTTTTTCTCTTATATTTGAAAAAGAGACAGACCCTTTCATCAAATCCATAATCCGCAGTGCTGAAACACAAGTCAAACTCTACACCAGTAACGACACACAGGTTGAAATCAAAATAAAAACCCTGCAGGCCCCGCGCCCGGCAGAATCCGAATTACTCCCCGGAGTAAAACACATCATCGCAGTGGCATCGGGGAAAGGCGGTGTAGGAAAATCCACAGTATCTGCAAACCTTGCCATAGCTCTGGCCAAACAGGGATACAGCGTAGGTCTGCTTGATGCCGATATATTCGGGCCCTCCATCCCGAAAATGTTCCATATTGAAGACGCCCGTCCATATTCTGAGAACATTGACGGCCGAGATCTGATAATTCCTATTGAAAAATACGGAATAAAGACCCTTTCCATCGGTTTTTTTGTTGATCCCGCCCAAGCCGTCCTATGGAGAGGTGCAATGGCAAGCAATGCTTTGAAACAGCTTATTGCCGATGCCGCCTGGGGACCGCTTGACTATTTTCTGATTGACCTCCCGCCGGGAACAAGCGACATTCATCTTACTCTTGTACAGACATTGGGTCTGAGCGGCGCCATAGTGGTAAGCACTCCGCAAGAAGTTGCTCTTGCCGACGCACGTAAGGGAATCGACATGTTCACCAACCCAAAGGTAAACGTTCCAATTCTTGGACTTGTTGAAAACATGGCATGGTTCACTCCTGCCGAATTGCCAAACAACAGATACTACATTTTTGGTAAAGAAGGATGCAAGAGACTTGCAGAGCAGATGAATGTACCGCTTCTTGGACAGATTCCACTTGTACAGAGTATCTGTCAGGGCGGCGATGACGGTGAACCGGTTGCATTGGATGAGAATTCAGTGACAGGTAAAGCATTCCTGGACATTGCGCTGAAACTTGCACAATAAATACAATTTATAAAACCGTTTGAATATGAACAGAACAACTTTTGGAATTGCATTGTTAGCATTTTTGCTTCCATGCACTATTTGCGCAAAGAAAGCCCAATGGGTAGGTACATGGGCAACCGCAGAGCAATTGGTGGAACCGCACAACTGTCCGCCGTCACCCGGTCTTGGAGGCAATTCAATCCGCCAGATTGTACACACATCCATCTCCGGAAACAGAATCCGCCTCAAATTCTCCAATGAATTCAGCCAGGGGCCTGTAGAAATCAAAGCGGTGGAGATTGCAAAAGCTACAACAATGGGAGCCAGCAGCGATATTGTTGAAAACACAACACATGCTGTACTGTTTGGCGGACAACCTTCCGTTACAATTGCTCCGGGCGAATATGTAATAAGCGATGCCTTCTCTTACACGCTCGGAAGAGAAGAAAACATTGCCATTACCATGCATCTTGGAGAGGCATCTTCAACAAATATCACAGGACACCCCGGATCACGTACAACATCGTACATTGCAGAAGGTAACACAACAGATTTTTCAAATGCTGTAAAAACCGACCACTGGTATATTATCAATGCCATTGAAGTCTATTCAAAAACAGGTCAGGCAATTGTTGTATTGGGAAACTCCATTACCGACGGACGCGGCACAACAACCAACGGACAGAACCGCTGGACAGATGTACTGGCACATAACCTTGGCAAGATGAATGGTACCGGACACATTTCAGTGCTCAACATGGGATTGGGCGGAAACTGTGTAATACGTGGCGGCCTTGGCGCACCTGCATCCAAACGTTACCAGAGAGATCTGTTTGAGCAAGGTGGTGTAAAATACATTATTCTCTTTGAAGGTATAAATGACTTGGGCGGAGCACGTAACGGAGAACAGACAGCCCAACAGATAATAGACATTTTCACTCAGATTGCCCGGGAAGCAAAAGAAAAAGGAATCAAAGTGTTCGGAGCTACAGTTGCTCCATTCAAAGGCAACCGCGGATATTTCAACCCGGACCGCGAACACGGACGTCAGGTTCTGAACAACTGGATTAAAACGGCAGAACTCTTTGACGGATACATTGACATTGCCGCCGCTGTGTGCGATGCCGATGACCCAGAGCAGATGGACACAAAATATCTGTTTGAAAATGATTATCTGCACTACAATGCAGACGGATACCAGGTTATGGGCAAATATGCCGCTGAGCAAATATACCCGCTGCTTGACAAAGTAAAGAAGCACAAATAAGAAACTAAACAGGATTGTTTCTTATTTTCCAATATTCAGGATACAGGTTATTGGTTCTGTTTCCCAAATTTTTAACAAAGCCCAAGGGTTGGTTCCTGTATATAAGCAGAACAAAGCCCTTGGGTATATTGTTTTCAAGAACAACAGCATTACCCTGCAGATACAGGAGCGCAGTCCGCAAGTCGACCGGTGACTGCACAAAAGAGTCCTTATTAATTTCAGTACTGACCGCAAGAGAATGGGACGGGACAATATCCTTGCCTTTAATCTTTGCAACTTCTATTCCGCTGTACAGGACATATAGATTATCTGCAACCGTCTGAATAAAATCGGCATGTTCACACGGAACTGCAATAATTGAATCATTCAGACATTTGAATCTGTAATCAGCATCATTGAGGATCCAATTACGGACACCGGCAGGAACAGAAAAATTCTGCTGTTTTGACTTACATTTAAGGTTTCTTGCCGGACCGTCACAAAATGGTTTGCGGACCGCACCCATAAAGAGTCCCTCACCTTTTGTTTTATGCTGATAGAAATGATATCCGTAAAGTCCATCCTTTGTTGCAGGTGTAATATTCCACTCGCTGCAGCAATCTACAGGCAGAGATTCGGCATTGAACTCAGACACTATTCTTTCAAGAATCTGTTCATCCTCATATTCATTGAATGTACAGGTACTGTAAACCAATATTCCCCCAGGTTTCAGACTATTCCATGCCGAGCTGACTATTTCCCATTGGCGTCTGGCACACATTTGCACATTCTCAGGGCTCCAGCATCCAATAGCCTGTTCATCGCGGCGGAACATGCCCTCTCCCGAACACGGGGCATCTACCAGGATAAAATCAAAGACAGGACCCAATGCGGCAATCTGGTCCGGAGCATTGCGTGTTACAACACAAGCCGGATTTCCCCACTTGACAATATTCTCGCAAAGTATGTTGGAACGTTGTTTGTTTATCTCATTTGAAACCAGCAGGCTTCCTTTGGGCAACAAAGAAACAAGATGTGTTGATTTGCCTCCTGGAGCCGCGCATAAATCCAAAGCCCTTACCGGAGAGTTGGCATAGGTAGAAACTATCTGCTCCAAAAACATAGAAGATGCCTCTTGAACGTAGTACACTCCAGCATGGAACAAAGGATCTGCCGTGAAGGATGGTCTTGTTGCAAGATACCAGGCATTTCGGGCCCATGGAACCGGTTGGACACAATCCATGGATACAGGCATCAGAGCAGACACATTACCGTCCGACTTTACATTATTGAAACGGATAGATGTCACCACTTCCTGAGAAATGGCATCAAACAGCAACCCGGCCTGCTGCACGCCGAGTTGTTTTTCCATTTGTGCAATAAATTTTTCCGGCAGTACCATACTGCTGCAAAGTTACATATTTGTTGCAACTTATTCGGAATGGAAAGAGTCTAATATGGGTAATTGGAAATAAATATGAAAAAACAACTCACACTTTTAGCCATTTTAGTAACGTTTCTTGCCAAAGCATCCGGAACAAACGTAACGTATCAGAATTCAGTGTCTTTCCCGGAAACGGTTTCAGATACAATAGAAGACACCGGAATAACAGTATTGAGCGAATATGATTCAGACTCAATAACAGAGTTTGAAACTATAGTCAGTCCTTCAAATTCCAAACACACATCCATCAATTTCAGTTTATGGCCTTTTTCATACTCCTATTCTACCGAGGAACCAGTAGGATTCAAAGATGCATTCAAGAGCTTTTTCAGAGAATTCAAGAACCTTGATTTCCCGTTTTTCATGTCAGGCGGATTACCTCCGATGCTAGGCACTATGCTCGGATTAAGCGTTGTTCCCATATTCCTGATATTATTCATAATTGCCGGTGCCGTAGCCTTGTATATGATTGGGAAAAATTCCAGGGAAAAAGAAAAAGAAAAAGAGAAAAGAAATGCAGACAAAGCTTTTGACAGCAAACAGGAATATCACAACAACAAAGAAGGCAACAGTTTTACAAGAGTGGACCAGTACAATGAAAAAAAGAATAAAGCTCTTGTGCTCATAATTTGTGGAGGAATATTATTATTTTTGTCAGTTGTTATTCGCGATTCATGGCTATTCATGATTGGAGCGATAGCATTGATGATAATTGGAATTGTAAATTATTTCTCAAGCATATCATCAAGGAAATAAAGTTACAAATATATCAGACTGATGAAAGCCACCAGTGATATTGTTCTTATCAACAAGGTAGTTGTATCGGGAGACAAAGATGCGTACGGCCAGATTGTTGAACGTTACCAAAGCCAGATAAGGAATTTTCTGCTGAATATTACTGCAGGCAACAGAAACCTGAGTTATGAGCTTGCACAGGAGACTTTCATCAAAGCCTATTTGTCCCTTCACACCTTTATAAACAAAGCCAGATTCTCGACATGGTTGACCAGAATAGCATACAATCTCTTTTACGACTACGTAAGCAAACAGAGCAACACCACAGATATTGACGAATGCGGTTTTCTTGAATCCAGCTACAGAACAGATGATTCGTTACTGAAAAGTGACATATACAAAGCATTGGAAACGCTCAAACCAAGTGAAAGAAGTGTTATCACTCTGTATTATCTGGAAGAATACTCAATAAAAGACATATGCAAGATAATGGATATGCCCGACGGAACAGTAAAATCACATATCCGCAGGGCAAAAGAACATCTGAAAACATATTTAATTGAAAACGGATATGGACAAGAAGGATTCAATGATTAAAGAATTTCTGTCGAAAGGCAAAGCAGAAATCGGCAACGATTGTTTTACACAAAATGTATTATTGTCATTACCGCAACGCAAATGCTGCAAAAGCTGGTTTATAGTAATAGGACTTGTCTATTTTATCATTGGTATGGCAGTTATCGCCTTAATATTTTATTTGGCAGAATACAATATTTGGGCAAAATTCTATAACTTTGTACAAGAGAGTTACAAATCTGCAGTAGAGACCATAGATATATATAAAGAACCTGTTCTTCTTCTATATCGCTATTTTGCAGGTATAAGCATAGCCGGAATAATTTCTGCATTTATAATTTCACATAAGCATAAGAATAATGAAACAATATCTGGAGTTGCTTGACCGCATTCTTAAAGAAGGTGTAAAAAAAGGTGACCGCACAGGCACCGGCACAATCAGTGTGTTCGGAAATCAGATGCGTTTCAACATGGAAGACGGTTTTCCATGTCTGACCACAAAGAAACTGCACCTCAAATCCATAATCCATGAATTGCTCTGGTTTCTTAACGGCGATACCAACGTAAAGTATCTGCAGGAAAACGGAGTACGCATCTGGAATGAGTGGGCCGATCCTGAAACAGGAGATCTTGGACACATCTACGGTTACCAGTGGCGTCATTGGCCAGATTATGAAGGAGGATACATTGACCAGATACAGCAGTGTGTGGACATGATCAAAAACGATCCCGGTTCACGCCGCATAATTGTCAGCGCATGGAATGTTGCAGACCTGAAGAACATGAATCTTCCGCCCTGCCACACATTCTTCCAGTTCTACGTTGCGGGGGACCGTTTGAGTCTGCAATTATACCAGCGCAGCGCAGACACATTCCTTGGAGTTCCGTTCAACATAGCATCATACTCGCTGTTACTGATGATGATGGCCCAGGTTACAGGCTACAAAGCCGGAGACTTTGTTTATACTACCGGCGATACGCATTTATACCTTGACCATATAGAGCAGGCTAAGCTCCAGCTTACACGTGAGCCAAGGCCGCTGCCCAAAATGCTTATCAACCCGGATGTCAAGAGTATTTTTGACTTCAAATATGAAGACTTTACTCTTGTTGACTACAATCCGCATCCACATATTGCAGGAAAAGTTTCGGTATGATTTCAATAATAGTAGCTACTGCACTGAACGGTGCCATCGGATTGGACAACAACCTTCTATACCGCCAGTCAGCAGACATGAAACATTTCAAGGAACTGACTACAGGGCATACGGTAGTTATGGGCCGCAAGACCTTTGAATCCTTACCCAAAGGCGCATTACCAAACCGCCGCAACATTGTTCTGACCCGCAATGCGGAATTAAGACTTGAAGGCGCGGAATGTTTCCAGGATATCAGTCAGGTACTATCCCACATTTCTTCTGAAGAACAGGTATTCATTATTGGCGGGGAACAGATCTACAGGCAGACAATTGATATTGCTGACCGCATTTACCTTACATTGATTCAAGATACGCCTTCTGCGGCCGATGCCTACTTTCCAAACATCAGTCCTGAGATTTGGCAGGAAACGGAACGTACATTCTACCCTGCTGATGAAAAGAATCCCAAAGACATGTATTTTATAACACTACAAAAAAGGGGGTGACTAAAAAGTCCAGATGGACTTAGAGGTCATCCTCTTTTCATTTTTGCAGTGACTGTTCCGAGCTGCCAGGCAGCCAACCTTCGTCGGAACTCCGTTCGCTTCGCTCACTCCGGCCCCTCCCATTGTCTCCTTCGTCCTGCTTCGCAGAACTCGTATCCAACGGGCCCCACCCCCTGCCCGTGTCCGGGGTGCGCGAAGTAATGAAATACTTTGCACCGGAACACTGGGATGCTGTTGATTCGCTGATTCGGGAGTTGAATTTGGAATTTGTCGGGGTACGAGGATGAATTCAACGAAAAAATTTGGAAATTAAAAGGAAATAGTATATTTTTATGAGTTAATGGGCAATATAGTCACATATAATTCTCGTGTTTCCACCCTGATCTTGTGTATGGGGGGGGGTAATAATTGCTTATTAATCAACAACTTACATAAATTCCGTGGCGGTTTTGGCTTCAAGACCGCGGCTTCGTCGTGTCCGGACATCATTGGATATTCCGGTATAGCGGCGTTTTCTCCAAGCGAATTTTCATCAAATTTTACCAAACCAATATTTTTTTTCAAAAAAATGGAACAAATCAAAAAATTCAATGAGCAGGAGCGTCAAGCCTACGTTCCTGCCAGCGTGAAGGTGATCAATGTCACCGCACAGAAAGTGCTCTGCCAGAGCACTCCGAACAGTCTGGAACAATATCAGAGAGAAGAATGGTAGAAGTTTAACACAAAAAGAGAAAGACAATGAAAAAGACTATAATTTTTGCATCAGTTGCACTCGCAACCCTCTTCGCGTTCTCTTCCTGCCAGAAGGAGACCCTTCAGGACAACGGATCAACAAACGGTGTCCGCATCATTACCGCCGAATTCGAGAACAATGCTACCAAGACGGACCTGAACTCTGACGGCGTGACCCCCGAGTGGAAAGTCGGTGATATAATCCGCATCCTCAATGCAACAACCCATCAGGACGTAACCATAAAAAGCGGGGAAGATACTCCTACTAATCCAGGAGACGGAATAATCAAGAATGGCAAGATTGTCATCGCTATTGATGATAATATTACCGGTACCCTCTATGCAGTCTATCCCGCTTCCGCCACAACAATAACAAGTTGCAGCGGCAGCATTGATTTCACCATCCCCACAGTCCAGGACGGCACCTTCGGCTCCGCCAACATCTGCGTCGCGAAGAGCATTGCGGATGATGAGACCAACAAGGACAACCTCGTGTTCAGCAATGCAACCTCTGTCCTTGAGTTCAGCCAGACGGCTGCCTCTACCCAGGTGTTGCGCGTGGCTGTCACCGCAGCAAACGCCATTGCAGGCAAACTTACAGCAAGCTTCGGGACTGACAACAAGGCCACAATCTCCTCAACAGACGGGCTTACGGGCAAGATTATTTATACAACAGCCGCTGCTACGGCTCAGGACAAATACTACGTAGCCGTCGCCCCTGTTGAAACCGGTGCTATTACTTTTAATTATTACAAAGCAGAAGAAGAGAAGTCCGAAAGCAAGACCACCAAAACTCTTGCTCTAAACAAAATCTATGCGTTGACAATCCCGACAGAAGATTATACAAACAGCTATGTGGAGATAACAATGACAGTCGGAAGTGATACAAAGACCTACAAATGGGCAAAGTGCAACATCGGTGCCACTAAGGAGACTGACTATGGTGATTATTATGCCTGGGGCACAACTGTCAAGGCCTACAGTGCTGTTACAAGTGCATTTACATTTGTATCTTCCAACCCCTATGGTGACATCTACGAGGCTGGCTCATGGACTGCCAGGAAAGGTTTTGATTGGCTCAATACTCCTTTCACCAATGGAGTATATAATTCTTCTTCCAATACGAAGGTCTTCACCAAGTATGTCCCAGAGAGCAAGAAAACCGACTATGGTGACGGAGGTACTTTCTACGATGACAATGAAGTTCTTGAGCTCGATGACGACGTAGCCCACAAAGTTCTCGGTGGAACTTGGCGTATGCCGACCAAAGAGGAGTTTGACGCATTGTGTAAACTCACAAAGGAATGGAAAACCAATTACAACAATTCAGGTGTTAACGGTAAACTATTCACAGATGCCGACGGCAATTCCATCTTCCTTCCTGTTGCCGGCTATGGTAGTAATAGCCTCTTCCAGGCGGGCTCCATAGGCTTCTATTGGTCATCATCATTGAAGACCGACGAGCCTAGCAAAGCTTATTACTCCATGTTCAGCAATACCAATGCCTATACGACCGGCGGCGACCGTTGCCGCGGCCAGTCCGTTCGTGCCCTCTCAGAATAATAGAAATATAAACTTCCCCAAGACCGTAAGGTCTCAAGGAAGTTGACCTCTTTGAACACTCAGAAGCATTATCGCGCTGGCCCCGGGCCAGCGCATTTTGTTTGAGTCGGCGGGCGGACCGCTGAAACTTACATCTTTTACGCCGTCTAACCATGTCTGTCTTTATCAAGGTGGTATAGACCATCTGAAGGCCTGTCCACCCCCGGACAGGTATAGGGGGAGGGGCCCAAGTGGAACGAAGTGAAACTTGGGAGGGGCCGAGCGCACGAAAGTGCGCGAGTCCTGAAGATGGTCTATGCCACCTGCTGCGAAGCTGACTACACCGCTATACACAAAGAAACCGGCCAAAAATCACTTTTTGGTCGGCCTCTTTTTATATGGATATATTGTAAATACTTATTTTGCTGCACGCTTTGAAGAATAAACAATATTCAATGCCCAAGCCTTACGGAGAGCTTGTTTAACGTCTGTAACAATACCCATCTGCGTATCTTTGTCTATCTTCATAGATATCTTCATGAACGGTTTGTCACGCTCAGCCATACTCTCACGTTCCTGAGCAACATAATCACGGATAGCATCAACCTCGGCATACTTGTCATTAAGCTGAATACGCGTACCCGGACCATACTGGGATCTCAGTTTCTTAACCGGAGTTCCAATATATATATGAGATACGAGTGACTTTTTCTCCAGTCTTTCTATTTCGGTACCTGCCGGGGTCTGGAATTGGACTTTCAATTCAACCTCACGCATGGATGTTACCATCATAAAGAAGAACAATACAGAGAAAATCAGGTCAGGAAGTGAAGAAGTATTCAATTCCGGCATCTCACGTTTCTTATCGCCTGTAAACTTACTCATACTTATTCTGTAGCATACTTGATGTTAGCTGCGCCATACTGTCTTGGTTCGGCCTCTGAAATCTTTGACGGATACATACCCTTTGCAAAAACCAGATGATCATCGTCCGGATTATAATCTGACCAATGTTTGTGGAATTGCGCATAAAGCCATTCGTCTCTCAATTCATTATAAGCCTTGCTCAGCTCATTTTGCACTTGGAAATAAATCTCATATCCGGTTGAACGGTCAGTCTGCAAAGAAATCACGTGTCTTGTAGTAGTCTGCACCATTCCATAACCGGGAATCTCGTATTCTTCCTTGATAGGAAGATTATCTTTGTTCTCGGGATTGGCAATGAACTCCTTGGCTATATCCTTAAGTTCTGAAACCTGCACCAGTTCACCACGACAGAGGACCTCGTTATCGGTGTTGATGACAACCACCATAACGTTACGTTCCTTAATCTTGAGTTCTTCTTCCTGAGCATTCGGATCCCACTCCGGCAGACGACGGGTAAGTCCCATATCTGTATCCATAGAAGTGGTTACCAGAAAGAATATGAGCAAGATAAAAGAGATATCCGCTGTGGACGACGAATTCAATCCTGGAACTTTTCTGTTACCTTTAGACATACTCTGATTATTAAAACGTTATTTTCTTGTTTTGAACAAACCTATCATTGAAGCGGCAGTTGCAAGAATAGCAAGAACTACCAGGACATAGATAGAGAAAAGACACACCTCCGAGAGTTTGAGAAGGAAAGTATTCTCAAACAAGGAATTGTCTCCCAGACGCACCGGTGCGCCGCCTGCACAAATTGAAGATATAATAACTATTACAAGAGTACCAAGCAAAACATAACCTGCCCAATCTGTAGCTTTTACTTTCTCAACCGATTTGTGTTTTGCCTTGAATATTGCATTATAAATTGCAAAACCGAATACCGAACCGGCACAGAGAATTACCAGTATGTACAACCACACTATCAATGTGCCTGTATGCATAGGTGCGGTATAAGTATTGGTGCCGATTGTATCAATATTACCAAATCCGAAGCAATAGAACATAAGAAGTACTATTACCGATATGATAATCAGAGCCCATAATACTATTGATGAAACACTAAGTTTTTTCATTTCTATAGTGGTTTATCTATTACTTTTTAAACTTGAGATTGTATTTCATAATGATATCCAGCAGAGTAACGGAAGAGTCTTCCATATCTGTATTGAGAGACTCAACCTTGCTGAGGATATAGTTATAGAATACCTGAAGAATCAATGCTACAATGATACCGAAAATAGTTGTAATCAACGCAACTTTCATACCGCTTGCAACAACTGTAGGAGAAATATCACCAGCTTTCTGGATATCGTCAAAAGCCTGAACCATACCGATCACAGTTCCAAGGAATCCCAATGAAGGAGACATTGCAATGAACAATGTGATCCATGAAAGGTTCTTTTCAAGGTTACTTGCCTGAACGCTACCATAAGATACTACAGAACGCTCAACTGTATCAAGACCCTCGTCAATTCTCATAAGACCCTGATAGCATATTGAAGCAACAGGACCGCGTGTCTCACGGCAAATGCTTTTTGCACCTTCAACATCTCCCTTCTCAAGAGCTGCCTGAATATCTTCAAGCAATTTCTTTGAGTTGATTTCTGAAAGGCTAAGGAATACTATACGCTCGATGCAGAGTGCAAGACCGAAAATCATAGCGATAGCAACCAAAGACATAAAGCCTGCGGAACCCTCAATAAACTTTACTTTAAGATTTTTGTGAAGACCTGAAGTCTCTTCTTCAACAATAGGAGAAGATACCTCGTCGTTGTTTTCCTGAACCTGCTCTGTTGCTGATTCGTCAGCTTCCTGTGCAATAGCTGACTGTGTCAGTCCGAAGGTTACAAGTCCCATAATTGCAATGAATGCAAAAAACTTTTTCATTTCTGTTTGATTTTTAATTATTAATTATTATTGTTTCTTTCCAACTCACTTATGCGGAAAGGCGGGGATTCGAACCCCGGAAACGCTTTGGACGTTTACACGCTTTCCAGGCGTGCCTCTTCAACCACTCGAGCATCTTTCCTTGAATTCCAGCAAATCGGGTGCAATTTACACTTTTTTTTGCTATTCCCAATATATTTTCGCTTATTTTCTTTTTAAAAAAAAGTTAAACCCCACATTTTAACTATTAGGAGAACAAAACAGCAACTAAATTATTACATTTGCATTAACAATTCACAATTACATGCCATCCCTTCCCCACAAATACGGCAGGAACGTGTTTCTGTACCCAATAGGACTGATGTACGGTTTCATTACGGGAATAAGAAACGTCATGTTCAACATCGGACTGAAAAAAGAGCATCAGTTCAACATACCGATAATTAATGTAGGGAATATTGCCGTTGGAGGAACAGGAAAGACTCCTCACACCGAATATCTTGTCAGGATGCTGCAGGACACCTACAGGATTGCAGTGCTGAGCCGCGGATACAAGCGCAAAACGAAAGGCTATGTTGTAGCCGATGAAAACAGTTCAGCACAGGCCATAGGAGACGAGCCTTACCAGATTCACAAAAAATTTCCAAAAGTCATTGTGGCCGTTTGCGAAAAACGGGTAGACGGGGTGAACAGACTTGTTCAAGATTTCAATCCGCAGATAATTCTGCTGGACGATGCCTTCCAGCACCGTTATGTCAAGCCGTCCATAAACATAATGCTGACTGATTTCAACCGTTTCATAGCTTTTGACCTGATTATGCCTGCAGGCAGATTGCGCGAGTCAAAAAAAGGTATGAGGCGTGCCGATATAGTCATTGTAACAAAATGCCCTGGTGATGTTGATATGGACGGAACAGCGTCACTGCTGCGCAAATACACAAAAGCCGATATTTGTTTTTCCACCTTCACATACGGACTCCTTGAACATTTCAGAAGCAATGACCGCATGCCGTTGGATGACATTTCAAAAAACGACAGCGTGATTCTGGTAACCGGTATTGCCAATCCGACCGGTCTGATTGACAGATTGTCTCTGCAGACTGGCAATATTGAGACTATACAGTTTGCAGATCACCACAGTTTCGATGCAAAAGACATAAATGCCATTGAAGACAGATATTGCACTGCCAAAAGCCGTAATTGCGGCAATGTGTATGTCATTACTACACAAAAGGATTCCGCAAGACTTGAAGAGTTTGAAAGTCTTCCCACATTCAGCAACAGTCTGTGGATTATTCCAGTAGAAGCAAGTTTTATCGGCAATAACAGCAATGGGTTCAAAGACAATATACTGGACAGGCTATCTGTCCAGATTTGACTGCCAGCCCTGAGCTTTCAGGTCAAATTGCTGACCGTCTTTTGTAACAAGTATCTTTACGTTTTCTGAATCTGTTATATGTCCTATCACTTTCACGTCTTTGATTTTTGAGACTTTTTCAAAGTCTGTCAAAGGGACAGTAAACAGAAGTTCATAGTCTTCACCTCCATTCAACGCACATGTAAATACGTTCATGTTGAACTCTTCTGCCATTACTGCAGTCTGATAATCAACAGGTATGCGTTCCTCGTAAACGGTACAACCGCAGTGGCTTTGTTTGCAGATATGCAGCAGCTCGCTTGACAGTCCGTCAGAAATGTCCATCATGGAAGTTGGACGGATGCCGGCTTTCCGCAAATCTTCCAGGACATCACCGCGTGCCTCCGGCTTGAGCTGGCGTTCAAGCAGATATTCCTTTCCGGCAAAATCAGGACTGAACGGTTCATTACCGGAGTGTTCCGTACTATAGTAAACACTTTTTTCGCGTTCCAAAAGTTGAAGTCCCATATATGCCGCACCAAGATTACCTGAAACACATATCAGGTCTGTGTTATGGGCTCCGTTCCGATACACAATGTCTTCTTTGTCCGCACTGCCGATGCAAGTGATGGATATGGCCAGACCTGTCAGTGATGATGTTGTGTCTCCGCCAACCAGATCTACTCCGTGACGGTTGCAGGCCAGTTTGACACCTTCATAGAATTCCTGCATATCCTCAACTGAAAAGCGTTTGCTCAGAGCAACACTCAAGGTCATCTGCTCAGGTTTGCCGTTCATGGCATATATATCAGAGATGTTCACAATGGCAGATTTGTAGCCAAGGTGCTTTAACGGCACGTATGTCAGATCAAAATGCACGCCTTCCATAAGCATATCGGTAGTGACAAGCGTACAGCGATTGCCATACTCAAGGACAGCGGCATCGTCTCCTACACCGTAAACGGTAGTTTTATTGGCTGGTTTGAGATCTTCTGTAAGTTTGTCTATCAGTCCGAATTCACCAAGTTGAGAAATATCCATATCAGTATCTGTCTTTAGAGTCAGGCAAAATTACAACAGGACATTGATATTTGTCACTGTTTCCTTTCAAAATTTTTGCAGCTGCCCATACCGCTGCTCCAGAAGAGTAGCCAACGTTTATATTTTCTTTCCAAAGCAATGCGGTTGTATCCAATGCCTGGGCGTCTGTCACATCGACTATCATGTCAACCAAAGACCTGTCCAGTGTTTTAGGCAAAAAGTTAGGTCCGATGCCCTGGATTGCATGCGGTCCCACTATACCCTTGGTGAGAAGCGGGCTTGAAGCAGGTTCAGCGCCAACTACTGCAATGTTGGGATTCTGTTCCTTAAGATAACGCGCTGTTCCGGATATTGTTCCGCCAGTTCCTATTCCTGCAACAAGCAGATCTACTTTTCCTGAGGTCTGTTTCCAGATTTCCGGGCCGGTTGTTTTGTAATGAGCCAGAGGGTTTGCCGGGTTGTCAAACTGGCCAAGTATAATACTGCCCGGAATTGAATCACGCAAGCGTTCCGCCTCCGCAATAGAACCTGACATACCTTCCGCAGCAGGAGTAAGCACCAGCTCCGCCCCATAGTTTTTAAGTATTGTGCGGCGCTGTACACTCATGGAATCAGGCATTGTCAGAATGACCTTATACCCTTTCAGTCTGCCCACATACGCAAGACCGATGCCGGTATTGCCGCTTGTAGGTTCAATGATTGTGGCTCCGGGTTTGAGAAGTCCGCGCTGTTCGGCATCAAGAATCATCTCAAGAGCAACCCGGTCTTTTATACTGCCTGCGGGATTTGCAGCTTCGAACTTTCCAAAAAACGCACCTGCTCCCAAGATGGAAGCGGTGCGCTCTATTTTTACCAGCGGCGTTGCGCCAACTTTTATTTCCATATTATATTGACTGTTCAATATTCCAGACAAATGCTCTGAGACCAAGTTTTGGTGCAGATTCATCAAGTTTCTTCAAAGCCTTCAAAAGATATTCGACCTTTGCGTCTTCAACAACAGTTATTATTCCGGAACACATGGACGGCCATGCATGGGAACCGAAATGAGGTTCACCATCTTTTGACCCACGGCCCTGCATTGTCTCCACCATTGAAAAACCACGGCAGTTGTTTCGGGTAAGAATATCTATTATTGATTCCGTGTGTACACTATCAAATGCTATAAATACAGATTTCATAACTGTCTATTTTATTTATTTGCAGTTTTGTCATAAATGAATTTACTCTTGTTCTCTTCCCAATATTTGTTCATAGCAATCTGCTTTGCATGTTTTCTACGTTCTTTTTTAATTGAGATGCCTTGTGTTATGCAATACAGAGAAGGAACTATAACCAAAGTAACAAGAGTTGAGAAAATCATACCACCAATGGCGGCTACTCCTAACGGAACCCACATTTCTGCACCTTCACCCTTGCTCATAGCCATAGGCACCATACCAAGTATAGTGGTAAGAGATGTCATAAGAACAGGGCGCAAACGGCTGCGTGCTGCCTTGATGGCTGACTGGATTGCGGAAAGTCCGCGTTCACGGCACAAACGGGTATAGTCAATAAGCACAATACCGTTCTTTACAACAATACCTATCAGCATCACTGCTCCAAGGGCACTCATCAGGTTCAGAGTAGTATTGGTCAGTGCCAATCCTACCATAACACCGCTTAATGCGAAAGGTATGGAGAACATGATAATGAAAGGCATTGTGAGAGATTCAAACTGTGCAGCCATAACAATAAACACAAGCATAAGGATAATCAGAGCAAGCATACCCATATCCTTGAAAGATTTCTGCTGTTCCTCATAATCTCCGGCTACTATTACCGATACACCCAACGGAATATTCATTTCTGAAAGAATCTGCTGGCCGGCTTCAACAATATCGCTCAACACGGCATCGCTTGAAGGCATACATGTAATGGTATTGACACGCTGACGGTCTTTGCGTTCAATGGTAGGAGGTGCAAAATACTCATTCACCTGGGCAACATCCTTTACACGTATGGCACTGTTTCCGCTTCCGTACAGAAGGATATTTTCAATATCGCTCATATCCTGACGGAATTCAGGCGCATATTTTACCATAACCTTGTACTCCTCACCGTCTTCTCTGAAATATGTGGCAATAGCACCATATATACGGTTACGGAGGAAAGAACCGGCCGTTGACATGCTCAAACCGTTCATAGAGAGTTTTTCCCTGTCAAAATCCACCTGATATTTTGGAAGATACTGGTCACGGCTCATATATGCTTCACCAACAGACGGTGAGAGTTTGATCTTTTCAATGAATTCTTTTGCCACCTTGTCAGACTCATTGAAATCATAGCCATATACCTCGAACTTGGCAGAAGAAGACGAGCCCATACCCATACTACCTGTGTTGACAACAGACTTTTCAACCTCTGGAACAAGGGCTATGTCTGCACGGATCTTGTCCATCAGAACGGCAAGGCTCTGGGAACGTTCGGCAAGACGTTTCAAAGTAAGCGTAAATGAAATGATATTATTGCCGTTGGTACGCATGGCGGCATAGGCGTTATCCTCGTCGGCTGCACCTACGGAGTAATTCACAATAACAATATCATTGCCATATTTCCTATTCCACATTTCAGACAGATCCGATGCTATTTCCTTTGCACGTTCGGCACTTGTATTCATAGGCAGTGTCAATGTGGCGGAAATACGGTTACCTTCTGCTGAGGGGAAGAACTCTGTCTTGATGAATCTGCCCGTAAAGAGAGACGCACCGAATATCAGAAGACATGCGCACACAATCGTTTTCCGGTGACGCGTACACCAGTTGATACGCTTGGTGTACCAGTTGTCAAGAGCATCGAGAACTTTCTGTATAGGTGTATAGATTATTTCGTGCAGCTTTGTCTGCTTGCGCTGCAAACGCAGCATCTTTGAACAAAGCATAGGAGTAAGCGTGATTGATATTATCAGAGACATGGCTATGACAACGCACATAATCCAACCAAGCTGTTTGAAGAGCACTCCGGCCATACCGTTCACAAGAGTCAACGGGAAGAATACGGCCACAATGGTGAGAGTGGATGCCATTACCGAAAGGGCAACCTCGTTGGTGGCATGAATGGCAGCCTGCTTTGGATCTGCGCCACGGTCAATATAAGTGGTTGTATTTTCAAGTACAACAATGGCATCGTCCACAACCATACCGATTGCTATGGTAAGACACAGCAAGGATATAACGTTCAGCGAACCTCCAGATACTGCCAGATAAATAAACGATACCAGCAGAGAGATAGGAATTGTAAGCGCAATAACAATAGTTGCACGCCAGCGGCCGGTGAACAGATATACTATGACTACAACAAAAAGCAATGCAAGAAGAATTGTTTCAGCCAAAGCGTTGACCATCATGATAATGTCAAGAGAACCATCGTTGATAGTACTTATCTTGATATCGTTAGGAAGGTTCTTCTGCAGTTCGGGCAGCATTTTGTTAACCTTACGGCAAATTTCAACCGTATTTGCACCTGACTGCTTCTGAATCATGATAGAAGCACCGCGCTTACCGTTGGTATAACTTTCCTGTGCTTTTTCCTGATTTGTATCAACAACTTTTGCAACATCCTTCAGGTAGATGTTTCTTCCACCTACAGATGCGATAATAAAGTTCTCCATCTCCATAGGATCGTCAAACTCACCCTTGATGCGTAAAGTGTATGTTTCATTACCTATATCGATAGAACCACCGGAAAGGTTACGGTTTTCTGCGGCAATGATACCGCTGATTGCCTCTACTGTCAGATTGTATCCTTCAAGTTTCTGAGGGTCACAATATACATAGATTTCACGTTGCGGTGCACCTACAATTGAAACGGTACCTACACCGGGAACACGGGCCAGCGGATTGGTTACGTTTTCTTCCAGAAGTTTGTAAAGGGCAGAAGAACTCTGCTCTGCTGTAACTGCAAGCATAAGAATAGGCATCATGCTTGTGTCAAACTTGAACAGGATAGGATCACTTACACCATCCGGCAGCTGCATGCTGATCATACCGAGTTTGTCACGGACATCGTTTGTCAGGTCATCGATGTCATGTCCGTACTCGAATTCCAGGGTAATGATAGAAGTATTGTCTGCAGATTTTGATGTAATGTGCTTCAAATATTTGCAACTGTTTAATGTTCCCTCTATTACCTTTGTAACGTTATTTTCAATTTCCTGAGCGTCAACACCGGCATAATAGGTATAAACCATTACCGTATTTGTTTCAATATCAGGAAGCTGGTCAATAGGCAGTTTGGTATATGAATAGATACCAAAGATGGCTATTGCAATAAAACAGAGTACTGTTAATATAGGTCTTTTGACCGCACCTTCGTATAAACTCATACCTACAATTATTTAGAAACTTCAACCTCTATTTGATCTGCCAGAGCAGCCTGTCCGGCTATAACAACCTGATCTCCCGATTCAACACCGGAAATCAGCTCATAGCGGTCGGCAAGGCGCTGACCAAGTTCAACAGAAACAAAAGACACTTTGCCGTCTTTGTAAACATAGATAAAGCGTTCACCTGTACCGGTTCTCTTGACAACAGACACATCAGGAACAACAACATGGTTCTCTGTACCGAAGTTCAGGACGGCACGGGCAAACATACCGGGACGCAGTCTTTCATTTTTGTTTTCAAGCAGAACTTCTACAGTGAACGTATGGGTTGTAGCATTAACGATAGGATATATCAAAGAGACTTTTCCCTGGAAAGTCTCACCGGGATATGCGTCAACGGAAACGGACACCTTATTGCCTATAGCAACCTTGGAAAAGAATGTTTCAGAGACATCAATAAGCATCTTTACAGGTTTGATGCTCTGTACCTGAAGGATTGCCTGTGACTGATAAAGATCTCCCTCATCATAATTTCTGGCGGTAATGTAACCGTCAATAGGACTTACAAGACGGGTATTCTCAACAAGGTTGGACAAAGCAGTACGGTTGACATCGAGAGACATCTGTGCGTTCTCGTAAGCAGACTTGCTTGTAGCTCCAACATTATACAACTCCTGAACACGTTCAAACTCAATTTCCTGGTTACGAATCTGCATCTGCAGCTTATTCAGATTGGCTGAATCCATCAGTACCAGAGTCTGGCCTTTTTTTACATAGTCACCAACTTCTACAAGTATCTTGTCAATACGTCCCGGAGTTGAAGATGCAATATTGTTTTTTATGTCACTTTGGATTGTAGCGGCATAGGTTCTGGTTTGAGGAACAGACTCCACTACAACTGTGGCAACCTTTACTATTGGTTTTTTTTCTACAAGAACCTCGTTATTCTGCTGATTGCTTTTACAACCGGTCATAGCAATTGCCATAACCAGTATGGCACCATATAAACTGTTGGATTTCATATTGTGTATTTATTTTTTATCGGAATTAATTTATTATTCAAACTGTGATTCACCACTGGGTGATATGAAAGAACCGTCTTCTCCGGTAACCTTGTTCATATCGGCCTTGGCACTTAAGAAATCGAATATTGATTGACTGTATGACAGTTTGGCCTCAATAACGGACAATTCACTGCTGTTCAGCTCAATGATGGTACCATTTCCGGCTTTATATCTTGTCTCTGCTATCTGGCGTCCCTTTTCAGATTGTACAATAGCCTGTTTGGCACTTTCCACACGTTCTACACAGGCTTTCATATTGTTCTGGTAAGTACGTACCTGCATTGTCAGCTGACGCTCCGTATCAACAATCGTATAACCCAATTGGTTCAACTGGAGCTTGGCACTTTTGAGTTTTGTAAAATTGGATGCCTTGTAAATGGGTATTGCCAGATTGAACACAAGACTTGAACTGTTTGACCACTGATAATTGCCAAATTTCAAATCGGGGTTCTGCATGGACTGGGTCTGATAGGTTGCTGCAAGAGAAAGAGTAGGAGCAAAGCCCATTGACTGTATCCTGATATTCTGGCGCAGCATCTGCTCGTTCTGGCGCAACTGGCGCATACTGCTGTTGTTCAACAGACTGACCTGTCCATAAGACATAACCTCGTTGTACATGGAAGATTCATACTGTTCAAGCGTTTCATTGACAAGAAGATCTACATTTGCAGTGATTCCCATAAGAACCTTAAGCTGCAATTTTGCAATTTCCACAGCATTTTCGGCCTGGACTACCGTAGGTTTCATATTACGTACCTGAACCTCGGAAGTAAGCATATCAAACTCACTTGTACTGCCAACACGATACATTGCAGAAATATTGTCAAAGTTCTTTTGAGCCTGTTCAAGACTTTGTTTCAAAGCATTATAACTGTCTTGTGCAAGAACAAGCTGGAAGTAAGCCTTAACAACCTGATTCAAAAGATTCAATCTGGATTCGCGGCTTTTTTCAACCGCATTCTGCAAATCGATATCTGTAAGTTTCATGGTAGCATAAACGGTTGGAGCAAAAATAGGCAGGCTCAACTGGGCAGCACCTGTCCATGCGCTTACATTGTCAGAACCCAACTTCATTTTTTGTCCACCGATAGCCATTTCAGCAGCCTGAATGGTATAATTCACAGTACCTGAAAGGCTTAACTGCGGCAAGAGATTCTGCCATGCCTCTGTTTTTGAAATCTTTTTCAAATCGACCTGTTTGTCGGCAATCACAATGGTAGGATTTTCAGCAAGTGCAAGTTCAATTGCTTCACGAAGTGTTAACTCCAGAGTACCCCAATAGTCAGAACCATAACTTTGGGCATTCAAGTTTTGACACATTGCAAATGAAAAACCAGCACACAATAAGACTTTGTTGACCTCCTTAAGCAAATTTTTCATACAATTATAGTTGTTATTTTTTCAACGTAGGTGCGCAAAAATACAACAATAATTTAACATTAGATATTAAATATATATACGTGCCTCAATATTTACAAATAATTAATAGTAAACAGAGCTTAATAGTTAAATAAGATAATATTTGTTAATAAACAAAGCAGGACCGTCCATCGGACAGTCCTGCTGGTAAATATGATTTTTTCCTATTAAAAATACAGATATCTGCTATCCTCAATTTTAGCACGGGATATCAACTCGCCAAAAAGGCCACCGCTGATGATTGAAGAAGCCATGCTCTTCAAACGGTCTTTTTCCATGCTCTTGTCAAAACTTCCGGATTCATCGTCAGAAGAAATCTTTTCTACAACAAACACGCCGGCATTACCCTTGACAGGAGCAGAGAATCTGTCTCTGTCAACATTGGCAACGGCAGCACCTACAAGATACTCATTTTCAGCCATGCCGGAAATGTATGTGGCATTGTTGAAATTCACAAAGCGTGCAGTATCAACAACAATACCGTCAATTTTCTTAAGGTCTGACAAGCTGTTTACATTATTGAAAATATTGTTGATGGCATATTCGGCTTTCTTGTCATTTGACACTTGAGAAATCAGGATACTGCGCAGATATTTCAAATCACGGTATCCTTTCTTATGGATATTCTCAACAGCAACAACAAGAAGATGCTCGTTCATGGCACCACACTCATATATCTTGGAGATTTCTCCTTCTTTAGCCTGGAAAGCCCACTTCAATGCCTCGTGAGATTTCTCTATACCGCTAATGTTGTGACGGGCGCTTGTAAAGTCAGGAATTTCAATGAATGAATATCCGTTTTCTCTTGCGTTCGCCTTCAAGGCATCAAATGTATTGTTTGTAGCAACAAAAGCGCTGAGTTCATCGTATGCCTTGTTTGCAGTTTCGTTGCTGAATTCAACTTCACGTTTGACAACTACAGTTTTGTATTTGTTAACCTTGTTCTTAAGACCGGTCACCTGAAGAATGATACTACCCTGTCCCAGATCAAGATTTCTGATTTCATTCTTCTTCATCTGATTCAGAGCGCCAAGCAACTGGACATCGGCCTGAGCAAGAGCAGAGCCCTCGTAAACAGCGCTGGAAATCCACTGTGACAAACCGGCCTGCTGGTAGATTGCAGCTGTCTTCTCAAAATCAGCACCCTTCTTCAGAGCTTTGAAAATACTGTCAGCACGCTGCGCAATTTCTTCCTTGGACTGACCGATAACCTGAATCTGACGGAATTCAATTGAATCATATGCGCCAACCTTTTCAAGAAGTTTGAAGGCATTGTAAGTATTGTCACCTGCATTATAATAAGGACCGAATACCTTACCCATCTTCACGGAATCAAGACGCAATGCAACATCGGCAGGAAGGCCATCTGCTGTATATGGCAGATCATAATAAGGAATTTCCGACTGGGCAAGACGGACAAATGCAGAATAATCCTCATTGACAGACTCCAATTCCTTGGCAGACTGTTCAACTTCCGCTTTGAGAGCTTCCTTGTCCTGACGGCTCGGTACTATCTTAACATCGATGAAACGTATATCGCGGGTTTCTGCCGACTGATATATAAGATCTTTTTTGTCTTTGTAAGCAGCCTTAACATCAGATTCCGTAACTTGGGCATATTCATCAGCAATTGCAGAATACGGAAGAATACCAACAAGAACATCATTTTTGCGGATACGGTTCGTATATGAATTATCCACAGCATATTTGTTTGCAATAACGGAATTGTCAACCAAGCCAAGCAATTTGCTGATCAGAAGGTTCAACCTGATATTCTCTTCAATGTACTCCCAGAATATGTACAGATTGTCATAATAATTGAGATATTCCGCAGGCATTTCCGAACGGTCAAGTTCGTTGTAGGAAGAGAGGAAAAGACGCAGGTTATCCGCATCAAATTTTCCATTCTGATCTACGAATGGGGTCTGGGAAAGCATGGGATCATTGCCTGCTTCAATAACAGACATCATCTCCGCATCGGTAACCTGAATACCGGCGGCACTTGCCTCTTTTTCTACCAGGGCCTTGCGGACCATAGTCTGCCATACCTCGTCCTGAATGGAGTTATGGGCTTCTTCTGACAATGATACACCATTGTTTACGAATTCAACGATTCTGGTATAACGCTGAACTGCATCCTGATAGTCAACTACAGAGATCTTCTTGCCGTCAATTATACCTGCAACAGGCGATCCCTGATCCGGTTTGAGCATCTTCCATGCATCACCTGCAATAAAAGCAAACAGAGCAAGACCTATCACAATAATCAACAGTGGGCCTTTGCTTCTGATTTTTTGTAATGTTGCCATTTGTTATAGTATTATTTTTTGGTTTATTTTCTAAAAGCGCACAAAGATAAACAAATTTGTTTTTCAGTCCAATAATTTGACCAATTCTATTTTAGTTTTTCCCATTTTCTCAATTCTGAACCTGTAATCGTTAATGGACACTATATCATTCACTTTCGGGAAGCCCTTTGCCTCGGCCAGAATAAGTCCGCCAATTGTCAGATAATCTTCAGACTCGGGAATATTCAAAGAAAAGAGTTCGTTGACATGAGAAATTTCCATTCTGCCGGAAAGCAGATATCCGTCGGCCTCCTTAACTGCCACAAGTTTGTTCTTGTCGTGCTCATCCTGGATATCACCAAGGATTTCTTCTACAAGATCTTCAAGGGAAACAATACCGGCCACACCTCCGAATTCATCAATAACCACTGCAAGAGTTTTTTTCATTCCCTGCAGCTTCTTCATAAGCTTGCGTGCCGGCATAGTCTCTGCAACAAAAGGGATGGATTGGATATGGTCTGCCCAATTGTCCTTGTTACGGAACAGTTCGGAAGAATGGATATAACCGGCAACGTTGTCTATGTCACCGTCACAAACCAGGAGTTTTGAAAGACCGCTGTTGACAAAAAGAACCTTCAGCTGTTCAATAGACGTTTTGCGGTCAACATAAACCACCTCGTTTCTTGGTATCATACAGTCCCTCACCTTGACATTTGAAAATTCAAGTATATTCTGGAAGATTTTGACCTCGGCCTGATTGGCAGAGGTTTCAGTTCCGTCAGCATCGTCCTCGGAAACCTGTACAGAAGACTGTATGAAATGGTCCAGGTCAACTTTAGTGAACGTCTGTTCTCCTATTTTTTCCGGGATATTCGCACCTACTGTTTTCAACATGATTTTTGACAGCCACATTGAAAAACATGAAATGGGATAAAGTATAACGTAGAAGAAAAGTATGGGGACCGCAAAGAGATTCAACATTGTGTTGGATTTTATTCTGAAAAGCATTTTCGGAAGATACTCGCCGAACACAATAACAAACATTGTGCCTATTACCGTATCAATCAGAGCCATCAGAAAAGTATTCGTTGTATGGTAAAAATCAGGAAACAGATTTTCCATGATACGGCTCAACATTGCACTGAAAACCACAAGTGCAATATTGTTGCCAACCAGAATTGTTGAAATATAATTGAGCGGTTTCTTGAAGAATCTTGACAGAATTGACGCGCTGAAGTCCCCTTTTTCAAGTTCAACCTCAAAACGCATCTTGTCCGCAGACACAAAAGCAATCTCCATTCCGGAGAAAAGAGCGGAAAGAACAATAGCTATTATTAAGATAATCAGATAATTGGACATATCATTCCTTGATAGGGAACATACCTTCGGGCTGGCGTATGGTGTATGTTGTAAAGTTCTGGTTTGAGTCAAAACCTTTTCCGATTATGAACTGCTTCTTCTGTTTGATTTTAATCCGGGCATCTGACCACACCTTGTCATGCCGCTGATCCCAATAAAGGATATCGGTTTCAAATTCCTCATCATCAACATTTCTTGAATGCACATTGCCACGCAGCTCCCACTTTTCCTGTTTGTCAAAATAATATGCCGTATCGGCTGTAATGGTAGCCACAACATTCATATCGTAGTCAAACTGTTCAAGCATTGCGCCCTCCTCAAATGCCCAGTAAGAGGGATTCTTCTCATCGAATATCTCCCACAATTCTGCAGATATCCTATACTTTATCACACCGGAATCGGATATCAGAGACTGCATGCCGCGGGTAGTCATCACAGACATGGAACTTCTGTCTTCAATAGCCTGATCAAACTGTTTTTTGTTATTTGAACAGGAGGTTGAAAATAACAGCAGCAGGGTGACCGGAAGCCACCCTGATTTTATTCTGCAAAATTTCCGCACCGGCAATTCTGTCATTATCTGATAACTGTAGTTTCGTTAATCCAGCCTTTAACCTGGACCTCGTCTCCTTTCTTGAGTTTCAGGAAGAACAGATCTTCAATTTTAGGAGTATATTCAGAATATGTTTTAATCAACTCATCGGCCTTTTTGGTTAAAGACGGATCAGCCTTTTTTGCAAGCAGGAGCTTATCCAGAACAACATAGAATGTGCACTGGTTCAAAGCCTCCTCTGTTGTCCACTTATGGTCTCCGGCATAAAGTTCTGCAAGAAGAATATAAGCATCGCCGTTATTCTTGTTGAGAGAGATTGCCTTTTCAAGCATACTTTTTGCCTTTACATTATCTTTCAAGGAGTTCTGTATGATTGCCGATGTGTAATACAGCTCAGATTTTCTTGCGGCATCGCTTTCCAGGGAAATAGCCTGACTGAAATATGACGATGCCTTGGTATAATCATGGCGTTTGAGATACATCAGACCAAGACTTTCTGCAGAAGCACTTGTAGGAGTGATATTATGGGCATACTCGGCAGCCTTGTAATAAACATCCTGTTCTGTACACTTGAGCAGTTTCATAACCTTGATTACCTTGTTGAGAAACTCTATGTCATTTTTTGAAGCTTCAACTTTAGAAGCATATATTGTCTGCAGACTCTGGCAATCGGCAGCGCCGCTGTTGACAAAATACGCATCAATATTATCTTTGGTCTTGCGGGCCGCGTTAATGATATTTTCAGCGTCGGCAGCAGCAATTACACTATTGATGTATGCCGAACAATCAAGATAATCCTGAAGCAGAGCGTCACGATGTTCCTTATTTTTCTTGAACATTGCACTTGAAACCTTCATCAGGTCGCCAAGAATATAATATTGGGATTGATCCTTTGCCAGATCGACTGCTTTGCGCACCATGACATATGCAGTATCGGCATTCATTCCCGGAGTATATGTAATATAGTCATGGGCCATTGTCTGCCAAGCGCTTGCGTCTGAAACAGGGTCTCCTTTGATGAGAGTATTCAAACGTGACAGATATTTGATGCGCTGACGGTGAACGGCAAGCAGTTCCGCAGCATATGCTTTCTGCTGTGTTGCATCCTTGGACTCGCCTATCAGCGCCTTGAGAATCTTGGCACCATTTGTATAAACGCTTGCATAGCAGAAAGGAGCATCTGTATAGACCTCTTTCCAATACGTATAGGCATTCGTCCAGTCTTTGGTCTTTACATACTCAGTATAAAGATTTACGTTTTCAAAACATTTGATACTGTCTGCGCCGGAACCGAAACGGGAACCGTCTTCTACCGCTTTTGTTGCATGCAAAGAAGAAACAGCTGTCAAAGCCGCAACAATAAAAAAGATTTTTTTGGTCATGATTATGTATTTTTAAATTATTCTCTACAATAAACTATATCAATTCCGGCCATTTGTAAAAAAATTACTGGACCTGCCATTTGGCAAACCATGTATCATTAAACGTCAGACCTATATTCAATTTCAGATAGTTTTCTCTGATTCCACCGCCATTTCCCATACTGACCGATGCATACTGGCCGGTTACAGCAAGGCTTGAGAATGTATTGAACAACGGCAGTTTGAATCCGGCAGAAACCCCTATTTCATTAGGACCGGCATTACCGTTCATTGTGAAATAGGATGTCTGATAATAACAGCCCACACTGTAAGAGGTGCGCAACAGGAATTTCTTGCTCAACGGATCTGGAGTGAACATTGCTCCAAGGGACATACGCATATTGTCACGCCCATACTGGTTGAAAGATTTCGCCTTACTCCACAGACCAATGGAAAAATCGGCCGCAACAAGCAGCTTTTTATCGGCGTAGCTCACTCCGGCAGAAAACTGTTCCGGCAGAGAAAATGCATTGTCAATGCCGGTTGTATCTGCAAGGATGACGCGGTCATCGGTGACATCGTATGTGACATTGTATATATATTCCGTTCCTTTAACAGGCATATTGGGCTGATACTTTGCGCCGATTACCAACTTTGATCCGTTTTTCAAGGGAATTGCCAATTGGAGTCCGGCATCAAGTTCAAACGCTCTGGCACGCACGTCATAGACTCTTTTTGAGGGGTATATTGTAGTAGATGACGATTGTGCGGAAGAAGACAGTGAAGAACCTGAATATGTGTTGACTATCTGATGTTCAATTTCACCGAAAAGATATGAGCAGTTGATGCCGATGGCCATGAACTTGAAAGGGCTCCATCCCAAACCCAGCACCACCTGTCTCAGACCTCCGTTTCCGGAATAGGTATTCGTACTGGAAACATAATCATTGTCTTCCAGTCTTATATCCTCCCTATTGCTGAATTTGTATCCTACATTCGAATACGGAAGCAGTGCCATGGTCATACCGACAGTCGGAGCAATACGGAACTGCATTGCCACATAATCGAAACTGGCATTCCTGGCATTGAGTTTCACGCCGTTTTCCGAATAGTTGCCGTTCTGCAAAGTAAAGCCGGCATCAAGAAGGAACGTCAGCGTATCCACAGATGAATACGATGCCGGGTTCAACAGATTGATTGCATTGTTCAACCTTACACCCACACCTGTTCCTCCGATAGGCTTGTTAAGCGATGCCGAATGATCACCCAGAAGTCCCAAACCCTGTCTTGAATACGGGGAATTGACTCCGGTGTCTGGAAAAGCCGTTTGAGATATGACAACAAAAAATAAGAATAATATGTAAAAAAGCTTGCCGCTTTTCATCCAAAAAAGTTAATTTGGCGCAAAGTTGCTATTTTTTCTCCTCTTTACAAAACTATTTAGGTTTCTTTTTATTAAAAAAAAGCAATAAGAGTTGATTTTTTGTACCTTTGGAAACCAAAAGCAATGAAAATGAAAAGAAAATCCGTTTTACTGTCAATTGTTGTTTTATTCTGCTGCACTATTGCCAACGCTGCTCAGGACAGCCTTAAAATAAGTCTTCTGACATGTTCTCCCGGACCGGTCATTTACGAGCAATACGGTCATACCGCAATCCGCGTACAGGGAAAGAATCTGGATCTGGTATTCAACTATGGAGTTTTTGATTTCAATTCCGCTTTTTTCGGATTACGCTTTGCACAGGGAAAAACGGATTACATGTTGGGAGTGGAACGTTATAACGACTTTCAGGAATCCTACAAAAAAAGAGGTTCATACATATTCAGTCAGGAGCTGCTGCTTTCACAGGATAAGCTGGACAGGCTGTATACCATGCTGATGGAGAACAGCATGCCTACCAGAAGGGAATACAGATACAATATCTTCTACAAGAACTGCACAACATGCGCTCTTGACATCATTTTCAGAGCCTGCGGCACAGTACCGCGCTACCCCGTTCCGGAACAGCAGGTTACCACAAGGGAAATGGTGCATAAATACAATGAAAAATACCGTTATTCCAAAACAGGAATAGACTTTCTTCTGGGCAGTTCCGCAGACACCCTGCTTAGTGCTGAAAACAGTTACTTTCTCCCGTTGGAAGCGATGAATTTTGCCAGCACCGTTACCAATTTGTTTGCACCTGCCAAAACAATAGCGGAACCTCAGAAACCGTTGGAGGAACCAAGCAATCTGCTTACTCCAGGACAACTGATGATTCTGATTTTCCTTACAGTACTGCTGATTTGTTCAGTTGAATGGTACCGCGGAAACATATGGTGGGGTATTGATATTGCTATTTTCGGCACACAAGGCATATTGGGTCTGATAATTCTGTTTATGGTACTGTTTTCGGAACATCCTACCACATCGCCCAATTTCCTGTTGATAATACTCAACCCCCTACCATTATGTTTTCTGCCGGCTACCCTGTTGAAACTGAAAAGGGAAAAGCTGGATTACTTTCTGATTATCGAAGCTGTCGCATCGATAGGATTCATATTGATACACCAAATTCTTCCGCAGGAATTTGACATTGTTACAGTCATTTTTGCTGCAACAATCGCTTTACGGTCGCTTAGCAACATACTGATTTCATTTTTTGCGAAAAAGATTATTGAAAGACGGAACAATTACATCAAGCAAAACCACCGGGTTTTCAATTAAATTTTATAAATTTGCAACTTTGTTGGATTAACTATATTTTACAAACTAAAAAAAAATGGGGTTTAATACATTTATCGGCTTATTATTCGGCAATAAACAGACAAGAGACGCCAAAGAAATCAGACCATGGGTAGAACTTGTAAAAAAGGCATCTCCCTCAATAGAGGTTCTTTCAATTGATGAACTTAGAGAAAGAACCAACCGGATCAGGAAACAGGTTCAGGATTTTGTCATTCCGGAAAAGAAAGAAATAGAAGAACTGAAAGCCAGAATCGAGCAAACGGAACTTGAAGCAAGAGAAGATCTGTTCAAAGAAATTGACAAACGTGAAAAAGAAGTCCTTGACAAGTACGAGATTGTACTTGACCAGGTACTCCCTGAAGTGTTCGCCATCATAAAGGAAACAGCCCGCCGCTTTACTGAAAACGAGATTATCACCGTAAAAGCAACAGATTTTGACCGTAACCTTGCTGCCACACACGATTTTGTAGAGATTGACGGAGACAACGCCATATATCACAACCATTGGCAGGCAGGTGGAAACGACACCGTTTGGAATATGATTCATTACGATGTCCAGCTGTTTGGCGGTGTTGTGCTTCATAAAGGAAAAATTGCTGAGATGGCAACAGGTGAGGGAAAGACCCTTGTCGCTACCCTACCGGTATTCCTCAATGCCCTTACGGGTAATGGTGTCCATGTTGTAACAGTCAATGACTACCTTGCCAAACGAGATGCTGAATGGATGGGACCTCTTTACATGTTCCACGGACTCAGCGTTGACTGCATTGACAAGCATCAGCCTAATTCTGCAGCCCGCCGTGCAGCCTATCAGGCCGACATCACATTCGGAACCAACAACGAATTCGGTTTTGACTACCTTAGAGACAACATGGCAGGAAATCCCGATGAACTTGTACAGCGCGGACACAACTATGCCATTGTTGACGAGGTTGACTCTGTCCTTATTGACGATGCCCGCACACCTCTGATTATTTCCGGACCGGTTCCAAAGGGAGAAGACCAGCAGTTTGAACAGCTCAAGCCTCAGGTTGAGCGTCTGTTTGCAGCTCAAAAGGAATTGGCAGGAAAATATCTTGCAGAAGCCAAAAAGAAAGTATACTCTGACGATGAGCAGGAAAAGAGTGACGGCTACTTAAGTCTGTTCCGCAGTTATAAGGCCCTTCCCAAGAACAAAGCTCTGATCAAGTTTCTGAGTGAGGAAGGTATAAAGGTAGGACTTCAGAAAACAGAAGAAATATATATGGAGCAGCAGAACCGCCGTATGCCGGAAGCTGTTGAACCGTTATATTTTGTGATAGATGAAAAACTCAACAGTGTAGATCTCACAGATAAGGGTGTTGAACTGATCAGTAAAACGGAGAATGACCCTGAATTCTTTGTAATGCCTGACATTGCCGGACAGTTATCGGAACTGGAGACCCACACGGAATTGCCAGATCAGGAAAAACTGCAGAAAAAAGACGAGCTCCTTACAAACTACGCAATAAAGAGCGAGCGCATCCATACAATCAACCAGCTTCTCAAAGCATATGCAATGTTCGACAAGGATGTTGAATACATTGTAACGGAAGATGGTCAGGTCAAGATTGTTGACGAACAGACAGGCCGTATCATGGAAGGCCGCCGCTACAGCGACGGACTGCATCAGGCTATCGAAGCCAAGGAAGGCGTAAAGGTTCAGGCCGCCACACAGACATTTGCAACCATCACCCTTCAGAATTATTTCAGAATGTACCACAAACTTGCAGGTATGACAGGTACTGCAGAAACGGAGGCCGGAGAGTTCTGGGACATATACAAACTTGATGTTGTTGTCATTCCTACCAACAAGCCTATTGCACGTATGGATATGAATGACCGCATCTACAAGACAAAAAGAGAAAAATACAAGGCTGTCATTCAGGAAATAGAGAGACTTGTCAAAGCAGGAAGGCCGGTACTTGTAGGTACAACATCCGTTGAAATCAGCGAAATGCTGAGCAAGATGCTTACCATGCGCAAGATAGAGCACAATGTATTGAACGCCAAACTGCATCAGAAAGAAGCGGATATTGTTGCCAAAGCAGGTCAGCGCAGTACCGTTACCATCGCTACCAATATGGCGGGCCGTGGAACGGATATCAAGCTAAGCCCGGAAGTCAAAGAAGCGGGCGGTCTTGCAATCATCGGTACGGAACGTCATGAGAGCCGCCGTGTTGACCGTCAGTTACGCGGTCGTTCGGGACGTCAGGGAGATCCGGGATCCAGTGTATTCTTCATCTCTCTTGAAGACAACCTTATGCGTCTGTTCGGTTCTGACAAAATAGCTCCATTAATGGACCGTATGGGTTTGCAGGAAGATGAAATGATAGAAAACAGTTTCATCACCAAACGTATTGAGCAGGCTCAGAAAAAAGTTGAAGAGAACCATTTCGGAATCCGCAAACGTTTGCTGGAGTACGATGATGTCATGAACAAACAGCGTACTGTAGTTTACGAAAAGCGCCGCCACGCACTTATGGGCGAACGCATAGAGATGGACATTGCCAATATGATATGGGACAGGGCATCGGTCATCATTGAAAACAATGCCGATTATGAATCTCTCAAGTTTGACATTTTCAAAATCCTGGCAATAGACATACCTTTTACTGAACAGGAGTATCAGAAAGAAAAAGATCAGGAGAATCTCAAAGAGAAACTGTTCAATGCCGCAATGGAATCATTCAAGCGCAAGTGTGACCGCATGACAGAGATTGTATGGCCTGTAATAAAGCGCGTATTCGAGGATCAGGGAAACAGATACATAAACATTCTCATTCCTGTAACAGACGGGAAACGCCTGTACCAGATACCCTGCAACCTGAAAGCTGCATACGATACTGAAGGAAAAGATATTGTAAAGAGTTTCCAGAAAGCGATTATGCTTGCAATGATTGATGAATGCTGGAAAGAGAATCTGCGCGAATTGGACGAACTCAAGCACTCTGTCCAGAATGCAAGTTACGAGCAGAAAGACCCGCTCCTTATTTTCAAGTTGGAATCAGTCACCCTGTTCGACGATATGGTCAACAAGATGAACGACCAGACTGTCTCAATACTTATGCGCGGACAGATTCCTGAGCCGGATCCCAATCAGGTACGCGAGGCTCCCGAACAGAGCCGCCAGCAGCGCCGGCAGTATCAGGAATCAAAGGCAGACCTTACAGACCCTGCCGGAAGAGCAGCTGCAGGCCGTGATACGCGCCAGCAGGTTCGCGAACCGATCAAGGTTGAAAAAGTCCCGGGACGTAATGACCCATGTCCCTGCGGAAGCGGTTTGAAATATAAGAACTGTCATGGTAAAAACATATAAAAACGCGGTATTATGACGATAAAGGATATTGTTAAGGAAGCATTGGGCAAATACCTCAATCAGTCAGACAAAGTTACAACAGACATTCTGATTCAGACAAATCCGAATGGAGAGGTTATTGTTTGGGACGATGACAATCAGCTTGCCCGTGACTTTGTTGAATACTCGGCAGATATACCGGAAGAGGAATTCTTCAACAGAATGGAACAGGAGATACGTGCCGTCCTTGGAGAGTTGGACAAAGAAATCTCTTTTGACAATCTTTCCATATGGCAACCGTTTTCTTTTGTTCTTGTAGATCAGGACAAGGAAAGTGTTGCAGAACTCATGCTTATTGATCATGACACACAACTTGCAAGCCATGCAATAATGGAAGGTCTTGATCAGGATTTGGACAATTTCTTGAAACACCTTTTGGAATAGTTTGGAAAATATGAAAAAAAATGTATTATCGTGCCTGGTATTGGCACTGTGCAGTGTTTTGGCTGTAGCTCAGAATGACACACTTGAGCCGGGTCTATACGCAATCAACAATGGTGAGCCTGTTGTTATGTCTGCCATCAATGGTGCCAACAGCAAGACAAGTACTGGAATTCTTGGAGTAGAAATTGAAAAGAAAGAGGTAGAATTCAAGGGAGTGACATCGCCAATCAAAACTGATGGCGAATTTATTATGGTTTGCAATATGAACAAGAAAAACATTACAAGAACCATAAAAAAATATGACCTATTTGTTCAGTCAATGACCCCGGACAACATGCTCATAGTTCCGCTTCAGGTAGTAAAAAACAAGAAACGCGTATATTACGCAGGAAAATCCGTTAACGGCATAAACACAACCGTTAAAGAGTTCTACGATTTTACATGGGAACGGATAACGGACAATTCTTTCAGCATCAGATGCAACCTTGAGCCGGGTGAATACGGAATTGTCTTCCGCGAGGCAAAGCATGGGCCATACAATTACGACACCATTTTTGATTTTACCGTCCCTGCCGCCAACGAATAAGTATTTACAGGTAACTGGACATTCTGTAAGCTACACGGGAGAAAAGAACCTCAAGAACAAGTTCAAAGCCCGCTGCAGTAATGGAACAGAATATTACCTGCCTGAATGTCCATCCGAATAAAGGTACACTGACAATCAGGGCAAAAACCGCATTATCCACAAATTGGGATATTGCGGTGGATATGAAACTGCGGGCGGCAAAATGTCTGAATCCGCTCAATTTCACCATTTTTGCCACTGCAATATTGACAATACTGTTAACCGCAGACGATACTGCCATGGAGAAAGCCGAACCGGCCACAATCCATGTTGAGCCTCCTATTGTATCGTTGAGTGCACGGTTTACAACATCGGATCCTGTATCGTAGTAAGAACCCCACATTCCAGGGGTAAGAGAGATCAATTTAAAAATGCAGAAAGTCAGGAGATTGATTGCTATTGCCATGATAGATATGCGTAGTGCATTTTTTCCGCCAAACACCATGCAGAAACAATCCATCAGGACAAATGGAAGCCAGGAAAGTGCAAATCCACAGTCAAGGGCAATCCAATCGTTATGGAAAAGTTCCTTGTTTGCAAGAAGATTCATCATTACCACTGCCAAAACGAATATGGCAAATGCAAGAGAAGGGACTCTCTGAAGAATGGTCCTGTACGCAATGTATTCAGACCTGATAAGTTTTTTTATCATGCTCTTTATGTTTTAATTTATATGGCGGAGGATGACAAGCGTAGAACTCCGCATCTGACTCTGCAAATTTATATAAAAATATCTTGAAATAATTCTTACTAAAAAATTTTGTAACACAAAATTATCTTGTACACTAATATTTGCGGTGCATTTGGTACGGCAGAGGGCGGTTTTTCGTACCGAATGCGGTTTGTGGTGCATTTGGTACGGTACAGGAGGCGGTTTTTGGTACGGAATGCGGTTCGCAGTGCGGTTGGTACGGCAGGAGGCGGTTTTTCGTACGGAATGCGGTTTGTGGTGCATTTGGTACGGCAGGAGGCGGTTTTTGGTACGGAATGCGGTCGCAGTGCGGTTGGTACGGCAGGAGGCGGTTTTTCGTACCGAATGCGGTTTGTGGTGCATTTGGTACGGTAAGAGGCGGTTTTTCGTACGGAATGCACTTTGCAGTGCGGGGTGCGGTTGGTTGTAATATGCAATATACAAATGGATCATTTTCGGAGAAATTAATTCCCCTACTAAATTTCCACTGAGCCAAAACTGCAGCAAATGCTGCGTTTTCATCCAACCTAGAAGTTGGAATTGAGTTCACTAACGTTCGCTCCATCCCTTACCCCTGCCGGGGAGGCTAATTCGTTGGAATTGACCAGGATCTCGCCGCCGCCCTCATGGGGCAGGGAGGAGGCACCATCATCATCACCCAGGATGAGCAGCTGCAGAACGACACCACCACCGTAACCCATACCACAAATGCAGAACAGACCCAAGAAGGATCAGAGAGCAATGAAACCCAGTCGCAATCAAACCCGCCCCGTGCCTCACCCATAATAGACAAGATCTTCTACATCTTCCTGCTCCTAGCATTCATCATCATACTGCTTCAGGGGCGCAGGAATCAATGACACACCGTTCAAACAACCATATAAACACAACACAGCCATGAAATCAACCAACTACGCAATACTGCTCATCAAAAGTTTCGAGCAGCTACGCCTCAACGCATACCTTTGCCCAGCCGGTAAGTGGACCATAGGCTACGGCCACACCGACGGCGTCAACCAGGGCATGCTCATCACAGAGAAGACCGCTGATGCCTTCCTGAAGCAAGACATTAAGCATGCTGAAGCCGAAGTCAACCGCATCGATGCAGACCTCACCCAAGAGCAGTTCGATGCCCTCGTCTCCTTCGTCTTCAACGTCGGCAGACAGAACTTCCGCTTAAGCACTCTGCGCAAGCTCGTAGAGCGCAATCCAAATGACCCCAAGATAGCCGATGAGTTCCGCCGCTGGATCTATGCCGGCAATATAAAACTCCCCGGACTCATCAAAAGGAGAGAGCAAGAAATCAAATTGTATTACTCATAACCGATGAATCACCATGGAAACACCAACCATATCATTAATCACAGACTGCCTGGTGCCGATGATAACAGCAGCTGCAGGCTGTCTTGCCGGCAAGCGAAAGCGCCGCAACGACTTCCTCAAGAACATGCAGGAGTCCATCGATATCCTCTCGATGGAAAACAAGCGCCTGATAGAGGACCTGACAACCGTCAACCGTGAAGTAGTCGCCCTCCACCGTGAGAACGGCGAGCTCAAATACTCAGTAGACCAACTCTGCAAGGAGAACGCCCAACTCAAGACCGAAGTCCAGGATCTCCGCAAGCAGCTAACCCAAGCACCTGCGTAACATCCGATGCACAGCATCGGTTCCGTCCCGAAAATTGGCGTACAATAGGGATGTAACCGGCCAATCTTCTCTCCTTGTTTGCGGAGGCAAAAGTAACACTTAATCCACAAGTTTGCAATTATAAAGCCACAACTATACAGGAAAAATTATATATCTTCGCATATCACCCTAAAAAACAATAATTGTTTATGAATAAGGCAGGTATTTCTTTGTTGAGCATCCTTTCATTTGCACTCCTTATGTCTTCCTGTAAGGAGCAATCTTCTTACAATGGCCATGAGTACGTTGACCTTGGTCTGAGCGTCAAATGGGCCACCTGTAATGTCGGTGCCAAGAGTCCCGAGGATTACGGAGAGTTTTATGCCTGGGGTGAAACAAGAACCAAGACCGTATACTCGTTGAAAGGTTACCGTTTTCGTGCCGGCGGTGAATCGTATCACGATATGAAACTCTCAAAATATGATCCTGATGAGATTTTGGACAATCTTAAAAAGACAGTTCTTGACATGGCTGATGACGTAGCTAATGTCAAATGGGGCGGCAACTGGAGAATGCCGACTAAGGAGGAGATTGAAGAGCTGAACTGGAACAGTGATTGGGTCTGGACAACGCAAAACGGAGTAAAAGGTGTCAAGATAACAAGCAAAGTTGAAGGTTATACAGACCGTTCAATTTTCATACCCGCAGCAGGATACAGGATTGACTCCAGACATCTTTTTGCAGGAGTAAGTGGAGAATATTGGTCAAGTACCAATTCAATGCTTAAGACTTCGGCCTACCATTTATACTTTGATTCGTGTGGCTCGTCCTTGGATAATACTATTGTGGATTACATAAGTGAATTATTGTATTGGCATGATGATGAAGGGGAAAGCTTTATTAATGAATTGCCCCAATCACTCGCTGACAAGATCCTCAACTATTTTCATTCAGGAAATGTCAATCTGGACAGCATCCCTGAATCCATATTCAACGAGTATCGTTCATACTTAAGCACTCAAGACTTGGATTTGATTAACAACAATTTACGTCCCTCAGGCCTGCCAGTCCGTCCCGTCTGCCCGTAATAAACAAACCAACCCACAAACCAATAATTGTTTATGATAAAGCCTAGTATATCATTATTGATAACCTTTTCATTGTCGCTTCTTGCATCATCTTGTAAAGGCCAGTCCTCCTATAATGGACATCAGTATGTTGACCTTGGTCTGAGCGTCAAATGGGCCACCTGTAACATAGGTGCCACCGTTCCTGAAGGATATGGTGATTATTATGCCTGGGGTGAAACGGAAACATATTATGAATATGCCGATGTTGAGACGGGTGACGGATTCCGCTGGAAAGAAGGAAAAGGAGGACGTTATGGCTGGGAATCATACTTCGATATTGAAACCATCACTCCCACCGAATACGAGGATGAGGTAACCTTCAAGAAATACAAGACTCTGGATAAGATCCTGATTGATCCTGAGGATGATGCAGCTCACGTAATCTGGGGCGGAAACTGGCGTATGCCGACAAAGGCCGAACTCGATGAACTGGCCGATTCCAAGAACTGCGCCTGGACCTGGACCACAATAAACGGCATTAAGGGTTACAAGGTGACAAGTAAGAAACCCGGATATGAAGGCAATTACATTTTCCTTCCGGCTGCAGGTCTCTACACCTGGGAAGTGGATCATCTCATATATGCCGGGTATGAGGGACGATACTGGTCTGCTTCCATTTACAATAGGAATTCCGATGAAAGCACGGTATGTGCATACTCATTCTATCTTAAGAATGTTGATCCCAAAATATCTGTAACCAGCGGAGCAAGGTGTTTTGGCTTCTCAATCCGTCCAGTCTGCCCATAATAAACAAATCGTTTCCTCGCGGGCTCTGATGTGGGTATCATCAAACTGTCTGCAAGTTGCCAGCCGAGTTTTACTTACGGCCCCTCCCTTTATAGGTAGCAGCCAGTGGCCCTTGTAATATGCAAGATGCAGATGGACCAATTTCGGAAAAGTTGATTCCCCCACCTATATATATGAGTTATACGTCCTCGCTCATCCTGTATTACTTACCTGAGTTCAAACACAAAACGCAATCGAGGAGAAGAATTTGAGCCGGGCGGCTCTGCCGGTTGTTTATGACGCGAAGATACGACTTTTTTCAGAAACTTGATTTTTTACATTCGAATACCCATGTACGTTTTACGGGACTAACATAGGGCTGTCCGTATAGACTTAAGGGCGTTAAGCGATTGAGTTTGCGCCACCGCAGTTCCATCCGGGGGAATCCGAGGCTAATATTCCCCCGAAGCAACCTTGCACAAAACGCGAGTGACTCGCGTGTGTTCAATCAATGTTTTGAGCCGAGATGGGTGAGACGGGCCCAGACTTCCTCAAGAGGTCCGCGGCGATGGTTGGAGACCCACCACCTGCACAGGAAGTAAAGAACAAAGAGGAAGGCTATTGCTATGCAGAAGCTCATCGTGTGGCCGCTGACACGGTAGAGGCCGAGCCCCCAGTTGTAGAACAGGAATCCCCCGACAATAGATTGGAAAAGGTAGTCGGTCAAACTCATTTTCCCTATCGCGGCCAGACGTGATATGGCTCTTTGGGCGCGTGTCCTGTAGTACAGCAGCACAATACCTGATACATAGAATGCCATCATTGAGAAATTCCTCCACATATTGAGCTGGACATCCAGGCTATGGGCAACTGTTTTGTTGCCGACAAGCCCGGGTACAATCTTCCACAGAGGGAAAAATACGGCGAATGATATGATGGAGGCCACAAGAATCCTCTTCCACGTCTCCAAGTTGCCGCCCTCATCCAGAAACAGGCGTCTGCGGCCGATAAGCATTCCTATGATGAACAGCAGGTAGGTCTGAGTCAGACGACCGTTCTCGAGAGCCCATCCGAAGTTGATCTGCAGCCCGTATCTGACACCGGCATGCCCCACGTCCATAAGTGAGCCGCCTGCGCAGACATCGGACAGCGTTGCCCATAAGGGGCCGATTCCGACATCCATAGGTGGTACGGAAGGATTGAGGGCACCGATAATTCCATAGGCGATTTCAACGGGCTGGAGAAACAGGAATATCGCCAGAGCCACGAGAACCTTGTCGGGCGCCTTGACCAAGGGGATGAGCAGAAGACCGATTACTGCATAAGTGCATAGAATATCCCCGTTGTAGAAGAAAAGGTCTATGATTCCCCAAATGAACAACAGAAACATTCTCCAGGCGAAACGGCCTCTGAAATCAGAGCCCCTCTTCTGGGCGTTGTGATGCTGGATGTAGCAGCTGAAACCGAAAAGCAGGGCGAATATGGCGTACATCTTGGAGGCTCCCAGAAAGAATACAGTATCCCAGATACCCTGATCCAATGCGGTAGGTTCCGGGAAATTGTAGAAATTCATATGCTCCAGAAAGTGGATGATTATAATGCCGCAGACGGCAAAGCCGCGCAAGCAGTCCACAACGTTTATCCGGGTGCTTTGCAATGAAGACTCCATAATTCCGTTGAATTGATTGATGATTGTGTGTCGTTTTCAAAGGTAAACATTTTTCCATAACCAATCAAATGTACATAGAGATATTGTCTTCGTATGCAGTTCTCTTGTATGGCTTGCCGTATCTCGAGTTTGACACTTCGATTTTGAGATATTAAAGCCCCAGACCGCTGTAGTAGCGATTTGGGGCTTCTCTGATTTCACAACTTTGTAGCTATTTTACTCCCCGTTGTCCCTGAATGAAGATTCTTTTGTCTCAGTGATGATTTTTTTCATTTTCTGCTTTGAGACTATCTGTGTGTCGGGGCTGAAGTGTTTCCCTGCACGGTTGACTTTCTTTGCGAGATACTTGTAAAGGTATAAATGCAAAAAAGTTAATAAAAAGTTTCATGGAATTTTCAAATGTATTATCTTTGGGCATCATGCGTCTACCGACTATACTATTGATTTTGGCTCTGCTTCCAGTTCATCTGACTCCATAAAAAACGCAAAAATTGTATTGCGTAACATTGGGAACACCACACTGCAGATAAGCGGAGTAGAGACAAAAACATATTAGGTAATAAAAACATATTAGGGGAACCATTTTTTTCAGAACAAAATTATTATGAAAGCAGTATATTTTGCAGCGGCAGCTACGTGCGCCGCACTTGTTTTGACAACATTACAGGCAGGAGCAGCAGTAAAACATAACGCTCCGGGCTATCCTATCAGCGGCGTTCCATTCACAGCCGTAAAAGTGTCAACGGACAGTTTCTGGGGAGACCGCATACGCCAAAGCCGCGACGTGACCATTCCGTTAGCTTTCAGCAAATGCCAGGAAACAGACCGTTATACCAATTTCGAGCATGCTGCTGCAAAGATGGCCGAGACCGCACGCGGCGACAGTTCAAGCAACTACCGTCCTACACAGTTCCCGTTCGACGATACAGATGTGTATAAGACAATAGAGGGAGCAAGCTATCTGTTGCAGACCTATCCCGATGTCAAGCTTGAAGCCTACATAGACAGTATTCTTGATATTGTGGCAGCAGCACAGGAACCGGACGGCTATCTCTATACAGCAAGAACCATGAACCCAGCTCATCCGCACAGCTGGTCCGGACCGACCCGCTGGGCAGGCGAAGAGAGCGGCAGCCACGAACTGTATAATCTTGGGCACATGATTGAAGGTGCAATAGCACATTATCAAGCCACCGGAAGCCGCAAGTTTCTGGACATTGCAATACGGTATGCCGACTGCGTCTGCCGCGAAATAGGCTATGGTGACGGACAGATAATACGTGTGCCCGGTCATCAGATAGCCGAAATGGCACTTGCAAAACTCTATCTTGCAACCGGTGACAGGAAATATCTGGACGAGGCAAAGCTCTTTCTTGACAACAAGGGCAAAACAGCACGCAAAGACAAGTACGACCAGTCACATCTGCCTGTCATAGAACAGGACGAGGCTGTAGGTCATGCTGTCCGTGCCGGTTACATGTACTCTGGCATGGCCGATGTGGCGGCACTGACGGGCGACCTGTCGTATGTGAATGCCATAGACCGCATTTGGGAGAACATGGTGGGCAAGAAAATGTATCTTACCGGAGGTATCGGTTCGTCGGGAAGCAACGAAGGATTCTCAGACAATTATGACTTGCCCAACATGAACGGTTACTGCGAGACCTGTGCAGCAATTGCCAACGTATATACCAACTACCGTCTGTTCCTACTGCATGGCGATGCAAAGTACATCGACGTGCTGGAGCGTGCGCTGTACAACGGCGTAATCAGTGGTGTAAGTCTGGACGGAGGCGGATTCTTCTACCCCAACCCACTGGAATCCCACGGTCAGCATAGACGTCAAGCTTGGTTTGGATGCGCATGCTGCCCAAGCAACATATGCCGCTTCATACCCTCGGTTCCGGGCTATGCATATGCAGTCTGCAACAATCAGGTTTTTGTAAATCTATTTATGTCCAACACTCTGAGCACCAAGGTTGGCGGCAAAACTCTTGAAATAAAACAGGAAACAAGTTATCCGTGGAACGGAGATATAGAAATAAGCGTTGAAAAGGCTGCTTCCAGCCAGTTCGCACTGAAAATACGCATCCCGGGCTGGACACGCAACCAGGTTGTTCCGACCGACCTTTACACATATGCCGACGGCAAGAATCCTTGTTATTCTATCCTTGTCAATGGTGAAAAGGTTAACAGCGAAATCACCAACGGATATTTCACAATCGAGCGCAAATGGAAGAAGGGTGACAAGGTCAATGTCCACTTCGATATGGAAGTACGTACAGTCCAGGCCCACCGTCAGGTACGCGAAGACCGCGGCAAGATAGCCGTAGAGCGCGGGCCGATAGTCTATTGCGCCGAATGGGCAGACAACACTTTCAACGTTCTCAATGCAGAGATTCCTGCGAATCTGTCTAAAGTAGAAGTTGTTTCCGGCACAATGAATGTTGAAGGCAGGGACTACCGCATGAATTATATCACCATAGGCTGTGCCAAAGACAATTATGCAGGTAATCCTTCAGTAGCACGCAATGCCGTTCTGAAACTGATACCCTACTATGCCTGGGCACACCGCGGCAGTGGCAATATGACCGTCTGGCTCAACAGATATTAGGCTGAATAATTGATAACTTTGTAATCTCTAAGTGCGAATTTACCTTTATACTATCGATGCCTTCGAGTTGTATTTTTTCTGAAAGAATACAGTTTTTACAATCCAAGCATAGCTGCAGGCTGTATTCCAAGTACAAGACACAACTGACCAGCAATTTTCAGTGATGGGACTGCACGCCCTGATATGTAGTCGCTGATTCTGGATTGACTTATTCCAATATGCTGAGACAGCTCTTTTTGGGTCATTGCTTTTTCTGTCAGTGCATTGGCTATAAGCTCTTGAACTGTAGGTTTTTCAATTGGGAAATATTCTTTCTCATATTCAATTACCACATCTGAAAGCATTGACAATTCAATGGCATTACGGTCCTTCTGATTATTGCCGTCAACAACGGGCAAGAGCTCTTCTATACGGCTCTGAGCATATTCATATTGTTCTTTCGTAATTTTTGTCATATCTCAAATGTTTTTACAGTCAATCTCATTTCCAGCCGATTCGTAAAATTCTTTCAGTTTTCTGTGCGATACAATTTTCATGATAGATACCTTGTTAACTTCAAAGGTATAATAAATATCTTGAATACAAATAATTCTTACTAAAAAATTTTGTAACACAAAATTATCTTGTACACTAATATTTGTGGTGCATTTGGTACGGCAGAGGGCAGTGTTTCGTACGGAATGCGGTTTGTGGTGCATTTGGTACGGCAGGAGGCGGATTTTGGTACGGAATGCACTTTGCAGTGCGGTTGGTACGGTAGGAGGCGGTTTTTCGTACCGAATGCGGTTTGTGGTGCATTTGGTACGGTAAGAGGCGGTTTTTCGTACGGAATGCACTTTGCAGTGCGGGGTGCGGTTGGTTGTAATATGCAATATACAAATGGATCATTTTCGGAGAAATTAATTCCCCTACTAAATTTCCACTGAGCCAAAACTGCAGCAAATGCTGCGTTTTCATCCAACCTAGAAGTTGGAATTGAGCTCACTCACGTTCGCTCCATCCCTTACCCCTGCCGGGGAGGCAATCTTACTCAGGAATTGAAAAATCTGCAGCGTACGCTGCGATTTTTTATTAGAAGGGGGCACTTATGAAAATGGATTTTCAACGTGCCTCCTTCTAATAAAAAACTGCCCAGAACTATGTTCTGAGCAGTTTTTTCAATTTCTGGTGATTCAGTTGGGATTCGAACCCAAGACCCACAGCTTAGAAGGCTGTTGCTCTATCCAGCTGAGCTACTGAACCATCCTTGCAACCACTAATCGGGTTTTGTGGGTGCAAAGGTAATAAAAATGTTTATAATCCGACTAATTATAATGCATAGTTTTATTACTTTTGTTTCAAAAACTATACATATCGGGATATGGACACATATAAAATAGTATTTCTGGATTCTATTACAATAGGAAGCGCATCTTTGGACCCCATAAGAAAATTGGGAGAGTTTGTAGAGTACAAGACTACAACACCTGACCAGACTGCAGGCCGCATTGCTGATGCAGACATAATAATATCCAACAAGGTACGTATCTTCAAACCGGAAATGGATGCTGCCAAAAAGCTCAAGCTGATATGTGTGGCCGCAACCGGAACCAACAACATTGACACTGAGTACGCTCTCTCAAAAGGGATACCGGTAAAGAATGTGTGCGCATACTCTACCGAATCTGTGGTACAGACAACATTCATGCATATCCTGTCATTGGTAGGACACACACAATTCTACGACAGTTATGTCAAATCCGGACAATACGGACAGAGCGGAATATTCACCTGCCCTACCACACAGTTCACCAGACTGGCAGGAAAAACTATGGGAATAATAGGATTGGGCACTATCGGTGAACGGGTGGCACAGGTGGCATCGGCTTTCGGGATGAATGTCATATACTACTCAACACAAGGAAAGGCCCACAATGACAAATACCGCATGTTGCCGTTACAGGAGCTGCTGGCACAGTCAGATGTTGTCACCATACATTGTCCGCTGAACGGACGCACCAACGCACTAATAGGATACAAAGAGTTGCAGTCAATGAAACGCAATGCCATATTGGTGAATGTGGCACGCGGCGGGATTGTGGTTGAACAGGATCTGGCCGATGCCATAGACAACGGTATCATTGCCGGGGCTGCTGCAGATGTTTTCACTACGGAACCGATAGGGGAAAATCATCCTTACCTTAAAATGAGCAAAAAGGAGAATATTATCCTTTCACCACACATTGCATGGAATTCCTATGAAGATGTTGATGCTCTCATTAAGGGTATTGCAGAAAATATCCGCACTTTTTCTTAACTTTGCAGCCGCATTCATAAGCAACGTATGCTACAACGTATCAGGATATTGGACACCACACTGCGCGACGGAGTTCAGACTCCGGGCTGCTGCTTGAAAAGCGTGGAAAAAGTGCAGATTGCCAAAGCGCTTGACAAGCTTGGTGTTGATATCATTGAAGCAGGTTTTCCGTCATCGGGTGCAAGTGAATTCAACAGTGTTCAAGCAGTTTGCCAATCTGTTGAAAATGCCGCGGTATGTGTTCTGACCAGAGCGGTAAAGGAGGATATTGACATTGCCGCCAAATCATTGGAATATGCAAAGAACGGATGCATTCAGACCGGAATAGGCACTTCTGATTACCATATCAACTATAAATTCAAGACAGACAGGGAAGCACTGCTGAAACGTGCGGTTGATATTGTCCGCTATGCGGTAGAAACATATCCCTATAATGTAGCTTTCTATTGCGAGGACGCAGGCCGCACCGACAACGATTTCCTTGCACGCGTAGTTACTGCCGTAATCGATGCCGGCGCCACAAGTGTTACAATTCCCGATACCGTAGGCTACTGTTTGCCCGATGAATACGGTGCAAAATTCAAATATCTGATTGAAAACGTACCGAACATTGACAAGGCGATTTTATCCGCACACTGTCACAATGATATGGGTCTTGCCACAGCAAATGCCATTCAGGCCATTCTGAATGGTGCACGTCAAGTTGATGTCACCCTTTGCGGTGTAGGGGAACGTGCCGGCAATACGCCGTTGGAGCAATTGCAGACAATAATAGCAAAGCGCTGGTCTAACGAATATTTCACAAACATAGATTCCAATCTGATTTATGAAACCTGCCGCACAAGTGCCAGAATAATGAATCTGCAGTTGCCGGCAGACAAACCGGTTATAGGATACAATGTATTTGCCCATGCATCCGGAATACATCAGGACGGCCTGCTCAAACACCCTGCAAACTATGAATTTCTGCACCCGCATGATATCGGTGCGGAGTCAAGTAAGATTGTATTGTCGGCACTGAGTGGGCGCTCAGCACTTAAATACCGTTTGGAACTGCTTTGTGACTCCATCATTGAGGATGATCGTCTTGAACTGATTTATAACGAGTTCCTGAAGATTGCCAACACCAAATCTGTAATAGACGACAATGATCTGCTTATGCTCTCACAGCGTTTTCCAGCTGGAACAGCTACAAAATACAGCCCGGAACAGAACAGCAAAGGATATCTGGGACTTGAATTCATGAAAGTGACAGCAGGGGTAGGAGTCCGTTGCAAAGCATTTGTAAAACTTAGAATAGGCAACGATACAACAATCTGCCGCTCCTATGGGAACGGTCCTGTCGATGCCGCCATCAAAGCCATCAAGAAGCGTATCGGTAATACCATGGTCATTCACGAATTTCTGATACAGGCTATTGACAAAGGCAGCGATGACATGTGTAAAGTGAATATCCAGATAAAGTTCAACGATAAATTCTACTACGGATTTGCCGGCAATACAGACATTGTGGCGGCATCGGTTCTGGCATTTATTGACGCAGTAAATAAAATTCCATTGCAATGAAAACAGACCACAGACATTCAACAGCAGACAAAATCAGACAGTATAGAGTTGAAGAAAACACCGAATTGCTGGCGTTTCTTTTTGAAACACTGAAAGACCATAGTCGCAGTGATGTGAAAAAACTGCTCACACACCGTCACATTTCTTTAAGAGGCAAAGCTGAGACACGTTACAACACACCTCTTCTCAAAGGAGATATTGTAGAAATCAATTTCACACGTTCATATTTCCAGTTCAAAAATCCGGATCTCAAAATCTTGTATGAAGACGGCTGGATTATTGTTGTAGAAAAGGCATCAGGCCTTCTTTCCGTACCGAATCCGTCAGCAGCAAGCCAGAAACGCAATGCCTGGAAATTTGTAAAGGACTATGTCCAGCGTAAAGAACCTGACACGGGTGTATTTGTATGCCACAGACTGGACCAGTATACCAGCGGCATCCTGCTTTTTGCCAAAGTGGAAGGTATTGCACGTCAGATGCGTGAACATTGGAATGAATATGTAAAGGAGCGTAAATACTACTGCGTAACAGAAGTTATTCCGGAAAAGCCCAAAGATGAGTTGCGTTCCATGCTTAAGGAGGACAACCGCTTTCACATGTACTCAACAGACGATGAAAACGATGATTCCGCTCATCTTGCCGTTACAAGATACCGCACTGTCAAAACCGCAGGAAGGTTTGCTCTGCTCGATGTTGACATTCTGACAGGAAAAAAGAATCAGATACGCGTCCAACTGGCTGAAAACGGATATCCCATAGCCGGCGACAAAAAATACGGAGCGGAAACTGACCCTGCCGGGCGCCTTATGCTCCACAACTACAAATTCTCATTCTCCCACCCCATTACCGGAAAGGCAATGTCTTTCACGGTACCGGTTCCATCCTGTTTCAATAATCTGTTCAAGGAGAGGGAATGAATGGAAAAGGGTCTCAGAACATCAGTTTTTGCCATATGCCTGATTGTACTGTTTCACGTACAGGCTGCTGCATATACAACAAACGAAATTGTTTCTGTAGTCCACAATGCAGTTATAAAAAGCAATTCCCAATCCCAAAACAGCGAGCTGAATATCATTTTCTCTGCACAATTTCTGAAAAGAGGATGGCATTTGAACAAAGAGAGCAGTCACTCTCCTTTCAAGATTGATTCAGTCTGCGGATTAACGTATCTGGAAAGTTCAAACAAAACCATCGGATTTTCAATAGACAACCCTGACAACTGGTATATTAGCGGAGAGTACACATATTCCATCTGCAGTGGGAATATCTGTCTGCTCCCGGAAAAAGTACATTTCAGTTATTCTGATAAAGATATTGGGAATATTCGGCAGGAACAGACAACACAGAACTCCCAAAACAGGCTCATTCTGCTACTCATAAGTATTGGAGCCGGACTTTTGGCAGTCCTTACTCCCTGTATCTGGCCGCTTATTCCTACAGTAATATCTCTGTTCTCCAAAAAGAACGGACAATATGATCCGGCATTGCTGTCTCTTCTGTTCGGAGCATCGATAATAGTAATATATGTTGCGGCAGGACTGGTACTTACCATAGCATTCGGTCCTTCCACACTTAATGCTATGTCAACGGGAGCAGTATTCAACCTTGTTTTCTTTGCAGTATTCATCATGTTTGCCCTGTCAATGTTCGGATTGTTTGAATTCAGACTGCCCAGCAGTTGGGGGGACAGCACAGATGCTCTTGCACATGGAAGAGCAATATGGAGCATCTTCTTTATGGCTCTTACCATTGTCATTGTATCGTTTTCCTGCACAAGTCCTATTGTAGGCGGACTGCTGGTAGAAAGTTCACGCGGCGGATTATGGAATGCCTGTATAGGAATGCTGGGGTTTTCCATCGGAATGGCCGCACCGTTCACTCTGGCCGCACTCTTTCCCGAATGGCTTGAAAAAAGGCCCAAATCCGGGATATGGATGGAAAAGATAAAAGTATGTATAGGTTTTATCGAACTGGCCTTTGCACTTAAATTCCTGTCGGTAGCGGACATGTCATACGGATGGGGCATATTGCCCCGCAAGTTATACATTTCCATCTGGATATTGCTGGCAGTGCTGATGGGACTGTATCTTTCCGGTGTATTTACAAAAAGGAAAACCGGTCACTGGTCCGTAATTGGAGCCATATTCAGTTTCTCACTGGGCGCAGCCATGATTCCCGGCTATTTTGGGGCGCCTCTGAAGATGATAAGCGGTTTTCTGCCGGCAGCCGATGCAGAAACAGTATTACAACCTGATTTCACGCATTATTTTGATGCGCTGGATGCTGCTGAAAAAGATAATAAAAAAGTTCTGATATACTTTACAGGATATGGTTGCGGAAATTGCCGTAAAATGGAAGCTACACTATGGACAAACAATAAGGTCATGAAAGAAATTGAAGACAATTTTGTACTCACAGTCTTTCATGTTGATGACAAAACAAGCAATGGTCTGTTCCAACCGGAGACAGACAGACTGATAAAGACTTTCAACCTTGATTACAGCAAAATCAGGACATGGGGAGATTTGTGGAGTCAGTTTGAAAGCACAAGATTCAGTTCCAACGCCCAACCCTACTATATTATTCTTGATTCAGAAGGAGAGATTGTCAGTGAACCGTATTCGGGTTACAGGCCAAGTCCAAAGAAATTCATAGAGTGGTTGCACAAAACACTGTAATGCTGATTACAGAATGTGCAGATTATAAAGAATCTGGTAGAAAGGACGGGCAAAGGTATAATTCAGGAAATTCTTAAGATTTGCCCCTGATACACATGGTTTTATGGTCACCGGCTGCTTTGGAGCTTTGGGATCAAGCATACGGCACAAATCTGCCATACGCTCAAACTGATTGTACTTGCCTGTACAATATTCCTTGCATTCAGCCAGCACATCGGTGCTCTGTCCGTATGTGTCCTGAGCTATACATTTCTCAATAATATCAATTACCTGATCAGGTTTTCTGATATCTATAGGTGTACATGAGTTCTCTGGGAAATAGTCAGACACATTGGTACAACCGTAATAGAAAGGATAAGTCTGTGCAATGAAACAGTCACTCAGTTTCTCTGTCCAGTAATATTTCAAAGAAGAATTTTCTATTACTATATGATATTTGTATGGAGCCAGGGCATCCCACTTGTCAGGAATAGTCTTGAAACCATTACCGAAAACATCGATTCTGTCTCCAAAATGTTCTTTCAGTTTTTCAACAAAACGTATTCTTTGGATATGTCCGCGGGAAAAAGCCTTATTGGAAGAAATTACTGAAATGAGTTTATCCTTTGGCGGAGTCTGCATGTTGGCAATACTATCCATATCAAAAGAGTAAACGTATTTCTGCTCGGCCTCAGAAAACGTTCTCCCCACAAACCATGGTAAGAAAGGCGGGCACAATACCCTATTCTTATGTTTTACGCATTCCTGGCAGGTTGCAACCATACCGAACTGATTGAGGAAAGAAGCAGGATAGTGCAGAATTGTATGCGGCTCGGTACTCAATGATATTATATTTTCAGGGGGGACATTGCAGGTCTCCGCATTACGCAAGCCTTTTCCATGAACTATCCAGAAGTCCGCTTCCTGCAGATTTGAGTCAATTACAAACTTATAGAGCCCATCATTGGACATCATACTGCCGTTACGTGTCATCCGTACCAGGCCCGATTCCTCAAACGGTCTGTATGGAGTATATTTTACAATATAAGGATTCACAAAAATACTGCAGACTACTTTTTCATTTTTTCCAGACGCTCCTGTTCAGCACGCAAAGCCTCAAGACGGGCCATCATACTGTTAACCTTAGGTTTCTGGTTAGGATCGTTCTGCTTGGCCTTATAGTTGGCTTCAAGCTGCGCAAGAAGTTTCTTTTCGTCTGTAGTCCTACGCAGATAAATCATTATCAATATACTTGTCAGAGCGGATATGAAGTAATAGTAGTTCAGACCTGATGAGTAGTTATTGAATGTAAAGAAGAATATTACCGGCATAAGGTACATCATCCATTTCATCATCTGCATGCTCTGTTCCTGTCCTGGAGCCTGGCTCTGCTGACGCATTGAGAACACGGTATTTATGACATTGCTGGCACAGAACAATATACAGAATATACTCAAATGACTACCTACCAGCGGTATGTTTGCATTCCAATGTATGATGTCATCAAAACCGGTAAGATCGGTAGCCCACAAGAAACTCTGCTGACGCAGTTCAATGGCATTCGGCACAAAGAAGAACAATGCCATCCAGAAAGGCATCTGGATAAGTGAAGGAAGACAGCCTCCCATCGGGCTGACACCATATTTGCTATACAGGCTCATTGTCTCCTGCTGCTTGCGCATTGCATCTTCCTGCTTGGGATATTTTTTATTGATCTCGTCAACATACGGCTTGAGCGCACGCATTTTGGCAGACGACATATAAGATTTGTATGTAAACGGATAAACGATTACCTTAATGATTATGGTCAGCAGAAGAATCACAAGACCCATATTCATATTCCATCCGGACAAAAGATTGAACAAAGGAATAATGATAAAACGGTTGACTTCCCTTACAACAGGCCATCCCAAATCCACTACACGATGAATGCGCATTTTATGTTCATCGGAAATAAGAGCATTGGATGTACGCAGAATCTTATAATCGTTAGGTCCGAAATAGAAACACAGTTCAGATGCATCTGAACCGGACGGATCAAACGGAACCTGCACTTTAGCCATCATCTTCTTCATATAGCCAACACCTTTCTTATAAGGCATGGAAGAGAGTTGGCTGTTTGCAGCAAAAGCATCTTTTGAAATCAGTATTGTTGAAAAGAACTGATTCTTGAAAGCCACCCAATCCAAAGGTTCATCCGGCCGTTCGGTTTTTGTTTCCTTGGTAACATTTACATATTTTGACTTGGCCTGGTCATTCCTTTTGTATGTAAGTGTTGAATAGCGCTGTTCAAATTCGAATCCCTTTTCCTGTTGGCGCAGATTCTGGATCCAGTCAATGCTGATATGGTCAAGATCCGAATAGAAGAAATCCTGCATACCCTGAGCCTTGATATCGAAATTCAGAACATAGCTTTCCGGTTGGAGAGTGTATATGAAATCAATAAAACCTCCAAAATCTGTAGTAAGACGCATTACTGCCTGTTCTTCCGATGCCGATATCGGTTGGAAAAACAGTTCCTTTGCAGAAATATTCCGGTTCTTGCCGTCAATTCTTACATTCAGACTTATTTCATCGCTACTGAACAGAACAACATTGTTTCCCTGCTGGTCCTTATAATCAAAAAGCTCTGCAGACTGCGGAACACCGCCTTTCGAAGAAAGTACAATCCGGACCTTGCTGTTCTCAAGAACTACATTTTCCTGTTGCTGGGAAAGCCCTAATCCCTGAGAATAATCAACTATGGTCTGATCTGGCTTTGATGCATCGAATACCTTGGAAGCACGGGCTGAATCTACTTTTTCCTGATATTCCTGACGCTTGGCGCCATTTGATTTTCTATCTTTTGACATCAGGAAAGAAGCCGCAAAAACAAGTACGGCTATCAAAAGCAAACTTACATAATTACGTTTATCCACTATCTGCAAAGTATATTTCGGTTACTGATAAGATTATTTGGACTCAAGAGACTCTTTGATGAATGAAAGGAACAACGGATGCGGATTCAGAACCGTACTCTCATATTCGGGATGGAACTGGACACCGATATACCAGCGTAATTCAGGAATCTCAACAACCTCTATCAGACGGGTTTCCGGATTGACACCCACACACTTCATTCCGGCTTTTTCAAAATCCTCTATGAACGCGTTGTTCAATTCATAGCGGTGACGGTGGCGTCCGCTGATAACTTCCTTACCAAAGATTTTCTCAGTCTTGCTACCTTTTTTCAGGACACATTCAAAAGAACCCAAACGCATTGTACCGTCAATATTGGTCATGACCTTGTTCTCTTCCATAATGTCGATAACATTGTGTTTTGTATCAGGATCATGTTCCTTGACATTGGCATCGGAATAACCAAGAACGTTGCGGGCAAACTCTATGGACATACACTGCATTCCAAGCTGGATACCGAACGTAGGAATGTTATGTTCTCTGGCATATTGTGCAGCCACATAAATACCGTCAACACCGTGCTGTCCGAAACCTGGGCCAAGGACAATACCCTGGTATGACTCCAACGTCCGTGCAACATTGTCACTTGTCAGTTCCTCGCTGTAGACAAATTCAAGTTTGAGTTTGCTGTCGTTGTATGTTGCGGCCTGTGAAAGTGATTCCATTATTGACTTGTAGGCATCCTGCAGCTCGTATTTTCCAACCAGACCTATGCGGACCACCCTCTTTGCTTCCTGACGGCGCTTGAGGAAACTGTTCCACGGGCCAAGAGTAGGTTTTTCACCTATAGGCAATCCCATTTTCCGCAGGATAATCTCGTCCATATGCTGGTTAAGCAGATTGATAGGAACCTGATAAATGGTAGGAACATCAATGGACTGTACAACCGCATCGGCATCGACATTACAGAAAAGAGCTACCTTGCGGCGCATATCCTCTTCAACCTCGTGCTCGGCGCGGAGTACAAGAATATCAGGCTGCACACCCAATGACTGCAGCTTCTGTACAGAATGCTGTGTAGGTTTGGTCTTCATTTCACCTGCTGCGGCAAGATACGGAACGTAGGTAAGATGAACGCTCAAAGCATTTTTGCCAAGTTCCCATTTGAGCTGACGGACACATTCAATGTAAGGCAGAGACTCAATATCGCCTACTGTACCGCCAATTTCCGTAACAACAAAGTCATAATGGAACTTATTGCCAAGAGCGGTCATGTTCATTTTGATTTCGTTGGTGATATGGGGAACCACCTGAACCGTTTTACCACGGTATTCCTCTCTGCGTTCCTTATTGATTACACTTTGGTAGATGCGGCCTGTTGTGATATTGTTCTGCTTGGTCATTTCAACACCAAGAAAACGTTCGTAATGTCCAAGGTCAAGATCCGCCTCGTGTCCATCAACAGTCACATAGCATTCGCCGTGTTCGTTGGCATTCAACAAGCCCGCGTTAATATTGATGTACGGGTCAAACTTCTGAATGGTAACATTGTAGCCACGTGCCTGAAGAAGTTTGGCAATAGAGGAAGAAATGATTCCTTTTCCTAAAGACGATGCAACACCGCCTGTTACAAAAATGTACTTGGTTTCCATATACGTAATTTATTACGGACTGCAAAGGTAATAAAAAATGTGCGTTCCAGTTCACTTTTTTTTTAACTTTGCACATGAAAATCAGTCCAACAATAAATGTTTAGGAAATTTATAGTTGTTTTACAATTGATATTGATTGCAACAGCCTTATATACAAAAGGTTGGGCAACATCATACACATTCTACGAGCAATTGGAAGACTCGCTCGGACTCGCGCCGGGAGATTCAAGCTACATAGACGTGGAAGGTGATTCCACAATAATTGCCGACAATCCGTATTATTTCAGACTTTTTTTACCGCTTACCATATATCAGGATGCCATAAGCGGCAGTTTTTTCAGTTCGGAACTGCATAACGGCAATGACACTCTTCTGAGAGTGGACCGTACCGGATTCGAACAGGAACTGGAAAGATACTCAGCCGTAAACAGAGCTCTTACGGAAATATATCTGAAAGAGCCGGGAATGGTCCAATACAATGATTGGGAGGTTATGCAGGAAACGGTTGCATCCCACGCCGACAGATCAGACAACAGAGGTATCAATTTTGATGGAATGGTCGATGGAAACGGCATGAAAATTGACGGAAATGTAGACTTGGTCAAAGCTAAACCCAGATATTGGAAATGGTTCGGCTATCTTGCCGTCAAATTTTCCCAAAATGCATATTCTGACAACTGGTACAAAGGCGGTGAATCCAACAACCAGCTGGCAACCGAGCTGAGACTGGAAGCGAATTTTGCCAAGAAAGATGTTACATGGGACAACAAGCTTGAGGCAAAACTGGGATACTATGCCAGCGAGGTTGACGGACAAGCCAAATTCCGTTCCAATTCGGACCTGTTCCGAATAACATCCAAGTTCGGTTACAAGGCAACAAAATCCTGGTACTATTCATCGCAGATTCAGGGATACACGCAATTCCTGCCAGTTCATGACGGGAACGGATTGATGAAATCAAGGTTCTTTGCACCGGCATATGCATCGGTTTCAATAGGTTTGGATTTCAAACCGACCTTCAAGAAAAAAGGAATAGACCTTTCAGCACAGATATCACCGCTTGCATACAACTGCAGATATGTCAGTGTTGACGAACTTGCACCCAAATACGGTATTGAAGCCGGCAAGAATTTTTTATTTGACATCGGTTCCAGATTGGAAACCAACATTACATGGACACTGTTCAAAAACTTTACATGGCGCAACAAGACACAGTTCTTTACAAGCTATAAAAATGTGGAAGCATCGTGCGAGAATACATTCAACTATGCTATCAACAGATTTTTCTCCCTGCAATTATTTGTTCACTGGCGTTTTGATGACAAAGTGCAGAAAAACGAATATCTGGGATTTCACCAGCTGAACGAGAATTTCAGTTTCAATTTCAATTACTCCTGGTAACAAACAGTACTAACAGATATGACAGCTACACTTTTACTTCATTGCCCGGACAAACCCGGAATTATTGCAGACATCACAAATTTCATTACCGAAAATCGCGGAAACATTGTACACCTGGCACAATTTGTGGATCATGTTGAGAATATATTTTTCATGCGTCTTGAATGGGAAACAGACAATTTTCTTATTCCCGACAAGAAGATAACAGATTTTTTCGGAACTATGTATGCCCAACGCTACAACATGAGTTTCAAGATTTATTTCAGCAACGAACGTCCGCGCATGGCCATATTCGTTTCAAAAATGTCCCATTGTCTGTTCGACCTGCTTGGCCGTTACAGTGCAGGTGAATGGAATGTCAATATACCGCTCATTGTCAGCAACCATCCCGATATGGAAAGGGTTGCAAACATGTTCAACATACCTTACTACCAGTTCCCCATAACAAAAGAAAACAAAGCTGAGCAACAGGCCGCAATGCTCAAACTGTTGGAGGAACAGCAGATAGATTTCATTGTACTGGCACGCTACATGCAGATAATCGGAGACGATATGATTGCGCGTTATCCCAACAACATAATAAACATACATCACTCGTTCCTTCCGGCTTTTGTGGGAGCCAAGCCCTATCATGCTGCATTTGACCGCGGGGTAAAAATAATAGGTGCAACAAGCCACTATGTAACAGCAGAACTTGATGCCGGGCCTATCATATGCCAGGATGTTGTACACATTTCACACAAGGATATGCCAAGCGACTTGCAGAACAAAGGAAAAGATCTTGAAAAGATTGTGCTTTCCCATGCAGTACAGAAACATATTGAGCACAAGGTACTGGTATATAAAAACAAGACTGTTGTTTTCAGTTGAAAAAAACAATGCCGCAAAGTAGCATTTTTGAAATAAATTCGCTATCATTGCACTTTGTATGGCATTGATTGATCCGACAAACAACTAATAACAACAAAAATGAAAAGATTGAATTATTTGCTCGCCATTGCAGCAATGGGCGCATCTGCAGTTGCTTATGCCGCTCCAAAAGAGGATTTCAAGCCCAGCGAAATGAACCAGCCGGGCCAGCAGTATCCTATGGTTAACTCAGAAGGTTATGCGCGTTTCCGCATACAGGCTCCAAACGCACAGTCCGTTTCTGTAGGATTGGGTCTTGGTGGTACTCACGGAGGCACAGATCTTCAGAAAGGTGAAGACGGTTTCTGGATGGGAACCACATCCGCACCTCTTGACGAGGGTTTCCACTACTACCACATTTCCATTGACGGAGGAACTTTCAACGATCCGGGTACAAACAACTATTACGGTTCAACACGTTGGGAAAGCGGTATTGAAATTCCAGCAAAGGATGCCGATTTCTACGCATTGAAGAACGTTCCCCACGGAAATGTCCAGCAGATTCTGTTCTGGTCAGAAAGCACCCAGACATGCCGCAGAGCATTTGTATATACTCCGCCTATGTACGGTCAGGAAAAGAAGCCTACAAAATATCCTGTACTCTACCTTCAGCATGGTTGGGGCGAAGATGAAACAGCATGGTCAACACAAGGACACGCAAACCTTATTATGGATAACCTTATTGCAGAAGGCAAAATCAAACCGTTCATAATTGTCATGACATACGGTATGACAAACGAAGGTTTCCGTCCGGGACAGCGCATGGCTGCTCCTGCACAGCGTCCGGCTGCAGCACCCGCACAGGGACAGCAGCGTCCGGCACGTCCTGCAGGTGGCATGGGCATGATGATGAACAACGGTTTTGAGACTGTTCTCTGCGACGAACTTGTTCCTTACGTTGACGCTCATTTCAATACTATTGCAGACAAAGAGCACCGTGCTATGGCAGGTCTTTCAATGGGTGGTATGGAGACTCACACCATCACACTTGCCCGTCCGGAAATGTTCTCACACTTTGGTCTTCTTTCAGGTGGCCAGTACAGTGTTGAAGAACTCAAGAATTTGCCAGAAGCTCCAAAATTCGTATTCATGAGTTGCGGTAGCAAAGAAAGCCCTACCCAGATTATGAATGCAGCCAAAGCTCTTGAAGAGGCCGGTTACAACGTTCTGGGTCACGTATCAGAAGGGACAGCACATGAATTCCTTACATGGAGACGTGCTCTTTACACAATGGCTCCCAAACTCTTCCTCGAGGAAGAATCTTCAAAATCAAAAAAGAGTAAAAAATAACTGTAATTACGAACAAATATGAAAAAGGTATATAGTTTTGCACTTCTGCTGGTATGCGTACTGTTCGCAACATCGTGCGGCAGCACAGCAGGTCTGGCAGGTTCCTCTACAGCATCAGGTTCCAGCGTATATTCTGCCGGCCAGAGTGTAGGTTCTTCTCTCAAGAACATATATTCACAGTATAAGACGGACGGAAAATTCGATGCCACCAACCTTAACAACATTCTTAACATAGCCACATTGGCTTCAAACTACAACACACTGAAAGAAACCGAAAAGGGCTCACAGTTCTACGGAGATCTTATCAAAGGTATGATTGTAGGTTCATCGAATCTTGTTCAGGAAAGTACTGCAGACAAAGTGAAAAACGGCATTGTAAGTTCATTGTCCGGAGTAAATCTTGGCACCATCATCAACACTGCTGCACAATCTGCCCAAAACAGCAATACAGCAAAAAATGTTGAATCGGCAGCTACCGAGGTATCAAAGATTTCGAATTCACTTACAAACATTTTCAGTTTGTTCAAGTAAGTAATCTTCTACTTTTGTAAAGATTAACATTCAGTATCTTTATATTTTTTGTACCTTTGCAGTTCAAGCGACTGCAAAGGTATTTTCATTTTCGGCAAGTACTTGCAGTTCTTGTTGTAAAGAATTATAGATAAACCAATTATACATTACTATGGCAAAGAAATTTCTTACTTGTGATGGTAACCAGGCAGCAGCGCATGTAGCATACATGTTCTCTGAAGTTGCTGCCATTTATCCTATCACACCTTCGTCAACCATGGCGGAGTACGTAGACGAGTGGGCTGCCCAGGGCAGAAAGAACATCTTCGGTGAGACCGTAATGGTTCAGGAGATGCAGTCTGAAGGAGGTGCTGCAGGTGCAGTACACGGATCACTTCAGGCAGGTGCACTTACAACAACATTTACAGCATCACAGGGTCTGCTGCTCATGATCCCGAATATGTATAAGATTGCCGGTGAGTTGCTTCCATGCGTATTCCACGTATCAGCACGTACATTGGCATCGCACTCACTTTGTATTTTCGGTGACCACCAGGACGTAATGTCCTGCCGTCAGACAGGTTTTGCCATGCTGGCAGAAGGTTCAGTACAGGAAGTTATGGACCTGGCAGGTGTTGCACACCTTTCTGCAATCAAATCACGCGTTCCGTTCGTAAACTTCTTTGACGGTTTCCGTACAAGCCACGAGATTCAGAAAATTGAGGCTCTTGATAACGATGACCTTGCACCTCTGATTGATCAGGAAGCACTTGCAGAGTTCCGTAACCGCGCCCTCAATCCGAACAAACCGGTTGCACGCGGTATGGCAGAGAACCCTGACACATTCTTCACACACCGCGAGGTATGCAACAAGTATTACGATGCAGTACCTGACATTGTTGCCGGTTACATGAAAGAAATCAGCAAGATTACAGGCCGCGAATACAAACCGTTCTCATATTATGGCGCAGCCGATGCCGACCGCGTTATCATTGCTATGGGTTCAGTAACAGAAGCTGCCCGCGAGGTTATCGATTACCTTATGGCCAAGGGAGAGAAAGTTGGTCTTGTATCAGTTCATCTGTATCGTCCGTTCTCTGTCAAGTATCTTGGCGAAGTTCTTCCTGAAACAGTAAAACGCATTGCCGTACTTGACCGTACAAAAGAGCCGGGTGCTCTTGGAGAACCGCTTTATCTTGACGTTGTGGAAGCTTTCGCCCAGTGCAAGGACATTCCTGCACAGAACAAGCCAGTAATTGTTGGCGGACGTTACGGTCTGGGTTCACATGACACAACTCCGGCACAGATTCTTGCTGTTTATGAGAACCTCTCATTGCCACAGCCAAAGAATCAGTTCACACTTGGTATCAACGACGATGTCACATTCACTTCACTGCCACAGAAAGAAGAGATTGCTCTTGGCGGCAAAGGTATGTTCGAAGCCAAGTTCTACGGTCTGGGTGCTGACGGTACAGTAGGTGCCAACAAGAACTCAGTAAAGATTATCGGTGACAATACAAACAAGCATTGCCAGGCATATTTCTCTTATGACTCAAAGAAATCCGGCGGATTCACATGTTCCCACCTGCGTTTCGGTGACACACCTATCCGTTCAACATATCTGGTAAATACACCTAACTTTGTAGCATGCCACGTTCAGGCTTACCTGCACATGTACGATGTTACACGTGGTCTGCAGAAGAATGGTACATTCCTTCTGAACACTATATGGGAAGGTGAGGAACTTGCCAAGAACCTGCCTGCAAATGTCAAGGCTTACTTTGCAAAGAACAACATTACCGTTTACTATATCAACGCAACAAAGATTGCTCAGGAAATAGGTCTTGGTAACCGTACCAACACAATTCTCCAGTCAGCATTCTTCCGCATTACAGAAGTTATTCCTGTTGACCTTGCAATTGAGCAGATGAAGAAATTCATTGTCAAGTCATACGGCAAGAAGGGAGAAGATGTAGTGAACAAGAACTACGCTGCAGTTGACCGTGGAAATGAGTACAAACAGCTTGCAGTTGACCCTGCATGGGCAAACCTTGCAGAAGAAAAGGCTGCTGCCAACAACGATCCTGAATTCATCAACAAGGTTGTTCGTCCTATCAACGCACAGAACGGTGACCTTCTGCCTGTATCTGCATTCAAAGACAGCATTGACGGTACATGGCCACAGGGTACAGCCGCTTATGAGAAACGCGGTGTAAGCGCATTCGTTCCGGTATGGAATGCAGCAGACTGCGTACAGTGCAACAAGTGTGCATTTGTTTGTCCTCACGCTTGTATTCGTCCTATAGTTATGACCGATGAAGAAGCAAAGGGCATGAACGGCGATATGATTGAGCTCAAGGCTCCGGCTTCGATGAAGGGAATGAAGTTCCGTATGCAGGTCGGTGTTATGGATTGTCTTGGTTGCGGTAACTGCGTTGACGTTTGTCTTGGGAACAATCCTGAAAAGGGCAAACAGGCTCTTAAGATGGTTGCATTTGATCCTGAGGCTGCAGAGTCTCAGAAAGAAGCTGCCAACTGGGAGTATGGAGTCAAGAAAGTATCTTCAAAACAGGATCTTGTTGACATCCAGGCTAATCCGAAGAACTCACAGTTCGCTACCCCGCTGTTCGAATTCAGCGGTGCATGCTCAGGTTGCGGCGAGACTCCGTACGTCAAACTGATATCACAGTTGTTCGGTGACCGTCAGATTGTATCCAACGCTACAGGCTGTTCTTCAATATATTCAGGTTCAATTCCGTCAACTCCTTATACAACAAACGAAAAGGGTCAGGGACCTGCATGGGCCAACTCTCTGTTTGAGGACTTCTGCGAATACGGTCTTGGTATGCAGCTTGCAAACAAGAAAATGCAGGCCCGTCTTGAGAAACTCATGAACCAGGCTCAGGAATGCGAAAAGTGCAGTGCAGAACTCAAGGCTCTCTTTACAGAATGGATTGAGAAGAAGAACGATGCCGCTGCCACAAAGGCTCTTGCACCGCAGATTATTGAGAAGTGCCAGGCTTGCGGATGCGACATCTGCAAACAGATTCTTGCATGCCAGGCTTACCTTATCAAGCGCAGCCAGTGGATTATAGGTGGTGACGGTGCTTCTTACGATATAGGTTACGGCGGACTTGACCACGTAATTGCAAGTGGCGAGGATGTCAACATTCTTGTACTTGATACAGAGGTTTATTCAAATACAGGCGGCCAGTCATCAAAGGCTACCCCGCTTGGTGCCATTGCCAAGTTTGCTGCAAGCGGCAAACGCGTACGCAAGAAAGACCTTGGTATGATTGCCACAACATACGGTTATGTATATGTAGCCCAGATTGCTATGGGTGCTGACCAGGCACAGTGTCTGAAGGCTATCCGCGAGGCTGAGGCATATCCTGGACCGTCATTGGTAATTGCATACGCTCCATGTATCAACCACGGTCTTAAGGCAGGTATGGGCAAAGCCCAGGCAGAAGAGGCCAAGGCTGTTGAGTGCGGTTACTGGCACCTGTGGAGATTCAATCCTGCATTGGAGGCACAGAACCAGAATCCGTTCTCTCTTGACTCTAAAGAACCGCAGTGGGATAAGTTCCAGGAGTTCCTCAAGGGCGAAGTACGTTACGCATCAGTAATGAAGCAGTATCCTGCAGAAGCCCAGCAGTTGTTCGATGCAGCTCAGGAAATGGCAAAGAAACGCTATGCATCTTATGTACGCGCTTCCAAAATGGATTATTCAGCAGAATAAGTAACCATATTCCATCAGATAGAATCCACCCGATAGTTGTCGGGTGGATTTTTTTTGTTTACTTTGCACACAACAAAAAAAGCAACAGAATGAAAAGATATAACCAGATTATCACAGTATGTGCAATAAGCATACTTGCACTGACAGCCTGCAACAAAGACAAATCATATAAAATCAGTTGCATTGGAGACAGTATAACATTCGGTTGGACTCTGGACAATCCACAGAAAGAATCGTATCCGGCACTGCTGGACAGTGCGTACAGACAATCGGGCAGAACAAACATCACAGTACAGGGATTCGGTGTGTGCGGAGCCACATTAGGGCACAGCTGCGATATGCCATATATTAAGGAGCAGGCTTATCAGGATGCATTGGCATCGGCTCCGGATCTTGTGACAATTATGCTGGGAACAAATGACAGCAAACCACAGAACAGAATATTCAAAGCAGAATTTACACAGGATCTTGACAATATGGTAAAGGCATTCAGTTCCTTGGAAAGCAAACCCAAGATAGTACTGATGACGCCTCCACACGCATTCAGCCAGGGTTGGGCAATAAATGACAGTGTGCTGGAATGCGATATCAGGCCAATCATCAGGGAGTATGCACGTAACAATTCAATAAGTATCATTAACCTTGACCAGGAATTCACAGATAATCCTGAAATGTTCAGTGACGGCATTCATCCCAATAAAGCGGGACAGGAACTTATTTGCAGCAGCATTTCAAAGACATTATTGGAATATCTGAAAGAAAAGAAAGACTGAGATAAGATGAAAAAGCGTTCAACAGGACATTCCATACTCCACATTTCCCTGATTGCCATAGTAATAGGCGCCATATTCACCGCATTTGCTTCAGAACAGGGGAACATGGTACTGTTTGCAGACAGCAACTCCAACTTCTTTGCAGACAGCAATACAGGAGAAATGTATTATATGGATATGATTGTTGTGGCAGATTCAATCTGTCCTGACAAGTATTTTGCAGACATATCGGTTGCGGACGGCTCCGCCACATGGCACAAAAGAATTGCTTTGAACAGCATTGCACGCATAAAAGGATACCGGTTCTCTCTGAATACCTTCGACACTGACGGAAAGTCTGTAATTTTGAATGTTAACCATGACCCTATAGGTACAAACATAGTATTCGCCGGATTCGGTCTGTTCATTGCGGGAGTGCTGATACTTCTTATTGACAGAAAAAGCCGGATAAGAGTCAGAATAAAGAATTTCCATCCGCCGTTCAATGCAAAAAAGATGCTTAACTACATAGCATTGGGCGTTGTTCTTCTATTTGCCATCCTACTGCCGGATTTCAAAGAGAAAAGTCAGATTCCAATATTGAATACGGTATGGCTGCGCATTCATGTTACATTTGTCATGCTATCCTATTCTATCTTCACAATATGTTTCGTATCATCCATAATATGGCTGGCAAGAAAGAACAAACCGGAATATCTGGAACAGCTGGAACGCATTTTACACCATGCAGGAGTATATCTGCTTGCATTCGGCATAATAACAGGTTCTTGGTGGGCAAACATTTCCTGGGGGAATTACTGGAACTGGGATCCCAAAGAAACATGGGCTCTGGTCACGCTGATAGCCTACTCTGTTCCATTTCACTTTGAAAAGTGTTTTGCCGACAAAAAAGTATATGCAATATTCATGGTATGTGCATTGGCATTTGTATTGATGACTTACTTTGGAGTCAATCTCTGGATGCCAGGTCTCCACTCTTACGCTTGATGGCAAAACCGTCCCGGGTATAAGTGACAAGTTCTTCAGAAACAAGATATTTCAATACCGTTTCAATCTCCTGTTCATCGTAAGGTAGCAGAAAAAGTTCCTTTTCAGTACGGGCATTGTCTTCCAAAGCCTGCAATATGCCGTTTTCCACGGTATGGAAACGTACATTGGAAAGGCCTGAACTGTTTCTTTCAAGACACAAATCGCAATGCCCGCAAGGTTCGGAGTTCTTCTCTCCAAAATATTCCAGAAGCATCTGGCTACGGCATGCATTAACACGGGTAGCATAAGTGAGCATGGCATCAATGCGTTCGGTAAGATCTTTTCTGCGGTTCAAATAAACATCGTCACTGAAATACAACAAACCAGAATCAAGTCTGGATTGTGTCCATACTATTACCTGAGTATTCTGTGCAGGGATATATTCAATAACATGCTGTCTTGACAATTGGATCATGTTACTGTAGAACTGTTCATGGCTACAGCACAGTTTTTTCTCAACCAACAGTTCGTCAATAACCACATATTCAGAGAAAAGGCCTCCATGCATCCGCATAAGAGTCTGCAGAATAGATTCCTGAATATTGGAAAAACTCATTTCAAACAAAGAGTCACGGTTCACATTGATTTTGACTCTGGCGCCATATTCCATCTGGTCCAGATACTCAATTACCCCCATCCTGGTCAGAATGCGTAATGCGCTGTCTGTAGGAATTACAGGCAATGAGTAGCAGCTGCAGAAATCTGCAAGGGAAAAATTCTTTCTGCATCCTTCACCATCTCCTACAGCCATCTGATAATAATATCCCAGACAGTCATATACTCTGCAAATAAAATTCCGATCAGGAAAATTATCGGAAATACGCTTGTGCATAACTCTCTTGTCACCGGGAGCAAACAAAAGAACGGCATAGGAACGCAATCCATCACGACCGGCACGGCCAGCCTCCTGAAAATACTCTTCTATAGAGGACGGCAAGTCCATATGAACAACCAGACGTACATCCGGTTTATCAATTCCCATTCCGAAAGCATTGGTTGCCACAATTACACGGATCATTCCCATTGTCCAGGAATTCTGCCTCTGGTCCTTGATGTAAGTTTCAAGACCGGCATGGTAATAATCGGCAGAAAAACCGGCTGCATTGAGTTTATCGGCAATTTCTTTTGTTTCCCTTCTGTTTCGCACATATACGATAGCGCTACCGGGCACTTTCTCCAATATGTGGAACAGTTCCAGTTCCTTATTCTCAGTCTTCCGTACAACATAAGACAGATTGGTTCTGGAAAAGCTCATGGAAAAGCTGTTGTGTTCTCTGAACATCAGCCTGTCCTGTATATCTTCTACAACACGCGGAGTAGCAGTAGCGGTCAAAGCCAGAACAGGGACACCGGGCAAGAGTTTTCTTATTTTGGCAATTTCCAGATAAGAAGGCCGGAAATCATAGCCCCATTGGGATATGCAATGCGCCTCATCAACACATATCATAGACACCTTCATGTGACGGATTTTGGTTTGGAAGATATCTGTCGATAGGCGTTCGGGAGAAACATACAAAAACTTATAGTCTCCAAAAATACAATTTTCCAGAGCAGTTACAATCTGTTCTCTGCTCATTCCGGAGTGAATGGAAAGCGCCTTGATACCAACTTTTTTCAAATTGGCAACCTGGTCTTTCATAAGAGCTATCAATGGAGTTATGACAAGACAGACTCCCGGTTTCAACATGGCAGGTACCTGAAAGGAAATACTTTTTCCTCCACCCGTAGGCATAAGACCAAGAGTATCCTTTCCCTGGTCTATACTACGGATTATCTGTTCCTGGATGCCACGAAAAGAATCATAGCCCCAATATTGCTTAAGGACGTCTAAATAAGTCATCAGTCATTATGGGCACGGATGGCTTCAATCTGTAATTGGACATCGTGCGTGTGATAGGTATTTTCTTCTATGGTATAACAGATATCAAAAGATTTCTTGGTTTTGATAAGTTTGGCCTGTCCGGTCTTGCCGAATCCGAACGCAATGCCGTTCATCACTTTTCCAGCACGATTGTCTATCAGTTCAAATTTGATATGTTCACCGCTACGTCCAACAACCTTGCTGGTACCGTAATCATAAACATTTCTTGTACAGAAAACAGGTTTCGGATTATCCGGGCCAAAGGGCATGAAACGTTTCAAATCGTCAAACAATTTGGGTGATATATCATCAAAGCAGACCTCAAGATCAATATCTATTGTAGGTTCTATCTGTTCAGACTTGATGTGGGCAGCAACATATTGCTCGAATCTGTCCTTGAACAGAGGAACGTTCTTTATATCCAAAAGCAATCCTGCAGCATATGTATGCCCTCCAAAATTGTCAAGCAAATCCTTGCAACTGCTGATTGCCTTATACAAATCAAAGCCTCCAACAGAACGTGCCGAACCGGTAGCCATATCTCCTGATTTTGTCAACACTACGGTTGGCAGACAATATTTTTCAGTAAGACGGGAAGCAACGATACCTATCACACCTCTATGCCAGTTCTCATTATAAAGGACAATTGAATGACGGTCACTCAAATCTCCCAAGGAATCAACAATATGATTGGCCTGGTTTGTGATAACCTTGTCAAGTTCCTTCCGTTTTTCATTATTGCGGTCAATTTCCTCGCTCAGGAACCTTGCCCTGCCATAATCAGATTCCACAAGAAGTGCAACAGCATCCATTCCTGTGCGCACACGACCGGCTGCATTGAGACGGGGGCCTATCTTGAAAATGATATCGTTAATGGTAACCTGCTTTCCAGCCAGCCCGCAAACATCGATAATAGCCTTCAATCCGGTTGTAGGATTTGAGTTCAGCTGCTTCATACCATAATAGGTAAGCACTCTGTTTTCTCCCATAATGGGGACAATATCAGAAGTAGTACTTACTGCAACCAGATCAAGAAGAGAAAACAGCTTGTCAAAAGGGACACCATTCTGAATGGCAAATGCCTGCATGAATTTGAATCCGACACCGCAACCTGACAAATGTGAATACGGATATGTTGAGTCTACACGTTTGGCATTGAGAATGGCAACGGCCGGCGGTAATATGTCATCAGGAACATGATGATCACATACAATGAAGTCTATTCCCTTCTCTACCGCATAAGCAATCTGTTTTACAGCCTTGATACCACAATCAAGAACAATAACAAGCTTTACTCCATTCTGCGCAGCGGTATCAACACCTTTGAAAGAGACGCCATACCCTTCTTCGTATCTGTCGGGTATGTAATATTCAATATTGCCGGTGAACTGTTTCAGAAAATTATAAACCAGAGCAACCGCAGTGGTTCCGTCCACATCGTAATCTCCATAGACCATTATACGCTCATTCTCAGATAGAGCTCTGTCTAATCTGTCAACTGCAACATCCATATCGTTCATACTGAACGGATCATGCAGCTCGCTGATCTGAGGATTGAAATAATGGTCGGCTTCTTCTTTGTTTTTAATGCCTCGCTTAATCAACAAACTACCCAAGATAGGGCTGATATTCAACTCTTTTGCTAATTCATTGGCTTCTTTGGATTGTTGTTGTGTAAGCGGACTGTAGTTCCATTTGAAGTCCATTATATATTTTATTTTTACTTTTTATCATAGAAAATCTGCCCCAAAATTACGGGAATTTGTAAAGTTAATGAATTTGAATTACAAAAGCAACCCTTTTGTAAAAAAAAATTTCAGAATCGCATTCAAATAGCGACTACCTGCAGATACTGCAACCTTTGCACTGGGCAAGCTGACCGCGGAAGCGTAAGGAAACAAGTCTGTTGAGACGGTCACGCAAAGGAACAAGAGGAATAAAATCTATCACTTCGCCAACAAAAGCCTCCTGAAGCAGCATTTTGGCTTCCTGTTCCGATATTCCGCGTTGGCGCATATAGAATAACGCGGCATTATCCAATTGTCCTACTGTTGCACCATGACTGCATTTGACATCGTCCGCATATATTTCAAGTTGCGGTTCGGCAAACATGCGTGCTGTTGGAGTAATGGCAAGGTTGCGGTTTGTCTGTTGGGAATCTGTCCGTTGAGCACCCGGGCGTACAAGAACACGTCCCTTGAATGCACCTGTTGAGTTTCCGTCAAGAACATATTTGAACAGTTCACGGCTTTTGGAATTGCATGAATTATGGTCTATGAAAGTATAGTTGTCAACATGCTGCCGCTTATCGGCAATAGCAATACCGTTAAGAACAATTTCGGCACCGGGACCGTTGACAGAGACATTGGCGCAATTACGCGTACTGCCGTTATGCAGAGTGATAAAGTTGCACACAAAGCGGCTGTCTGCTCCTACAGAGGCATACAGATTGCTGATACGCCTGTTGCTTGTATGGGTTTCTTCCAAATCGTACAGTTCAAGACTTGCATTGTCTGCCACAAAAGCCTCGATAACCTGTAAGGAAAGATATTCCTGGAGACTTAACGAGTGGTCGCACAATAGAAGTTTCAGAGCTGCGCCCTGTTCCAGAACAAGAAGAATACGGCGGCAGGCCATCATGGAAAGCGTAGCCTGCATCAGTTCAATCAGCTGAACCGGTTTTTCGACAGAAACATTCTTTGGAACATATATTACAAAACCATCCTGAACAAGCAAAGTATTGAGACAGGATACAGAATCAGAATACGATAATCTGTTGTAATATTTTCTTAATATTTCCGGATACGCCACGGCAAATGCATTCATTCCCATTACAACAACTCCGGCAGGCAAAAGGGCGGGATTGGTCTGCGGGGCTGCTTTGAAAGAATCACCATTCAGAAAATATAGCTGGGTGCTCAAATTGGGAACACTGCAACGGAACGGTTCATCGGTATCCAAGGGCAGATTCAGGCGTTGGATATTAAGCCCGTAATTGGGAGACAACCAGTCCGAAACATTTGAATGCAGGTAATTTTCGTCCTTTTCACCGGGTAATCCCTTTTGCAGAAGCGTTTCCAGGGCGGCATCACGGCATTCATTCAACTCAGAAGCGGAATTCTTTCCAATAATATCTTTCTGCTCCTTATATAATTCTATGTACTGGTTCAAAGCGTTCACTTTTTTCCTTCAAATTCTTCTATTACCCAATCATATCCGCGTTCTTCAAGTTCAAGGGCAAGCTCAGGACCTGCTGTCTTAATGATACGGCCATTGTATAAAACATGAACAATATCGGGCTTGATATAGTCAAGCAAACGCTGATAATGTGTAATGACAATAACACTTGACTGCGGATTCTTGAGAGTGTTGACACCTTCTGCCACAATGCGCAGGGCATCAATGTCCAGACCTGAATCAGTCTCGTCCAAAATACTGAGACTGGGTTCAAGCATTGCCATCTGGAATATCTCATTACGTTTCTTTTCACCACCGCTGAATCCCTGATTGACTGAACGGTTCATGAATTTGTTGTCAAGTTTTACTATCTCTCTCTTTTCCTTTACAAGTTTGAGAAAATCTGCAGGTGCAATAGGTTCAAGCCCTAGATACTTGCGTTTTTCGTTGATAGCGGTGCGCATGAAATTCATCATACTTACACCGGGAATCTCAACAGGATACTGGAAAGACATGAACAGGCCCTCGTGGGAACGGTTCTCTGCAGGCATCTCCAACAGGTTTTTCCCTTTGAATGTAACGGTACCTTCTGTAACCGTATAACCGGGATGTCCAACAAGAACATTGCTGAGAGTACTCTTTCCCGAGCCGTTAGGCCCCATTATTGCATGCACCTGACCTTCTCCCACCTCTAAAGACAAACCTTTGAGAATTTCCTTATCACCTACAGAAGCATGTAAATTGTCTATCTTAAGCATATCGTTACTAAATTTTTATCCTACACTGTTTTCAAGTGAAACGGAAAGCAGACGCTGGGCTTCTACCGCAAATTCCATAGGGAGCTTGTTAAGAACCTCTTTTGCATAACCGTTCACAATCAATCCGACCGCCTGTTCGGGAGAAATTCCGCGCTGGTTGCAATAGAACAGCTGGTCCTCTGATATCTTGGATGTGGTTGCCTCATGTTCCACAACGGCTGTATCATTCTGGATATCCATGTATGGGAACGTGTGAGCGCCGCAATCAGAGCCTAAAAGCAAAGAATCGCACTGGCTGTAATTGCGTGCACCCTGCGCATTCTTTCCAACACGCACCAGACCACGATAGGAGTTCTGACTGTGTCCTGCTGAAATACCTTTGCTTATGATTGTGCTTTTTGTCTCTTTTCCTATATGAATCATCTTTGTACCGGTGTCGGCCTGCTGGTAATTGTTTGTCAGGGCAACAGAATAGAATTCACCCTGCGAATAATCCCCACGCAGTACACAACTTGGATATTTCCACGTGATTGCAGAACCGGTCTCAACCTGGGTCCAGGAAAGTTTGCTATGTTCTCCGGCACATAAGCCGCGTTTGGTAACAAAATTATATACGCCACCGCGTCCCTGTTCATCGCCGGGATACCAGTTCTGAACAGTACTGTACTTTACTTCCGCCCTATCTTTCACTACAATCTCCACAATAGCGGCATGAAGCTGGTTTTCATCGCGCTGCGGCGCAGTACAACCTTCAAGATATGATACATAACTGTCATCGTCGGCAACAATGAGTGTACGTTCAAACTGACCTGTTCCGGCAGCATTTATTCGGAAATAGGTTGAAAGTTCCATTGGACACCGCACCCCTTTTGGTATATAGACAAAGGAACCGTCGCTGAAAACTGCCGTATTCAACGCAGCATAGAAGTTATCCCTATAATTCACAACAGAGCCTAAATACTCCCTTACAAGATCAGGATGGTTTTTTACAGCCTCGCCTATTGAAGAAAAAATGATTCCTTTTTCTTTCAATGTCTGCTGGAATGTTGTTTTTACTGAAACTGAATCCATAACAGCATCAACAGCAACACCACCGCTTAATGCCAGACGTTCTTCAAGAGGAATTCCAAGTTTGTCGAAAGTCTTCATAACCTCCGGATCTATTTCATCAAGAGATTTGGGACTGTTATTCTTGGAAACGGTAGGATCTGCGTAATAGGAAATAGACTGGAAATCTATGGGTGGTATATTCAGATGAGCCCACTGTGGCATCGGCATATCAAGCCAATACCGGAAAGCCTTAAGGCGTAAATCAAGCAACCATTCAGGTTCTCCTTTTTTTTCAGAGATGAGACGTACGGTATCCTCTGTGAGACCCCGTTCAATGATATGGGTCTGGACCTGAGTTGTAAAACCGTATTTATATTTATTGTCCGATAAGTCTTTAATTTCAATGTTTCCCATAGGATTACTCCAACAGAATCTTAAACTTCCACATCAATTGTTTCCTTCTCCCAACCGCCAGAGAATATACCGGAATCAGAGTCTTTATCAAAATCCAAATTATCGACTTCCTGCACAATCCTACCCCAGCTCCATCTTAGACATGCGGTAGTAAATCTGTTTACGGGCTGATATAATGCGGAATGTTCATTATCCAACGGACCCGGTTTGTATGACAGGGTCGTTGCATTCAGGATTTGCATCAGAATGCCAATAACAACCAGACTTTTGACAAGACCCAGAGTGGCTCCAACAATTTTATCAAGAAAGCCCAACATGACCAGATTCACCACTTTCTGCAGAATCCTGCCAATTATGGAGCAAACCCAAACAATCAGAATAAATGCCAGTACATAGCCCAGAACATTTGCCGTTTTATCGGTCATACCGTCAAATACGGAATGCAAAAGGCTTATCAATGGTTTACAGAATAGAGGCGATGCCAACAATGCGACTATAACTCCGCCAATACTGAATATCTGTTGAAGCGCACCCTTGCGGATACCATCAACTATTCCGGTCAGCATTATAATCAGCAAAACCACATCAACCCAGTTCATACCTGAAATTGCGCCCAGCATAATAGTATTCTATAAAGTCTGCTTGATTTCTATTTCTGCAAAAGTTTCAATTATATCACCAACCTTGATATCATTGCAACCAACCAGGCTGATACCGCATTCAAGACCGGCGGCCACTTCTTTGGCATCGTCCTTAAAACGTTTCAATGCCTGAATATCTCCCTTGAATATTACAATACCATCACGAATAAGGCGTGCTTTGTCCGTACGTTTGACTTTACCGTCACGAACAAGAGTACCGGCAACCATACCCACTTTGGATATATGGAACACTTCCATAACTTCTATGGTAGATGTGACCTCTTCCTTTACTTTCGGTTTGAGCAAACCTTCCATAGCGGATTTTACCTCCTCAATGGCATCATAAATGATTGAGTAAAGACGGATGTCTATGCTCTGTTGCTCTGCAAGGCGCTTGGCACCACCGGTAGGACGTACATCGAAACCTATGATGATTGCCTGATTCGATGCCGCAGCCAAGCTGACATCGCTTTCGGAAATGGCACCTACTGCCTTATGGATAACATTAACCTGTACCTTATCGGTGGAGAGTTTTATAAGAGAATCGCTCAATGCCTCTACAGAACCGTCCACATCGCCCTTGACAATAAGATTGAGTTCGTGGAACTCGCCCTGGGAGATACGGCGTCCTATTTCATCAAGTGTAAGTGTTGTAGTGGTTCTCAGACCCTGTTCGCGCTGCAATTGTTCACGCTTGCTTGTAATTTCGCGGGCCTCACGTTCAGATTCAACAACATTGAACGTCACACCGGCCTGGGGAGCACCGTTAAGACCAAGAATAAGAGCAGGTTCAGCCGGAGCCGCCTGTTTCATCTTCTGGTTACGCTCATTGAACATAGCGCGAACCTTACCCCAAGATGTTCCGGCAACAACAATATCGCCTATTTTGAGCGTACCGTTCTGTACAAGAACTGTAGCAACATATCCGCGTCCCTTGTCAAGAGAGGACTCAATTATACTACCAACAGCATTGCGGTTAGGATTAGCCTTAAGGTCAAGCATTTCGGCTTCAAGAAGTACCTTCTCCATAAGTTCAGGAACACCTATACCCTTCTTGGCAGAAATATCCTGAGACTGGTATTTGCCACCCCAGTCTTCAACAAGAAGGTTCATTGAAGCCAGCTGCTGCTTGATTTTTTCAGCATCGGCTGCAGGCTTGTCTATCTTGTTGATGGCAAATACCATTGGTACATTTGCAGCCTGAGCATGCGCAATAGCCTCTTTTGTCTGCGGCATCACGTCATCGTCGGCAGCAACAATGATAATTGCGATATCGGTAACCTGGGCACCGCGGGCACGCATAGCGGTAAAAGCTTCATGACCCGGAGTATCAAGGAACGTAATGTGGCGTCCATCCTGCAATTTCACATTGTATGCACCGATATGCTGGGTTATACCACCGGCTTCACCGGCAATGACATTCGTATTTCTGATATTGTCAAGCAGAGATGTCTTACCATGGTCAACATGACCCATAACAGTAACAATCGGGGCACGCGGGACAAGATCTTCCGGTTTGTCCGCTTCTTCCTTAACCGCTTGAGCAACCTCAGAGCTTACAAAATCCGTTGTAAAGCCGAATTCATCGGCAACAAGTTTGATTGTTTCAGCATCAAGACGCTGGTTTATTGAGACCATAATTCCAACGCTCATACATGTACCGATAACCTGTGTAACTGCAACATTCATCATTGTTGCCAGTTCGTTAGCCGTTACGAATTCGGTCAGTTTCAATACCTTGCTCTCTGCCAATTCGTTTTCCTCCATCTCCATACGGCGGTTCTGAACAGCATCGCGCTTTTCCTTGCGGTATTTTGATGACTTGGTCTTGGCTCCGGTAGTCATCTTTGAGAATGTATCACGTATCTGACGGTTTATATCCTCGTCGTTGGACTCGTTACGGTCATATTTGCTATGGCGATAGTCTTTAGAATCTTTGTGATTCTTGTCCTGACCTTTGGCACCGCCATTGTTATTCCCGGAATTCTGGAACTGACCGTTATTCTGCCTGTATCCGAAATTCTCAGAATTTGAAGAATCAATCTTTTCTTTTCCGCCAACCTTAATACGGTTCTTTTTCTTTTTTATCTCGGAACCATGTTCACCGCTGTTTGCATTCTGTAGCTGCGAATTATCACCGCTCCGCTGTGTAAACTGCTTTCTTTGCTGTTCTTTCTGTTCGCGTTCTTTTTTCTTTTCTTCTTTAGTCTTCTTCTTTGGACGGGTTGACTGATTGATGGCGTTCAAATCTATCTTTCCCACAATCTGAAGATTGAGACCTGCACCCTGAGCCGTCTGGACCACTGTGTTGTCTTGAGACTCAGAGTCATTTTCAGCGGCAGTTTTTTCTGTCTGGGCAACTTTCTCTGCAGAGACACGCTCTGCGGCGGCTTTCTCCGCAGCGGCACGCTCGGCAACAGCCTTTTCTGCGGCAGCTTTCTCTGCGGCGGCACGTTCTGCGGCAGCTTTTTCTGCGGCAGCACGTTCGGCAGCGGCCTTTTCTGCGGCAGCACGTTCGGCAGCGGCCTTTTCTGCGGCAGCACGTTCGGCGGCAGCTTTTTCTGCAGCGGCTTTTTCTGCAGCGGCCTTCTCTGCAGCGGCTTTTTCTGCAGCGACCTTCTCTGCAGCGGCACGTTCCGCAGCAGCTTTTTCTGCAGCGTGATCTACTGCCGGTTCAGGCTCTGCACCGCCTCTTTTCTGTTGCAGACGTTCCTGCTGGAATTTGTCGGCGGCATCGCGCAGAGACTTGTCCTTGCTGAATTCCGCAACCAAAAGATCATACTGTTCGTCTGTAATTCTCTGATTAAGATCATCTTCTATATCGGTAAAACCCTTCTTGTGAAGAAAATCCACAATATGGGCAGAACCAACGTTCAATTCTCTGGTAAGTTTTCCTATTTTTAACGCCATCAAAAAAAATATTTAATTGGACTAACTTTTATCTGATTATTTCAAAAGATACTGGAACTCTTCTTCATCCTCAAATTCATGAGCAAGTATGGACAATACGGAATCCAAAGTTTCCTCTTCAAGGTCTGCCTGCTGCAGAATCATAGCGGGATCTGCGCGTAATACAGATTTGGCGGTATCAAGACCAAGTGCCTGAATAGCATCAATAACCCATTCTTCAATATCACCACGGAAATCATCAAGATAGATATCCTCTTCTTCCTGACTTGTAGTATCTTCCCTATAGACATCGATTGTATAACCTGTCAGCATACCGGCCAGTTTGATATTTGAGCCGTTTTTACCGATAGCAAGAGAAACCTCTTCTTTCTTCAGGTAAGCCTCGGCCAGATGGTTTTCCTGGTCTATCTTTATCTCTGCAACCTTTGCAGGACTCAAAGCACGGCGTATAAATACATCAATATTGCTTGCATAATTGATCACGTCAATATTTTCGTTACGCAATTCACGCACAATACCATGTATTCTGGAGCCCTTTACACCAACACATGCTCCTACCGGATCAATACGGTCGTCGTAAGATTCAACAGCAATCTTTGCACGTTCACCCGGAATACGGGCAATTTTCTTGATTGTAATCAGACCGTCGGTAATTTCAGGAACCTCAAGCTCGAACAGTCTCTTGAGGAACAGTGGAGAAATACGGCTGAGTATTATCTTGGGATTGTTCTGGTTCTCTACGCGGTCAATTATTGCACGTACCGTATCTCCCTTATGATATGAATCACTCGGAATCTGCTCAGACTTGGGCAAGAGCAGTTCGTTACCTTCCTCATCAAGCAGGAGTATTTCCTTTTTCCATGTCTGATAAACCTCTGCGGTAACAATTGTTCCCACAAGATCCTTATACTTGTTGTACAGACTATCCTTTTCAAGTTCAAGAACTTTAGAAGCAAGAGTCTGACGCAGATTAAGGATAGCGCGGCGTCCGAAAGATGCAAAATCAACATTTTCGTAAACTTCCTCGTCAACCTCCATATCAGGATCGGTTTTAAGAGCTTCGCTCAAAGAAATCTGCGTGTTGGGATCTTCAACTTTATCGTCTTCCACAACAACACGTGAACGCTGTATTGTACATGTACCTTTATCGGGGTTTACAATTACAGAGTAATTCTCGTCCGTACCGAACATTTTTGAAATAACACTGCGGAAACTCTCTTCCAGGACACTTACAAGTGTCATACGATCAATGTTCTTAAGTTCCTTGAACTCCTTGAATGTGTCGACTAATCTGATAGTCTCTTCCTTTTTAGCCATTTTACTTGAAGCTTATTAGATATTTTGTATATTTTATTTCGGGATATGTGAATTGAACAGAAACCTGTTCCTTTTTGTTCGTTGTCTGAATGGTAAAACCGTCTTCATCGGCCTGCAACAGCACACCGCGATAAATCTTTGCCTGTTTGGTTTTGTCCCCATCGGGCTTTGCCATCACTTCAACCTCCTGTCCCAAATGAATCAGATACTGTTGGAGTACCTTGAACGGCTGACCTAAACCGGCACTTCCTACTTCCAGCTCAAAATCTTCCTGTTCACGGTCAAGCTTGGACTCGATAAAACGGCTTAATTCAGCGCAATCCTCTACCCATACGCCATCTGCATGGTCAATTTCGACAACAATAATATTGTCCTTGTTCACACTTACATCTACAAGGAAATAACCGTTGCTCTGTTCAAGCCATTCCTGCGCATACTGCGCTACGATCTGTTTATCAATCATTATAGTTAACTTTGTTTATAAACCCGGGTGATTACAAACAAAATGAGAGACCTTACAGCCTCTCATCATCAATCAACCCTAAAGCAATGCAAAGATAATTCACATTATTTGAATATACAAATTTTTTATGAGAATTCTTACCAATTCACGCCAGGAAGAATAAAATACGATGCCAGCGTAATAACAATTATAGAGACAATATTCATAATCAGACCGGCCTTTCCCATTTCCTTGACAGAGAGTGTCTTCATACCGAATACAATGGCATTTGGCGGTGTTGCTACAGGAAGCATAAAAGCCATACCTGTTGCAAGCGTAACGGGAAGTACCAGAACTCTGGCATTGATTCCCATGCCTGTTGCAACGGCATACATTATGGGAATAAGCAAAGTAGCAGTAGCGGTATTCGACATCACCTCGGTAATAAACACTACAGCGGCAACAACAATAAACAGGAACAGGAACGGACTGATATGTCCCAGAGAAGCAAAAGCAACAGATATGTCACGGCCCAGACCAGATTCTGTCACACCCATTGAAAGGCACAAGCCGCCACCAAAAAGGATAAGCACATCCCACGGCAGTTTCTTGGCCACATCCCAGTTGAGAACCTTGCCGCCTTTGCCGTTGGGAGCCATAAACATTCCTATTGCTCCAGCTATTGCTATTGAAGCATCAGATACCTTTGTAGTCCACGTGGCACTGACCAGACCGCGGACAAGCCACATAACTGCAACAAATATGAATATCATTAGCACTCTGGCCTCGTGTTTTTTCATGTTGCCTATTTTAGCCAGCTGCATATCCACATATTCAGGAGAAAGGGACTCGTTATCGTTCCAGACAGGATACAGGAAACGTACCAGAAGCAGCCAGCACAAGAAAAGCATAACAAGAGTAAGAGGCAGACAGAACAACATCCATTGCACAAAACTTGTACCCATATCCGGATTCTGTTCCGCCATAGCCGCATACATTCCGCATGGTGCCGAACCTACAAAAGTAGCCATACCGCCAAGCGATGCCGCATAAGCGGTTCCCAACAGCAACGGGTTAAGAAACCCTTTCGTTGCTTTATCTGCAAAACCGCTGGCAATAGCCATGCAGGTAGGAACAATCATAAGGACTGTAGCAGTATTGCTCATCCACATGGAAAGGAACCATGTTACAAGCATAACGGACAATATGACATTTCTTGGTTTTGTGCCGAATTTCTTTAATGCTGTCATAGCGATTCTGATATGCAGTCCGGAATACTCCATGGCAAGTGCAATCATGAAACCGCCCATAAAAAGGAACAAAGAAGTGTTGATATATGCACCGGCCGCCTTGGCAGGAGTGCATACACCATAAACAGGAAGTAAAATAAGCGGGAGCAATGCAGTAACTCCCATCTCCATAGCTTCCGTCAGCCACCAGACAGCCATCAACAATACAATTCCAACCATACGGAAAGAAAGCGCAGTCATACCGGCCGGTACCGGCAACAAAGTGAAAAGAAGTAAAAGAACCACTCCAGTCACCAGACCGATTTTTCCAATTGAATCCTGTTTCATTATTCCTGTATCATTTGCGGCATCACAGCCATTACACCACTGTTACGTTTCAGTTCCTCAAGACCGTTCACAAGAACTTTCTTTGCGGACATATTCAGATTCATTGTTTTGAACTCGTCTACAAATTCAGATAACTTTTCCTGATTTGTCTTTTTGAAAGGATATCTGACAACACGCTTACCAAGAGTAGTATCGCCTGCTAACCTGGCAGCCAGCTCAATGGCCGTATTCAGAGTACCCAACGTATCGGCCAATCCAATTTCCACAGCTTTCGAACCACTCCACACACGTCCCTGTGCTATCTTTTCTATACTTTCACGTGAAATTCCGCGACCTTGGGAGCATCTTTCCACAAACGTTTTGTAACCACGGTTAACATAAGACTGCATCAGATTTTTCTCTGCAGGAGTCATGCTGCGCATCAGTGAACCAAGATCTGTATATCTGTTGGTTTTGACACAGTCTGCAGACAGACCTACTTTCTCTGCAAGTTTTTCTGCCGAATAAGTAATTCCGAATATGCCTATTGAGCCAGTCAATGTTGATGGCGATGCCACAATCTTAGAGGCTCCGGCAGCAATATAATAGCCTCCCGAAGCAGCAAAGTCACCCATGGAAACAACCACAGGTTTAACTTTATTCAGCTCCGACACAGCATGCCATATCTGTTCCGATGCGTAAGCACTGCCACCCGGTGAATTGATACGCAATACCACGGCTTCAATCAGAGTATCGGCTTTCAGTTTTTCAATATTCCTTACCAGCCGTGAAGATACAATTTCTTCTTTTCCACCGTAAAGAAGACCGGAAGGAGTGGGGCTGTCATATATTTGTCCGGCAGCATAGAGAACTGCAATGAATCTGACCGGACTGTTCAGGGAATCATATGAGTACGATGCAATCATATAGTCTTCCTTGTTATCAATGAAAAAGTTATCTCTGTGCAGATTAAGTCTGGCTTTATGCAGAAAATCACGGATTTTATACAATTTAGACCGACCGCCAAGAAATGAAAGTACATCTGTTTCGTAGCAGACGGAATCCACCAGACCGTTTTCAACGTATTCATCGGCAGACATCAGGTCTGCATACTTATCGGCCAGCATATTGATTTTTCCGGTTGTCAGTGTACGGTTTTCACAAATAATATTGGTATAAGACTTCCACATATCACTCAAATATGACTCTGCCTGCATACGGCTGGCGGAACTCATTTGAGTTTCAGTATACGGTTCAACTGCAGACTTGAAGGTACCAACCTTGAATACCTGGGGTTCTATGCCTGCCTTTTTGAAAGCACCGGTATAAAACAGCGGAGAGACTCCATATCCATGCAGCGCAATTGCACCCATCGGATTAATAAAAATGGAATCTGCAGTTGTTGCTATCATGTAGCTATGCTGACTCGCCATCTGGTCAATATATGCATAGACCGGTTTGCCACTGTGTTTCTTGAAATCGCTGATAGAATTGAGTATTTCCTGAGCAGTAACCGCTCCGCATTCAAGATTGCCTGCCTGAATATACAATCCTTTAACGTTATTCCAGTAAGCGGCTATGTTTAGAGCTTTCTGAATTTCATCAAGCGAAAGACCCAGTTCAACAACATCTTCCTTATCGTCGTACAGTAAAGAAGAAATATCCAATGTTTCACTGTCTCTGCTGTATTCGTTCAGTTCTCCTTGCAGATTCAAAACAAGAAATGAGTCTTGACTCACCGTAGGCAACGGCCTGCGTGTTTTGGCAAGAAGCACTGCCATCAGAATACTGAACAAAAGAACAGTACCTAAAACAATTACAACAATCCAGGAAATGATAAAGCCCAAAGCCGAGGCTAAAACCGTTTTAAAGAAATTCATGTATACAGCGCGTTTGTTATTTGTAAATCAAAGTGGTAAGATTTTCAGTATTAAAAATATCTTGTGCAATATCAAGCAGTTTTCCCCTGTCAAGTCCTTTTATCTGTTCAGTCAGCTGAGACAGCATCTGATAATCCCCATAATGGAGCCAGCTCTTGCCCAAGCCTAAGGCCACATTCTCAAAACTGTCGGTGGAAACGCCCATCTGCCCTATCAGTTGTTTTTTTGCCGCACGCAACTGCGCATCGGACAGTCCGTCCTGGCATAACCTGTCAAGCTCTTTTACGGCAATGCGGCGGCATCGCTCTATATCTTTCAAGTCACAGCCGAAATAAATACAGAACACGCCAGTGTCCGTATAACTGCTCACATTGCTTTCAACATTATACACAAGCCCTGTACGTTCGCGCATACTGAGATTCAGGCGGCTGTTCATACCCGGTCCGCCAAGAACATTGTTCAGCAGATAAAGGCCTATCCGGTTCTCATGGCGGCCTCCTACTCCGCGGCTGCCAATCATAACATGCGCCTGATGGGTATCCTTATGCATTTCCACGCATTGCGGACAATATATGCCTGGTCCCTCAAGTTCAGGAATACCTGCCACACGGTTTGCATAATGGGACAGATACCTTGAAGCAACACGTTCCACACGTTTGCTGTCCAAATCCCCATACACAAAGAAAACCGCATTTGAAGGATTATAGAAACTGCATGCAAAATCCTGCGCATTCCGGGTTCCATAAGTCAACAAATGTTCTTCAGTACCCAGAATCTGGCCGGCAAGCGGAGTCCCATGGAAAAGCAGAGCTTCAAAATCGTCAAAAATCAGTTCCGATGGCGAATCCTGATAACTGCGTATTTCATCTACAATAACTCCAACTTCCTTTTCAATTTCAGACTGCGGATAAGTACTGTCGAACACAATATCGCCCAACAATTCGGCAGCGCGTTCAAAATCGCGTTCCAACGATGCACAATAGAAAACCGTGTCCTCTTTTGTAGTAAACGCATTCAAATCTCCGCCTACCGTTTCCATACGGTTCAATATATGCCATGCAGAACGTTTGCCCGTTCCCTTGAAAGACATATGCTCCATAAAATGCGCCATACCGGTCTGCTCCGGTTTTTCGTTGCGTGTTCCAGCATTGACAATAATGCCGGAATAGACAACATGGGCATAGGACTGCATATGAATTACTCTCAGACCGTTATCAAGTGTAAATGTATTTAAAGACATAGCCTGTTTTGCGTCAAAAAATCAGACTGCAAAGTTAAGGAATAAACAAATTTGATAAATAAAATTATCTCACTATCTTTGCAAGGTAAAATATAATAATAGTCATGTCAACAGATTCCATCAAAGATATCATTGCTAAGGAATGTCAGGCAATTATGGCAATTCCTGTGGGCAACGAATATCAAAAGGCTGTAGATTTAATAATTGAGCAAGTACACAAGCGTAAAGGCAAACTCATCACCAGCGGTATGGGCAAAGCCGGGCAGATAGCAATGAATATAGCAACAACATTCAGTTCAACAGGTACACCTGCAGTATTTCTGCACCCGAGCGAAGCCCAGCATGGAGACCTGGGGATTATTCAACAGAATGATCTGCTGCTGGTTGTTTCCAATTCCGGCAAAACCAGAGAAATTCTTGAACTTCTTGACTTGTGCAAGGTTCTTGCTCCTGCAATACACACAATAAGTCTCACAGGCAACGGCATAAGTTCAGTAGCCAAACGGACAGAGATATGCATTACAACAGGCAATCCGGCAGAAGTCTGTCCTTTCGGACTTACACCTACAACCAGCACAACCGTCATGAATGTCATTGGAGATATTCTTGTTGTTGAAACCATGAAACAGATTGGTTTCACAGTAGAAGAATACAACAAACGCCATCATGGAGGCTATCTTGGCAAACGTTCCTTATCTTTGCTGGGAGACAACAATTCAGACAAATAATCTTATTGTAATACATTCATGAGGCGCATATTCGGTATTGGAGAAACGGTTTACGACATTTTGTTGCGTGACGGTCAGCCGGTTGCAGCGTCAGCAGGAGGTTCCGTATTCAACTCACTCATATCGTTAGGGCGTGTAGGACTTGATTGCGCTTTCATAAGCCAGATTGGCGATGATTACATAGGAACAATAATAGAACAGTTCCTGCACGACAATGGAGTGCATAACCTTCAGTTGACCCGTTTGCCTGGTTCAAAAACAGCCCTGTCTCTTGCGGTTCTTGATGAGAACAACGATGCCCACTACAGTTTTTACAAAGACTACGGTGGAGCCACTCTCAATTTTGAGATACCCCGGATAACCGCTTCAGACATATTCATGTACGGATCATACTATGCCCTCAACCCGCAGATACGCAGTGCTGTAAAGCCCTTGCTGGAACACGCATCTTCAAGCGGCGCCGTAATCTACTATGATTTGAACTACCGCAGCAACCATGCTCACGAATGCCTGGCATTGGCTCCATCCATTCTGGAGAATTACGCTCTCTCAACAATAATCCGCGGTTCGGAAGACGATTTCAACATATTATACCAAGGGTCAGATTCAGAAAGCATTTACAGAAACATAATACAACCCGCAGGCTGCAACACATTCATTGTAACCCACGGCAGTAAAAGCGTAGAACTGTTTACGCCCTCAAAACGTATTGCTATACCCGTCCCAAAGGTTGAAACAGTCAGTACCATAGGAGCTGGAGACAACTTCAATGCCGGTATTGTCACCGCATTGGTAAATAGCAGCATTTCATCCAATACCATCAAGGCCGATGCCATATCAGAAGATTTATGGCATTCCATTCTCGAAACCGGCGCTGCATTCGGAAGCGAGGCCTGCCGCAGCACGCAGAACTATGTCAGCAAAGAATTCGCCATGCGCTACGCCCATTAACACCCTTATAGCAATCAGAAATCCAGGTCAAGACAGTAAGGTGTTCCACTGGCAGTTATGCCCGAACCGGAAATGTGGAAGTGCCGTGAATACGCATTGTTGTAGAACTCAATCTGCGCGTTCCCAAGGGAATCTGTAATAACGTTGGGATTCCAGAACAGAGTGCGGCGGAAATCCTGTGGAAGCGAGTCTGTAGGTGTCACAGGATATTCTGTCTTATAGTAGTCCACCATCTGTGAGTAACCATATATTTTTGTGGAGCGTTTACCAAGAATCTTTGTAGTTTCAAAGTGATTCATGGATTCCCAATTGTCCTTAATATACACATCAATTAAATATTGCTTTTGGAAACTCTCGATTCCAGATATTCCTTTATTTTGCGATATACTATATAAATCAATCCATTCATTATCTGTGTTCCCATACATATTTGTATTTTCTAAATCTTCGTATGATTTAACTTTATCATTAAATAGATAATTTACTTGATCTAAATAAGAATAGTCCAAATGTTCCACAGCGTATTTTATTAATAATGGGGTATATTGAGCCCAGTACTTTCGTGTTTGTGGTTTATCGTAGATTATTATGCTTTTAACGTATGCCATGTCAATCTGAAAAGGGTCAGAGAATATTCCAGTTTTCAAGACTTTTTTAGAATCATGAATGTAAAATGTTACAGGGTAAGTCTGAGCTACTGGATTAAATCCCATATCTATAAGATAGCCCCATAAATCTGTAGAATACTCTCCCTTGTCCATTGATTCTTGGGTATATTTTTCAGCATCCAGTGCGCGGAATGTATCGTAATCTACGTATCGTTTTGCTTCAATATCAACTTGATCTAGCATTATACCGTCAAATTGATATTTCAGTTGTTTGTTTTCTTTTACAATTTCTGAAAGATCTTCCATAGACAAAGAATCGTTTGACATAACAACAGCACTGTCCAACAGAAGTATTACATTGGCATCTGGTGAGTTCAGTTCCAGCTCTTTTCCGCTGTAGGCTCTGCAGTCTGGTTTTATAACATGTTCAAGACATATTCTTGCATCTTTCAACTTGTTTGTTTTTTTGAACAACTGTATGTTTGCTTTTGCATAATCGTCAAACGGTCTTAGATTGAATCCAAAATATCCATCTTCATTTGTGTTTACAAATGCACTTTGTGATTGTTCTTTGTATTTTGCAGTTACGCCGGCACCTACTACTATACCTTTGACTTTATATCTGGCAAATTTTGATTTTATCCATCCGTTCAGAGTCAGGCTGTCTTCAATTCTGTGCATCTCTACAAATTTGGTGTTTGTAGTCATTACTCCCCAGTCATAGCGTTCCCATCCCTGTACAAGCATAAGCAAGTCCATGTGCCTGCGGTGAGCAGAATCGTCTGCTTCAAAATAATATTGCGGCTGTTGTATATATCCACGTAAATCTGAAGAAAGCAGCATGTTGGTCAGCATGTTGTCTTCGTAGTAATTGCCATAATCTTCAACATCGCGCACAGAAATACAGATTCTGTCTCTGAACGGATTACCAAAGCGGTCTGTAAGATTCAGTTTTATAGGAACCTTTTCAAATGGTCTGATAAACTTATTAGGAACTTGAATTGCTATCTGAGGGGCCTTGAATGTCCAGTTGAAATGAAACAAACCCCTTGAAGCAAGTATTTCTCCATTCTTGTTGAATATTGTCAGTCTGCATACTCCCAAAGGGAATCCTTCAGAATTTATACTCAACGTATTTTCTTTATCTGCTATAAATGTATCAAAGTGAAATAATTCTCCACGACAGGTTATTGTAACACCAAGAGTGTCTTTTGTTCCGTTAGGATAAGAGAAATGAACTGTATATAACGAATCGGATGGAGATTCCACAACAAGATTACAGGCCTTATCCGATGCTTTTGGAAGTGTGAATTTTTTGGTGTTACCATCAGCGTCTTCAAATGTCACTCTGTTATTTGCCGATGTTGGAGTGAATATGAACGCACCCATGCCATTGTGTTCAACCGGCGCAACAATAGTTGAATCGTTGCTGTTGTAATAAAGCGTCCCATCTAACGGGATACCGTTAATGTCAAGTGCCTTGAATGCAATCCTGTTAGGAACACCAAGTGCAATATTACCTCCTTCCGGGTAGAAATAAAGATTAATCTCTTTTTCCTTATGATGGTTTGCAACCCTGCGTATGGGATTGTCAACAGTTTCATCTACCAACACGGTGGCTCCAGAGTAGTGACCTTTGACTGCTGGTGTTTTATATACCGGTATGACTCTTGAGAATATGCAGTTGTTGTCAAAGTTGAGCATATTGTACGTGTATGCTCTTATTTCATAGAAGCCGCTGGGGTAATCCAATATTCCTCTCAGAGCTCGTGCCTGCCCCGTTGAATAGTCCTTTAATACAATTTCTCCATGGCATTGTCCGTCAACTAACGGTCTTTTGACAGTTTGCAGAATTGTACCGCCTGGCGATACAAGTTCAATGTACAACACTTTACTTGGTGCTCTTTGTAATGTTGAAGCATGTGTGGCATAACCCTTGAACCATATAGTATCGCCCTGAAAATATGCATTGTTGTCAAACTGCAACCAGACTTTTTCTTGAGGAAATATATTGTTGAACTGGTGTATATTTCCTGCAAAACGTTTCAACTTGTCTATTGCTGTGTTTTTTTTAACCAGAGCCTGTTCCTGTTGCTTACGTTTCTGATCCAAAAACTGATCTGCCGGGAATATACTATTGGGATAAAAACTAACAGAATTCTCTTGCGCCAGTAAATTCAATCCATTACAGAACACTAAAAACAATATGATTATCCAGGCTCTCTTTGTCATATTATTTCATGTGAAACTATCCAAGGCAAATACTGATTTTACAAGTCTCTTAATTGGGTAAATAAAAGTATGTTATTGGGTACAGTTCTTGTTTATAACATGCTCGTAGATATGAATAGTCATGATAATTGTAATCATCCTTATGATAATTGTTTGTGTAAAATGTATAATACTCATCTCCTGGTCTCGTTATCTGAAACAGTATATCACTTTCTGAAGGAAGAAGTGATTTCCTTCCTGCATACATGTAATACTTAAAGGCATATCCTGACTGACATGATTGCGGCAGAAATGAACCTTGAGCTACTACACCCGAATCTACAACTTGATAGTTTACATAAGAAATAAAGTTATAGTCATATCTGTCATGTACATAATGTCTTACATACATAACAGAATCATTAGGCAAATTGTATGTGTCATTAGCCCAATGGCCTTGTTCTGTCCACCATAGTGAGATACTTGCCGCATATCCAAATTCATCGCTGATAAAATGTATTATTTCATAGTCACCAACGTTACCTGGGCCTGGGTAACTTCCCATTCCTTCTGAACGGCTCATTTTCTTTTTTTCTGTGGCACTGCTTGCTCTTACAATGCTTATTATGTTGAACAGAATGTTGTCATATTCAAGTTCTGCAGTTTGTGTGTTGAATAGAGCTATTGTTTTTGTTATTGTTCCTTGATAGCTCCAGGTTATTTCAACTTTATTGAATAATTCCTGTATATTCAGCAGACTGTCCACGTACGATTGCAGATAATCTGATTTATGATGGAATGTAATTGTATCGTCTTTGATTACGCTATATGGTACTAACTTGAATTTAGACAAAGAACCGCAGTATATAGGGAAAGCAAGGTTCATATTATTGAAGAAATCAGAAGATTCAAGGGTGCATGTGTCAATAGGTATTGCACTGATGAAAACTACTCCACTACTGTCCAACACTTCTGCGTTCGCCTGCAAACGTTCTGCAAGACTTGCACTCCATGTCGGTTGCTTGAACACACTTTTATTTATACCGCCAATTCCAAGAATATCACAATCGTCTAGGTAACTATTGGAACAAGATGCACTGAAAAGTAAGGCAAACAATGCACATACCTGTAAAACTGTTTTCTTCATAAAATTCTTTGGGTTAATTTTTATATGTTTACAAATTTAATAAAATATTTGAAATTTTATGTATAAAAATCACTTTTGTGCAATTTGCAAAAGTGATAAAGTGAAAAATAGTCCTATTCCTTAACAAAGAACTCGACATCAATGGTATAATTTGAATATGGGCTAAATTAACGCGAAGAAAGAATTTTTTTAAATTTTGCGTTGAATAGGATTATTTCAATGTTTCTTGGGGGAATTACTTAATAATGAAAATATTGCAAATTTTGTATTGTTGCAATTTGCAACGCTATTTATTGCTGAAGTTTTGATTATTTTTTTATCTTTGCGGAAAACAAGTTAAATGATGAGAAAAAAAGAAAATATACTAATCTTATTAATATTCATTTTTTCAATATTCAGTTGCACAACAGATAATGAAGAAATATATCTTAAATATGCGTTATTGGCATCTGGTAAAAATCGTGGGCAATTAGAGAAGGTCTTAGATTACTACGCAAATGATTCCCTAAAATATAAAGCCGCTCGATTTTTGATAGAAAATATGCCTGGTCACTATTCCTATGCACAGAAAGATAGGATAAATGAATATTATAACGACGCAAAAAAAATATTGTTAGCAAATGACCTGACTCCAAAACAACAACGCGATTCAATATTAATCATATCAGATAGTCTTTACGCATTATTAGACAAATTTACCATTGAAGATGTAAAGGTAATAAAGGCTGACTTTTTGATTCATAATATAGACAAAGCTTTTGAAGTTTGGCTGAATAATCCTCGTTGTCAGCATGTTGATTTTGAAACTTTTTGTGAGATGATACTGCCATATAAATGTGTGGAATTACAAGAAATGGATTCATGGAGAGACACATTATCTGCCAGATTCTCTGAAGATTTACAAAAATTCCCCTACAACGATGAAAATTGGAATTCTCCATATAGAGTTGTTAATTTGATTAGGGATGAAATGTTGCGAAAAGTCAAACCTATTGGGATGTTTAACCGCAGTGGGCATCCTTTATTAAGGTCTGATTTATTACCAATTCAAACATACGGACGGTGTGAAGACTATGTTAATTTGGCCGTCTTAACTTTTAGAAGTTTGGGTATTCCAGTTTCTATAGATGTGGCTCCATACTGGGGTCAATATAGAGCTGGACATTCGTGGTACGTTCTCCTAAATGACAGAGGTGAGGAACTGAGTGCAGAATGGGATATTGGTTCATTACCTGGAACTGCATTTTTCCCATATCAACGCATACCGAAAGTTTATAGAAGTACTTACGCTATTAATCGTGATATAGCCAAATATAAAATTAATTCAACGTATAAATTCCCATTTGAATTATGCCAGATTGATGTCACTGACAAATATGTAAAAACTGACAATATAGCAATACCGATAAATAAATGCGATTTGGCAGAAGATTATGCGTATATATCAACTTTTACTGGCAGACCGCAGGATTGGTCAGTAATTGATTATGGAACTATCAAAAAAGGGGAAGCTTATTTTAATAAAATTGGACGGAATGTCTTGTATATTATTCATGGTTTTGATGGCGAACGGCTTATACCTATTACAAAGCCTTTTTTTATTCACAAAAACGGAGAAATAGAATATATAACATGTAATAAAGAAGATGAATCCATCCTGACACTTTATCGTAAATATCCTGAATCTGAAAACGTTGTTACTATGAGGCGAAGAATTTTAGGAGCACAAATTCAAGCGTCTAACTACAGAGATTTTTCAAAATATGACATTTTATATACAGTGAAATCTACAAGTATTCCTGATAAGATAAAATTGAATAATTCTAAATCTTACAGGTATTATAGATATATGCCTAAAGATGGATCATACGGGAGCATAGCTGAATTAAAATTCTGGATGAACGATACTCTCCCTATAACAGGTTCATATTTAGCATGTCAATTTGCGACTAAAGAAAATATAGACAAAGCATTTGATGATGATTGGCTCACCAACTTTGAAACAGACAATCAAGATGGAGCGTGGGTAGGAATAGATGCAAAAAAGCCGGTAGTGGCATCGCATGTAAGAATAGTTCCGCGTGGCGATGATAACGATATTCATCCTGGCGATGAATATGAACTATTTTATTGGGATAATGAATTCGGTTGGATAAGTTTAGGAGTAAAATTTGCAAAAGATAATTCGTTAACATACAAACATGTACCAAATGGTGCATTGTTATGGCTAAAAAATTATACACGTGGATGGGATGAAAGACCTTTTAGAGTAATTAATGGTGTAATTGAATGGCTATAAATTGATTGTCACTTTTTATTAACTAAATATTAAACATTATGAAAAAAGTCATTTTTTTATTATTAGTGTCACTAATCTTAAATTCTTGTTCAAACAGTTTTATCCCAGAATTTAATGATTATGATATTTTACAAATTGGTAACATTGATCAGATAGAACGAAAATATGATTGGCGTTCTGAGTTAAGCTCTATTTGTAAAGAACATGAAACAGTCCTTAAAAAATCAGGATTGCAATTAAAAGGTTTTTCTGAAATATATAAAGACTGTTTATCACATAATGAAATATTAAACCAGAACTCTTTATTCCCTGCATATTATAAGGCTGATTCTCTAATTCTTATGCCATATGAATGGTTAAAGAGTGATACAACAACTACACACGTTAAGATTAATTGCATCACCAATTACATTGATAGTTTGTTGCACACAGAGGTTTCTTATAAATATGTTTCTTTGAAATGGAATTATAAAGGACATTGTTTTGAATCAATAGCTTTATTTAACTCTATTACAGGTGAACTTGAATATGACAATATACTTTTTAATTTAATAGGAAATATAGAGTTTACTGCAAGTAAAACTAAGAATCCTTTAATTTATCGTTCTGAGAATCAGGAAACTTACGAATTACAAACACATGAATTGTCATATTATAATCCAGAAACGAACAATACATCATATGCCACAATAACATGCAAAGAATATGGCAGTTATACTTATTTATTAAAAGTGATTCATGGTGATTCTATATATGTACGCACATACAACCACTATTGTATAGATCACAACTATGTAGTTAATGGTTCTGATTGTTTAATATACCAAATTGTAGACTTAACGCCTACTTACACAGATTATATTGAATATACTATAAGTGCGTGGCTGGGTTGCAATTTTTCATATGCTCCCATTTATCCCACTAGCACTTATAGCGATGTTCACGGATCAGCTATATTTGCGCACAAATATTTTGACATTCCTTGATTATAGACTAAGAATCTATTTTGAAATATTACAATTCAACTTTGACAAAATAAATTTTAACAATATGAAAAAAACTATTCTAATAATGTTTGGTATCTTAACATTCCTGTTTAATGTTAATTTATTTGCCATCCAAGATGTTGTTTTGGATTTAAATAATAATTCTACAGCAACTGTTAACGAAAGTTTTGCTAAAACTCAGGTAATTTCTTTATCTATACCAATTGAGGCGTCGCAAGGACCTTATGAGTATTATAGAACAAACAATAAAGGGACTTCTGTAATTCATAATGATGGGCGTGGCACCATCTGCAATGTTATTGTTGACAATAAATATATTTTTGTTAAAACAGTGTCCCCCGATAATTACTTGTTGTTTGATAAAAACGGAAAGTTTATTCGTTCTTTTAAAGCAAGAAACTTGTTCTCTTTGGGGGTATTCCCACTATTCAAACAAAGGGTGGCCTTTGCGTTTGGTCCTCAGTATAATGCAATAATTCCGTTTAATGCCAAGAAAAGTGCAAATCTATTTTTAAGAGACAACTCTGGAACTGTAATAAATGGGACGCCAGAAATGGATAAATATTATAATAGTCTAAAACAAAAGTTTCCATTTAGTGGCGGAAATATAATTGAAACTGCTGAAGGTCCATTGTTTTGTTCAAATACAATGCATCAGAAATCAGAACTAATTGCAAGCAATAAACATAGTTTTATCACGCTTAAGCCAAATTTGGAATTTGGTGATACTATTATCAGTTATATGGCTGCTACTAGTACAATGAATCATAAAAACCACGAATTTAAAGGAACCACGCCTGATAATGTTTCTATGTCATTGAACAATAATATTTACACATTATACTTTGATTCAGCCGATACAATATTCCAGATAGACAGCAAGACACAAGAGTTTTCACCAAAATATAATATAATCAGTAAGTTAGAAGATAATGTCACCATTTCAAAATTATATGAATATAATGGTTCCATACTTGTAGAATATATAGATTGGAGTAATATCAATATAGTTCCTCAATTTCTTCTTTACAATATTAACACTAAACAATCTTGTAAAGTCAGCATCTGTAAAAATATGAAATTATGTAAATTGGTTGGAACATGCCCAAGTGGATATGTATTCCTGTTTACAAAAGACTCTTCCAAGAATTTTGTTGCTAATTTAAACTTCTCATTGAGTAACAATGATAAGCAAACAATTGAAAACCTGCAGGAAGGTGAATCATTTATTATAATTGTTAAGCCTAAAAACTAATATTCAGTATTTGAATTATGATAGGGAAAGAACAGGAAATACATTCCAGTCTGTTAGCATCAAGATTGTATATACTTATATTGTTAGCAGGCGCAACTTTCCCTGTGTTCAAGAGTATAAATGATTATCTGATATTAGGAAAATGGGTAATAACAGCAATAATATTTTTACTGGGTCTAATAATTATACCCCTCTGTAAGAAACCTAATTTGTATATCAACATATCATTTGCAACAATATCTCATCCAGCCGTCACTATTTCGATGGCTGTAATTATTTATTCCGTTTTACAATATTTTGAGATATTACCAAGCTTTGGAATATTTAAAGTTGACGGCGGGTTTGACAACCCTGTAGGAGCGGTCATTACAATTGTATTGCTAATGCCGTCAATATTGTATCTTGCAGACAATAGTAGTAGAAAGAAACGTTTGCTGATATATCTGTTTATTATTCTGGAATTAATTTATATTTTGTACCTGCAGTCAAGAACAGGTGTTGTTGTTATTGCAATTATTCTGATATTCTATTTCACGAAAACGTGTATAACCAATTGGAAACGGCTACTGTTAATGCTTTTTGCAGTTTGTATTCCGATTATAGTATTAATTTACCTTTTTGCGGTCAAAAGCGATTCAACAAGCGGAAGAATACTTATTCTCAGGACATGTTGGGAAATGTTTAAAGATGCACCGTTATTCGGGCATGGCTTTCATTCATTTGACAAGAATTACATGCTATATCAAGCAAGTGTGTTAAAACTACCTGAATGGTCAATGTACGGTATATATGCAGACAATGTAACACATCCGCTTTCTGAATATATGCTTATATTAGTACAATTCGGGATTATTGGATTATTGTTGACACTATGTACAATAACCGTAATGCTGGTGTTTATGATGCGCAACAAGGCAGAATATGGCATTTATATACTCATGACATTTGTGAGTATAAGCGTTCTTTCCTTATTTACATATCCTTTCAGATACCCTATTACTACAATTGCGGTGTTATATTGTCTATTTGAGAACTTTCGCATTCAGATATGCAGAATTGCATCAAAGACTATAATATTCTTGATGTAAGCACCCGGTGAAGTACGTGTTGCAGATTTCGTAATCTCGTTTCCAACTTG
>JAKSIP010000060.1 GCA_024398715.1 Bacteroidaceae bacterium
CTCCTTATGAACATTGAAAATTCATCGGGAATTACATTTGAAAATATTAAATTTGCGGATACAGGCTGGGAATATTCAAATGATAAATATCTGAACATGAACATCCACACCCGTCTGAGAGACTATGAGACTTCGTCTGTTCAGGCCGCGGTTGATGTATGCGGCGCCATTGACGTTGTTTATTCTGATAATATCAATTTTAAAAACTGTGATTTTGAAAACATCGGAGCGACAGCGATACGCTATTTCACAGGTGCGAAGAACTGCGTTGTTGATTCCTGTTATTTCGGTAATATCGGAGCCAATGCGATTTTTATCGGCGGCAGATTCTTTATAGGAGAAAAAATTGATGAAATCCGTGATAATATTGCGGAAAACATCACTGTCAGAAACTGTGAAATTGAAAAATACGGCAGACAGTTTTTCGGTGCCTGCGGAATAACTGTTGCTTACTGCGATACAGCGGAAATATCAAACAACGAAATCCATGACGGATACTATACGGGTATATCCGCGGGATTCATGTGGCTGTTCGGCGAGAATCCGACTCAGAATATTAAAATCACGGATAATCTCATTTATAACATCGGTCTTGAAACTCTTTCAGACCTCGGCGGAATCTATATGCTCGGTGTTCAGCAGAATACCGTTGTAAGCGGCAACGTTATTCATGACTGCTCGTGCTATGACGGCAAGGACGGCTATGCGGGAGACGGCATTTATCTTGATTCGGGCTGCGAGTTCATGACTATTGAAAACAACCTTGCTTTTAATTGCAGCACCTCCTGTTTCAACACAACGCTCAGCAAGAATAACATCATCAGAAATAATATTTTTGCGCTTTCGGGTCAGAGCGTCGCCTGCCTCGGAGCAGAGGAATTCCTGCCATATACCAATCTTAACAACACATACATAAACAATATTTTTCTGACCGACAACAAGGTGCTTTCTGTTGAGCAAATTAATCACACGGGTCATTTCGGGGGAAGCGGCAATATTCTCTGGGATATGACATACGGCGATGAGCTTTATTTCACCATAGGCAGCTATACGGATAAAGCCATTGTCCGAAGCAGTGCCGAAGCGAGAAATGTCCTCGGCTCTGCGATTTACAGAAACCCCGGCTTTAAGGACGCGCTGTCTTTTGATTTTTCTCTTGATGAAAATTCGGCGGCCGTCAGGCTCGGCTTTGAGCCGTTTGATTATTCGAAGGCGGGAACCTTAAAGGGTACGCGTGTCGGTCTTACCCGAGAAGGCGGCCTGACAGCTTATAATTCGGAAACAAAGGATTACGCCGACAGACCTGCAGCTCCGTCATTTATTGAAAAAGTCAAGCAGTTCTTCAGTAAGATTTTTGACCGGTTCAAGAGCCTGTTTGAAAAAATCATTGTCTGCAAAGAGCCTGAAATCAACGACCTGTATGTAACTGACTACACGGCAAAAGAAAAAAGCGCGTATACAGATGAACTGGCGGCTCTCATAAACAAGGTAAAGGAGCATACTCCGTCATACAGAGTTGACGAAAGCAGAAAGCCTTTCCCCGACGATGAAAGAATAAAAGCAATTTATTTTGACGGCGAAAAATGTCTCGGAAAAGATACGGAAGTATTTGCATATATCGGATTCCCCGAAAATGCAAGC
>JAKSIP010000061.1 GCA_024398715.1 Bacteroidaceae bacterium
GACATCCTTGCAGTACCCGGATGCAGTTCTGCAGGAAGCAGACAGCTTGTACCGTCTATACCAAGAACTCTGTAAAATGTATCCTCGTCCTGACAGAACTGAACCACCTTGTGAAGCGGTTTCCAGTTGTTATCGAAGGCAAAGTGTACTTTCACGAAGGATATCTGATCCGCTGCAATAATCTCATGTTCGAGAAGCTCGATGTTCTGGCCTTTTACAAGGTATTTAAGCATTTTTCTTCACCTCGTTCCATGTCTTGGTTTCTTTATCGTAGATAATATCTCCGTCAATACATTCAATCTTAGGCATAAACTCATCGCTTCCGCTGAACCAGGAAGCTGACTTTGTAATTGCATTCCACATTTCCATTGAACCTTCATACACAAAAGATTTAATACGAGTGCTGTACGCAAAAACAGAAGCACCAAACTTTTTAACTGTTGAAGCGATAGTAACTTTGGTAATAGACTCATTACGGGTGAAAGCCATATCTCCGATAGTCTCAGCTTCAATCCTGACCTCATTCAGACGGCCTTCCTGAAAAGCGTATTTTGACAGAGTTTTTACAGTTTTCGGAATTGTTATGCTTTTGATATCACTTGACGAAAATGCCATAGAGCCGATTGTTTCAAGCGAAGCCGGAATATTTACCGTCTTGAATTTAGAACAGTTTGAAAATGAAACCCATCCTATTGCAGTAACCGTATTTGGCAGAACGACCTCTGTAAGTTCCTTTGACTTGTAAAACATAGCCTCACCGATATACGTTACTCCGGCACTGATGATAATTTTCTGAATAGTGTCATTGTTGTATAATGGTGAGGTGTTCTTGGCCAGATCATAATCATATGTTGCACCTGTGCCTCTGACAAGAAGTGTTCCGTTGCTGTAGAGTGTATAGAAAACATTTTCACCAATCTGTCCTGTTTCCACAATCTCACCGCAGTAGTCTTCCATAGCAGCTCTGAGTTCTGAAATCTGTGACCTTAGTTCATCATTTGCTGTTTTCAGGTCTTCGATAGTCCCGTTGGCCTCTTCAAGCAGCGTCATCATTGCTGTTACTTTGCATTTTCCGAGAATACATCTGACATAACCGCAGTAGGTTTCACTTGAACGGTAATCCCTGACATCAAGTTCAGTCGCACCTGCACTAAGCCTTACAACACATACAGTAAGATATGTTTTGGTACTGCTGTTTGTAAAGTAAGGAATATTCGGTGATGTTGCAGGTGTTCCCGGAAGAACCTCAAAGCCGATATTTCTGTAGCTTTCTCCTGTATTGCAGCAGATACCGACCGACACATACCTTGCAAGGCTCTCATCCACATATTTTGAAAGGTCAATGCTGTATGAACTGTCGGAAATAAAATAATGTCCGTCAATCCATGCCTTTCCGCTGCCGATAGTCAGCTGCAGCTTATTTGCTGTCGGCCGGAATGCCGCACCGTATGTATCCTGAATACCGTCACAGATTATACTTGAGAGATATTCATTAAAATTCTCCGCTGTATACGTCCTGTCAAGGTTCTTTGAATTGAAAAATCCGAATGAAAATGCCATAAGCTATACCTCCCTGAATGTCGGTGTGAGATTTCTGCCGTTCTGGTCAAAGCTCTCA
>JAKSIP010000062.1 GCA_024398715.1 Bacteroidaceae bacterium
TGATGTGTTTTACTACTCCGTCATAGAGATTGATCTGGAAATTACCAAGGCTGAAGGTGTATGCTCCGTCATAGCCATATGCTGTATCTTCAACTGTAAGTACAATGTAACCCTCTGCATCTGTCTTGACTGTTGCTTTTGATGCATTCGTTGCGTTATCGCTTACATTCAGTGTATAGCTCTTGTTCGGCTCGCCTGTATAAAGCTTGACTGTATTGCCTGTTGTCTTGTATACGTTGCCGTCAAGTGTTGAATTATCGTCGGTGATAATTTCTATGCGGTTTGCATTGAGACTTGCTGTTGCGATTCCGCTTCCGCCGTCCTCGCTTATCACTACTGAACCTGCGCTTGCGGTCTTCATGTTTGCTGCTATCGCATCAAGATTCGGTACAGCGATAATCTTATCTACCGTGTTGCCCCATCTGTCTACGAGATGTACATATGTGTAAGAATTGCTTGCGGGATAGTAGTTGAAACTCCAGCTCTTTGAACCGGGCCATGCAATAAAGCCTAAACCGCTTCCGCCTGAGTTGATTCCACTCCATTTTGCATACTCATCCTTGATAAAATCATATGCTGACTTGCCGCTTGCCTTTCTTGCTGCATCTATTGCACTGCGTACAATCTCAAGGTTTGATTCAGTATTAACATTTTCACGGTCTCTTGCATCAATATTCACTCTGCCACCCAATACATCTGTTGCTCCTGCATTGAATGTATATACGAATGAACAGTAGTTTGCCTGACCATACTGCGGGTCATCAATTGCATAGATATTGATCGGAGATGTGTCCTTATCGTTTACTGTTACTCCGTGGATTTCCCAGTTCTGTGCTCCGCCTGAAGTTCTGTAAAGATGGAACTGCTTGAGCCACTTATCGTGGTCTGTCCACTGATCACCTGTTACATCGAACGAGCCTGCAGGCTTGTAGTTAACAACGATTGTAATATTGTTATTCGGTGTTACTGTTTCATTATTGGATATATCCTGGATGTTCTTGACTGAATTGTCAGGTGATGACGAAAGTGCTGTCTTATTCGCATAATTCTTTTCAAGAGTATCATCATATGACTTGATTTTGTATACTGCCATCGCTCTGTCATCAGCTTCTTTGATAACTCCGTTTACGTTCTTTTCGAACTCCGGCTTCAGCAGAAGCTGTGTTTTTGCGCTGTAATAATCAAGACCTGTTAATACTTTTCCGCCTGCATATACTGCTGCTGAGTATTTTGATCCGATACCATTATCTACATACTCAGTCTTGTACTTAGTTGTTGCCTTAACTGTGTATGCATCATATTTTGCCGACGTTGCTCCGTTTGCATCATCTACTGTTGTTGTAACATCTGAACGTGTCGGGTATGTTATTCTTGATGCTGTTTCGTCCTCATTTACATTCAGTACAATTTTCGGATACTTCTTGTTTGTATAACAATAATATGTGTATCCGCTTGTTCCTGAGTATACATAGCTTACGCCGAATATATCTGCATTTTCCTCAAGTCCAAGTACATCTTTCACTGCTGCAGATGTTTCGTATACCTTGTATTCAGG
>JAKSIP010000063.1 GCA_024398715.1 Bacteroidaceae bacterium
TCGTTGCCGGTGGAACCGGGGTATCGCCTGTCAGAGGTGTGATTTCTTACTTCGCTGATCATCCGGATGAATGCAGGAATTTTACCATCATCACCGGATTTAAATCAGAAAAGGATATTTTGTTCCGTGATGATTTCACCTATTGGCGAAAGAAGTTACATGTGATCCAGACACTTGATGCAGGAACAGAGACACCGGAACACAAGGTTGGTCTGGTTACGGCATTTATTCCTGGGCTTGAACTGTCAGATGTGAATACAGCGCATGCAATTGTCGTTGGACCACCGGCCATGATGCGTTTTTCTGTCAAAGCACTTCTTGAAAGAGGATTTAAGGAAGAACATATCTGGATCTCACAGGAGAGAAAGATGTGCTGCGGACTTGGTAAATGCGGACATTGCAGAATCGGGGACAAATATGTATGCCTTGACGGTCCGGTATTCAATTATACAGAAGGCAAAAATCTGATTGATTAACAGAGGTGGATACGATGGATATTAATACAAAAAAATTAAAGAAAAATGCATTTCGAGTTACAAAGGAGAGAGGCCTTGCTGCAGCCAGAGTCCGTGTTCCGGGCGGCAGAATGGATGCAAAGCTTCTCAGTGATGTTCAGAACATAGCAGATACTTATGGAAATGGAACGGTTCATCTGACAATCCGTCAGGGATTTGAAATTCCAGGAATTCCATATGAGAAGATGGATGAAGTAAATAAACTGCTTCAGCCGATCATAGAAGGAACAAATGTAAACCAAAAAGAACCGGGTACCGGTTATGAATCTTCTGGAACGAGAAACATCATGGCATGCGTTGGAAACACGATCTGTCCATTTGCGAACTATGATACAACAGAATTTGCAAGAAAGATCGAGAAAGCGATATTCCCGAATGATCTTCATGTTAAGATAGCGCTCACCGGATGCTCGAACGACTGTTGTAAAGTCCGTATGCATGATTTTGGCATAATTGGAATGACAGTCCCTCAGTTTGATCCAAACCGCTGTGTAAGCTGCGGAGCATGTGAAAAAACATGCAGGAAAAAATCTGTCGGAGCGATTGAAATGAAGAATTTCCATCCTGACAGAAACCATGAAAAATGTTTAGGATGCGGAGAGTGTGTGCTTGCATGTCCGAACTATGCATGGACGAGATCAGATAAGAAATACTATAAATTAACACTGCTTGGAAGGACCGGAAAGAAAAATCCAAGATTGGGACAGGACTGGATCAAATGGATCGATGAAGAAAGTATCATTAAGATCATCTGCAATACCTATGATTATATCAAAGAATATATCGATCCAAATGCACCGGGAGGAAAAGAACATATCGGATATATCGTTGACCGTACCGGATTTAAGGAATTTGAAAAATGGGCCTTGAAGGATGTACAGCTTCCGGAAATTGCAGAAGTGACAAGTCCTATGTACTGGGATGGAATCAA
>JAKSIP010000064.1 GCA_024398715.1 Bacteroidaceae bacterium
ATACAGGAGATGCTGAAAGAAAACAATATGTCCGTTTACAAACTGTCAAAGGCAAGCACAGTTCCCTATGCAACATGCAATGATATTGTAAGCGGCAAAGCTCAGCTTGAAAAGTGTAGTGCAGAAACTGTGTATAAGATTGCACAGACACTGAATGTCTCCATGGAGTCGATCCTCGCTCCGTGTTTTGTCAAACGAAGCAGTTTTGAAAACTTCAAAAGCACGATATGCCATCGCGTGAAAGAGCTGGGCGATATTGATTTCATTATAGATACTTTGGAGAGCCAGGATATCCGTATGTATTTTGAACGGAAATGGTATCCGGAAAGTCTGTATCTTCTTGCCATGCTCGATTATATCAGCAGAGAAAATGACGTTCCCCTTTGCGACGAATATGACGATCTTCGCCGGTGCAGACTGGAAAATACCATATATCCGTCAAGTGTTCTCGCTATGTCGGCGGCATCTAAAAAAGATGATGAATTAAGATGTGCTGAGGTAACGGCGATTCCGGAATTCAAACGGTTCAACATTATCGAAAGTGAGGTAAGAAATGTCATCTGAAAAACAAATTGAATTTACCAAAGAAAATATAGACACCTATCTGAAAGAAGTTGCAAAGGAATACAGGAAACAGATCGGCAAGAATATGCCCGCCGAGATGATTCTGATCGGCGGTGCTTCCGTCCTTGTTAATTATGGATTCAGAGATATGACAACGGATATAGATGCCGTGATTCAGGCGGCATCTGTTATGAAGGATGTTATCAACCGGGTTGGGGATCGGTATGATCTTCCAAACGGATGGCTGAATCAGGACTTTGTTCGGACGGAATCCTATTCCCCGAGTCTTTCCCGCTTCTCTGAATATTATAAAACCTATTCCAACGTGCTGACGATTCGGACGGTTGCAGCAGAATATCTCATAGCGATGAAGCTCCGCTCCGGCAGACAGTATAAGAGTGATCTTTCCGACGTGCTCGGTATTCTCGCAGAACACGAAAAGAAAGCTGCACCGATTACACTGGAGCAGATTCAGAAAGCTGTTACTGATCTCTACGGAGATTGGAATACCCTGCCGGAAGCATCGCGGAACTTTATTTCCAACGTTATGCGGGACGGTAATTTCAGTGAACTGTATGCGCAGACGATCATCGGGGAAAAGGAAACGAAAGAGCTTCTGATCGGGTTTGAGCAGGATTATCCGGGAGTAGCAAAAGAAGCGAATGTGAACGAAATAGCAGAGAATCTTCAAAAGAAGACAAGCCGGGCGTCCGTTCTCGCGCAGTTAAGAGAACGAAGGCCGGAACCGAAACA
>JAKSIP010000065.1 GCA_024398715.1 Bacteroidaceae bacterium
AGTCTTCAAAAGCACGGATCATCTTGGGATGTTTGATGACAAAATGAATGGCAGGGGCATTGTTCTTTGATACGATCACCCATTTTCCCGCATTGATCTGGATCTGAATATTTCTGAAAACAGGGACAGCATCCATATGCAGGTCATATCCGGTGTGATCTGCGGCAAATTGCTTTGTCGCTGCAAGATGCCGCATATATTCCTGATACGTATATTTCAAATCTTTTTCTGAGAACATGCCGGAAAGGGATAAATAAACCGGTTCCTTTCCGAATTCTTCTTCACTCAGTACGGAAATCTCATCACATATTGTCCCGTTTTCAAGAATCGTTTCTGCTATTCTCTTTTGTCTGGATATGTAGTTCTTAACATCTGCCTTGTCTTTTTCTACAAAGGAATTGTTTTCCAGCATACTATCCAAGACATCTTCCGGGATCGTATAGGTCGGCAGGGAAGAAAGAATGCTGCGTCGTGTTCCACCTGACAATATCTCGGAATCCTCGAAACCGTAAAAATCTGCTTTGTTTCCTGCCCTGTAGGTCTTTATCAGCGGCTTTGCTTTTGAGAACAGGCGCTGCGACCGTTTTTTGTAATAGGCAAGATCAGTCTCACATTGTGTCAGGCAGTATTTCCCTTCGCTATGAAATCCTCTGATACATTCCCCAGAAAGAGCAACCGTGTCCGATACATAGTCCGTATGACAATAGATGCGATTTGAAGAGTCGTTCAGATAGAAAGAAGTGACCTTTCCAGTCATATAAAGCGGGATCCAGCTCATAAGTCCGAGCATCATTTCGCCGGATGGGCGGTCAACGTCATGGATAATCTGGATATCTGCGCCCTTCATGATCATCATTGCGATGGATTGCATCCATTCTCTCATATATCCCGCATCCGCACTTAAGTCTTCGATAGGGATGCTGTTGCACATACAGACAGTGCCTTTAGTTCCGGAAGAGGCTACTGTTCTGAAAAAATCCAGTTCGCCCTTTTTCATCTCGTCAAACCCGTAATAATATTTCGGAAGAGATAAAGTCTCCGACTCCTGAACTTGGACCGCCTCCAGGAAATGAGCACCGCTCATATACGTTTCAATATTGAACGCATCCAGTTGATGAAGAAACTCGCCAAGATAATCACGCTGTCTGATAGTTCCGGAACTGAGCCAGCTGCATAGTTTTGACGCACACTGACCTACCGGAACGAGTTCTTCTGCAGGGTGTCCAATAAGCTCTGCAATGGCCGACGGT
>JAKSIP010000066.1 GCA_024398715.1 Bacteroidaceae bacterium
GCCAAATTCAAAGGTGAAGGAGGAGATGTTTTCAACATCAGTAATTATCTGCGATTTAATATAGATGGCGAAGAAGATGGAACAATTGCTGCAAGCGGCAGTGTAATGTCGTTGTTTGGCAATGCAACTGAGTGCACCCCATATTGCTGCTGGAAGATGTTTCAGTTCTGCGACAAGTTGACAGAAGCGCCGGAACTTCCCGCAATAAAAATGGCGGAGGCTTGTTACGGTATGATGTTTCAAAGTTGTTCAGGATTGACAAAAACACCGGAACTCCCTGCAACTGATTTGGCAGCAAATTGCTATATGCATATGTTCTCGTACTGTGATGAACTGACTGATTTGCCTGATCTGCCGGCAACTGTATTACCAAGTGGCTGCTATGCCTATATGTTTTTGGATTGCAGTAATATTAAAATTAGAGAAGGATACAAACCACTTAAAAACAGTTGCTATGTTAAATACAGAATTCCGGCAGAAGGAACTGGTGAAGCTGTTGATAAAAGCATGAGCGATATGTTTAAGAATACCGACTGCGATTTTGGAGGCACGCCGGAAATCAATAAAGAATATTACGTTACGCACAAACTGACACACCATGAGTTATCACCGGCTACGTTCACGAGGGCAGGTAATATAGAATACTGGTCATGTGACAGATGCGGACGGCTATTTTCAGAAAAGGTTACAGAGCGTGAAACAGCAAAGGAAATAACACAGGAGAAGACAGTTATTCCACAAATTAATATGGAATCAATAACCCTGTCCCAGGCAGCATATGATTACGATGGGCAGGCAAAGATACCGGCAGTATCGGTTGCAGATACAAAAGGAAATAAACTTACTGCAGGAGCTGATTATGTAGTGTCATATGCAAATAATGTTAATGCAGGTACAGGAACGGCAATCATTAATTTTATTGGCAATTATGCAGGTGAGACACAAAAGACATTCACAATTGAATGCGATCATTCTTACAGTGCTCCGAAATACCTTTGGACTGACGATCTGAGCGAATGCACAGCATATCGAATATGTACTAAAGACTGCGGAACTGTAGAAAAAGAAGTTGCAACTGCCGTAAAAGATGGTAATAATATGAAGGCTACTTTTACGAATGAAGCCTTTGGAACAAAAACAATGCCTATTCCTGGCTCTGAGCATCAGCATACATTTGCTGACACATGGAGCAAGAACAGCGAATATCACTGGCATGC
>JAKSIP010000067.1 GCA_024398715.1 Bacteroidaceae bacterium
GCTTTATATGACTGGAAAGGTCACTTCTTTCTATCTGAACGACTCTTCAAATCGCGTCTATTGTCATACGGACTATGTATCGGACACGGTTGCTCTCTCTGGGGAATGTATCAGAGGATTTCATAGCGAAGGGAAATACTGCCTGACACAATGTGAGACTGATCTTGCCTATTACAAAAAACGGTCGCAGCGCCTGTTCTCAAAAGCAAAGCCGCTGATAAAGACCTACAGGGCAGGAAACAAAGCAGATTTTTACGGTTTCGAGGATTCCGAGATATTGTCAGGTGGAACACGACGCAGCATTCTTTCTTCCCTGCCGACCTATACGATCCCGGGAGACACTCTGGAAAGTATGCTGGAAAACAATTCCTTCGGAGAAAAAGACAAGGCAGACGTCAGAAACTACATATCCAGACAAAAGAGAATAGCAGAAACGATTCTTGAAAACGGGACAATATGTGATGAGATTTCCGTACTGAGTGAAGAAGAATTCGGAAAGGAACCGGTTTATTTATCCCTTTCCGGTATGTTCTCAGAAAAAGACTTGAGATATACGTATCAGGAATATTTGCAGCATTTTACTGCGACGAAGCGTTTTGCAGCAAATCACACCGGATATGACCTACATATAGATGCTGTCCATGTTTTCAGAAATATTCAGATCCAGATCAATGCGGGGAAATGGGTGATCGTATCAAAGAACAATGCCCCTGCAATACATTTTGTCATCAAACACCCCAAGATGATCCGTGCTTTTGAAGACTTTTGCAGACCATTGATGGAACAGTAAACAGCTTTGTATATATCTCGCAGAAAAGGAGTAATAAAAATGATCGGAAGACAGGTTATCAAAACTAATCGTGCGTTTACACTTGAGGAACTGGAGCAGTTCATGCAGGAAAACTGGGACAAGGAGCAGTACAACCATTTCGTCATCGGACGCCCGACGGCGGCATCTATTGAGAAATACATCCTGCTGCCGGCAACAGCCCGTTTCATGGTGATCGCCTATCCCAGAAAAGCCGGCGGGTTATTCAATAAAGACAACAAAGTTATTCTTGCTGTGTGTGACACACCTAAAGGCGCGGAGCAGGACATTTTCCGCTCCATTCATTCCCACAACGTGTTCTTCGGTGCTTGGA
>JAKSIP010000068.1 GCA_024398715.1 Bacteroidaceae bacterium
CAGAAATATCATTGGGCTTCGAGAATTTCAGGTGCGATTATTGCTCTGCTTATTGCGATGGTACTTGCCAATTTTGGAATTATTCCTACCAACTGTGTTCTTTATGATGATATTGTATGGGGCATTATTGTGCCGATGGCTATTCCGATGCTGCTTTTACAGTGTGACCTGAAGCGTATCTGGAAAGAGACTGGACGTATGATGGTAATCTTTTTCATCGGTGCCGCAGGGACAACAGTAGGCGCCTTTCTTGCTTTTAATCTGTTAAAAGCTCCTTACCAGAATGCAGAGGATCTGGCAAGAGTAGCAGCAATGATGACTGGTTCGTATATTGGCGGCGGTGTAAATTTTGCAGCGATGGCTTCTCAATATGCCGCAGGGGCTGATGTGACAGCAGCTGCAACTGTAGCGGATAATCTTTTGATGGCAGCATACTTTTTTGTTTTGATTGCAATTTCAGGTTCTGCATTTTTCAGAAAGCATTTTAATCATCCTCTGATTCAGGAAGTTGAAGTTGGGGCAAATGAAAAAGAAGCAAGGACACAGGCAGCGGCTTTCTGGTCCAGAAAAGAAATATCGTTGAAAGATATTGCCCTGAATGTAGCGTATGCTGTAACGATTGTATTTGCTTCCAGACTTATTGCAGGAGTATTTGGCGGGGTTGAACCTGACAGTGTTTTTACGAACTTTGTAGTAAGATTCTTAGGAAGCCAGTATGTATGGATCACTACATTGTCAGTCATGGTAGCGACTTTTGCTGAGAAGAAGGTGAAAGAACTGAGCGGATCCCAGGAGATAGGAACTTATCTGATCTATCTTTTCTTGTTTGTAATTGGAGTACCTGCCAATATTTATACAGTAATCACAAAGAGTCCACTGCTTCTTGTTTTAACGACAATTATGGTATGCACCAATATGCTGTTCTGTTTTATTGGAGCAAAATTACTGAAGTTTAATCTGGAGGATGCTATTATAGCTTCCAATGCGAATATCGGAGGTCCCACCACAGCAGCTGGTATGGCGATTTCTCAGGGATGGACAGCGCTGGTTGGTCCTGCAATGCTGATCGGTACCTTGGGGTATGTGGTT
>JAKSIP010000069.1 GCA_024398715.1 Bacteroidaceae bacterium
ACAGTCTGGCGCTTTGCAATGCGCAGCTAAATCTGAAAAGCGCATGGCACAAGTGTTTCTCAGAGAAAGACGTCTCTGCCCCAAAATATAAATCCCGGAAGAAGAACAATGTAACATCATATACAACGAACAAAGTCGGGAGAAATATATTACTTGGGAAGAACAGTATCAAACTCCCGAAAATGGGACTACTGCATATATCAAAACACCGTTCTCCACAAAACGGATGGACGCTGAAGTCCGCTACCGTCAGTATGACGGCCGGAAAGATGTATGTGTCTGTGCTGTTTGATATAAAGGACAGAGAAGTTTCGAAGAAAGAAATAACGTCAGAAACAGATATTCTGGGGCTGGATTACTCCATGCCGAAACTATATATCGACAGCAACGGAAACGAGCCGGACTACAAGCATCCATATTACAAAGCGCAGGAAAAGCTTGCTGTAGAGCAAAGGAAATTCTCAAAAATGGCAGCAGGATCCCACAACCGCGAAAAGCAAAAGAAAAAAATAGCAGCGATTCAGGAGAAAATAGCTAACCAGAGGAAAGAATTCTGCCATGTGCGGAGTACTCAGATATCCAATGAGTATGCAGCAGTAGCGGTAGAAGATCTCAATCTTCGCGGAATGGCTGGTGCGCTGCAGTTTGGAAAGCGTGTCGGGGACAACGGATTCGGAATGTTTCGCCGAATGCTGGAGTACAAACTCTCTGCAAAAGGAGGCCAGCTTATTGTCATCGATAAGTGGTATCCGAGCACACAGACTTGCAGTATCTGCGGTTACATCCACAGCGGAGAAGACAGACTGTCTCTGGAAGACAGATTATGGATATGTCCCTGCTGTGGAACACAACATGACAGAGATATAAATGCCGCGCTAAACATCAGGAATGTTGCATTTTCCATGATTTCTACATAGTTCATTCTGTGTCAAAATAAACCGATGCACCATCGGGGATAGCTCATTGATACTTGGCACAGTAGTGCCATTGAGTGAGAAAAGTTGGCTCCCTGCGGGGAACCAAGCTCGGGGTTTTAACCCCGAGAAGGTGAC
>JAKSIP010000007.1 GCA_024398715.1 Bacteroidaceae bacterium
GTGCATTTCACCCTTCGCGTTTTGGGCCTTTTTTGCGAAGGTTGAAGCGATTTTCCTTGCCACCCTGCGCAATTTGCCGCCTTTTTGCGAAGGTTGATTTCCCTCCGCCGTATGTGCTGGTAAGTATTGGTATGTATTTGGATATATGCGTTTTCGGACGCTCGCAGTTAGCGCTACCGCTGACTAACTGCTCGTCCCTCCCAAAAGTTAGCCTTGCTGAGCTTTGAAAAACAAGTTTTTCACGCTCATCAATTCTATCTTCTGGGCCCCTCCCGTTCACCTCAGAACGGGTGCTGAGGGTCCTCCACTGCATATATCCAAATACAAGTGTAGGAAAATGGCGAACGGAACCTGTATTATTATTCGGATATCTCAATTAGTGTGAGGCGTAAATCTCCGACTTTTCTGGTTGGATTGGTAAAAAAACTTTCAGATTGCAAAAGATTTCAAAAATATTACTAAATTTGCACTTGATATCGCAGGATATCATTACATATTGCGAAGGTGTTTTTCGCCTGCCTCACTGAAAATCTGCACAATTTTCAAAACCTAGAGGTTCGTCGTAAACACTCCGCCTGTCTATGATTATGTTGGCCGGTAACCCTTTGGCTACTGAGTACTTCATATCGAGCGGGTGTGGGGTACGATTGTTTCTTTCTAGGTGCGTCCGTGCAGAACGTTCAGTGAAAGTTGCGAAAGGGCTCCACACCTTTGTTGTATTATTAACGAATCCAGGGGCCGGATGAATATTGCTCTGATAGTAATATACAAGTGAATCTCGATATTATTAACTAACAAAAATATCACGTATGAAAACAATTATTAACCCATGTGCCATCTTAGTGGCAATTGTTTCTTTAGTTTCTTGTGGATCTACAAAAAACATTTCATCTTCTTCCTACACTTCCAGTGGACAACTTAAGCCTGCTGTCGAATCAACGATTGCTACAGGCACTTCCCTTGAAGGGACTCAAACGAGAGTTGAAACTGTTAAATTGCAAGGAATAGAAATGTCCGAAGCATTAAGTGAGGACGGAACTCAGATGATTATGCGTCCTTTCAAATGGTATGCAGGCATAGGTAAGGCGGACAATAAGCAAATGGCAATTGAATTGGCCCAGCGTGAAGCTTATGCTACAATATCAAGAATATTCACAAATGCAGTCAAAGATGAAGCTGAGCGTGGAAATGTTGCGAACAATGGCGCCGTTCAGCAAGCATTGACTTCTCATTGGGAACAGTTCAGCGCGTCACTTCAAAAAGGATGTGAGCCATTTGGCAATACATCAATAGAATATGACCAGGCTACCAGAATGTATACTGCTACATCAAAAGTTGGTATACGTGGAGATCGTTTCAATCAGCTTCTAAATACAGCCGGTAATTTCAAACCATCAAACTTGTCAGGAGCAGAACTTGAACAATTCATAGAAGTTAACAAATCTATAATGGAAGCGGCCAAAGGCAACTGATTATGTACAGACGTCTTACTTTCTTTACTCTTTTTTTCTTGTTATGTCTGTCGATGACAGGACAAGACTGCCCTTTGCAATGGCTTAGGTACACTTCTGACGCATACATTCATGCTGTGGAAAGTGATGTAATCCCTTCTGACACGTCACAGACCGTTATTATCAATTCTTTGATTGACCGGGCAAGACTTAATGTTGCCAAACAATTGAATGTATCCATATCAGATAAAGCAAAACTTACAAAGCAGTCTTTGGATGGCATTACTAGTGTTTCCTATTCATCTACGACCACTTACACAACAGAAGCAACTATGCGACTGCTGAGAACCGACAGTCATTTTCAAGCTGACAAAGGGGAAGGATTTGCCATTGCATATCTGGATAAGAATGAAGTTTGCGGTTATTGGTCAAAAGAAGCAGAAAAGGTTATTCAAAATCAAGGAAACGAACTGTCGAAGGCAGAACGTCTCATTTCCTTGGGATATAAGGAAAATGCAAAGCCCATACTAGAACAATTAACAAAGTGTTACGGTGATATTGACGAACCATTAACCTGGCTTGCACTATGTTCCTATCCTGAAATCCAATATCAGGATTTATTGGACAAATTCACAACAAATGTCAGAAAAATTGACAATGCTTTATTATCTCTTGGACATGGCATAGCTATCTTTCTGGACTATCATTCTGACTTGTTCGGAGAGGAATATCCCACTACAGTCAATCAATTGTCATCCAAGTTGGCATCGGCTGATAGAAGTTTCGTGGATAATCCAATGGAAGCTGACTGGATTGTCCAGATAAACGCAAAAGCACGTGAAGGGCAGACAACATCAACCGGTGCCTATACAACATTCTTTGCTTATGTTGATGTTTCATTGAAGATTGTAAAAGGAAGCACCGCTCAAGTTGTGTATGCTGATTCGTTCTATATTAAGGAAGGCGACACGCGAGGAATGAAACAAGCTGCACTTGCGGCTTTTCAAAAAATAGAATCACCTCTTTATGATAAAATCAATCCAAATATTAAAGAATAGAAATATGAACAAGAAGATTTTATTCTTTTTATTGATGTTGTTTGCGTTTTCATATTCCAGTACCGCTCAAGTCAAAAAGGTTGCAATACTTCCCTTGAGGGATATCAGGAAAGAAGTCGAACCCGGTAAGATTCTTTTTATACGTTCGTCCATATCGACAGCAATTATGGAGACACCAGGCTATGAAGCCTACACCAGAATAAATCTAGACGCCATAATGAATGAGCAGGATTTCCAAAGAAATGGCTTGGTGTCAGACAATGAAATCCATAAGATTGGCGAAATGACGGGAGCAGGTTTGGTTCTTGATGCTGTTGTTGCTCCATTTGATCAGAATACGCTTACAGTTGATGCAAAATTGATTAATGTGGAGTCGGCAAAAATTGAGAATGAATCGGTTGAGATAGTTCATATAAATGACATAGAGCAAATAAAGACAGACTGCCACAATCTCACGAAAAAATTGTTAAAGTCCTCAAATGCGGATAAGTTACCAGAGTCAAAGCCTGTTACGACACAATCTCAGTCTTCTGTCAGGGAAGGTTTTGTAGATATGGGATTGTCCGTTAAATGGGCAGAATGTAATATTGGGGCATCATCTCCCGAACAGTACGGGAATTATTATTCCTGGGGTGAGACATCGACAAAGAGTGTTTATAATAAGAAATCTTATGGTTATCTGAATAATCCATCTGTTCTTCCTCTATCCAGAGATATAGCGAATGTAAAACTTGGGGGCAGTTGCAGGATGCCGACAAATGAAGAATGGAAAGAGTTGATAGAGAAATGCGATTGGACCTGGATGCAATATAAGGGAGTATATGGCTACAGGGTCGAGGCGGACAATGGTAATTGCATTTTTCTTCCGGCAGCCGGGTACCGTTACAATGACGGTCTGTACTTTGCGGGTTCATACGGCTACTACTGGTCTTCGTCTCTTAGTACGAGTGACAGTTACAACGCTTACGAACTTTTCTTCAATTCGGGCAGTCACAACAGGCGCAGCAACGGCCGTTACTATGGACGGTCTGTACGCCCTGTCTGCCCGTAGCTTAGAATTTACCTTTAGAACAATAAGAACAAAAAAAATAGCAATAATGTTTATATAGCCTGCAGACAGACTGAAGCGGCTGCCCTCCCGCGGAGCGGGTACAAAAGGGCAGAGGTGGCAGTCTGACTGCTGGCTATATAGTGTAAAAACAATTATTTATGGCAAAATTAGCAGAGATTCTTGTTGCTGAGTCTGACGGTACTTCAGCAAGTTGACAAACGCTCGGCTGAAAGTCTATTGACAAAAAATGTTATTTATGTTTTTAATTAAGATGAACAAACGGTTTTATTTATTAGTGCTTATATTACAAATTTCAATTTCGGTATTCTGTCAAACAAAAGTGGCGATATTGCCAGTAATCGATAAGTTGGATCAAGTGAGTTATGCACATGAGTTGTTACTTAGCTCAAATATAACGACGGCAATAGCGATGACAGAAGGCTATGAGGGATATGACAGAATCGATTTGTCATCCGTAATGAATGAGCAGGATTTCCAAAGAAAAGGTTTGGTCAGTGATAGTGAAATCCATAAGATTGGCGAAATGACAGGTGCAGACTTTGTAATCATTGCTGAAGCAGCCAAGTTGGATGAAACCCATTTGGTTGCAACGGCAAAAATTGTAAATGTTGAAAGTGCCAAAATTTCGAACAGTTCACAATCAATTGTAAATATATCCGATATTAATCAAACGGCTAAAGACTGTCAAGCTCTGACAAATCAACTGTTGGGAACTGTTAAGCATAGTGTCTCGAATACCGATGCTACAAAAACCAACGTATCTTCATCTCAGTCTTCTGTCAGGGAAGGTTTTGTAGATATGGGATTGTCCGTCAAATGGGCAGAATGTAATATTGGGGCATCATCTCCCGAACAGTACGGGAATTATTATTCCTGGGGTGAGACATCGACAAAGAGTGTTTATAATAAGAAATCTTATGGTTATCTGAATAATCCATCTGTTCTTCCTCTATCCAGAGATATAGCGAATGTAAAACTTGGGGGCAGTTGCAGGATGCCGACAAATGAAGAATGGAAAGAGTTGATAGAGAAATGCGATTGGACCTGGATGCAATATAAGGGAGTATATGGCTACAGGGTCGAGGCGGACAATGGTAATTGCATTTTTCTTCCTGCTGCCGGGTGGCGTGGCAGTGGCAGTCTGGGCATTGCGGGTTCGGACGGTCACTACTGGTCTTCGTCTCTTAATGTGAACGACAGCGGCAACGCGTATGTACTTAACTTCAATTCGAGCGGTCTCAGCAGGTACTACGACAATCGTTACTATGGTCATTCTGTCCGCCCAGTCTGCCCGTAGCTTTCGGTGTTCGGAGCATATGCAATGAGAGAGAAAAAATAAAAACTCCAGCCAACTCATAATTGAGTCGACTGGAGTTTTTGTTCTCAAAAACTAGCCATTTTGCCACGTTCAGAGTAAGAATTTGGATATATGCAGTGGAGGACCGTCAACACCCGTTTTGACGTGAACGGGAGGGGCCCGAAGGTTAGAATTGCGTAGCGTGAAAAGCTGGCTTTTCAAAGCAAAGCAAGGCTAACATTTGGGAGGGACGAACAGTTAGGCACAGCAATGCGATGACGCAAGGCAGCGCAGCGCGTAGACTAACTGTGAGCGTCCAACACGCATATATCCAAATACGTTAGCGAATATGATGTGTCATGACCGTGGACCGTGTGGGGATTTGTGGCAAAACACCGCACCATCCCCAGTATTTCGTGGGTTTTGCGGGGGACGGTGCTGCATTTTGCTTACTTTCCCAACACCATCCTTAGCGTTTTGCGGATTTTACTGGGGACCGTGTTGCATTTTGCCTGCATTTGCCGCACGGTCTAAAATGAATACTGCTGCTGTTGCCCTCAGAGTCAGTATTTGGATATATGCAGTAGAGGACCGTCAACACCCGTTTTGACGTGAACGGGAGGGGCCCGAAGGTTAGAATTGCGTAGCGTGAAAAGCTTGCTTTTCAAAGCAAAGCAAGACTAACTTTTGGGAGGGACGAACAGTTAGTCAGCGCAGCGCTAACTGCGAGCGTCCGATACGCATATATCCAAATACCATTCGTAAAAAGACGGAAGCAAAGCAGGTCAGCGCAGCGCTAACTGCGAGCGTCCGAAACGCATATATCCAAATCCAAGCGTAGGAAAATGGCGAACGGAACCTGTCCCCTGTTCACCAGGATCAGAGGGTGGAGTAGAGGCGGGCGTACTCAAGCTGCTGGGAGATGAAGTCGGCGCACGGAACAAGTTTGTAGTCAACAATGCGGCCGTCTTTCTCTACCGGAACGATAGTGGGGTTGACAACACCGCCGTAAGGCTTCAGGTCAAGTGCTTTGTAGCGTTCCAGAACCTCTTTGTGCAGTTCGGGGTCAACCTTCACTCCGTAGTTCTCTACCAAGTCTTTACCTGCCTGGTAGTCTCCGGTAGATTTGATCCGCTGAACCTCTGCAAGCAACTGTGCAAACAGAGCACGCAATGCTTTGTAGTCCTTGATTACAAAGTAGGTCTTGCCGTCTTTTTCCATGCGCTCAATCACTCCGTCAGCGACACCTTTTTCATAACACCATTCCGCAATGAACTTGCGGTTCTGCATGTGGGCCTCGGTAATGTTCTTGCCAGGTTCTATGCGGCTCAGCTGAACCATAAGACCGTTGCGGATGTAGCTGCTGTATAAGGCTTTGTATGCGTTCTTGTCCGGCATGATGCCAAGCTCTACCATTTTTGGATCTGCTGCGTAGTACAGACCGAACAGATCTGCGCGCCCCTCTTCAAGGGTTGATGCGTACTCTCCAAGAGCGTTTTCGCTTACGCCTGGCAAAAGCTGGCCTGAACCGTGTCCAAGACATTCATGCAGGTCTGTGTGGATCTGGTCGGCATAGAAACCGTATTTGCGGTACTGCTCAATTTCTTCTTTTGAGTATGCGAATTCCTGCAATGTGCTGTTGGGCTGTTCCAATGAACTGTATTCTCTTGATGCGGTAACGTTGGCAATGGTAACGGATTTGCTTCCATATTCCTTCCGAATCCAGTTGGAATTGGGGAGATTGATGCCTATCGGACTGGTGGGGTAGCTGTCTCCGCTTACACATATGGCGTTGATAACCTTTGCAGTTACGCCTTTACACTCTTTCTTCTTGAAGCGGTCGTCAACCGGTGCATGATCCTCGAACCACTGTGCATTGCTGCTGATAATTTGAGTGCGCCTGGTAGCCTGGGCATCGGTAAGTTCAATGTAACCTTCCCATGTGCCGCGGCGGTCAAGAGGGTCGTTGTATGTCTCTATGAAGCCGTTGATGAAATCTATCATGCCGGAATTTTCCTTGACCCACTCAATGTTGTACTGGTCCCATGTCTTGAGATCTCCTGTTTTGTAGTATTCAATAAGCAGACCGATAACCTTGCGCTGCTGGTCGTTTTCGGCGCATGCGGCTGCCAGTTCCAGTTCCCGGCATATTTCCCTGATGGCAGGACCGTATTTGCTGCCAATGTTCCATACTTCCTCTTTCAGATTGCCGTTTGCATCCTTTACAAGTTTGGAGTTGAGACCAAGAAGAACAGGAGAGGCGGTATCGTTGGGAATCTTGTCATAAAATGCCTCTGCCTCCTGTCTTGTAATTCCCTGTCCGTAATAGTTTACAGCCGATGCCATCACAATGTCTTTTACCCCGTTTGTGGCGCGGCGCTGCGGATAGAGCAGAGGATTGTAAATGTAATTGGTCATTGCATCAACCTGACTGTCCAGACCTGCACTTTTCATAAGCGATGCAAAATACTCTTCAGAACAGGCAGGGAAGAACTTGTCCTCGGCATAGTGATGGTGCATTCCGCTTGAAAAGAATACGCGTTTGGCATAGACAAGAAAATCTTTATAATCCTGACACTCTTTATCTCCTTTATAATCTGTCAGAATCTTTTCCAGAACTTTGCGCAGTTCAAGGTTGCCCTGACAGTTCTGGTCCCAGCGTATGTCGCGCCCGAACAGCGCAGCCTGACTGAGATGGTATGCGTATTCTTTCTGCTGTAATGAGAGACTGTCCCAACCGGGCACCTGATAACGTGATACGCTGATGTCAGCAAAAGAATCTACTGTGTATGTGAAATCACTGCCGTTGCCCTGACATGCGGTCAGAGTTCCTAATGTAATACCAATTGCCATTATTTTAATTCCAGTTTTATTCATGACTGCAAATTTACTAATTTTTATGTTTTTTAATAGGATATCAATTTGATATATAAAAATAATTGGTAACTTTGCCATTGCTCTGTAGGAGTATGTTTTGAAAATTACTAATAACAAAATACATTAACTTTAAATTTTTTAGAAATGGCAAAAGAATTTTTTCCTGAACTGAAGAAGATCAAGTTCGAGGGTAAGGATAGCAAGAACCCCATGGCTTTCCATTACTATGATGAGAACAAGGTTATCATGGGCAAGACCATGAAAGAATGGTTGCGTTTCGCTATGGCTTGGTGGCATACTCTCTGTGCAGAAGGTGCAGACCAGTTCGGTGGCGGTACAAAGACATTCCCTTGGACAGATGCTGATCCTCTGCAGATGGCAAAGAACAAGGTTGATGCAGGTTTCGAATTCATGCAGAAACTTGGTATTCCTTATTTCTGCTTCCACGATGTTGACCTGATTTCTGAAGGTTCAAACGTAGCAGAATATGAGAAGAATATGAAAGCTATCGTTGCTTACATCAAAGAGAAACAGAAAGAGACCGGTGCCAAACTGTTGTGGTCAACAGCCAACGTATTCGGCAACAAACGCTATATGAACGGTGCTTCTACAAATCCTGATTTCGATGTTGTTGCACGCGCTATCGTTCAGATCAAGAACGCTATCGATGCAGGTATCGAACTCGGTGCTGAAAACTATGTATTCTGGGGCGGCCGTGAGGGTTACATGTCACTTCTGAACACAGACCAGAAGCGTGAGAAGGAACACATGGCTACAATGCTGACCATGGCTCGTGACTATGCACGTTCAAAAGGTTTCAAGGGTACATTCCTGATTGAACCCAAACCATGCGAGCCTTCAAAGCACCAGTACGATGTTGACACTGAAACAGTTATCGGTTTCCTCAAAGCTCATGGTCTTGACAAGGACTTCAAGGTTAATATTGAGGTTAACCACGCTACTCTTGCAGGTCATACATTCGAGCATGAGCTTGCTTGCGCTGTAGATGCCGGCATGCTCGGCTCTATCGATGCTAACCGCGGTGACTATCAGAACGGTTGGGATACAGACCAGTTCCCAATTGACAACTACGAACTGACACAGGCTTGGATGGAAATCATCCGTGGCGGTGGTCTGGGTACAGGTGGTACAAACTTCGATGCCAAGACACGCCGTAACTCAACAGACCTTGAGGATATTGCAATTGCTCACATCAGCGGTATGGATGCAATGGCACGTGCTCTTGAGTGCGCAGCAAAGCTGCTTGAGGAATCACCTTACAAGGCAATGAAGGCTGCACGTTACGCTTCATTCGACAAGGGTATCGGTAAGGACTTCGAGGATGGCAAGCTTACACTTGAGCAGGCTTACGAATATGGTAAGAAGGTTGACGAGCCAAAGCAGACCAGCGGCAAGCAGGAACTGTATGAGGCAATTGTTGCAATGTACGCTTAAGTATTTGTAATTATCATACGTAAAGTAAAAGGTGGAATTCTTATAGATTTCCACCTTTTTTTTATAAATTCGCAGCATAATTGATTTGAGGAAAATATGGCAAGTAACAATCATCTGGTTATTATGGCAGGCGGTATAGGAAGCCGTTTCTGGCCTCTGAGTACCGCTGAAACACCTAAACAGTTTATTGATGTACTGGGTTGCGGAAGAACGCTGATCCAACTCACTGTTGACCGCTTTGAATCCATCTGTCCTATTGAAAATGTATGGGTGGTCACTAATGCGGCATATATGGGAATTGTAAAGGAACAGCTTCCCGGTATTCCTCAAAGTAATATTCTGTGCGAACCGTGCCGTAGAAATACCGCACCCTGCATAGCATATGTAAGTTGGAAAATCAAGAAACAAAATCCCAAGGCCAATATTGCAGTTACTCCAAGTGACCATATCGTAATGGATGTGCCGGAGTTCAGGAAAATCATTAAAAAGTCTCTTGACTTCACTGCCATGAGCGATGCCATTCTGACCCTTGGTATGAAACCTACGCGTCCAGAAACCGGTTACGGCTATATTGAGTCAGATCTTACTCCTACAATTACCAAAGGCATTTACCGTGTGGATTCATTTAAGGAAAAACCGGATATTGATTTGACAAAAGAGTACATAAAACGAGATAACTTCTATTGGAATTCGGGAATATTCATCTGGAATGTCAATACAGTTGTAAATGCATTCCGCATATATCAGCCGGAAATTGCCCGGATATTTGAGAGTATGCTGCCTGATTTCTATACGGATAGGGAACAGCAACTGATCAATGAAAAGTTCCCTACCTGCCCGAATATTTCTGTTGATTACGCCATTATGGAAAACGCAGAAGATATCTATGTATGTCCTGCAGATTTCGGATGGAGCGATTTGGGTACCTGGGGCTCTCTGTTCAGCGTCAAATCAAAAGGTGTACATGGTAATGTTGCAATAGGAAATAATATCAATATATGCCAAAGCAACAATTGTCTGGTTTATTCCAAAGAAGAAAAGAAAGTTGTTGTTATTGGAATGAATGACTGCATTATTGCCGAGCAGGATGACAAACTGCTGGTTTGCCGTATGTCCGATGAACAGCTGATAAAGAATTTTACCGACTAACGCGCCTGCGGCGGATATTCCTGACAATCAGAAATACAAGTATTGCAGCTACGATGGCGGCTATTGAATAGCCAATCTCGTGGCTGTATTTTGTTACAGTATCTCTCAATTGGTCTTCCGGAACAACTTTTTCCAAGTAGAATCCCAATACGGCAAGAACAATATTCCAACAGCCTGCTCCAAGGGCTGTATAGCCAATGAATTTTCCAAGACTCATCTTTGCCAGACCGGCAGGAATTGATATAAGCTGTCTGATTGCGGGAATAAGTCTCCCTACAAATGTGGAAACGGCTCCGTGATCATTGAAATAACTCTCAGCCTTTTCTATCTTCTCTCCGCTTAACAGCAGCATGTGCCCTAATTTGCTGTCTGCAAATTTATATACAAGCGGTTTGCCAATCCACAGTGAAAGAAAGTAGTTGACCAATGCGCCTGCGCATGCTCCTATTGTAGCAAAAACCACAATCAAAGCCAGACTCAAATCTCCTGTTGCGGCAGCATGATACGCTGCCGGTGGAACAACTATTTCCGACGGAAAAGGAATAAATGAGCTTTCAATGGCCATAAGTATGGTTATGGTCCAGTAATTCAGGTGAGCCAAACACCATCCGATAAAGCCTACCGATTCCATTATCTGTTGATTTTACTCCAGGTGTCCTTCAGGGAAACCGTGCGGTTGAAAATCAAGTGATCAGGCGTAGAATCCTTGTCTGTGCAGAAATATCCTATACGCTGGAACTGGAAGTGGTCCAACGGTTTGGTGTCTGCAAGGAATTCTTCCACATAGCATTCAGTACGTATCTCAAGGGAATCGTCATTGAACATGCGGTGCATTGCATCTATGATAGGCAAACCTTCTTCATCGGTAAGGCGGGCAAGTTCATCGCGCGGATTCTCAACTTTCCACAGACGGTCATACAGACGTACTTCTGCCTTAATGCCATTATCTGCGCTAACCCAATGTATTGTGCCTTTAACCTTGCGGTTGCAATCTGACTGGCCTGTCTTTGTCTCAGGGATATACTCGCAATAGACTTCTTCAACCTGACCTTGTGCATTCTTCTTACAACCTGTACAAAGAACTATGTAGGCGTTCTTCAAACGGACCTCACGACCCGGTGAAAGGCGGAAATATTTGGCAGGTGCATCTTCCATAAAGTCTTCACGTTCAATCCAGAGTTCGCGGCCAAAGCTGATTGTATGTGTGCCTGCGCTTTCATCTTCCGGATTGTTGATTGCGGTAAGAACCTCATGCTGTTTCTCCGGATAGTTTGTAATAATCAGTTTGACCGGATTGATTACTGCAGAAACACGTGTGGCGCGCGCATTCAGATCCTCGCGGATGGCAGACTCCATAAGTGCTATGTCATTAAGGGCGTCGAACTTGGTATATCCGATGCGGTCAACAAACATTCTGATTGACTCCGGAGTATATCCGCGACGGCGGTATCCGCAAATGGTAGGCATACGCGGATCGTCCCAACCGCTTACAAAACCTTCTTTTACCAATGCAAGCAGATTGCGCTTGCTGAGCAGCGTGTAATTCAGGTTAAGCTTGTTGAACTCGGTCTGACGTGAACGGTGGTCGTCAAGGTCCTGACCCTTCTTTAGCCAGTCGATGAACAAATCGTATAGCGGACGGTGAGGAACAAACTCAAGTGTACAGAGTGAATGTGTTACCCCTTCAAAGAAATCGCTCTGACCATGCGCAAAATCGTACATAGGGTAGGCTTTCCATTTTGTTCCGGTACGGTGGTGGGGAGTCTTTACAATTCTGTAGATGATAGGGTCGCGGAACTGCATGCTGCTGCTTGCCATATCGATTTTTGCACGCAGTACCATGCTGCCTTCAACGGCCTCGTCGGTATTCATGTGGTAGAACAGACGCAGGTTCTCTTCTATCGGACGGTCACGGTACGGACTGTTGGTACCGGGCTGTGTGGGAGTTCCTTTCTGAGTAGCTATCTCTTCCTGACTCTGCTGGTCAATGTAAGCCTTGCCTTCTTTGATAAGCTCAACGGCAAAATCCCATAACTGCTGGAAATAGTCAGATGCGTAATATTCATTTCCCCATTGGAAACCGAGCCAGTTGATATCTTCTTTGATGGCATCAACATATTCTACGTTTTCTTTTGTGGGGTTTGTATCGTCAAAACGCAGATTGCAGACTCCGCCGTATTTCTGGGCAATTCCAAAATCAAGGCAGATGGCTTTTGCATGGCCGATATGCAAGTATCCGTTAGGTTCCGGCGGGAAGCGTGTCTGCACACGACCGTCGTTCTTGCCTTGGGCAAGATCCTTCTCTACCATTTCTTCTATAAAGTTCAGGCTGCGCTTGGGTGCCTCTGCTTTGGAATTCTCTACCATATGTTCAAGTATATTTATTTCTTGTTCTTTTTGTCTTTCTTTACCTTCTTGTCAGTGTCAGCCGGAGCGGTTGTGTCTTCTTCAACTATAGGCTCGTCGCAATAGAAAATGCGTATTTTAAGACCTCCGTCCGCAAAGTCAAGCTTGCCTTTAAGGTGCGTAGGATCGTTCAGGAAGTCAAGTTCCTTGCTGTCCGTCACAATTACCGGTCTTGTATATTCTGCACCGAATTTGCCGTTGTTCTCAATGAATATGGAACAGTCCTGTCCGGACTTGTCTTTGCCTTTCAGTACATAACGTGCGGACAAACCTGAATATTCTGCATTCATTTTCTGTGTATCCACACCGCCAGGCATTACATTTCCTGTAAAATACTCGCTTTCTGCGTTGCCGCTGAAATTGATGAAATTGATACTTTGTCCATTGTTGTTCTTTACCATAAAGGTCTGCCCTATAATGATAAGGATAGTCAGAATTTCTTTCATATTTCAATTTGATATTGGTTTTACCATTTGCAAAGTTACTCATTTTTTTTGTGCGAAATTTTGCAATTTGCTACTAATTTCCTGAAAAAATTGTTATGTTTGCGTATGAACAAATTTATATGACAGTCTGTTATGGGAAAGTTGTCTATTCTTATACCTGTTTTCAATTGGGATTGCAGACAATTGCTGACTGATTTGCATACTCAAGCGGTAGAGGAAGGTCTTGATTTCCAATTGGTAGCCATAGATGACGCTTCTACAAAGACTCAGCTCAAAAGGCAGAATGCTGCGGTGGCATCGGGCTTGGAATTCTGCAAATATCTGGAACTGACAACAAACCTTGACCGTGCTTCCATGCGGAATTTTCTGGCAAAACAGGCCGATGGGGATATACTCCTGTTCATAGACTGCGATGCCGGCGTGATAAGCAACCGGTTCCTTGCAAATTATCTGGCCGCTTATGAGGAAGCCAGACAATCGGGCAACGAAAGTGTTGTTGTTGGAGGGCTTACCCATTCATATCTGCGTCCCAAAGAAGGTATGGAATTGCGCTATTATTATGAGATTGAAGCAGATAAAAAGCGCTCCGCACAGTTCCGTTCCATTGACCCTTATGCGGAATTTACCGCGTTTTCTTTCCTTATCAGCCGCAATCAGTTCTACAATATATGCTTTGATGAGAAAATTACCGAATACGGCTACGAGGATGTCCTTTTCGGTGCCGAACTCCAAAACAGGGGGATAGGAATTGTCCATATAGACAATCCGCTTGTCCATATGGGGATTGAAAGCAGTAAAGACTATCTGAAAAAAGTAGAGTCCTCTCTAAGACAGGCGTATATGCTTGGCAATATAGTCAGAAAACATTCAAAGGTAGCAATATATTGCCAGAAGATATCGGAATGGCATATCAGGTGGGCGGTGCTTCTGTTCTGGCGTATTTCCAAGGGCGTGATTAAAAGAAACCTGCTTGGCCGCAAGCCCAATCTGAACTGGTTCTCTTTCTATAAATTGGGATACTTTATGTCTCTCTCTTCCAAATAGTATCCATTCTTGCTTTCAGACGGTCTTCCTGCTCGTTTTTCTGGGCTTCCCAGAATCTTGTTCCTGTCAGAGCGTCCGGAAGGTACTGCTGGTCAACAAAATGCCCAGGATAGTTGTGGGCATACTTGTACTCCGTTCCGTAACCCAGTTCTTTCATCAGGCCGGTAGGAGCGTTGCGCAGGTGCAACGGAACAGGTAAATCTCCTGTTTCTTTCACTTTCTGCAATGCACTGTCAATTCCCAAATAAGCGGAGTTACTCTTGGCGCTGGCGGCAAGATATACAGTAGCCTGGGCAAGGGGAATGCGTCCCTCGGGCCAACCTATTTTCAAGACTGCATCGGCGGCGGCGTTTGCAAGCAACATTGCGTTGGGGTTTGCCAGACCTATATCTTCCGATGCCGAAATTATCAGACGTCTTGCAATAAACATAGGGTCCTCTCCACCCTCAATCATGCGTGCCAGCCAATACAAGGCGGCATCAGGATCACTCCCGCGAATTGATTTGATGAATGCTGAGATTATGTCGTAATGCATTTCTCCGTTCTTGTCATAAGCTGAAGGATTGCCTTGCAGACATTTTGTTACAAAGTCATTTGTTATTTCAAGACCGGAAGCCGACGGTTCCATGTTGTTTGCCAGCAGTTCAATGATGTTCAGAAGTTTGCGGGCATCGCCGCCTGAATATCTTAGCAGAGAAGTATCTTCTTTCAGAACAATATTCCTCTCTTTCAGATAAATGTCTTCTGACAGTGCACGGTTTGCCAGCCTGATCAGATCATCTTTTCCCAAAGACTCCAGAACGTAAACCTGGCATCTGGACAATAACGGCCGGATAATTTCAAAAGACGGATTCTCGGTAGTGGCACCTATCAGTGTGACCACACCGGTTTCTACTGCCTGCAATAGAGAATCCTGTTGTGATTTGTTGAATCTGTGAATCTCGTCAATGAACAGAATGGGACTTGCATTGTTGAAGAACCTGCTTTGTCTTGCCTTGTCCAGAACGTCTCTTACATCTTTCACTCCGGAACTTACTGCGCTCAACGTATAGAAAGACAAATCAAGTTTCTGCGCAATAATATTTGCCAGTGTGGTTTTGCCGGTACCGGGAGGTCCCCATAGAATGAAAGAGGATATGTGCCCGCTCTCTATCATTTTTCTGAGCGGCGCACCCGGACCTACTATCTGTTGCTGTCCAACATATTCATCCAGCGTCTTTGGACGCATTCTTTCAGCCAATGGTTCCATTTACAGACCTTTCTGGCGCTTCCATGCTGTTGGTGTAGTGCCTGTTATCAGTTTGAAGTTATTGTAAAATGACATTTCTGTAGCATACCCGCTCATTTCCGCAACAATGTATATAGGCGTGTTGGGCTGCTCTTTCATAATGTTTTTGGCGTGGTTTATCCTGTATCTGTTGATAAGACCGGAAAATGAGGTGCCAAAATGTGAATTGATGATTACCTGCAATTGTGCCTGTGTAATGTTCAAGACCTGGGCCAGTTCAGACGCTTTCAGATTCGATTTGAGGTATAGCTGCTCCCTTTCAATAACTATTGTCACCTGATTCTTGAGACTTATGGCATTCGCATTGGTGTTCTGTATTGAGGAAACAACGGTCTCCGTTGACTGTTTTATAGCGTTTTTCTTGATTTTTTCCCTGTAAATCTCATCTGTAATGTTGATCTGCATCAATGAGTAATGACATGAGATGCCGATGATAAATGCACAGCAAATACTGATAATATCGTAGGTTGTACCCGTGAATGCGTGATGGGAAGGTACAATAATCGTATACAGGATTTCTGCAACTGTTATGGTGGAAATCAGGTGGAAGAATCTGCTTGTATAACCAAGAACCATTCCGGCCTCGTCGCTGTAGTAATCGTTGATCTTTTCTTTGTAGCGGTTAATGATTGCATTTCCCTTGATTACCAGAATGACAAGCTGTATCAAATATACAATTCTGCAGATTATGTGTAAAATGCTTTGGACGAGAAAAAATCCTGCCAGCCCCTCTTTGTTGAACGGATAGCATCGGAAATGCTCCATATAATAAATTCTCTCGTCCGGAGACATCAGACCGTAAACAACGCAGACCGCTATTGTCAGTGTGATAGGGATAGTGTAGTGCATCCAGTCGTGCAGTACTGTGTTGTCAGGCTCCATTATCAGTTTGACATAGAGAAGAAAGGTAGGGAACAGTAACATATATCCTGACAGGTTGCATATATCCCAAAGTGCGCTGTAATGTTCAGTTCCAATCATAAAGGCTCCAAAAAAGGTGAGCATGGTGTATGCAACCGATATGAGCAGCACTAGTCTCTGTACGGTAAGGTGCTTGCGTCTTGAACTGGAATACAGACATATGTTCAATGTCTGGCAAAGACAGGCGGATACCGGAAGAAAAGTGGCTATCGTGTGAAACATTACTATTGAAATATATGGCAAATATACAGAATAAATTGCAAATATCCCACAATTCCGCAATGAGATTCTAACTTTTTAAGTTTTTATGTGAAATGTGTTAATTCAATAGCGGTTGATTCCAATCATTGCGTTTTTGTATGATATGTATGTTTGAAAGGTAATCCGATTTAGGTAAAATAAAAAGTTTAGTTTGTTTGAAAATTCCGTTAAAAAGGCTGATTTTTAAACATCTTATTGGAAAATCAAAATCTTAAAATTGTCTAAACAAGTCTAAATAATCACCAAATGCCAAATTTCTTGCTAAAAAAATTTTTAGTTCAAAATATTTTTTGTAACTTTGCATCAAGTTTTGTTATATATTATAAATCATGCGGGAAATAAACCGCGCAACAGAACCACAAAATGTACAGACAACTTAAAACTTTGCTTATGATTGTAGCTTTGATATCTGCTATGCCTGGCAAGACTTTTGGAAAGTTTTGTACATTGGACTTCAACCTCGATTTCAAGGTCAACAATTCAACATTCTTCAGGAATTATCTCGACAACGACTCTGTAGTACGTTCATTGAATGACTCGATTCTCAAGATAGGTATAGAAAATATAGACTCGGTTGTAGTTGTTTCCTATTCTTCTCCAGAAGGCGGATACGCTAACAACGTATTGCTTTCCGAACGCAGAGCAAAATCAATGAGAAACTTCTTCAATCAGAATTATCCTGATTTCAAGGATAAGCTCATTGTCCGTCAGGGAGATGAGTCCTGGTTCCTTTTCAAGGATGCTGTTCTTTCCGATACCGTTGTTTCTGACCAGATCAAAATGTCAATTCTTGAAATTATTGATTCTTCAGACAAACCGGACCTGAAAAAGAGAAAAATCAAAAATCTTGACAGGAGCAAAACGTGGAATTACTTTGTCAATACTTACTTTGCCCGTTTGCGTGTGTCTGCCATATGTTTGAGTTATAATGAATTCTATTATGCCATTCCCATCATAGAAGATAAGATAGCACTCAATCTTGAAACATCCTTTGATACACTTCCCCCGGTGCAGGTTCCGTTCTATCTTGAGGATCAGCGAAAGGAACTCAGAACGTTTGTTGCGGTTAAGACCAATCTTTTGTACGATGCGGTAACTGCTTTGAATGTTGCTCTTGAGATTCCTATCGGGAAACGCTTTTCAGTTGTTGCCGATTATCTCTTCCCATGGTGGAACGGTGGTGTGAACGGAAACGAATGGGCATTCCAGATTTCGTCACTTGGCTTTGAAACCAAACTGTGGTTTCTCCCTACGCATGATGAATATAAAAGAACCGCTCTTACAGGACTCTTTGCCGGCCTCTATTGTTTCAGCAATATGTACGATGTACAATGGAGAAACAACGGCTGTTATCAGGGAGAACTTTGGAGCGCAGGCGTAGCATTTGGTTATGCGTGGCCTATTGGCGCCCATTTCAATCTGGAGGCTCAGGTGAATGTTGGATATGTAAAGACTGATTATAAGCATTACTACCCTGGAACTGAATTTGAGGCACTTTATGTTGACAGATCCAGAACAGGTAAGGTGAGCGGAATTCTCCCAACCAAGGCTGCTTTATCTTTGGTTTGGAATATTAACAGGAAAAAAACATTGGTTTATTGATAATGTTTAAGAAATTACGCACATACGTATATATACTTGCAGCTCTTTTGATAATCAGCTGTGAACGTCGTGCTTTGGTTTCTCCAACCAGTGCCACTATGATACAGGTACAGGTTGCCATCCAGAACATATCAAATATCAATTGCGATATCTATAACAGCAGGATACCAAGACCGAATATCACAACGGAAATGATGCACGTTGTGCTGTATGACCCGGAAACAGAAAGGATTGTAACTGAAACATATATTACAGATACGTTGAGGGATGCCAAGGGTAACCTTGTAATGTCCGGTTATGTGAATGCCAATCCGGGAGTTTACGATGTACTGGTATATAACTTCGATACAGAGTCTACAATTGTCCGCAACCAGAATTCGATGAATACCGTCGAGGCATATACCAACGAGGTACAGTCAAGCATATACACCCGCTACAGATCAAGGGTCGGCGATGACGGTTTTGAACCGGTAGTATATGAGCCGGACCATCTTATTGTATCTACAGAGAAGAATCACGTTATTCCTTTCCACGAAGATATTCACGTTATCAACTCCCGTGCATACAGTATAGTTGAAACCTACTATCTTCAGATTAAGGTTGACGGTTTGCAATATGTGTCAAGTGCCCAGGCTCTGATGGGTGGTATGTCTTCAAGCAATCTCATAGGTTCAAATACTCCGAGTCTTGATCCGGCCTGCGTATATTTCGAAATGCAGAAAGGTAAGGATGGAGGAAGGGAAGACGGAGACGATGTGATTTGCTGTCTGTTCAATACATTCGGTAAAATCAAAGATATAGAGAGCAAACTTGAGGTAACATTCGATGTAACCACAACAGATGGACGCAGGGTAGAAAAGACGTTTGATATATCTAAGGTATTTGAGACCGAAGATGCTATTGAACGCCATTGGCTGATACTTGACGAGAATGATTACAAGATGGTGATTGATCCGCCTCAGAATCCTTCAGGAGGAAAAGTTGGCGGTGGCGGCGGATTCGAGCCTGTTGTTGAAGATTGGGAAGAGGAGCATGCTGAAATCAGTCTGTAGTTTGAATGTTTGATTTTGAATATATTATTAACAAACCAGTAATATGAAAAAGGTATTAATGCTTTTGCTTGCAGTATCTGCTTTTACCTTATCGTGCACAAATACGGAGTTGTACGGTTATGGTGAGGGCGAACCTGCACGTATTACCTACATGCCGGTAAACAGGAAAGCGACTAAAGCCATAATCAATTCTGGTGCGTTCCCAACAGCGGAGACGTTCCACTCTGTTGCATGGACATCCAAGCAGGACTGGAGTGATACAGCCGTATTGTCAGACGATAAGTTTATTGACGACGAGATTTTCTACGATAATGAAAACCGTATTTGGGTGTCAGAAAAAGAATACTATTGGCCATTGGATTATAAAGTGAATTTCTTTGCATACTATCCTGATACTCTTGAGAGCGGTGAGTTCTTTATAAATAAAGGAGTGCTTTGTCTGAAAGATTTTGTAGTTCCACCTACAATGGATATTGATGTACTTGTTGCCGATGCATTGCTCAATGCCAGTGTGGACAACAATGACTATTCAGATGGTGTGCCTACAATATTCCGTCACAAACTGAGTAAAGTACAGTTCAGGGCAAGACTTGCAGAGAATTACAGAGAATTTGCAGAGTTTGACAAGATTGTAATAAACAGCATCTCTCTTTACTCCATTAATAATAAGGGTGACTGGTCTTTCAACAGTACAGAAAACAATACATTTGGAGAATGGACCAATCAGTCAGGTGCTACAACAGGTTCAAAACCTGATTTTACTGTAGACAATGTTTCTTCAGAAAACGGTCAGGGTACGGTAGTTACAAGTGTTACTCCCGTTACTGTAGGAAACGAAATGGTTGTAATGCCGCAGCAAATGAATACAGATTCAAAGATTGTTGTTGACTATACTGTATATTACTCCAATAATTACAGCTATTCAGAAACATCAACAATTGATATGATTGAAGAATTCGGTACATATGACAGTGCAGCCGGTAAAATGGAATACGCTTGGAACATAAACAAATATTATATCTATACATTCAAGTTTGATCTGACAGACGATGCCATTTCCTGGGCTCCTGAAGTTATTGATTGGGATCAGGAAGAAATAAGCGGTCCTGTTGTTTCTGACTGGGATACAGATAACAATTACGTTAATTATTAATTCATAAATATTGGTGATATGAAAAAGTTAATTTATTATTTGTCGTTGCCGCTTGTATTTGCAGCTTGCTCGCAAGTACAGGAAGATACCGATAACATTATCGAGTATCAGGCAGTAACAGCCAAGTCTCAGCCGACAAAGGTTGACGGTACGGTCTATCCAACAGATCTGCCTTTTGTTTCTTTTGCATTCAATTACGATGCAAAATCAGAATGGACCGATGTTAAAGATGAATCGGATGCTGCCAGTACTTATATCGATGCGGCTGAGATAATCTATGACGAAGACGGTGACAATATCTATCTTCCGGGAACATGGCATTCATCAAAAATCTATTTCTGGCCCAAAACGGATAAGCTTGCCTTCTTTTCATATTCACCATCTGCTTTGAAAAATGGTGTAACATGTACTCCACAAAACGGTATTCAGGTTACAGACTACGATGTGGATTCAAATCCGGATGTTGATTTCATGGTAGCCGATGTCCAGGCAGACCTTGAAAAGCAGACTGTAAACAATCCGGTTACCACATTATTCCGTCATAAACTCTGCCAGGTCTATTTTTCCATAATCTCTTACAAGGATAATAAACCTTTCGATTATGCTGGCGGTCACACCGAAGAGAATCTTACAGACAAGGATTACCTTATTACACTTAAGAAAATTGAAATAAGGAACATCTATAACAAGGCAACATATAAGGGTACAAATGATCCTGCAGTACAAGCAAATGCCGGTTCATGGACTCCTTCCGGAGACAAGAAAACCTATACAATATTTGATAGTTCCATGCAGGTGAACGATGATTGCCAAATGATTCTCCCGACCATTCCCAACAAATATTTTATGCCGCAGGATTTGGACAACGATGCGGAACTTGTCATATCATATACGGTCAAACACGGAGAAACCGTAACTCCGCTTACACCATCTTTCCAACTGAACCAGCTCGGCAACGGTAATGCTTTGATAAGCAAGTGGGATATGAATAAGATTTATACATACAACCTGCGTATTGATCTTGGTAGCAACGTAATTACCTGGGCTCCTGAAATTGTAGACTGGGAAGACGTTGATGCCGGTATTGTACATATTGATGTACCAAACGGAGGACTTGCTAACTGATAAATCCGTTTTTTGAGAGAGTTTAATATTAAAATTCATTAGTTATGAAAAGATTCATTTTATTAGCTTCTGCTGCCCTGGCTCTTTGCACAGCTTGCAAGGACAGTAAGGCCGTATATGATGAAGACATTCAGACTCAGGAAGATTTGATAAGATTCCAGACTGCTGTAGGAAAGCAGCAGAGTTCCAAGGGTCTTATTACCTCTTCTGTTTATCCTGACAATGTCCCGTTCGGCTCTTTTGCTTGGGCATTGCAGAAAGGACAGCAGTGGAGCGCAGATTCTGCTAAGTCAACACGTTATATAACTAATGGTAAAGTGGAAAAACTTGTTGAAGGCGGTTCCAGCTTGAATTTGTGGACAACCAAAGATGTTCACTATTGGCCAAAAGATGGCAGCCTTACGTTCTTCTCTTATTCTCCGTATGCAGAGACATCAGGTATTGTATCGTGTTCTTCTGCGGACGGCATAAAGGTAACAGACTTTGATCTTGCTCCCGGTGCACCTCAATGGGACGTTGACTTTATGGTATCAAAGAAAGTTACAGATCAGAATAAGGTGAAGGCTATAAACGGTGTTCCAACAGTATTCGGTCATAAACTCAGTACAGTCCTGTTTACTGTCAGACTGGACAAAGATGACTATGCACCGTATGTTGATGGTTCCTCTTCCATATTCAGCGCAGGTTCAACCCGTTTCTTCCTGCAGCAGATATCATTGATGGGAATATATTCAAAAGCCACATACAATGCGGGCAATTGGTCAGATTATTCAAATCCCATTACTTATGATTTCTACAAGAGGAATACTGCTGATGAATGTATGGAAGTGCTTGGATGGAAGACCGGCAAACAGGTTTGTGACTATAAGTCAGAATCCAATTCGGACAAGTCTGTAATTGTAATGCCTCAGTCATTGGCAAAAGCAAAGCTTGTTGTAAAATATTGGACATGGACATATTCACAGGAATCGGAAGTTCCGTCAACCAAACTGCTGATTTCTGATACTGTAAGTATAAATACAAAGATTCCTGAGTGGGAAATGAACAAGCGTTATACATATAACATTGTTTTCTCTCTGCAGGACGATGAAATAGAATGGGCTCCATATGTGGAATCCTGGCTGGTTGAACAGAATGACGAACCAATAGATTTGAATTAATTTTGAGTTAATAATATTTTTTGATAACTTTAAAAACTTTTACTTATATGAAGAAACTTAATTTATTCGCAACTGCAGCCATAGTAGCTATGACCGGTTGTACACAAAGTGAGTCTTTTGATGGTTTGTTAACCCAAGACTTGGAGATTTCTTTTGAAGCTTTTGCTGGTCAGAACAACACAAAGGTAGGCTTTGAAAAAGGTAAGATTACCGATCCTGATTTCGAGTTTGCCAGTGTTGCTTACTACACTACAGAAAAAGATGCCTGGGAAACTGAAGCCAGTAAAGTGGCACCTGATTGGGGGGACAATGGCTATCTTGGAACACTCTGGTTGGATTTTGATGATATCAAGGCAGTTAAATCCGGTGACAAGATTATTTCTTTCAAATCTGATTCAAAAAAGGCATATTGGCCAAAGAAAGGATATCTCACTTTCTTCTCATGGTATCCTTCTACAGTTCCTGCAGAGATGTCCAAAGGTGCTCTGAAAATCGAGGATTATAAAATTGTTTCTTCTGCAGACGAGGACCTTATGGTGGCAGATCCTGCGCTTGATGTATTCAGAACAGATGCCGATGCCAAATACAAACCAAGCGATGCAGATTATTCTGGTGTAAAGACAATATTCCGTCATAAACTGACAAAGATTGGCGTAGAAGCTAAGGTGAAAGATCTTGGTGAATCAAACATTGACTCTTTCGTTGTCAAAATCAAGAAAGTTGAGATTGATGCTGTAGCCAACGAGGGTGATTTCCAGGGTGATCCAATGGTTTATTCACATGATGCATGGACAGTAGATACAACCAAACGTGCCAACTACAACTTCCCTATGCCTGCTAATGACAGCCTTGTAGAGGTTAGTTACCCGTATGACAACGATAAACCATACTACAAGTCAGTTGTCAAGGATCAGATTATGCTCCTTCCGCAGACAAGACTTGAAATGAGTCATAGAGCCATTTTGAAACTTACCTGCGATTTGAGCTACTATCTTAATGGCAAACCCATTGTAGAAGAAGATTATGTATATCAGACTACTATCAGCGATTTGTCTTGGGATAAGACAAATGATGAATGGGTTGAGAATCCTCAGAAAAAAGACGGTCCCAAGTATGTGGGTTGGGGCATAAACAAGTATGTCATCTACCGTCTGGTACTTGGTCTTGACGAGATTGAATGGGCTCCCGAGGTTGCTGACTGGGACAAGCCTGAGTACGTTGAGCCTATCGATGTTCAGTAATTGTGTTTTATTAACTTGACTTAATTGACTTAAAATATTGATTAATAATTTAATTTTGGGTAATATGAAAAAGTTATTATTTATTTCAGCTGCTGTTCTTGCATTAGCAAGCTGCCAGAATGATGACTCTGTTGTTGCTATGTACAATGGTGTTGAAGTTGACACTGAAGCAGAGATTCTTATGCAGCAGGCCGTTATTGGTTCAACAATGTCAAAAGTTGGTATTGAAGGTAAAGTTTTCCCTACTGATACCATTTTCGGTACAAAAGTGTACTATCTGAAAGAAAAAGATTGGTACGATGCATCGGCCAAGTTGTATATCGATGATGATTCAATTGCATATGATGCTACTATTAGTACATTCCGTCATTTGAACAAGCATTACTACTGGCCAAAGAGCGGTAAACTTACATTCTTCTCTTATTTCCCAGCATCATTGAAAGATCAGGTAAGTATTGATACTGAAGGTGATAATAAAGGAAAGTATAAAGTTACTGGATTTGTTGTAACAGACGGTAAAACAGATCTTATGCTTGCAGATATCAAAAAGGATATGAAAGCCAACGATACTGAAAAGGGTGTAACAACTAAGTTCAATCATAAACTTACCAAGATTGGTGTTAGAGCAAGACTGAAAAATACAGTTGATACCACTGCTGTAAAAATTACTATCAAGAAGATAGAATTTGTTGACGCTCTTTCAAAAGGTACCCTTACAGGTGTTTCTGCCAGTGCCGACGGTAAATGGACAAAAACTGACGTCAGAGCCAATTATTTGTATGCAGATACAAGCATTGTTCTGAAACGTCAGAATGATGAAGAACCTGCAAATCCAAGCTGGTATGAGGAAATGGGTAAGGATCAGCTTATTCTTATGCCTCAGGATTCTGCAGAGATGTACACAGGCGTAAATCAAGATTCTGTAGCATTGAAAGTAAATTATATTTATACAATGTTAGGTACAGAAACAATTGACGAAGAGAACGAAAAAGTTATCAACGTTGCTACAATGGCAAATCACAAGAATTGGGACATTAACAAGTACATTGTATATCGTCTGGAATTCGATGCTGAAGAAATTCTGTTTGATCCTTCAGTTGTAGAGTTTGACGATGAGGAATATGTTGATCACGAAATCAAGTAATCATTTAAACTGATAATTTATTATGAAGAAGTATTTATTTTTGAGCGCAGTAGTTGCTTTGACATTGGCAGGCTGTGCTTCTCAAGAAGAGTTTGACAACTCTCTTGAAATGACATTCAATGCCTATTCCGTAAAGCCATCATCCAAGGCTCTTATTGGCACTGGTACCTATCCTACAGACGAGACATTTGGTGTATATGCCTATTATCTTGGTGATACGAAAGAATGGGCATCCGACAAGTCAGAGGCAGTTTCTTATTTCCAAGAAAAAGTTATATACGATGATACCAGAAACTTGTGGGCTCCTGAAAACAAACACTACTGGCCAGCTATTGGTAGCGTTACTTTCTTTGCATATTCTCCTTATACTGTAGATGCTGCATGCAGTACAGATAAAGGAATTAATCTGACTGCTTATACAGTAACCCATGACGATGATTTTCTAGCTTGCGGCCCTGTTGTAGACAAAGTGGCGAATGACAAGACTGGTCTTACCGGTGTTGATATCATGTTCGGTCACAAACTTTCTTTGGTTGATTTCAAAATCAAGACAAAAGAAGATTATACTACAGACGGTTGGACAATAAAAGTTAAAGAGATCATTCTTGACAGCATCTACAGCACTGGTGACTACACACAGATTACTACTACTGCTACCGATGTATGGTCAAATCAGAAAAACCAGATAAAATATACATTTACTGCAGATGATGCTGCAAATGGTGGCCAGGAAGCTACAACAACTGCCGCTGTTTATAACAGCATTTGGCGTAGCGGTACAGAGTCAGATGCTCTGCTGGCATTGCCTCAGACTCTCAATACTACAAAAGGTTATACTGCCAAGTTGATTGTTAAATACACATTGACTCAGAAAATTGGTGGTGAAACATTGTTTGAAAATATTGAGAAGACAAAAGAAGCTGTTCTTTCAACTGAAAAAATTCCTGCATGGCTTGTAAACAAAAAGTATATTTATACTATCATTATTTCTCTTGATGAAATCCTGTTCGATCCTAGTGTTGCTGACTGGGATGGAACTGAAAATGAGGATATTGATCTGTAATTAATTCCCTTTTATAGCTCATGGAACCTTGGCCGGTTCCATGGGCACTATTCTATTTAATAATGAGTGCAATGAAACATATAATCAAAGGTTTATCTTTAATAACACTGACTGCTGCATTGTATTGCTGCACTCAGGATGATGGTATGGATTACTGGTCATTTGCAACTGGAAACCAGGAAATTGAGTTCACTCCAAATACAGACCTGAACACTAAAGATGTGATATCAGGAACTACATATCCTAGCGATGTTCCGTTTGCCGTTACTGCATGGTATCTTGGTACTGAAACATCATACAGTGCCGTAAACAAAAAATGGGATGATTATAAAACAAAATCCGTTCAGAATGGTGGGGCCATACAGTATATTCCTAACCTGAATACTACCGGTTCCGGTGTTAATGCTTCTATGATAGTCAGAACGGGACAGACATACTGGAAAAATCCGTATACAAAGTTCTATTGGCCTGCAGCCGGCAGCCTTACATTCTTCATATATTCTCCATATAATTCTCTTGTAAATGATTCCATAGAAGGGCACAGTATTGTAAGCTGTACTCCAGATAGAGGGCTTACCATCAGCAGATTCGATGCCACCCCAAAAGGCGGAAGACTTGACGATTGGGGCAATCCGGTTCCTGAGGGCAACCAGTGGAATGTTGACTTTATGGCCACTCCAATACTCAAGAATTACACTAAAGACAGTATAGGAACTGCTATCAACGCGGTTTTCAAGCATCAGCTTTCAACAATCCAGTTCTCTTCCAAACGTTCCAAGGATTTGAGTGACGATGTTGTGATATACCTTAAGGAAATCAAACTGAAAAGAATACTGTCTGTTGCATCATATTCAATGACTAACAGCGATTCTGCCATTTGGAGTAGAAAAGGAAACTTCGATGACATTGAATCCGAGTACGTTATTTTCAGAGATACAGCCGGTCTTGAACTGACAAGTGAGTCTGTTGTTACCAACACTCTTATGGATGAACATGGTCCTATTCTGGTGATTCCGCAGGAGTTGCCTTATATTCCCGGAGCCGTCAATTCAGACAATGCTACCATTATTGTAACATATTCAAAGAAAGCTCCTGTCCCGAATCCTTTGTTCGGTTTGGAAGATGGTCAGGACAGTTTGATAACACAAATCCAAGATGCTTTCTATTACGGAGATTTCAAGAGTATAATAGGTCAGTGGAAACCTGGCAAATCCTATACCTATTCTCTTTCAATAGGAGGCTTGGAAACCATTCACTGGGATCCCTCTGTAACTCAGTTCTCTTATGAATCAAAAGTGTTGCGTCCTTTAATATTCGACAAGACTGGTAATGTTAGCGATCAGGTCATACTTTCTCTTGTAAAGCAGGATACGGTAAACAAGTATAACGGTTCGTTCTCCAAATACGGAAACTACAACTTCCAGGTAAACGAGGATTGCCAGAGTGATATACGTGATAACCTGTACTTTATGTGGTACAAGTTGAGACGTCCAAAACAAGATGGAGACAAATGGTCTATCACAAATAGCGGTACTACATATTCATACAACTGGTTTGCTTCAATTGAGAAAAACAGTTCAGGTGCATACTACGTAAAGACAGACCAGCAGATGGACCCGTACAGTCTGTTCAAACAGGTCTGCGGTTCGGGAGCAAGTCCTTATAATACAAACTCAAATTGCCGGAACAGCGTTGTTTTCCAGTTGAAGAGATGTTCCAGAAGCAATTCTTACTACATTTATCATCCTGCTACCGATACGTATCTGTCCATTGATTTTTCAAAAGCATCAAATGGTGTAGGTAATACAGACTGTGCATCGTTCGTTCCAAACATATCAAGTGCCACTCCTTTGAGTATTGATTTTTTGGGTCTGTACCAGGATAACAAGCAATATGACAATACAACAGACGGTGTCCAGATTTATTATGATTCATATACGGACAATTATTATGACAATGGCAATATCATATCAAAGTCATATAATGCTGAAACAGGAGAGTCTTATTATGTACTTGGTGTGAACATGTCACGTACATTCTATCGCAACTATATTACATTTGATAATGGAACCATTTCTTTCCAAACTGTAAGTAGTACACCTGTCTCTATTGAAAAGCAATACCTTTACATAACAAAGAATATTGATATGGAAATGGGCTGGAGAAAAGCCCATGAAGAGGTTGGAAAACTCCTGAACAAATCAGGGTCGTTCGATAATATTACCATTGACCAATATAATTGTTCAGCCCTGATGAATCTCATTCCTCTTAACGGTACAGTTAAAACTGAACAGCAGGCCGTTATTGACGATGATGATGTACTTTCTGATTTCGAACTTAGAAATATTCACGGAAACACAGACACTTACGGTTCTTCCGGTACATTGGGAGAGTATCATGTGAAAGATATAATTACAGTAAGGGGCGATGTATATGCCAAAGTAAACGGCAATGGTCCGTGTCTGGTTGAAAAGAATGTTATTTTGACTGCCAATAGTATCATATCAGGTACTTATGGGAAAATTCTGGACAACGGTACCATTAGTGTTGTTGCTGGCGGAAATGTTGACGGTCAGGGTACGGTGGAGTGTAATGTACAGTTGAAAAACCATTCAAAGTACGGTTCTATTACCCCTACAGGAGCAAATTACAAGTTTAAAGCATTCGATAGAATAAGCTATGCTCTTTCTCTTAATAAGGTTGTTGTTGAGACTGGAGAATCAGTTACTGCTAAGGGTACTGTCTATTATGTCTATAACGGTGTAGCATCAAGTAATATTGCGGCCAGTCCTGTTGATGTTACTGCTACCGCTACAGGCGATTCCAACTATGCTAAAGCCAGTGACGGAAAGATTATAGGCGAAGCCGAAGGCACCACAACATATAGCGGAAAATATACATACAAAGATGCATCTCAAGTAACTTATAATCTTACTGCTACGGAAGGAACTGTTGAGGTCAAAAAAGCTGATTATACTCTCACACTTGATCCAGTTGAGATTACAGTCTATTATCCTTTAATGGCCAACATAACTTACTCAAAGAGCATTACAGGTGCGGTCTGTAAAAACGGTAGTCCTGTAACAAACTATGGAAATGTTGATGTTACTATAACTGCTATTGATAATACTGCACTTGCATCAGGTTCTGGCAATAAGATTACTGCCAATCTCGATAAGAATTATGGCACCACAAAATATAGTGCATATTATGTCTATAATGGCAAGACTCTGAGTGCATCTGCAAACCTGACAATTCATGCAGTAGAATATTCACTTGTAGGTAATACAATTAATGTTCAAAATGAGACATTGAATTTGTCAAATAATCCGGCAACTGGAAAGCTCACTACTTATACAGATGGTATAGTAACCAGTGGTCCAGCCACTGTCGATTTGACAGTCTCTGGCCTTAAAAGCAACCAAACAATAGCAACATTATCAAGCAATACTATTACAGCCCATAATAAGGGTACAACCAATTATTCTTATCAATATCAATATTCAAGCGGCGATTACAACTATAAGTTTAGTGCTCAAGACGGTGTTATTGATGTTCAAGCTACAATTAACTATTCGTTAACTCTTAGTGCTGCGGAAGTATCAGTTAACGGAACCGTTACACCTAAAGGAACATTACATAAAGAAGTTAATGGTAAAGAAGTGGGATCTACTACTGTTGAAGTATATGCAACCAATACTGCAAATAATGCCGTTGCAACTTGTTCTAATGGTAAACTGGTTGGTAAGAGTGCCGGAAAGACTACCTATTCTGCAAAATATACAAACGATATTGTTGGAACAGTTACGTGTAATAATGGAGCTAATGTTTCCGTTATTTCTTCTAATAATTATTTGTGGCAAAATAATTCCGGAGTTACTCCTGTGTGGGGTTCTAATAAAAATGTTACGTTCGTAAATGGATATTCTCTGAGACCATATGATAAATTTTATATTGAATGCCAAAGAATTGATAGTGGCTCAGAAAGTACATTACAGGTGCTTGCGGGTAATAACTGGGTTGGTGAGTATAAGATTACAACTTCAGGTGTAACAACCATAGAATGCGAGGTTCCTTCTTGGGCTAGTGGAAGTCTTAATTACGCTCAATTTGCTGGAAATAATGTTAAAGTTACCGGAGTGTATATAAAGTGATGCATATTTTATAGGTAAGATTTCACCCGCTGCGAAACAGCGGGTGATTTTTTTTGATTAACTTTGTAAGCGTAAACAAAATAAACAATAATGGCTAAGGAACTTAAAGATTTGACTAAGAGAAGCGATAATTACTCGCAGTGGTACAATGAACTTGTTGTTAAGGCGGATCTTGCAGAACAGGCCCCGGTTCGCGGCTGTATGGTTATCAAACCTTATGGCTATGCTATATGGGAAAAGATGCAGCGTATCCTTGACGACAAATTTAAGGAAACCGGTCACCAGAACGCATATTTCCCGTTACTTATACCAAAATCTTTCCTTAGCAAAGAGGCTGAACATGTTGAGGGGTTTGCCAAAGAGTGCGCTGTGGTTACACATTACCGTTTGAAGAATGATGAAAACGGGGGTGGGGTTGTTGTAGATCCTGAAGCTAAACTGGAGGAAGAACTTATTGTTCGTCCTACCAGCGAAACTATCATTTGGGCAACATATAAAAACTGGATCAAGTCTTACCGCGATCTTCCTATACTGTGCAACCAGTGGGCAAACGTTATGCGCTGGGAAATGCGTCCGCGTCTGTTCCTGCGTACGGCAGAGTTCCTGTGGCAGGAGGGACATACTGCTCATGCTACAAGAGAGGAGGCTGAACAGGAGGCCCTCCGTATGCATGCAGTCTATGCCGATTTTGCAGAGAAGTATATGGCTCTTCCTGTAATCAAGGGCGTAAAGTCTGAAACTGAACGTTTTGCAGGTGCTCTTGATACCTACACAATTGAGTCAATGACTCAGGATGGAAAAGCATTGCAGTGCGGTACCGCTCATTTTCTTGGTCAGAACTTTGCCAAGGCTTTCGGCGTACAGTTTATAAACAAGGATAATCAGCTTGAATATGTGTGGGCAACATCATGGGGCGTATCAACACGTCTTATGGGTGCTCTGGTAATGGCTCATTCAGATGATAACGGTCTGGTTCTGCCGCCAAAGCTTGCTCCTATTCAAGTGGTTATTATTCCTATATACAAGACTCAGGAGGAATTGGATAAAATCAATGCCAAAGTCGAGCCTCTGCTTGCAGAACTGCGTGCAAAAGGTATCAGTGTCAAATATGACAATGCTGACAATAAACGCCCGGGCTTCAAGTTTGCTGACTATGAACTGAAGGGTATTCCTGTACGTCTGGTTATTGGTGCACGCGATATGGAGGCCGGCACGCTTGAAGTTATGCGCCGCGATACTCTGGAAAAGGAAACCGTCCAGTTTGATGGTATTACGGATTATGTTGGAAACCTGCTTGAGGCCATTCAGGACAATATATATAAGAAAGCTCTCAGTTTCAGAAACTCACGTATGGTTGAGGTTGATTCTTACGATGAGTTCAAACAGAAGATTGAGGAGGGCTGTTTTGTTATGGCTCACTGGGACGGTACTGCCGAAACGGAAGCCAAGATTAAAGAAGAAACAAAGGCTACTATCCGTTGTAATCCGTTTGATTACAAGAAGGAAGCCGGAAGGTGCGTATATACGGGCAAACCAAGTGAATGCCGCGTATTGTTTGCACGCTCATACTGATGAATCTTATGGCACAACCTGCCGGACATATTACAAACCTGCACAGGCTGTTACTTGTAGTAATGCTGCTTGCTGCAGGTTTTGTGCGTTTATGGTCTGCACCGGACAGGGTCTTTGCCGATAATATACATTCTCTGCAGGTTATTCTGAACGGGGACAGTTTTGTCCAGCCTGTAATCCGCTTGGGGAGCAGCGATGCTGTAACTCTCTCTTTTGACTGTATGAGTCATGTATATGAGAGATATACCTGTCATCTGGTCCATTGCAATGCGCAGTGGGAACCGGAAGACATGCTTGAGTCTGAATATATGAACGGTTTTAATGACCGCCCCATACGCAATTATGAAACAAGTGTTGGAACAATGTTCCAATATACACACTATGAACAGACCTTTCCAAACAAAGATGTAGAGATTCTTGTTTCCGGCAACTATCTTGTCCAGATCTCGGATTCTCATGGAAATGTTGCAGCTCATGCCTGTTTTTATGTTGTGGAACCTGCTGTATCTGTTTCTGCAAGTGTATCGCCCAATACGGATATTGAGATGAACGGCCGCTATCAGCAGCTGTCTTATACGGTACGGTGGGGTAGCGGTGCCGATATAAGAGACGCGGCGCAGGAACTTATTACATCTGTATCACAAAACGGGCGTACCGATAATGCTGTATTTGGTGCTGATCCTACGTATGTGCGCGGTAACGAAATTGAATATTCCCATTGCAGTGATCTGATATTTCCGGCTGGTTCTCCGTTCCGCAGGTTTGAAATGATTGATTATTATTCCAATGTGCAGAATGTTGAGAGTATAGGCTTTTTCGAACCGTATTATCATGCCACATTGCCTGTTGACAAGCCTGCCCGCAATTACATATATGATCAGGACCAATCCGGTCACTATGTTGTAAGATACATCAATGCAGCAAACAGCAATATTGAAAGTGATTATCTTCTGACCCATTTCTATCTTGAGACTCCGTTCAGGACAGGCGGTTCTTTCTATATCAGCGGATATATGACCAATCATGAGTTTTCAAACCGCTACAGAATGGAGTGGAATGAGTCCAGACAATTGTATACGGCGGTCGTTCCGTTGAAGACGGGTTCATACAACTATCAGTATCTTTGGGTTCCGGACGGAGAAAAACGCGGTTATACATCTTTGACTGATGGAGATTTCTGGCAGACCCGCAATTCTTATCAGATATTCGTTTATCAGCGTTCATACGGAGCCCGCTATGACAAACTGATAGGGTTTTCCGAACTGGTCTCCGAATAGTCTCCTGTCCTTACTTGAATTCCTTTTCAAATACAAAACCTATTCCCTGTGTGTTGAGAGCGGTCTTTGTAAAGTAACGGTTGTTGTTACGGTTGTATCCAATCACGCTAAGTCCAATCTTGGGAACTATGCGGAACTGGACCTCGACATCGCCAATGAAATTGGAGGTTCCCATCAGGCCGTTTTCCCTGTATCCGAAATTGCCGTTTATCATAAGGCGGTTGTTCAGAAGGTGAGCCTCTACTATGCCCTCGTACTCGCGGTTTGACTGTACGTTTCCGTTGGTGATGGCATCGGTGCTCAAATTGCTGGACAGACTCAGTACGTTACTGTTGAATATGTTGCCAAGCATGTTGTTTATCTGGGAGTTCACGGTTGCTTTGGTTATTGCGTTAACGTTGCTTGTTGCCGCATCCTGTTGGGCGGCTGTGGCGTTCATATCGGTGTTGGTGAATTTTCCCAGTGCCAGCAGAGACATAACCTGAGTGTTGCGCTGTTCGTCTGTTGTAATTGCTCCGGCAAGTATTTCTTTTTCTTCTGCGGAACCTTGGGGCAGTTCAAGGTCAACGGCTATTTCCGGGGCTGTCAGTTTTCCCATGATATCCATAAGACATCTCACTCTTACCAGGTTGCTGTTGTTGACATCCAGAGACAGGTCATACAGAGAAGCGGAATTTACCATGTGATATGCATGCAGATCCAGTTCCGTATTTGTGGGGTTCCCTACAAAATGGACTTTACTTGTTTCCAGTATGGTAAAGTCTTTGCGGATAATGTTCTGCAGTGATATGTTGCAGTTTCCGCGCGTTACATCTACCACACCTGTCAGATTCAGGTTGTTTATGGGGTCATATAATGCCATAACCTGACCGGAACTGTTTACCTGACAGTTCATGTTGTTCATGAAGAAAGAAATTTCTGCACTTGGCGTAACGTTTACATTCAGACTGATATCCAGCCAGTTTTTGCTTTTGCGTGTTGGAGTAGCATTCTTGTGGATATCTCTTGTCTGTATGGAATCCAGCGGGGTGCCGCGGCGGATAAATGTAAGAAACTGGTCATTGACAAGGTTACCCGTATTCAGATTGTAGGAGAATGTTGTTCCGGGAGCCGTATCAAGGTCTCCGTAAATATATATTCCCTTTCCTGCGTCTCCGCCTGTTTTGAGCCCGAACTTTCCTGTAGCGAATACCTGAGCTGCAATGGCACTGTTATTCTGTTCCAGAACATTTATTCCGTTCATTCCGTTAAGGTCTGCCTGAAAATCAACACTTATATTCCTTAGGCAGTTGTGGGATATGAGACAGTTCAACACGCCTGTATGACCTTGGGCATCGCGGAAATCGACATTGACAAAGTCAAGCAGGTCCGGTTTTATGAACAGAGTGTCATAATCTACGTAGAATGTGGTGTTGACCACGGCAGGAGTTATTGCTACGTCTGTTACTGTAGGACTGCCTTTCAGATTCAGACGCTTTGTTGTACCGAATATGGTGACAAGTCCTTTTGCATAACCGTCAAGGTTGTTGAAAAATCCTTTAGTAAAGTAATTCAGGAATCTCAGGTCAGTATGGTTGGCATGAATGTTGAATTCCAATGAATCTGTTCCAGGAGCATAGAACCCGTCAATGGTTGTGTGATTGATGTTGTGGTCCATCTGCAAATCGCATTCAATGCGGCTTGTAAGGTTGTTCCAGTCTGCAGACAGAACGGCATGACCACCATATGAATTGAGAAATTCGAAATCCTGCAGATCCAGACTGGCGTTGATGGCCGGTTCGCTGCTCAAAGTGTTGTTGCTTGTTGCTGTACCGCTTGCAATGCCGGATAACGGAATGTTGTTCAGGTTGAACAAACCGAACCATTCTTTCATGTCCATGTTGGCAAGGCTTACAGATACCGTATCTGTTGTACGGTCTGAAACCACTCCGTTTACTGCCAGATGCTGGTCTTTGTATCCAAGTTCAAAATTGCTGATTCCAATTGACTTGCTCTTGAATCTGAATGTGGAGGCTCCAAAGTTCCATAACAGATTCTTGTAGTGGAATAGGGTGGAATCAAAGGCAAGCGTTGTTGTTATGCCATTTTTGTTGTCATTTGCAGTTCTGCTGAAAGAGGCATGCATGCCAAGTTCTCCGCTAAGCATGTTGCTGGTGTTGTTTTCAAGTCCCAGCATTCCGTCTATTTTCCCCTCTGATGCCACTAATGCATAGTACAGCCGGTTACGGTTGTTCTGCTCCAGGTCAATGATACCGTTTATACCTGCCTGAAGTACAGAGTTGTCTGCAGAAAACCCAATATCGAAATTCTGAAAGTGATTTTCCTTGAAATCTGCGTTTTCTATCTGTATTTCCAGCTGTGCCGTATGTTCGGAGTCTGCCAATGTACAGAAACCTGTTGACAGACAGTTGTCAAGAGGCAGGTGAAGAAGTTTTGTGTACAGATCCGTTTCTTTCAGCTCATAAGTCAGAGTACAGTTGTTGGCGGGGTGCATATTGTTCTTGAGCCCAAGCCGGGATGCGCTCCATCCGTATAATTCGGGTAACGGATTTCTGAGCAGATTGTGTAAGGAATATGGAATGGTTCTCAGACTGAAACCTCCGCTCAATGCAATATCTGCAATGTCTGATTCTACAGTAATGAGTCTGCTGTCTTTGTCCATTGTAGAGCATATGTATAGAGTGTCCAGGTAGAATGTGTCTGTAGCATTGCTGACTGTCCAGTTCTCAAATCTGATATCTCCTGTCATGCTGTCAAAGTCAGTCCCTTTGAGATTGGATTCCAAATGACCGGACAGTGCCAGTCTTTCTTTCTCAGCGGGAATAAGGTTCAGTGCCTTGAGATCAAGCCCTGTTATGTCCAACACCAGACTGCTGAGCGGATTCTCTCTTCCGAATCCGTAGCCTGCACTGAGTGCAAGGGCGGCATTGGGGTCTGATATTGATATTTTTGCGCTCACAGAGTCGTTGTTGAAATCTCCTTCAAACTCTATGTTGCCGAATTCGTAGTCTTTGAACCCGATTGCTGAAACGTAGCCTGTGTATTCTCCATGCAATGTGGAATCATAATGTTCAAGCCCCCATAAATTTCCTTTTATGTTGAAGGAAGCAGGGTAGAACATGTTGCTTCCGGTCAATGTGTTCAAGTCAAGATCCTGTACATTTATGCCTATGCCGGCAGCCGATGTGTTACCGTCGGCACTGATGTTTATATGTGAAAGACCGCTGTTCAATGCCAGGTCGGCGCGGCAACCGGTACTGTTGTTTCCGTTGATTTTCAGAATTATTGTGCTCATGCCCAATTTGTTCAGAATCTGGTGTGGAATGTTGAGATTGAACCCTGCCAGGTTCCGGGTAATGAAACTGTCAAATTGTGGAGATGTCTTGAGTACGGAACTGAAATCCTTGAACCCTATGTTTTCTTTGCTGATGATGTTTGTAATGGTGCCGTTTGTTGTGAATGTCACACAGTTTTCTTCTGTTATGAAATCTATGTTTTCAATTTGGAGCGAATCTGTACTTCCGTGTATGTTGCACAGCAGATTGACCGGCTGGGTGAATGTGGCCAATTCCGGGAATACAGGGGTGAACTCACTTGGCAATATTGCCGATGCAAGACTGAAATCAATATCGTACCGGCTTGCTTTTTCACGGTGCCTGCGGGTATTTCTCCTAATGAACAGTCTTTCAATTTCCAAATCAGAATTGTCCAGGGCAATCCTGAACTGTTCAAGCTGATAGTTCCTTGAACTCATGCGGAAACTTCCGCGGACAGATTGGAGGTCAAGCCCTGAATGTTCGATAGCAGAGACTGACCGGCATATGATACTGACTGAATCCTGGCTTAAGGTTTTGACAGAAAAATTCGCGTTTATGCGGTCTGCCTCAATATGGTTGGAATTGAATCTGCCGGGAGTATCCGGAATTGAATGATTGTCAAACTTGACATATCCGTTTACTATGGTAACTCCGTTTACGCGGAGTGAAAGACCGGAGTGTGTCTGGGAACGTGTAGGTGACTTCCGGTCCTGCACCGTCTCTTTTCTGCTGTTCCCGTTAGGATTAAGTAGAAAACTGAAGTTCTTGGCAGAATCTTCATGTTCAGTGTATAGAAACAGTTCTGGCTGTCTGAGCCGCACGTTTGAAAGAGTGATACGGTTGTTCAGAAGATCAATGGGATTGACCCTGGCCTCAAAATGGGGCAGGCGGAACATTATGCTGTCTTTACGGTCATACACAATAATGTTTGAGGCTTTGATTCCGACCGGATAGACAAACGTGAAATTTTCTATGCTCAGATTTGTCTTGAAAATCTTTTTTGCCGCTGTCTGTGCGACAAATGCCAACCTGTGCTGCACAAAAGAGTTGTTCAGCATGAGGTGCCCTATCAGTATGGCAATAAACAGGGCTGTGACGGTGAGGTGTATCTTATTACCTGTTCTGATATGAATTCCGTATAATATTTTACAAAAATAGGTAATTTAACGTATCTGCAGTAAACTTTTCAGGATTATTTGCGCATATTGTTGATAACTATTTGGACGTTTGCAAGTATATGTGGACTAAAAGTAGTAATTTTGTAGCGCCGATTTCCGGTCTTCTCAAAAATAACTATAGATAGAAGGTATTTAATAACGTTATTATAAAAAAAATGTCAGAAATCATTCGACTTAGAAAAGGTCTGGACATTAAATTGCAGGGAGTACCGTCAGAAGAAATTGTACAACTTGATTCTTCTGAAACATATGCTCTCTGTCCCGACAGCTTTACCGGTATTGTACCAAAGGTGGTTGTTAAGGAAAATGACAATGTTCTGGCTGGTCAGGCACTGTTTGTAGACAAAAATGTGCCTCAAATCAAGTTCGTTTCTCCTGTCAGCGGCCAGGTGCTGGCTATCAACAGGGGAGCACGCCGTAAGGTACTGAGTGTAGTTGTAAAGTCTGATGGTAAGAACGAATCTGTAAAGTTCCCGGCAAAGAGTGTCCAGAGTCTTTCCGCAAAGGAAATTCTTGACAGTATTCTCGAGGCAGGTCTGTTTGCATTCTTCCGTCAGCGCCCGTACGATGTCATTGCCAATCCCAATGACACTCCACGTGAAATCTTTGTTTCCGCTTTTGATTCAAAACCTCTTGCACCTTGCTTTGAAAAGGTTCTTGAAGGTCGTGAACTGGAGTTCCAGATTGGTCTGAGCGCATTGTCCAAGATTGCACACACTAATCTTGGTGTTTGCTGCTGCCAGAAATCTCCGGCTCTTACAGAGGCAAAGAATGTGGATGTATATAAGTTCAGCGGTGCACATCCTGCAGGAAATGTGGGAGTGCAGATCAATCATATAAAACCTGTAAACAAAGGCGATATTGTCTGGACAATAGCCCCGCAGGATGTTATCATGATTGGCTGTCTGTTCAACAAAGGCGCTGTTGATTTCTCAAGAATTATTACCGTTGCCGGCTCACGGATTTCCAAACCGAGTTACGCAAAGGTTATTATGGGCGCTCAGTTGAGTTCTATTGTTACAGGTTCTCTTGCTCTGACACAAACCGAGCATACGCGTGTAATAAACGGAAATGTCCTTACTGGTGCAAAAGCCGGTCTTGATGATTATCTGGACGTGTTTGCAAATTGCGTGACAGCCATTCCCGAAGGCGATGACAACAACGAATTCATGGGATGGATTATGCCGCGTTTCAAGATGTTCAGTACAAGCCGCGCATCGATGGGCTGGCTGAAAGGTCTGTTCTGCAAGAACGGTTTTGATATTGATGCCCGTGTTAAGGGCAGTGAACGCCATATGATTATGAGTGGCGAATATGACAAGGTCTTCCCAATGGATATTTATCCGGAGTATCTTGTCAAAGCTATGATTACAGGCAATATTGATAAGATGGAAGCATACGGTATTTACGAGGTTGCTCCGGAAGACTTTGCTTTGTGTGAGTTTGTTGATTCTTCTAAACTCGAACTGCAGAGAATTGTTCGCGAGAGTCTTGACAAACTCCGTGCGGAAATGGCTTAATTAAAGGAGGACACAAGATATGAGTTTAAGAAATTTTTTGGATAAAATAAAACCGGATTTTGAAGAGGGCGGCAAACTGCATGCTTTCCGTTCGGTTTACGAAGGATTCGAGTCCTTTCTTTATGTTCCCAATACCACATCGAAGTGTGGCGTGAATATTCATGACGGCATTGACAGCAAGCGTATCATGATTATGGTTGTTATTGCTCTATGTCCGGCACTTCTGTTCGGTATGTATAATGTAGGCTACCAGCATTTCCTGCTGGCAGGACTTGACAAGAGTTTCTGGCCTATGTTCTGGTTCGGTTTTCTGGCTGTGCTGCCAAGAATAATTGTATCTTACGTTGTAGGTCTTGGTATTGAATTCACTGTAGCACAGTGGAAGCACGAAGAAATTCAGGAGGGCTTCCTTGTAACAGGTTTCATTGTTCCGCTGATTGTTCCTGCAACCTGCCCGTTGTGGATTCTTGCAATTGCTGTTGCATTTGCGGTAATATTCGCAAAGGAGATATTCGGCGGTACCGGTATGAACTTCCTTAATGTTGCGCTTATTACACGTGCGTTCATATTCTTTGCATATCCGTCTGTAATATCCGGAGACCAGGTATGGGTTGTTGATCATGCTATCTGCGGTCTTGGTACGGATGCAATTGACGGCTGTACAGCCGCTACGGTTCTTGGTGTTGCTTCAACACAGGCTGCGGCTCCTGTATTCGATATGAATATGATATGGGGCCTTATACCTGGTTCCGTAGGCGAGACCAGTATTATTGCAATTGCTCTTGGTGCTTTGTTGCTTTTATATACAGGAATTGCAAGTTGGAAAACAATGCTTTCCGTATTTGTGGGCGGTGCTCTTGTTGCTCTGCTCTACAACAAGTGCGGACCTGACAATGCAATGGCTGCAATGCCATGGTGGCAGCACCTTGTAGTAGGCGGTTTTGCATTCGGTGCCGTATTTATGGCTACAGATCCTGTTACCAGTGCAAGAACTGAAACAGGCAAGTATATCTACGGTTTCCTGATTGGTGCCATGGCCATTACAATCCGCGTAATGAATCCAGGTTATCCTGAAGGAATGATGCTGGCAATTCTTCTTATGAACTGCTTTGCACCGCTGATTGACTACTGCGTAGTTCAGAGAAATGTAAAGAAACGTGCCAATCGTGTAATTAATGGTTAAGATTATGGCTGCAAATAAATTCAAATGTTCAGTTTGTGGCTATGTCCACGAAGGTGATCAGGCTCCTGACAAGTGCCCGCAGTGCTTTGCTCCCAAGGAGGCTTTTGAAAAAATTGAAGAGGGCGCTCCTGCAAAGAAAGGAATTGATACCAACAGTAATGCATATACAATCATATATGCCGCAGTTATGGTAATAATTGTTGCATTCCTGCTTGTGTTTGTATCGTCTTCTTTGAAAGAACGTCAGGACAACAATGTTGTTCAGGATACCAAATCTCAGATTCTTGCTTCTTTGAATGTAAGTTCTGTAGATGTGGCACGCGCTTACGATGATTATATCAAAATGGACTGGCTGATGAATGAGGACGGTTCACTTGTAAAGAATGACGGAGAGTTTTCCACATCTTACAAAGGTGAATTCAACTCAGGCCGTCTGCATATTTTCCAGGCCGATGTCGAGGGTGATACAAAGTATATCATACCTATGAACGGTCTCGGTCTTTGGGGTGCTATCTGGGGATATGTGGCTTTGAATGCAGACAAGAAAACTGTTTATGGCGTTTATTTCTCACATGCATCTGAGACTCCGGGTCTTGGCGGTGAAATAGCTACGGAGTATTTTCAGGACCGTTTTGCCGGCAAAACAGTTATGAAAGATGGTCAGATTGTTCTGAATGTTACCAAATTCGGTACCGCAAAAGATGCTGAATGTCAGGTTGACGGTGTTTCCGGAGCTACTATCACATCGAAGGGTGTCAATAGTATGATTGCCACAGTCTTAGAGAGTTATAAACCATTTCTGTTAAGCAAATAAAGATAGTCAAAATGGCAAATAATAAAGAAGTTTTTAAAACACCGGTGTGGTTGAACAACCCGGTTGTTGTACAGATTTTGGGTATCTGTTCTGCTCTTGCGGTAACTGCAAAACTGAAACCTGCAATTGTAATGGGATTGTCCGTAACAATTATCACCGCTTTGTCAAATGTGGTAATATCTCTGTTGCGCAAAACTATCCCTAACCGTATACGTATCATTGTCCAGCTGGTTGTTGTTGCCGCTCTGGTAACAATTGTAAGTGAAATCCTCAAGGCTTTTGCCTACGATGTCAGCGTACAGCTTTCCGTATATATCGGTCTTATCATTACCAACTGTATTCTGATGGGACGCCTTGAGGCGTTCGCCATGCAGAACAAACCGTGGGCATCGCTCCTTGACGGTATCGGTAACGGATTGGGCTATGCTATGATTCTGATTATTGTTGCTTTTGTCCGCGAACTTTTTGGAAGCGGCGCTTTATTGGGATTCCAGATTATTCCTCAGTCCTGGTATACAACCAATGGAGGCTGGTATCTTAACAATGGTCTTATGATTATGCCGCCTATGGCTCTGATTCTTGTAGGCTGCATTATCTGGGTTCACCGTTCGCATAATAAAGATTTGCAGGAAAACTAATAAAGAAGAACTATTATGGAACATTTTTTCAGTTTGTTTGTAAGGTCAATTTTTGTTGACAATATGATATTTGCCTTCTTTCTTGGAATGTGCTCTTTTCTGGCCGTTTCCAAGAATGTGAAGACTGCTCTCGGACTGGGTGTTGCTGTTGTATTCGTACAGTTTATAACACTTCCGGTCAACTATCTGCTTCAGACAAAGGTGCTGGGTCCCAACTGTCTTGTACAGGGTGTTGACCTTTCATTCTTGAGTTTCATACTCTTTATTGCCGTTATTGCAGGTATTGTACAGCTGGTAGAGATGGTTATTGAAAAATTCTCTCCGTCTCTCTATGCTTCTCTTGGTATTTTCCTGCCGCTTATTGCTGTAAACTGCGCCATTATGGGCGGTTCCCTGTTTATGCAACAGCGTATTGAAATGGATCCTGATTCAACACAGGCTATTACATGTTTTGGAGATTCCATTGCTTTTGCTCTGGGCTCAGGTATCGGTTGGATGCTGGCTATTGTATGCCTTGCAGCCATTCGTGAGAAACTTGAGTATAGCGATGTTCCGAAACCTTTGCGCGGTATTGGTATTACATTCATTACCGTTGGTCTTATGGCTATGGCATTTATGTGTTTCTCAGGTTTGAACCTTTAATAAGAAACGGATATGAATATAAGTCTGTATTTATCAAGTATTATAGTCTTCTTGGTTGTAATACTGCTATTGGTGGTAATTCTGCTGGTAGCTAAGAGGTATCTGGTGGCATCTGGAAAAGTAAAGGTGACCATCAATGGGGATAAGGAATTGGAGGTCAATCAGGGCGCAAGCCTGTTGAGTACTCTGGCAGAGAACGGAGTATTCCTTCCATCGGCTTGCGGTGGCAAGGGTTCCTGCGGCCAGTGCAAATGCCAGGTGGTAAGCGGCGGCGGTGAGATACTTGATTCCGAGAAGGGACATTTCTCACGCAAACAGATCAAGGACCATTGGCGTCTTGGCTGTCAGTGCAAGGTTAAAGGTGATCTTGGCATAAAGGTTCCGGAGTCCGTTATGGGTGTCAAGGAATGGGAATGCGAGGTTATCAGCAACCGTAATGTGGCAACCTTTATCAAAGAGTTTAAGGTTAAATTGCCTGCAGGCGAACACATGGATTTCCTTCCGGGTTCATATGCACAGATCAAGATTCCTGCATACGATATCAACTATGCTGATTTTGACCGTTCTCTTATTGGTGATCTGTATGTTCCGGCTTGGGAAAAATTCGGTCTGTTCGGTTTGCATCAGAAGAATACCGAGCCTACAATACGTGCCTATTCAATGGCCAACTATCCTGACGAGGGTGATATTATCACTCTTACAGTACGTATTGCCACTCCTCCGTTCAAACCGAAACCACAGGTTGGCTTCCAGGATGTACCTTGCGGTATAGCTTCAACATATATCTTCAGTCTGAAGCCTGGCGATAAGGTGACAATGAGTGGCCCTTACGGTGAATTCCATCCTATATTCGACTCAAAGAAAGAGATGATTTGGGTAGGTGGCGGTGCCGGTATGGCTCCTTTGCGTGCTCAGATTATGCATATGCTCAAGACTCTCCATACACGTGACCGTGAGATGCATTATTTCTATGGCGCACGTGCTATTGACGAGGTGTTCTTTATGGATGATTTCCTTGCTCTTGAGAAAGAGTATCCTAACTTCCATTTCCATCTTGCTCTTGACCGTCCCGATCCTAAGGCCGATGCCATGGGTATCAAATATACAGCCGGATTTATTGCTCCGGTTATGGGAGACACTTATCTCAAACAGCATGATGCACCGGAAGATATTGAATACTATCTTTGCGGACCTCCAATGATGGCCAAAACTGTTATTGACCTTCTTGACTCTCTTGGTGTTGAAAGCAAGTCAATAATGTTTGATAATTTTGGCGCATGATAAAAGAATCCCGCAGATTTTCCTGCGGGATTTTTTTTATTAACTTTGCGCTGATTATTATCAATAACACATATGGGTTTTACTGAAATTTGTTCGTCAATTCTGACTCTGATGGCAGGAATAGGTATTTTTCTTATTGCCTGTGAGATGATGAGTCACAACCTGGAGTCTGCAAGCAGTAAGAAATTGAAAACCTTGTTTTCCAAGGCGTCCAAAAGTCCTTGGCTTGGCGTAGGCATAGGAACAGTAGGTACGGCAGCAATTCAAAGTTCAGGTGCCACCACGGTAATGATAATAGGTTTTGTGAATGCAGGAATGATGTCCCTTTCACAAGCTGCTACCATGATTTACGGTGCCAATATTGGAACAACCGTTACCGCGCAGATTGTTGCTTTGGGTATGTTTGGGTCAAACATGATTTCAACTACCGTGTTGTTTTCCGCATGTGCCGGTATTGGTGCTTTTGTCTCTTTATTTGCCAAGACTCCAGTTACCAAACAGATTGGCGGTATAATAACAGGTTTCGGTATGCTGTTTGTAGGCTTGAATCTGATGAGCAGTTCAATGGACAGCTTTGCCGCATTGGATTCCGTCAAATTATTCCTGTCCAGGATTTCCAATCCAATTCTTCTTGTTGCATTGGGTACGCTTCTTACTGCTATCATACAGAGTTCTTCTGTTATGACTTCAATTGCAATAGCAATGGTGTATACCGGACTCGTTTCTCTTGATCAGGGCATATATCTGACCATGGGTTCCAACATTGGTTCCTGCGTTGTTGCAATCATAGCAGGTATGACCAGCGGTATCAATGCAAAACGTACATCTCTCATTCACCTTCTGTTCAATGTGAGCGGTGTTGTACTGTTTATGGTATTGGGTGTAGCCGTGACATCTGCGGGCGGACGGTCATTCGGCGAAATGCTGGAACGCATGTTCCCAGGTGCGCCGTCAACGCAGCTTGCTATGTTCCACACAATATTCAATTGTACTACTGTTATCATTATGATGCCGTTGACGGGATTTCTTGTAAGGACCGTAACCGGAATAGTGAAGGATTCTTCCAGCAACGGATCTGACAGTGAAAATCTTAATTTCAAATACATTGATAACAATCTGTTGAAAACGCCGCCTTTGGCAGTTGCGCAGACCAAGAAAGAGATTATGGATATGGCTGCACTTGCCATAGAAAATTTCAACCGTTCCATAGATATTGCCGTTTCTCTTGATTTTTCTCAGATGGACGCATTCCGGAAGGCGGAAAAACGTTTGGACCATTTGAACGTAGCAATATCCAAGTTTGTTGTTGAACTGTCTCCAAAGCCCCAGTTGAATGACTATGACCGGATATATCTGGCATCGTCATACAGAACGGTTCATGATCTGGAACGTATTGGAGACTATGCGGAAAATATTACGGAATATGCCGAATCCATGCGTCAGGCAGAACAGAGTTTCTCTGCTGCAGCCGCACAGGAAATAGAACATGTACGCAGTATGATCAACGAATTGTTCAATCAGGTTATTGAGGCGTATCACCATGCGAATCTTGATTGTCTTGCCAAAGCTAACCAGATTGAGGATTCCATTGATGCTTATACAGCTAAAATGGGCGATAATCATATTGAACGTCTCTCAGAGAACCAGTGTACCGCTGTTGCCGGTTCGAATTATTTGTCTCTTTCAACAAGTGTGGAGCGTATTGCGGACCATCTGATAAACGTTGGAAAGACTATAAGAAACCTTCCGCGTTGACGGTAACAGTCTTATTCCGTTCTCAATAAAGATACCGGTGTTATCTTTTTTGTAAACCATGCAGGCAGCATAATGATGAGCAGCATTATTATGACTGTTCCTGCATCAAGCGCAAGCAGCCAGCCTGGTTCAATCTGTGCAGGTACGGCATCAAGGTAGTAAGTGACCGGATTCAGTTTTACTATATGGAACCAGTGCTGTATCAGGGCAATGGATATTCCTATAATATTCCCAACAACTATGCCTTTCAATGCAAGGCGCCCGAACATTTGCATAAACAGATTGCGTATTGTCCTGTCAGAAGCACCCAATGCCTTGAGCAAACCTATTGTATGTGCTTTTTCAAAAATGATAATCAGTAACCCCGATGTCATTGTAAATCCTGCAATTGCAATGACCAGTACCAGAATTACAATGACATTAACATTCAGAACATCCAACCACGCAAATATGTCTGAGTAGGTTTCCTGCTGGGTTGAAATGTAATATACACTGTTGTTTCTGTTCCCAAGGTTATCCAGTTCCATTGCGGTGGAAATATAGTTGCTGAATGTAGCCCTATTGTTTGCATATATCTCTATGCCGCTAATCTGATTGGGTTCCCATGCGTTGATTCGCTGAACGGTATTCAGATCTGTAAAACAGTATGTGTTGTCAAAACTTTCAAAGCCTGAATTGTAAATGCCGGCTACAGTAAGGCGGCGTACCGATACATGCCGGTCAATGATGAAAACAGATATCTTATCTCCAGAACCAATGTCCATAAGTGCTGACAGAGCCTGTGAAATGACTATCTCTCCGCTTGCTGCGGAATCTGTAAAGTTGGGCAGGACTCCATTTACCATGCAGCTCTGCAGGAATTCCGTATTGTATTCCTGTGCTATGCCTTTCAACAGTATCCCATTGAAACAGGAGTCTTTGCCCAGAATGGCGGGGTGCTGTGCATATCGTTGCACTTTATCGATATATGGTCTTTCAAGCAAGGACTGCAGCTCAGAATCAAATGCTATGGGCATAGAGCCTGACAAATCTGTCTGTCTTGGATTCGTGATAGTCCAGTGACCGGTGAATGCAGTAATCTTATCTGTAATTTCCGCCTTGAAGGCACGTGTCACAGATATGGTCAGAATCATTATCACTACGGCCACTATTATGCCTATGTAGGCAAATCGCATGGCTGGAGCCGAAGCTCCGTTCCCTTTTGCTGTGCTTTTAAGTAACCGCTCTGCTACGAATCTTTCCATTCTGTACAATTATCGTGCTAATGTACAAAATTATTATGTACTTTTGCATATCAAGTTATTCAATTTGCAGATATGCCTAATACGATTTCGGAACATATAGAGCGTGAAATTGCAAGAATCAAAGCTGAACTTCCTTGCGGTGTAGAGTTGCTGGCCGTTTCAAAAACCCATCCGGTGGAGTATATCCAATATGCGTACAATGCCGGACAACGCTGGTTTGCTGAAAATAAAGTTCAGGAAATGACACAGAAATATGAATCTCTGCCCAAAGATATCAAATGGCATTTCATTGGTCATGTACAGACCAATAAAATTAAACTGATGGCACCATATGTTTCCATGATACATGGTATAGACTCCTTTAAAGCTTTGGCAGAAGTCAATAAACGTGCGGCAGAGAATAACCGGGTTATTGATTGCCTGTTGCAGATTCATATTGCAACAGAGGAAACAAAGTTTGGTTTTACACCATATGAATGTTTTGATATGATCAATACAGAAGATTGGCGTTCACTGACCAATGTTCGCTTGCGTGGTGTTATGGGTATGGCATCGCTAACAGACAACAAGGCACAGGTGCAGACTGAATTTATGTGGTTGAAAGAGACATTTATCAGACTGAAACTTGGATATTTCAGAGATAAGCCAACGTTTAATGTTATTTCTGCCGGTATGAGCCACGATTACAGAATTGCCGTTGAAGAGGGCAGCACCATGGTTAGAATCGGTACCACAATATTTGGAAAAAGATACTGATTATATTTGCTTATTCAAGCGGTTTGCGTTAAATTTGCGCGTTAAATTCAAATTATTGAGTCTTGGAAAGAATTTCAATACCGAAACTTATAGAAGGTTCGTTCAAACAAAACTGGGACAGACCGGCTTTTACAGATTACCAGGGTCTTACTCTAAACTATTGTGATGTTGCTGAGAATGTTGCACGTTTGCATATCTTTTTCAGCCAGATTGGTATCAAAAAGGGAGATAAGATAGCAATCTGCGGTAAGAACAGTTCAAAATGGGCTATATGCTGCCTTTCTATAATGTCTTATGGAGCTATTATTGTTCCTATCCTTCATGAATTCAAAGCGGATAATATTCACAATATTGTAAGTCATTCAGAAGCAAAAATACTGTTTGTCGGGGACTCTATCTGGAGAACTCTTGACAATACTCTGATGAATGCTCTTGCATGTGTTGTTTCCATAGACCGGATGCAGTTGCTCAGTTGCGGTACGCCGGATGTTGAAGGTGCGTTTGCCGGTATTGATGCAAAGTATGCGGAGTTGTATCCCAACGGCTTGCATAAAGGGGATATCTTATATAACGATGTTCCTCAGGATGAGATTGCAATGATAAACTATACATCGGGCTCAACCGGTTTTTCAAAGGGAGTTATGCTACCATACCGTTCTTTGGAGAACAACCGTCTTTTTGCAAGTCAGGCGGTTCCTTTCATGAAGACCGGAGACAGTATTGTCTCAATGTTGCCTATGGCTCATATGTACGGATTCAGTTTTGAATTCTTCTACGAGTTTACCATTGGAATGCACATATATTTCCTGACCCGTTTGCCAAGCCCCAAAATTATTTTCCAGGCTTTTCAGGAAATAAAGCCAAAACTTATTGTTGCAGTTCCGCTTGTTATAGAAAAAATTGTGAAGAAGAATGTCATGCCTAAACTGCAGACTCCTTCTATGCGTTTTTTGCTTAAGATTCCTGTGATAAGGAATATTATTTACAGAAAGGTAGGTAAAGAAATGTATATGGCATTCGGCGGAAACTTTGGTCAGGTTATTATTGGGGGTGCCGCTTTCAGTCAGGAGGTGGAGCATCTTCTGGCAAAGGCAAAATTCCCATATACGGTAGGATACGGAGCTACGGAATGCGGTCCTATCATTACATATTCCATTTGTAACAGTTTTACTCCGGGATCATGCGGTAAACCTACTGTGAATATGGAAGTCAAGGTACTTAGCGAGGACCCCCAGCATATTCCCGGTGAAATAGTATGCCGTGGCGCAAATGTTATGTTGGGCTATTACAAGAATCCGGAACTGACAGAACAGACTATAGACAGGGAAGGGTGGATGTATACCGGAGACTTGGGAATTATTGATAAGAAGGGAAATCTTTTCATAAAGGGAAGAAGCAAGAATATGCTTCTTGGTCCTTCCGGACAGAATATCTATCCTGAAGAGATTGAAGACAGGCTGAATAATATGGATTATGTATGTGAATCTCTTATTATCCAGCAGGATGAAAAACTTGTAGCACTTGTTTATCCCGATTTTGAACTGACAGCAAAGGCCGGTATGCTTGAAGACGATGTGACCGCCATGATGGAGTTGCACAGAACAGCGCTCAATCATGTTTTACCGGCATATTCCCAGATTTCTAAAGTTGTAATCCGCAAAGAGGAATTTGAGAAAACTCCGAAAAAGAGCATCAAGCGCTTTTTGTATCAGCCAAAATAAATTGGCTGATACAAAAAGCAGTTTAGTCTAATTTGAGGACGGCAAGGAAGGCTTTTTGGGGAACTTCTACGTTGCCAATCTGTTTCATACGTTTCTTTCCCTTTTTCTGTTTTTCCAGCAATTTGCGCTTACGCGATACGTCTCCGCCATAACATTTGGCAATAACGTCCTTGCGCACCTGCTTGATGGTTTCACGTGCAATGATTTTGCTTCCGATTGCAGCCTGGATGGCAATGTCGAACTGCTGGCGCGGGATGAGTTCCTTGAGCTTTTCGCACATGCGGCGGCCAAGGTCATAGGCATTGTCCACGTGAGTCAGGGTAGAGAGGGCATCTACCGGCTCTCCGTTCAGAAGTATATCCAGTTTGATGAGTTTTGACGGACGGAATCCGCAGGGATGGTAGTCAAAGCTGGCATATCCTTTTGATATGCTCTTGAGTTTGTCGTAGAAGTCAATTACAATCTCTCCAAGCGGCAGCTTGAAGTAGAGTTCCACACGGTTCCCCGATATGAACTGCTGTTTGACCAGTTCACCGCGTTTGTCAAGACACAGGGTCATGATAGGACCTATGTACTCTGTTGTAGTAATGATTGAGGCATCAATGTACGGCTCCTCGATGTGGTCAATAAGCGTAAGATCAGGCATGCCGCTCGGGTTGTGCACTTCTATTACATTCCCCTGTTTGTCATAGACCATGTATTGTACGTTGGGTACTGTGGTGATAACGCTCATGTCAAACTCGCGGTCAAGTCGCTCCTGTACAATCTCCATATGGAGCAGTCCAAGGAAACCGCAACGGAAACCGAACCCGAGTGCAAGAGACGATTCCGGCATGAAACTGAGCGATGCGTCGTTGAGCTGCAACTTTTCCAGCGATGAACGCAGGTCTTCAAAGTCTTCGGTCTCTATGGGATAGACTCCGGCAAACACCATAGGCTTTGATTCCTGGAATCCGGCAATGGCATTTGAACATGGACGGTTAACGTGCGTAATTGTATCACCAACCTTAACCTCTGTAGAGGTTTTTATACCTGACATGATATAGCCTACGTTACCTGCAGAAAGTGTGTCCTTTGCCACAAAGTCCATTTTGAGTACGCCAATTTCGTCGGCATCGTACTCTTTGCCTGTATTGAAGAATTTTACTTTATCGCCTGTTCTGATACTGCCGTTGATTATTTTGAAGTAGGCAATGATTCCGCGGAAAGAGTTGAATACTGAGTCGAAAATCAATGCCTGGAGTGGGGCATCGGGATCTCCTTCAGGAGCCGGGACGCGTTCTACTATGGCCTGGAGAATTTCTTCAACACCCATGCCTGTGCGGGCCGATGCGCGGATTATTTCCGTGCGTTTGCAACCCAACAGGTCAATAATCTCGTCTTCAACCTGTTCCGGCATTGCACTTGCCATATCGCACTTGTTCATCACGGGGATGATTTCCAGATCATTCTCAATAGCCATGTACAGATTGCTGATTGTCTGTGCCTGAACCCCCTGCGATGCGTCAACAACGAGCAATGCACCCTCGCATGCTGCTATTGAGCGTGATACCTCGTATGAAAAGTCAACGTGGCCCGGAGTGTCAATAAGGTTAAGAATGTATGTCTCACCCTTATACTTGTATTCCATCTGTATGGCGTGGCTTTTGATTGTTATGCCGCGCTCTTTTTCAAGGTCCATGTCGTCCAGCATCTGGCCCTCTGTTACCTGAATGGTTTTGGTATATTCCAGAAGACGGTCTGCCAGAGTTGACTTTCCGTGGTCGATATGTGCAATTATGCAGAAGTTGCGGATATGTTTCATTTGAAAACGGTTTCTTATTCTTCAAAATAGGATTTTGGCAGACTTCGCATATTGTATTGCGATGCCATCACTTCTCCGTAAGCTCCAGCGGAGAGTATTTCAAGATAATCCCCGCGGTGAGTCTCTGTAAGGAATATGTCTTTGTCAAAAACGTCGCTCGATTCGCATATCGGTCCAACAACATCGTATTTGCGTTTTGCACCGGTGGTGTTGGAGATGTTGCGGATGGCATGGTGCGCTCCGTAGAGGGCGGGGCGGATGAGGTCGTTAAAGCCGGCATCGACTATGGCGAATTCCTTTACCGTACCTTTCTTTACGTATGTTACCTGTGTAATCAGACTGCCGCACTGTGCCACTATGCTGCGTCCCAGTTCAAAGTGCACCTGCTGACCGGGTGCTGTCTTAAGCTCACTGCGGAATACATCAAAGTATGCCTTGAAGTCAGGAATAGGGTTGCCTATGGGATCCGTATAGTCAATACCCAGTCCGCCGCCCATATCAAGAATACTGAATCTGATGCCGCGTTCAAGATATCTGGCGTTGATGGCATTGGCTTTTGCGCAAAGCTGACGGAACGGCTCCATTTGGGTTATCTGTGAACCTATGTGGAAATGTATGCCCAACAGTTCGATGTTGCTCATTTCAAGAGCCATGTCTATTGCACCGTCAAGCAGTTCCATGTTGATGCCGAACTTGTTTTCTGCCAAACCTGTAGTAATCTTGGCATTGGTGTGGGCATCAACGTTTGGATTGACACGGAAGGCTATGCGCGCGGTTTTGTTTTTCTTTGCAGCCAGGTCCTGAATTACCTGCAGTTCTTCAACGGACTCAACGTTGAAACAGAAAATGTCCGCATCGAGCGCAAGGTTGATCTCGCGGTCAGTTTTTCCTACTCCGGCAAAAGCAATGCTGTCTGCTTTGAAACCGGCGGCAAGCGATGCCTCCACCTCGGCTCCGCTTACGCAATCCACTCCGAAACCTGCTTTGCAGATACGGTCAAGTATCACAGGGTTGGAGTTGGCTTTTATGGCGTAATGGACATGGAAGTTACTGCTGGGGGCAACTGCTTCTTTTACGGCCTGTAATGTCTTGTCCAGCAGTGAAAGGTTGTATCTGTAATAAGGAGTCTGTTCCAATTTATTTTCCGTTGAAAAGGTGGTCTGACAAACTCTGCAGTGCACGCTGTTTGTCTGATTCGTTGATAAGGAAAGATATGTTGTAGTTGCTGCCACCGTATGAAATCATACGTACGGGAATATCTTTGAGAGCATCCAAAGCGCGAGCCTCGAATCCTACGTTCTCCCATTCCATATCGCCTACAACGCATACAATGCAGAGTCCTTTGTCTACTGTGACTGTGCCGTATTTGCGCAGTTCCTGAAGAATAGACTCAAGGTTTGCAGTGTTGTCTATTGATACTGAAACACCAACCTCCGATGTGCAGATCATGTCAATAGGAGTCCTGTAAGTCTCGAATATCTCAAATACCTTGCGAAGGAATCCGTATGCCAGCAGCATGCGGCCTGATTTGATTTTGATGGCTGTGATGTTCTCTTTAGCTGCAACTGCCTTGATTGTGCCGTGCTGGATACGGTTGTCTATTGTTGTGCCGGGAGCATCGGGCTGCATTGTGTTGAGCAGTTTGACCGGAATGTTGGCAAACTTTGCGGGCTGGATACATGTGGGGTGCAGAATCTTTGCTCCGAAATATGCAAGCTCTGCAGCCTCTTCAAAGTTCAGCTGGCGTACCGGTGATGTCTGGTCAACAACACGCGGGTCATTGTTGTGCATTCCGTCAATGTCTGTCCATATCTGGATTTCTTCTGCCTGGATGGCTGCACCTACCAAAGATGCGGTGTAGTCTGATCCGCCGCGCTGAAGGTTGTCAATATCTCCTTTGGCATTGCGGCAGATAAATCCCTGCGTAATGTATATCTGGACATTCTTGTCTGTAATGAGCGGCTGAATGTGCTCAGTAATATAATTAAGGTCCGGTTCGGAATCTGCATCGGTCCTCATAAAGTTGAGGGCGGGCAGAAGTACTGCGTTGATGCCGGTTTCTACAAGATAGTCTGTAACCATGAAAGTGGAGATAAGTTCACCCTGGGCAAGGATTATTTTCTCTTCCTTTTCGGTGAAATCCATACTTGCGAATGAAAGCAGGTAGTCAAACTTATCGTTTATGAATTTTGAAACTTCCTGTTTGACTTTGTCTGTAGAGTAGAGGTTATCCACATGTTCCAGATATGTGCCGCGCATTCTGTTTATTATGTCGCCTGCACCTGCTGCGTTCTGGTTATAGTAGTATTTGGAAATTTCTACCAGTGAGTTGGTTGTTCCTGACATTGCAGAAAGAACTACCAGTTTGCGCTCTCCGTCTGCAGTAATGAATTTGCTTACGTCTTTCATTCGGGCTGGTGTACCGACAGAGGTACCACCAAACTTCAAAACCTTCATGATTATTTGTTTTAGTTATTGTTAGTAAATATTGTTCTGTTAATTAACTCTCCAAGTCTTCAACCTGAGTATCCTGTTCAGATTCCTGGACGGTTTCCTGTATTTCTTTCAGAGTGTGGTTGCTGCACTCAAAAACGCGCCCCGGATATTTGTCTATCAGGGCTGTGTTGTGGGTTGACATAAGAACGGCAGTACCTGTTGAAGCTACTTGTCTGAGTATTTCTACAATCTGGCAGCTTGTTTCAGGGTCAAGATTGGCTGTAGGTTCGTCTGCAAGAATAAGCCCCGGCTTGTTCAGCAACGCCCGCGCAATGCATATGCGCTGTACTTCTCCGCCTGAGAGTTCGTGCGGCATTTTGTACTGTTTGGTTTCCATCCCTACCATTTGGAGTACCTCTGAAATCCTGATACGCATTTCCTTGCGGCTGGTCCATCCTGTAGCGCGCAATACAAAGTAAAGGTTGTTGTATACGCTGCGGTCTGTAAGCAGTTGGAAATCCTGAAAAATTATTCCCATCTGCCGGCGGAGTTTTGGAATGACGCGGCGACGTAAATGTTTCAGACTTATTCCCAAAACCTTTGCCTTGGAGCTGAATCCTGTCTCAACGTCCAGTTCACCATACAAAGTCTTGAGCAGAGTGCTCTTTCCTGAACCTACTTTACCTACAAGATAAGCAAAATCCCCTTCCTGAAGGTCAAAGGAAACTCCTCCAAGAATCAGAACCTTGCCCTGATAGATATTTATGTCTTTATATTGTATGGCGCTCATAAAATTGTCTGTTATTGGATTTTGTGGCGGCTCTTGAGTTCTGTTGCCAATTCTTCAATTCTGTGACCTTTAGATGTCAACAGAACAATAAGGTGGTAGATAAGGTCGCTGGCCTCGTATATAAGGCGGTCATCTGTGCCGTTTGTTGCCTCGATAACTGTCTCAACAGCCTCCTCACCAACCTTCTGGGCCATGCGGTTTATACCTTTCTTGAAAAGTGATGTTGTGTATGAACCGTCAGGCATCTCCTGGTAACGTTTGCAGATAAAGTCCTGAAGATATGAAAGGAAGTTGATGTCGGCGCTGTTGGTTTCTCCCCAGCAGGTATCAGCTCCGGTATGGCATACCGGTCCTACGGGGTTAGCCTTGATCAGCAGTGTGTCGTTGTCGCAGTCAACAAGTATCTTTACAACATTCAGAAAATGACCGCTTGTTTCTCCCTTTGTCCACAATACGTTACGTGTGCGGCTCCAGAATGTGACTTTACCTGTTTCTACTGTTTTCTGATATGCATCTTTGTTCATGAAACCAAGCATCAGAACTTTTGATGTAACATTGTCTTGTACAATGGCGGGAACAAGACCTCCCATTTTTTCAAAATCCAATTCCATAATTATCTTACTTCAATTCCGTTTTTCTTGAGAAATTCCTTCAACTCCGGTATTTTTACTGTTCCAAAGTGGAACACGCTTGCGGCAAGTGCCGCACTGGCTTTTCCTTCATTGAAAGTGTCAAGGAAATGCTGCATGTTGCCTGCGCCGCCAGATGCGATTACCGGAATGGATACTGTATCGTACAGTTTGCGCAGCGCCTGGTTGGGATATCCCTGCTTTACACCGTCATGATCCATACTGGTGAAAAGAATCTCACCGGCACCGCGGCTTTCGGCCTCTTTTGCCCAATCAAACATATTCCATTCAGTTTCGATGCGACCGCCGTTGATCATACATTTCCAACCGTTTGCAGTCTCTTTTCCGTCTATTGCAACAACACAGACCTGAGAACCGAAATTCTTTGCAATCTCGTTAATGAACTCGGGACGGCGTATTGCTGCGGAGTTGATTGAAACCTTATCGGCACCTGCACGCAGAAGACGTTCAACATCGTTTATGTCATAAATACCTCCACCTACAGTGAACGGAATGGAAACGCCGGCTGCCACTTTTTCTACAAGCTCAACAAAAGTCTTGCGGCCTTCGTTTGTGGCAGTAATGTCAAGGAATACAAGCTCATCTGCTCCCTGCTCGCTGTAGAGACGACCCATTTCCACAGGATCTCCGGCATCGCGCAGATTTACAAAGTTAACACCCTTCACAACGCGTCCGTTGCAGATATCAAGACATGGAATAATTCTTTTTGCTAACATATATCTATTGTTTTTATTGGTTTCAGTTGTTTGCCAGTTCTGACAATTGTTCTATTGTTATTCTTCCCTCGTAAAAGGCTTTGCCTACAATTGCTGACGGAAGACCTGCCTCCTTAAGGTCAATCAGGTCCTGGTAACAGCTTACGCCGCCGCTGGCTGTCAGAAACAGGTCAGGAAAGCGTTCCAGTATTTTCATGTAAAGTTCTATGGAAGGGCCGGAAAGCATGCCGTCGCGACTGATGTCAGTGCATACGCAACGCCTGATTCCCATAGACATGTATTTCTCTATGAAAGGGTACAGGCTGCTGTTGCTGCTCTCGAGCCATCCGTTGATGGCAATATTCTCTCCTTTGACATCGGCCCCAAGAATTATCTTTTCCGGAGTGTAGTCCTGAAGCCATGTCCCTACAAGTTCAGGGTCAGTAACGGCAATACTGCCTACAGTTACCATTGCCGCACCGCTTCCGAATGCTATTTCAATATCCTGTTTGCTTTTGATGCCGCCTCCGAAGTCAATTATAAGACCGGTTTTTGATGCAATTGTTTCAAGCACCCTGTAGTTGACAATATGCTTGCTTTTGGCTCCGTCCAGATCTACAAGATGCAGACGCTTTATGCCGTTATCGTAAAAATTGCGGGCTATGCTGAGCGGGTCTGAAGAGTATGTGGTCTTCTGTGCGTAATCGCCTTTTGCCAGGCGTACGCATTCTCCTCCGATGATGTCTATTGCAGGAACCAGTTCCATTGGCTACAATTTGATAAAGTTTTCCAATATGGTCTGGCCAACTGTTCCGCTCTTTTCCGGATGGAACTGTGTGGCGTAAAAATTGTCTTTTTGCAGGGCTGCGCTGAACGGTTCTATATATTCTGTTGTTGCTATGCTCCATTTGCATACAGGTACATAGTAACTGTGAACAAAATATACGTAACTGTTGCTGTCCAGACCGTCAAACAAAGCGCTTTTGCAGTTTGATATGTTGTTCCAACCCATGTGAGGCACCTTTTTGTCTCTGTCCAATGGATTGAATTCAAACTTTTTTACAGGCATGTCAAATATTCCAAGGCAGTCAACATCGCCCTCAAGGCTGTGAGCACACATAAGCTGTTGCCCAAGACATATTCCAAGAACAGGCTGGCGCAGGGATTTGATCAGCTGGTCCAAACCGTGTTGTTTCAAATACGCCATTGTGGTTCCAGCTTCTCCTACTCCGGGAAATATCACTTTGTCCGCCGCCTGGATACGGACCGGGTCATCTGTAAGAACAACATCTGTTCCCAGTCTTTTCAATGCATGGTAAACCGATTTGATATTACCTGCATTGTATTTGATAACGGCAACGTTCATACCTGTTTTATTAAAAGCGCACAAAGTTACAAAAAAATGGTGTTTGTCTATATATATAATAAAGGGAAAAAATGGTTGTGAGATTTAATTAATATGAGTAAATTTGCAAAATTTTAAAAGAAACAGCTAAACAGCAATAAATAATGAACCAAAAGTTTACGGAACGTGGAATGTTGGACCTGTCCCAGGTCAACAAGGATGTGCTTGGCGAATGGCTGAAGGAAAGCCTTTTTGAACGCAGTATCAAGGAAAGGGAAGGCGCCCCTTCGTTTGTGTTTTATGAGGGACCTCCTTCGGCAAACGGAATGCCGGGCATTCACCATGTGATGGCACGAACAATAAAGGACAGTTTCTGCCGCTACAAGACCATGTGCGGTTATAAGGTAAACCGTAAGGCAGGATGGGATACTCACGGACTTCCTGTTGAACTTGGTGTGGAAAAGAGCCTGAATATTACAAAAGAGGACATCGGTACAAAAATCTCTGTTGACGATTATAACCGCCAGTGCCGTCTTGAAGTAATGAAATATAAGGAGAAATGGAGCGACCTTACACGCAAGATAGGATATTGGGTTGACCTTGAAGACCCATACATTACTTATGACAACCGTTACATTGAATCTTTGTGGTGGCTGCTCAAGGAACTCTATAAAAAAGGTTATCTTTACAAAGGCTATACAATCCAGCCATACTCTCCGGCCGCCGGAACAGGCTTGTCAAGCCACGAGTTGAACCAGCCGGGATGTTACCGCGATGTGAAGGATACAACGGTGACTGCCCAGTTCCACATAGTGAATCCCAAACCGGAGTGGACAAAGTGGGGTAACGCATATTTTCTTGCGTGGACAACAACTCCGTGGACACTGCCTTCAAATACCGCTCTCTGCGTAGGTAAAAAGATTGAATATGTTGCAGTGGAAACATACAATCCGTACAGTGCTGAAAAAGAGTGTGTCATTCTGGCAAAGAACCGTCTGAACGCATATTTCAGTGCCGACGGTGCAAATGTCCCGATGGAAGCTTATCAGAAGGGAGACAAGGTAATCCCATACCGCGTAATAGCCGAATATACGGGAGCAGATCTGCTTGATATCAGGTATGAACAGCTTTTCCCATGGGTGAAGCCTGTTGATATGCAGGGAAAAGGTCAGTTCAAAATCAGCGATAAGGGCTTCCGTGTAATTCACGGAGACTATGTTACTACAGAAGACGGTACGGGTATTGTACATATTGCTCCTACGTTCGGTGCCGATGATGCTTTTGTAGCCAAGGCTGCAGGAATACCTTCATTGTACATGGTGACAAAGAAAGGCGAACCGCGTCCTATGGTTGACTTTACCGGCAAATACTGGTTGCAGAAAGATCTTGACGAATCATTCCTGAGCGAATGTGTCAGGACCGATGCCTACGCTGAATATGAAGGTGCGTTTGTAAAGAATGCATATAATCCCAAATATACTGTTAACGGCAAATATGACCAGGATGCCGCTCAGAAAGACGAGGATCTGAACATATACATCTGCCTCAAGATGAAACAGGATGGTACCGCTTTCAAAATTGAGAAACATGTACACAACTATCCCCATTGCTGGCGTACCGACAAACCTGTAATCTATTATCCGCTTGACAGTTGGTTTATCAAGGCAAGCAGTGCCAAAGAGCGTATGTCCGAATTGAATGGGACCATAAAATGGAAACCTGAATCAACCGGTACCGGACGTTTCGGAAAATGGCTTGAGAATCTCAATGACTGGAACCTGAGCCGTTCCCGCTATTGGGGGACTCCGCTTCCTATCTGGCGTAACGATGAAGGAGAGGAGATATGCATAGGTTCTGTTGAAGAACTCTATAACGAAATTGAAAAATCCGTTGCTGCAGGTGTAATGAAGTCCAATCCTTTCAAGGAAAAAGGCTTTGTTCCGGGAGACTACAGTGCAGCCAATTATGACAAGATAGATTTGCATCGCCCATATGTTGACTACATTGTGCTTGTGTCGGCATCGGGTAAGGAACTGAAACGTGAAACGGACCTGATTGATGTCTGGTTTGACAGCGGTGCAATGCCTTTTGCACAGATGCATTATCCGTTTGAGAATAAGGAAATTATTGACAACGGTACTGTTTACCCTGCAGACTTTATTGCAGAGGGTGTTGACCAGACACGAGGCTGGTTCTATACGCTGCATGCAATTTCCACAATGATAAAAGACAGTGTTGCATACAAGGCTGTCATTTCAAACGGTCTTGTTCTTGACAAGAACGGAAACAAAATGAGCAAGCGTCTTGGCAATGCTGTGGAACCTTTCCAGGCAATAGAACAATACGGCAGCGATGCCCTGCGCTGGTACATGATTACCAATGCGCAGCCTTGGGATAACCTCAAGTTTGATACTGAAGGTGTTACAGAGTGTGTCCGCAAGTTCTTTGGAACATTGCACAATACATACAAGTTCTTTGCACAGTATGCGAATGTTGACGGCTTTACAGGTCTGGAAAGCCCGGTTGGCCAGTGTGACCTTCAGGTTATTGACCGCTGGATATTGAGCGAACTCAACACTCTTGTAAAAGGTGTCCGCGAGAGTCTTGACGATTATGAGCCTACGCGTGCCGGCCGTCTTGTTCAGGATTTTGTAAATGACTATCTGTCAAACTGGTATGTACATCTGACACGTGAACGTTATTGGGGTAAAGAGCTGACGGCAGACAAACTTGCAGCATATCAGACTCTGTACAAGTGCCTTGAAACGGTTGCTCTTCTTATGGCTCCTATTGCTCCGTTCTATGCCGACCGTCTGTACCGCGATCTGCATGTAAACATTGACGGCGGTAAACAATCCGTTCATCTGGCCTTGTTCCCTGAATATAACAAGGAAATGGTGGACAAAGAACTGGAGACCCGTATGGAACTTGCGCAAAAGATCACTTCTATGGTTCTTGCATTGCGCAAACGCGATGATGTCAAGATTAATGTGCGCAAGCCGTTGCAGAAAATACTTATTCCTGCCGATGCCGCATTACGTTCTCATCTTGAACCTGTAAGCGAACTGATCCGCGGTGAGGTCAATGTCAAGGAGATTGAATTTGCGGGAGAAGGGGATAACGGCATTCTTGTCAAGAAGGTCAAATGCAACTTCAAACTTTTGGGCAAACGTTTCGGTGCTCTTATGAAAAGTGTTGCCGCCGCTGTTCAGAACATGTCCCAGAAAGATATTGCCGAACTTCAGGAAAAAGGCGAATTCACATTCAATATTGATGGCACACAGGCTGTTGTCAATACAACCGAGGTTGAAATATTCAGTCAGGATATTCCCGGCTGGGTTGTAGCAAACGAAGGTGTTCTTACAGTTGCTCTTGACATACAGCTTACTCCTGAGTTGCAGCGCGAAGGACTTGCCCGTGAACTGAAGAAACGTATTCAGGATATGCGCAAGGCTACAGGTCTTGAAATTACAGACAGAATAGAGGTGAAACTTGGTGCAGACAGTCCAATGCAGACAGTCCTTGACGAGTGGGGTGAATGGATCTCACAGCAGGTTCTTGCCGACAAGTTGGAACTGGTCAATTCTGACCTGTTACAGGATGCTGATAATGTGAATATTGATGATATGGTGATAAAGATTCAAATAACTAAAAAATAAAGTGTATGGAGAAACATCATTATGGTGATGCCGAGTTGGCGGAATTTCGTAAGGTTATAACAGAAAAACTTGAAATTGCTCAGAGAGATTATGATACGTTGAAGGCATCTTTGATGAATGCGGACAACAATCGTGCAGACGATACGGCACCAACATACAAGGTTCTGGAAGAAGGTGCAAATACTCTGTCCAAAGAAGAAACCACACGTCTGGCCCAGCGTCAGATGAAGTTTATACAGTCATTGCAGGGCGCACTGGTCCGCATTGAAAACAAGACATACGGTGTGTGCCGCGAATGTGGAGAACTTATTCCTCAAGGACGTCTCAATGCAGTACCTCATGCAACTTTGTGCATAAGCTGCAAGGACAAACAGAGCAAGAGATAACAGACATATGGATGCTTCCAATAATGCCGTTGATAAAGACCTGCAGATAAAACGTAACAGGCGGGCCGTTATTTGGGTTGTGGTGTTGGCGTTGATTGTTGACCAGGCTACCAAAATCCTGGTCAAGACCAATATGCTTATCGGCAATGACAATGCTATCAATATACTTCCCTGGTTCAAAATATGTTTTATTGAGAACAACGGAATGGCATTCGGTATGGAAATAGGCGGAAAACTGTTCCTGTCTCTATTCCGTATTGCTGCTATCGGCCTTATTGTGTATCTGATCAACAGACTTGTCAAGTCCAACAGATTTCCAAGGGGGTTTCTTGTATGTCTTGCATTCCTTGTTGCCGGCGCCACGGGAAATATTCTTGATTCAATGTTTTACGGTTTGATTTTTACTGAAAGCGGTATTCATGCCGGAGGTGTTTCCAAACTGGTTGACTTTGGATACGGATATGCTCCGTTCCTTTATGGAAAGGTTGTGGATATGCTCTATTTCCCTTTATGGAGATGGCCTGATTTTATCCCTTTCATAGGCGGTAGAATTTTCTTCCGTCCTGTTTTCAATATTGCTGACTGCTGTATTACCTGTAGCGTATTCTCTCTTCTGCTGTTCTACAGACAATCTCTGTCTGCCGCTTTTGCTATGATAGAAACAGAGTCTGTCAGGAGAAAAATTAAGAAAGACAAGAGTGAAGAAAACAACTCCGGCATATAAATTTCTCTTTGTGTCATTGTTGCTCCTGTTGTTTTCAGGGTGTCAGACAAGACGCGGTGAGGGAGTGCTTTCTCCGCGTGTTATGGAACGTGTCCTGTATGATTACCATATGGCTCAGTCTATGGCAATGGCTTTACCAAGAGATCGCCGTTATGAAAGAGAACTGTTCTATCAATACGTATTTGACAAGAACCATATAACAAAAGAAGAGTTTGAAACTTCTATCAGATGGTACACGCGTTATCCTAAGGATTTTCATCAGATATATGTAAATGTGCGTGCCAAGGCTGAATCTGAAAGAAAAAAAGCCGCTTCTGTACTTGAAAAAATCAACAAGGTTTCTTTCAGTGTGTTTAGCGGCGATAGTGTGGATTTGTGGTACTTGCCCCATACTCAAATTTTTGCAAGCAATCCATATTCACAGACAATGAGATTTGCCATTCAGCACGATACTACGTTCTACAGTGGTGACAGCCTGTACTGGAATATGAATCCGCTCTTTATCTCTGTAAATGATTCAATACGGACTGCGCAGAGCGCTTATCTGTCCTTAAATATAAACTACAGGGATTCCATCACTGCATTCGATACCCTGGTGACACTGAACGATTCTCTGTCTTTCCCTTTTGTTCTTAGTAAAAAACAGATTTTCAAGAATATTGAAGGCGCTATCCATTATATTCCGTCAGAATATAACGATTGCTCTTTTCTGCTCATGGATGATATAACATTAATCCGTAAGCATAACTGATTATGGCATGTTTTGTAGAGGACTCAAATATTTTATCTGCTTACTGTTTGTTTCAACACTGACAGTATCCTGTTCCATCTACAAAAATGTTCCGCAGGACAGTTATCTGCTTGATAAAATTTCTGTTTCGGTAGAAAAGGACCCCGAAACGGGCAGCACAATCTCCAAGAATAATATCAAACAGTACATATATCAGCACCCTAATACTAAATGGTTGGGTTTCTGGCGTGCTCCAGTCAGACTCTATTCCATGTTCGGTGGAGAAAAAAAGAAAGCCAAAAAGAAGAAAGATGGCGGGCAGGCTGTTTTCAATACAATGGGTCAGGCTCCAGTCATTTACAATGAACGCATGACAGACATTTCCTGTCTTGATATTACAAAGGCACTTGTTGAAAACGGATTTCTTCATGGATCAGTATCTTCTGAACTCTCATATTACAAAAAACCGAGAGTTAAGGTTACGTATAATGTCACTTTGAACCAAAGGTATTCAATTGAATCTCTTGAAAGGGTGGTGCGCGATTCCACAATTGAAGATATCATTCTGGCCGATTCCGTCAATTCACTGCTTTTTGTGAACGGTCCGTTCTCTATCCGTCAGTTGGATTCGGAACGCGCCCGAATTACCGATGTCATGCATCAGAAGGGATATTACCATTTCAATAAGGATCATATATGGTTTGTTGCCGATACTTTGGAGAATTCCACAAAGGTTGGCCTTACAATGTATGTTGACCGCTATTTCAACGAGGAAACAGGGCAGGAAGAACCTCACAGCGTATTTTCAATTGGCAAGATAGACTATATATTTACAGAAAATGCCGGCTTTTCCGATGATTATAGGGATACACTGAAATCTCAGGATTTTGACAACTATTCCGTCTATTTCAAGAAAAAGAGAATACTGAGACCAACTATAATTGACAAACACTCCATTCTAAGAACCGGTATGATATACAATGCAGACTCATTGGAAAGTACCCGTTCTTCTCTGGCAAAACTTTCAATACTCAAATATACGCATTACAATCTGGTAGAAAACAATCAGGATAAAACCCTGGACACCAGAGTATATCTTGTTACCAACAAGTCCAACAGCGTGAAGCTTCAGGTAGAAGGTACAAATACGGCCGGTGATCTTGGTGCCGCCGCTTTGCTGTCCTGGTCAAACAGAAATATGTTTGGCGGCTCGGAACTGTTTACGGTTACATTCCGCGGCGCTTTTGAGGCAATCAACAATCTTCCCGGTTATTCCAATGTGAACAGCTATCTTGAAAACGGCATTGAAGCGAAACTTGAAATTCCGCAATTGGTTATTCCTTTTGTTTCTGACCAGTTCCATAGAAACTCTGTCACTACTACCAGATTTGACCTGCAGGTGAATCTTCAAAAGCGCCCAGAATTCAATAAGCGGGTGTATTCGGGTGGCTGGAGTTATTCGTGGAATCAGAAGAACGGACAGAAACATAATGTGGATCTGCTTGGAATAAACTTTCTTACTGTTCCATGGATATCTGAAACTTTCAAGAATGAATATCTTGATCCTATAAAGAATGCAAATTCAATTGTGCGTTATAACTACGAGGATCTGTTTATTGTGAATTGGGGATATTCATTTTTCTATGATTCTTCCTGGGATAACAATTACCGCTGGTTCCAGTATTATTTCCGTATCAGTGCGGAAACCGCCGGAAATCTTCTGCAGGCCGGCTGCAAACTGGCACATGCCTCCAAAAACAGTTCCGGACAATATGAACTTGGAAATATTGCGTTTGCACAGTATGTCAAACATGACTTTCAGTTTGTGGGAAACTGGAAACTGACTTCCAGACAGAATCTGCTGTTTGATTTTTCATACGGTATTGCATTACCATATGGAAACTCAAGTTCACTGCCATTTGAAAAACGTTATTTTGCAGGTGGTGCCAACAGTGTACGCGGGTGGCAGGTTCGTGAACTCGGACCTGGCCGGTTCAGTTCCACAGACCGTCAGATTGACTATATAAAGCAGTCCGGCGATATTAAACTGTTTGCCAGTCTTGAATACAGGGCAAATATTTTCTGGAAACTTAACGGAGCATTATTTGTAGATGCCGGAAATATTTGGACAATAAAGAGCTACGATGAGCAGCCCGGAGGTGAATTCTCTTTCAACAGGTTCTACAAGCAGATTGCCGTTTCTTACGGATTGGGCTTGCGCCTTGATTTGAATTTTCTGGTGTTGAGGGTCGATGCCGCAATGAAGGCGTTGAATCCTATTTACGATTCCGGCAGTGACAGATATCCTATTATGAATCCTAAGTTCAAAAGAGACTTTGCCTATCATATAGCAGTAGGATATCCTTTTTAGTTATGGGAGTAATTTGACGATGATAAAGTTTATTTCTTTGGCAAGCGGCAGTAGCGGGAATTGCTACTATTTGGAATTGAACGGCAAGGGAATTCTGATTGATGCTGGCATTCATGTAAGACAAATCAAGGTGGGGTTGGGCAATGCCGGTCTTTGTTTTGATAATATTATGGCAGTTTTTGTAACCCATGATCATGCAGACCATATAAAATCCCTTTCTTCTTTGGGAGAAAAGTATCATTTGCCCATATATGCAACAAAAGAGACTCACATAGGCATAAACAGGAATTATTGCACATCGCCAAAACTGTCGGGTTGTGTACGGTATGTTGAGAAACTGGTTGCTACTGAACTGTTCGGATTCCGCCTGACTCCTTTCGAGGTTCCTCACGACGGTTCTGACAATGTGGGCTATTTTGTAGAAGCGGATGGTATCAATCTGTGTTTTATTACAGATATTGGACATATTACCGATATTGTAAAAGAATATGCGGAAAAAGCCAATTATCTTATTGTTGAATCAAATTACGATAAGAATATGCTGGATATGGGCCGGTATCCCGCTTTTCTCAAGGCAAGAATATCATCTCCAACCGGACATCTGTGCAATTCAGAGACGGCACGCTTCCTGACAGAAATTGTCAATCCTGATATGCATCATATCTGGTTGTGCCATTTGAGTGCAGACAACAATCACCCCGAGATTGCCTTGAAAACCGTAGAAATGGCATTCAGAAATGTTGGCCTGATAATTGGCAAAGATGTTGAAGTAACGCCATTGAAGAGAACAACACCGTCTTTACTTTACGAATTGGTATAAAATAACAGTCTGTGTGATTGATTGTTGTTGTTTTTTTATTAAATTCGTGCAGTTGAATCAATTTAAACATTGTTATTGTGGAATTTTTATCTGGAAATGTACTTCTTCTTGGTTCTGTCCTGATATTCATAAGCGTCATTATCAGTAAAACGGGCTATAAGTTCGGATTGCCTACCTTGTTGCTTTTCCTTCTGGTGGGTATGTTCTTTGGTGTAGATGGCATAGGTATTTCTTTTGACAGTCCTGAAGATGCCCAGTTTATAGGTATGATGGCTTTGAGTATCATACTTTTTACAGGTGGTATGGATACCAAAATGAAAGATATCAAACCGGTACTGAAGCAGGGACTGATTCTTTCAACGGCAGGTGTTCTGATTACAACTGTCATAACCGGCCTGTTCATTTATTTTATCTGCCGCAATCTGTCCGGAATGAGTTCCGAACTTTCCATGCTGACATCTTTTCTGATGGCCGCCACAATGAGCTCTACCGATTCGGCATCGGTTTTCAATCTGCTCAGGTCTCAAAAAATGGATTTGAAGTACAATGCGCGCCCGTTGCTCGAACTGGAAAGCGGAAGCAACGATCCTATGGCATACATGCTTACCATTGTGCTTATTGATGTTATTGCCACAAACTCCGGAAATATGGAATGGAGTCAGATTCTTATCAAATTCGTACAGCAGTTCCTTGTTGGCGGTATTGTGGGATATCTGTTCGGAAAGGTTGCAATACAACTGGTAAACAATCTGAACCTTTCAAATTCCTCACTTTATCCCATTATGCTTCTCAGTCTGGTGTGGATGAACTTTATTCTGGCGGATATGCAGAAAGGCAACGGTTATCTTTCCGTGTATATTATGGGACTTATGTTAGGGAATAACCGGCTGAGCTATAAACGTGAAATAAGCTCGTTCATGAATGTGCTTACATGGGTGTTCCAGATTGTCATGTTCCTTTGTCTGGGCCTGCTGGTACGTCCGTCCCAAATGATTCATGTGATCTGGGTGGCTCTTCTGATAGGAGTATTCATGATTGTTGTAGCACGTCCGGCATCGGTTTTCCTCTGTCTGCTTCCATGTAGGGATATTCCCGTTAAAGCCAAGGCTTTCTGTTCCTGGGTGGGCTTGAAAGGCGCATCGCCCATTCTGTTTGCAACATACCCGGTTGTGGCAGGTGTGGAAGGCAGCGATCTTATATTCAACGTGGTTTTTGTCATTACTATGGTCTCTCTGCTGGCTCAAGGCATGACTATCACTCCTATTGCCAGGTATCTGAAACTTGATATGCCTGTTGAAGAGAATAACAACGATTTCGGTGTTGAACTGCCGGAAGAACTGGAAACCCAACTCAAAGAGATGGTGCTTTCAGAAAACCAGTTGAAAACAGGCAATACGCTTGCTACTTTGGGGTTACCCAAGGAGTACCTGGTTATGATGATCAAACGCGGTGACCAGATTCTTGTTCCCAACGGCACATTGGAATTGATGGCCGGAGACAAACTGCTGATGATATCTGAAAAGAAAGGCGGCGGAAAGAGAGATATTCCACGTTAAAAGAAGAGCGTTTTTGTGTAATACACATACGCGGCAAGAAGTATCAGTCCCCCCAAACGGCCAAGTTTTCCGCTCTTTATGGTGAATGCAACCAGCATTATTGAGAATCCTGCCATATACAGGGAATCTTTCAGATAAATGCTCCAATCCACCTGAATGGGAGCCACTGCCGATGACACTCCCAATACGCATAGGATATTGAAGATATTGGAACCGATAATGTTTCCGATAGAAATGTCCATCTGCTTTTTGATGGCTGCAATCAGACTTGCTGCAAGTTCCGGCAGCGATGTGCCTACCGATACAATTGTCAGACCTATAACACGGTCACTCACATTCATTGCTTTTGCCAGTTTTGTTGCGCTGTCTATCAGCAGGTCTGCTCCGTAAGACAAGGCAAAACATGAACCTACCACTACAAAACAGGCTATCCATATAGGCATATCGGTTTGTGCACTTTTTGACTCTTCCTGTCTGTGACCTTTCTTTTCAATGAAGACGGACACTACCAGAAATGCAACCAGAGCGGCAAACATGACAAATCCTTCCGTTCTTGACAGACTCTCTCTGGTACAGGCAAAAAGCATGAACAGACATACCGATGCTATCATTACAAGGCCATTATACGTGATGGATTTACGTTGGGTTATAATGGGACTTATTATGGCAGTAAGTCCCAAAATAAACCCTATGTTGACAATATTTGATCCGATTACATTTCCAAGTGCAATTCCGGAATTACCTATAACTGCAGATTTGAGGCTTACCAGAAGTTCCGGAGCGGAAGTCCCGAATGCAACAATTGTCATACCTATCAGTAAAGGAGACATTTTGAGTCTGGTTGCAATTGAGACGCCGCCTTCTACCAGATAATTTCCACCTGCAAGCAGTAACAGAAGTCCTGCAATAAGATATAAAACGGTCAGTAACATATTGTGTTTTTTTTACGCTGCAAAGTTAATGATTTTTTTGTTATGGATTAAGAAATGCTTTTTGATTCACCCCATGACTTCATCTCGCCTTTCAATTCTATTGTCTTGGCACTGAGCTCAATTGTGTATGTGTAAGACGTATTCATTTTCAAGGCTCCTGCGGGTAGAGGAATTGTCAGTCTGTTGTTGGTGATGACATACCCGCATTCAAGGCTCGGATCAAGAGTGACAATACAGTACTCAACGCCTATGGATATATCTCCGTTACCGGTGGTTCCATGACTGTTGTTTGAAGGAATCAGAAACAATGCCTGATTGTCTGTGAACAGTTCCTGTGCCGTACTTTCCAGTATTGACGGATATAGTCCTCTCAATCCTGAAACGGAATCTTTGCTGTTGCTGTTTATTGTCTTGTCAACCACCGGCATCAGATCTATATCTGCTACGGATAAATCTGACTGTCCCAGTTCCCATCTGCCTGCAGAATCTGTCTGTTCCGCAAAGTAGTACCGTCCGCTTGAATACAGGGCACCAGAGCGTTGCAGATACAGCTTTTTCAGATATACAAAACTGGTGATACCCGGTTCCTTTATGTATGTCTTGTTGATCTTTGCCTTTAGGACAATACTGCACAGGATATGAGACAGTTTGAATGATACGCTCTGCTCTTTGCCGTTGCCGTCAACCCCGGTCTGGTCTATCTGCTGGTTGGCCAGAAGATCTGTCATGTTTCCAGGATTAGCCAGAGTGAAATCCAGATACGGACGGCCTGCAACATTGTTTGCCGATGGTCTTATACCGAACTCGCCGTTTGCGGAGTAGGGCGCATAGGCAAAGAACGATATCTTTTGCGAATTGTCAATGGACCAGTACTTGATGGGTGCGTATTTCCAAACCGTACTCTGTTTTACCACCTGCTGGTTCCACATGAAGTTAGGCTTGATGTCTATGCTCCCTGACCAGTTGCGCTCTTCTGTGTTGAAGGCTGTGATACCGAATCCGCAGTTGTAGACATCGAAAGAATAAGTGGTTGATGCCTTTGTCATATTTCCTTTTAACTGACTGCTGGATTTGGTCATTACAGGAGAACTGACTTTGAAACCGATTTCTTTCTGTTCCGGCGTAAAATCAATGATTTTTGACGAACATCCACATAAGATGAATGTTGAAAGTAAAATTAACTTGTGCTTCATAATAATTTTTTGTGTTTTAAATTAACTGTGCAACGTGTACTGCGAAATTATACAGAACCGCCCATATTGTCAAATTAAATTGCCTTTTTTTTTGAACAATATTATTCTGTATGGCTTTTTTTGACTACTTTTGTAAATACAAAACAAATATAGATATGAGTCAGGCAAAAGGTGTTATTGCTCAGATTATAGGTCCTGTGATTGATATTACATTTCCTACTGATAACGGAGAAAGTTTACCTGCAATCCATCAGGCGGTTTCCATTACCAGAACAGACGGTAAAGTTATTATTGCAGAGATTCAGCAGCACATAGGCCAGTCAATGGTACGTGCCGTTGCCATGGATCTTACCATGGGACTGAGCCGCGGTATGGAAGCTGTTGCATTGGGAACTCCCATTACAATGCCTGTGGGAGAGCAGATCAAAGGCAGAATGATGAATGTGACGGGTGAACCTATCGATGACTTGAAACCTTTAAGCAAGGAGGGCGCTTTTCCCATACACCGTGAACCGCCTAAATTTGAAGAACTGTCCACATCGCAGGAAATCCTTTTTACAGGTATAAAGGTTATTGATTTGCTGGAACCGTACTGCAAGGGCGGTAAGATTGGCTTGTTCGGTGGTGCTGGTGTTGGCAAAACCGTGCTCATTATGGAGCTGATCAACAACATTGCAAAAAAGAACAATGGTTTTTCAGTATTTGCCGGTGTTGGTGAGCGTACGCGTGAGGGTAATGACCTGCTGCGTGAAATGATAGAATCAGGAGTTATCAAATATGGCGATGCTTTCAAAGAGAGTATGGCAAAAGGTGAATGGGACTTGTCAAAGGTTGATTATAATGAAGTCGCAAAGTCTCAGGCTACGCTGGTTTACGGCCAGATGAACGAACCGCCAGGAGCGCGTTCATCGGTAGCGTTGTCAGGTCTGACAGTTGCGGAATCTTTCCGCGATGCCGGTGCAGACAAAGGACAGTCCAACGATATCCTGTTCTTCATTGATAATATTTTCCGTTTCACCCAAGCCGGTTCAGAGGTTTCGGCATTGCTGGGACGTATGCCGTCCGCTGTAGGTTATCAGCCTACTCTGGCATCGGAAATGGGCGCAATGCAGGAACGTATCACCAGTACAAAGCATGGTTCCATAACGTCTGTCCAGGCAGTATATGTACCTGCCGATGACTTGACGGACCCTGCTCCTGCAACTACATTCTCACACTTAGATGCTACTACCGTTCTTAGCCGTAAGATATCGGAACTGGGAATCTATCCGGCTGTTGACCCGCTGGATTCCACATCGCGTATTCTGGATCCGAATATTGTAGGAAAGGAACATTATGATACAGCCCAGCGCGTAAAGCAGATTCTGCAGCGCTACAACGAGCTGCAGGACATTATCTCCATTCTTGGTATGGAAGAACTTTCCGACCAGGACAAGCTTGTTGTGAACCGTGCACGCAAAGTTCAGCGTTTCCTTTCACAGCCGTTCGATGTAGCAAAGCAGTTTACCGGTGTACCGGGTGTTATGGTTCCTATTGAAGATACTATCCGCGGTTTCAATATGATTCTTGACGGACAGGTTGATGACCTGCCCGAGCAGGCGTTCCTTAATGTGGGTACAATTGAGCAGGCTATCGAAAAGGGCCGCAGGATGTTGGAAGAAATGAAAGCGTAATGTTGAAGGTTTCCGTATATTCTCCAGTAAAGCAGTTGTATGAAGGTAGTGCCGTAAGTGTTGAACTGCCCTCGGAAAAAGGCCGTTTCATGGTCCTGGAGAGTCATGCGCCGGTTATGGCTCTGCTGGAAACGGGAACTGTGAGCATAAAGACCGATAATGGAACTCTGGTGGAATTCGTGGTAAGCGGCGGGTTTGCAAAGGTTTCCAACAATATTGTTAATGTGTGCGTGGAAACGGTTCTGTGATATGATAAAAAAGGCAGTTGCATATTATCTGATATTGGTAGCCATTACCGCTGTTCTGGCATTTGCAGGCAAGCTTTGCGGATGGATGTATTATTCGCTGCCTTTGTTCTTTGCTGTAACCGGAGCAGTGTTTTTTGTTATTGTACAGGTTACACGCCGGCATCCCAAACGCTTGCAGTTCTATTACGGTTTCAGAACCGTCAAACTTTTTTTATCAGCTGGACTGATGGCAATGGCTTATTTTGTTATGGAAAAGGTTGATATGTGGTGGGTTGTGGAACTGGCTGTATATTATCTGGTAACAATGACACAGGAAACTGTATTTTTTGTAATGGAAAATAAGAAGAATTGAAAAAATCAGGATACATATTACTGTTGCTGCTTGTTCTGCTTGTACCGTCCGGTCAGGTCATGGCTCAGGCATCGTCTGAGTCGGATGAAAAAGAAAAGGTTGATGTAAAGGATGTCATCTTTTCCCATATAAAGGATTCGTACAGTTGGCATCTGTTTTCTACAAACAACCGTCACTTCTCCATTTATCTGCCTGTAATTGTTTACAGTAAGGAGATGGGCGGGTGGAGCGCCTTCTCTTCAAGACGTCTGGAACATGGAGCTGAGTATAACGGCTATCACATTTCAGAAACCAGCGGAAAGGTGGTATATACCAACGGCGAAGGAACTGAAGTGCGTCCGTTTGACATGTCATATACAAAGGTTGCAATGTCTCTTACAATCAATGCATTGCTGCTTCTGGTGATTGTGCTTTGCTGCGGCCGCTGGTATAAAAGGCACAACCAGCCGTCCGATAAGGTACCCGGCGGTTTTGTGGGCTTTTTTGAGTATGTGGTCACTATGGTCAGTGACGATATAATCAAACCGGGTGTAGGACCGGAATACAAACGCTACGAACCGTATCTGCTCAGTGTGTTCTTCTTTATAATAATGAGCAATCTGCTGGGACTTGTTCCTGTTTTCCCCGCCGGTGCGAATGTTACAGGCAATATAAGCATCACCATGTTTCTTGCCCTGTGTACTTTCATAGCCGTCAATGTATTTGGTAATAAAGAGTATTGGAAAGAAATACTGTGGCCCGATGTCCCGGTTTTTCTCAAGTGTCCGCTTCCGCTTATGCCGCTGATAGAGTTCTTCGGTATTCTTACCAAGCCGTTTGCACTTATGGTCCGTCTGTTTGCCAATATGATGGCGGGACACGTTATCATACTTTCACTTACATGTGTGATTTTTGTCACTGCGCCCATGGGGGCGGCTATCAACGGTTCAATGACGGTTGTTTCCATATTGTTCATGGTGTTCATGAATATGATGGAACTTCTTGTGGCATATATACAGGCATACGTGTTTACAATGCTTTCAAGCGTTTTCATAGGTATGTCCAGACCGCACGGACATATTGATAAAAAAGAATAGATTAACTAACTAAAAATAGATTATTATGAGTTTATTGGAAATTACAGCTGCTGTTGCAGCTCCGGTTGCAGCCGCTATTGCAGTAATAGGCGCAGCTTTCGGTATCGGTAAAATAGGTTCTTCAGCTATGGAGGCAATTGCACGTCAGCCACAGGCTGCAGGTGATATCAAGAGTTCAATGATTATCATCGGTGCATTGGTTGAAGGTGCCTGTCTGTTTGCAATCATTATCTGTTTCATGGCTATTATCCAGTAATACCGCATGGATCTTTTATTGCCGGAGGTTGGTACTCTTATCTGGATGCTCATTGCGGTCGGTATAGTATTCTTCATACTGATCAAGTGGGGCTTCCCTATGATTACAAAATCTGTTGATCAGAGAAAGGAGTATATTGATGCTTCGCTTGAAAAAGCAGAGCAGGCCAACAGCCGTTTGGAAGGCATCAGACAGGAGTGCAGCGAACTGCTTGACCAGGCAAGGAAAGAGCGTGCCGATATTCTGCAGGATGCTGCAAAACTGCGTCAGGAAATATTGCAGAACGCCCAGCAGGAATCTAAGGAGCAGGGCGAAAAGATAATTGCCCAGGCCAAGGCTCAGATTGAGCAGGAAAGGGAAGAAGCAATACGTTCCATACGCGCGGAGATTGCAACCCTTTCTGTTGCTGTGGCACAGAAGCTTGTGGAGAAAGATCTGGATGACACCAGTGAACAGAAGGATTTGACAAATAAGTTGATTGATCAGATTGTCAGATAATGTCTGTAGGAATTGTAAGTAAAAGGTATGCGGTGGCTTTGCTGGAATTTGCCAATTCCAAAGATGCCGCCCGTCAGACGTATGCAGATGCGTCTGCCATAATGGTTTCTCTCTCTTCAATTCCCAACTACAGGCAGATTCTTTCCAATCCTACCGTTTCACAGGCACAGAAAACGGAATATCTTGAAAATGTAGTCAGGGGTGTATGCGGACAGGTTTCAACAGTCATGGACAGTTTCATTTCTCTTCTGACCAGGGAGAAACGCTCCGAGATGTTTGGGGATATGTTGCACAATTATCTGGATCTGTATAGAGTGGAGCATAATATAATAAGTGCGTATCTCATATCCGCACAGCCTGTTGACGCCAGTACAATAAAGCACCTTGAAAGTGTAATCAATCCGGACGGAAAATATTCTGTTGAATGGACACAGAAGATTGATACAACGCTGATAGGAGGCTTCAAACTGTTACTGGACGACAGACTCCTGGACGCATCTGTCAAGACACGTATTGACAACATAAAAAAACTTTTAATTGATAACAATAACAGATTAGTATAATGGCAGAACATATAAAAGCCGGAGAAGTGTCAAAAGTTCTGTTGGACAAACTTCAGAACTTTGATACCAGCCTCAAGTTTGAAGAGGTTGGCCGCGTTTTGCAGGTAAGTGACGGTGTTGTACGTATTTGGGGACTTAACAATGCGTGTGCCGACGAACTGCTGGAATTTGAAAACGGCATGCAGGCTATTGTCATGAATCTTGAAGAGGATCATGTGGGTGCAATCCTTTTGGGTCCCACTGACCAGATAAAAGAGGATATGATTGTAAGGCGCACCAATCACATTGCTTCCATTGCGGTCAATGACAATATTCTTGGCCGCGTAGTCAATCCGCTTGGCAAACCGCTTGACGGAGGCTCGGATATTGAAGGTGATACTTTTGACATGCCGCTTGAACGCAAGGCTCCGGGTGTAGTGTTCCGCCAACCGGTCAATCAACCTTTGCAGACCGGTTTGCGTGCAATCGATGCCATGATACCTATTGGTCGCGGACAACGCGAGCTTATTATCGGTGACCGTCAGACAGGCAAGACTGCCATTGCAATAGATACCATAATAAACCAGCGCTCAAATTTTGAAAAGGGCGACCCTGTATATTGCATATATGTGGCCATCGGCCAGAAAGGCTCTACAGTAGCAACAATAGTAAACACATTAAAGAAGCACGGGGCAATGGATTATACCGTTGTGGTTTCGGCAACGGCATCGGACTCAGCCGCCCTGCAGTTCTATGCTCCGCTTGCGGGCGCTGCTATAGGCGAATATTTCCGTGATACCGGCCGTCATGCGCTTGTTGTGTACGATGACCTGTCCAAACAGGCTGTTGCATACCGCGAGGTTTCACTTATTCTGCGCCGTCCATCAGGACGTGAGGCTTATCCTGGCGATATTTTCTATCTGCATTCACGTTTGCTTGAGCGTGCCGCCAAGATAATAAACCAGCAGGAGGTTGCAGAAAAGATGAATGACCTGCCGGAGTGTCTCAAGGGACATGTGAAAGGAGGCGGATCCCTTACCGCACTGCCTATAATTGAAACGCAGGCAGGCGATGTGTCAGCATATATCCCTACAAATGTGATTTCCATTACTGACGGTCAGATATATCTTGAATCAAGCCTGTTCAACCAGGGCTTCCGTCCGGCAATCAACGTGGGTATCTCAGTGTCTCGTGTGGGCGGTAACGCTCAGATAAAGTCTATGAAAAAGGTTGCAGGAACACTTAAGATTGACCAGGCCCAGTTCCGTGAACTGGAGTCATTCAGCAAGTTCAGCAGCGATCTTGACCCTGTGACTGCCATGGTGCTTGACAAAGGCCGAAAAAACAACCGTCTGCTTATCCAGCCGCAGTACTCTCCAATGCCGGTAGGGCAGGAGATAGCTCTGCTTTATTGCGGAACACATGCGCTGATGAAAGACCTTACAATAGAACAGACGGACCTGTTCAAGGACAAGTTCATTGAACTGTTGTGTTCGGGCTATAAAGAGAGTGTAACCGATGTACTTGCCCAGGGCCGTATTGATGAACAGGTTGAAAAGAATATCCAGAGCATTGCGCAGACAGTTGTTGAGCAGATTAAGAGTAGCAAATAAGGAATAGGTATGTCCCTCAAAGAGATAAAGGCAAGAATAGCGTCGGTGCGCAGTACCCGCAAGACTACCAGTGCAATGAAAATGGTGTCAAGCGTCAAGTTGCGCAAATCCCAGCAGAATATAGAGGCAGCCCGTCCATATACCGATACTTTGAAAGAAATGCTTTCCTCTATGGTAACTTCAAGACCGGTGCTGGCCTCTCATCCTATTATGAAGAACAGGGAGGTTGGACACTGCACCATAGTTGCCCTGTCAAGCGACAGCTCTCTTTGCGGTGCTTTTAACTCCAACATTATCAGCAGACTTAAATCCAAATGCGATTTGTTGGGTTCGGACAGGAAAAAATTTACTGTTATTCCTATAGGAGACAAGGTTGCCAAATTTGCCGCCGGCCAGTCTGAATGGAACGTGAATATGTCTTATTCCCATTTTGCAGACAACAGAACTCCGGAGAAAACCAAAGAGCTGTGCAGGTATCTTGTTACTGAATTTTTGGAAGGTAGAACAGATTGTGTGTCTGTTATTTATACTCATTTCGTATCTGCCGGCCAGCAGAGCGTGGCAGAACAGTTTTTTTTGCCGTTCCCATATTCCGGAATCGTTACGCAGACCGGTGATTTCAATGATTATATAGTTGAACCGGAACAGAACCGGTTCTTTGAGGTTCTGCTACCGAAAGTACTTGACAATATTCTTTATACCATATCGCTTGAGTCTTTCACCAGTGAACATGCAGCGCGTGTTATGGCCATGCAGACGGCTACCGACAATTCCGATAAGCTTATTGATGAACTTACCATGAAATACAATAAATCAAGACAGCAGGCAATCACAAATGAACTTCTGGATCTTGCCTGCGGAGAAATAAATTAACAGATTCCGATTTAACATTTTTGTTGTTCGGATATACATTTTGTGTATTGTTTTTAAAAATAGAAAAATTAAATATCAATTACTCACAATGAGAAAATTTGCATCGCTTGTAACGTCTCTTTTCTGTTGTTCCGTATTAGTAATGGCTCAACAGGGCGGTAATCTTGAGTTGCGTGGCAGTCTTTTTGACTTTGACAGCGCAGAACCCCTTTTCCCGGGTAACGTTCAGTTGTACACACTCCCTGATTCCACTTATGTGAATGGTGCTTCTACAGAAGACGACGGTAGTTTTGTGTTTACCAAACTGAAACCCGGTGAATATTGTATCAAGGCATCGTATATAGGTTATCACAATACTACCAAGAGTTTTACTCTCAAGAGTAACACCAATCTGGGTAAGGTTACAATGAAAGCCGATGCCAAAGTCCTGGACGATGTTGTAATTTCTGCTGCTGTTGAAAAAGTCAAGATGGTAGCAGATACAATGATGTTTAATACCGATGCATATCGTCTTCCAGAGGGTGCAACCGTAGAGGAACTTGTACGTAAGTTGCCGGGCGTGCAGATTAGTAGTGACGGTAACATTACAGTCAATGGTAAGACAGTCAGCAGAATATATGTCAATGGTAAGGAATTCTTTGGCAATGACAAGTCTGTTGCCATGCAGAACCTTACTGCTGAAATGATAGAAAAGGTAAAAGCATACGACAAGCAGAGCGATATGACCCGTATGACAGGAATTGATGACGGTAACGAGGAAACCGTTCTTGACCTGCAGGTACGTAAGGGTATGGCTAAAGGCTGGTTCGGAAACTTCAACGCCGGTTACGGTCGTCCATTGGAGAAGAATGAGTTCAATGTGAACAATCTTTATAATGTTCAGGTTTCTTTGAACCGTTTTGACGAGGACCGTCAGATGTCTATCATTGCCAATGGCGGAAACAGCACCAGCGGTATGGCCGGCGGTTTCGGCGGTATGCGTGGCATGGGCGGTATGGGCGGCGGTGGCGGTGTTAACCAGCGTGTTACCGCAGGTCTTAACTTTGCCCGCAACCTTGGCCGTGAGATCAACTCCGAGTCTTATCAGTTTGAGATTGGAGGTAGTGTGAACTACAACTACAACAATTCAAAGAATCAGACAAAATCTGCATCAGAAAACTTCTATACCGGAAATACCCATACATGGGGGAATAGCTATAATGAGAGCAACAGCAAGAGCAACGGTATAAACGGTCAGATCCGTTTTGAATGGAACCAGAGCGAAATGACAAGCTTGCTGTTTACTCCGTCCGTATCATATACAAAATCCAACAGCAATTCATATGGCAAAAATGCCACATTCGGTTCTGATCCTTATGAATGGACAGAGAATCCGTTGCAGGCTGTCGATTCAATATTGATTCGTTGGCAGAACAATCAGTTTGCAATTGACGATAACGGTTATGGTAGCATAGATCCTCTTATGGATGCTTATGATTCATTGGAACTTGCAATACGTAATGCCCAGAATAGTCTTTCCAAGTCAAACTCATCGACATTGCAGACAAGCGGACGTATTATGTTTACACAACGTTTCAGTGGAAAGAAAGGCCGTAACATGTCTTTCACCGGTAACTATTCTTATAATAACGGTAAAAGCAAGGATAAATCGCGCAACGACCAGTATGCTGTAACACAGCTGCCCGGCGGTGGTTTTTCATCTCCCGCAAGTACTCCGATGAACCGTTATAACGACAGGCCTAATGACAGGATAAACCTGAGTGCCCAGTTGTCTTATACAGAACCGATAGCAAAACAGACTTTCCTGCAGTTCAGCTATCAGTTCAGTTATGCAAAGTCCAACAGTGACCGTGCAACTTACGATCTTGGCAATATTACAAACTGGGGTACATGGAATGCCGATTCAACAGCATATCTTTGGGATCTTCCTGCAAATTATAAGAGTACTCTTGATCCTAAATTGAGTGAGAAAGATAACTATTACAATTATGATCAGACTGCTCAGATTCAGTTGCGTAAGGTATCGGACAATGTGAACTTTACTGTAGGTCTTTCTGTATTGCCGCAGATTTCAAAAATGGACTACAACCACATGGGGTTGGATACAGTCCTTTCCAGAACAGTATTCAACTTTACTCCATCTCTTTCATACCGTTATCGCTGGACACGTCAGGAACAGATAAATATCAGCTACAACGGACGTAGCGCTCAGCCTGATATGCCAGACATGATTGATATCAGAGACGATAGTAACCCATTGGCTATCAAAGAGGGTAACCCTGGTTTGAAACCTACATTCAGTCATAACATCAATGTACGTTACAACAAGTCTAATCCGCAGACAATGTCAAGTTTCTCTGTAAACGGCAGTTTCAGCACAACTTTGCGCAGCATATCTACAAAGACAACTTTGATGGAAAACTTCGGTACTATTTCAAAACCTGTCAATCTTGATGGTCCGTTCAGTAACTGGAATACCAGTTTGAACTTTACTCACAGTTACAATATGCTTGATGCCCGTTTATCAATATCTAACAGAATTCAGGGAAATTATCAGCATCAGGAAGGCTGGGCTCAGGTGTTCGGCGGCGAATCACAGCTTAGAACATCCAAGAACATAGGTGCCAATACAGACCTTGAACTTGCTTATCGCGATGATTGGATAGAAGTTTCGTTGCGCGGTGACTTGCGTTTCAACAGCAACAACAACGACTTGCAGCCTGAACGTAACATGAATACATTTGACTTCTCTTACGGACCAAGTTTCTCTGGTTTGCTTCCATGGCAGAATATACGTATTGCAACAGATATTGAAATGTCCAGCCGTAGAGGTTACGCTTCAAAAGAAGCAAATACCAATGAACTGATTTGGAATGCATCTGCATCGGTTTCATTCTTCCGTGGCAATACAGGAACATTGCAGGTTTCCGTTTACGATATCTTGCGTCAGCGTAGCACAATCAACCGTACTGTAACAGCAACAAGTCGCCGTGATACCTATACCAACAATATCAATACCTATTTCATGGTCAACTTCATCTATCGTCTCTCTATGTTCGGAACAAAAGAGACACGTGCCAATATGCGTAATGCCCGTGGCATGCGTGGCGGCATGGGCGGCGGTATGATGATGGGTGGCGGCGGCATGGGCGGCTTCGGCGGCGGCATGGGCGGCGGCATGGGCGGCTTTGGTGGCGGCTTTGGTGGCGGCATGGGCGGCTTTGGCGGCGGTTTCTGATAAATTGTCCAATCAACATACTTGAAAAAATGGGTGCCAACCGGCATCCATTTTTTTGTTGCCGCGTGTATGTTTATTGGCACCCAAGGACATAGAACCACGTTATACGCTACTATGTATTTGGATATATGCGTTTCCAGACGCTCGCAGTTAGTCTTCACTCCGTTACGCCTAACTGCTCGTCCCTCCAAAAAGTTAGCCCTGTTTCGTTTTGAAAAGCAGGCTTTTCACGCTCAACAGTTCTAACTTTCCGGCACCTCCCGTTCACCACAAAACGGGTATTGAGGGTCTTTCAACGCATATATCCAAATACAAACATAAAAATGGTGAACGGAACCTGTTCTGGTGTCAGTTGCGATGCCAACGGTGTTGCATTTTGCTTACTTTTCCAACACCATCCTTAGCATTTTGCGAGTTTTGATGGGAACCGTGTTGCATTTTGTCGGCATTTGCCACACGGTCCAAATTGGCAACGGGTTCAAGTTCAAACAATGTCGGAAAAGTTTGGTAATCTACGGAAGAAGAGGTAATTTTGCTCATAAAGTAAAGGAAAAAATGTTTTTGTTTTCGCACTACAAAAATAACATTTAAACCTCTGATTACCAAATGATTATGAGGATTCCTTTACTTTCTTTATGAATAATTCAGGTTAGGAGTTACTATATAATGTATAATGAGTGAATGTATGAGAAAGTTGTTATTTTGTGTTGTGGCTGCAGTGACTTTTATTCTGGTGGCATCGTGCAGTAATGAAGAAGGCCTCATTTCGTCACTACCTACAAAATACACAGTTAGCTTTGACCTGCTTTGTCATGGTGATTCTGTTCCGGAAAGTATTATTGTTGCACCGGGTTCCATCATTGAGGCTCCTGTGAACCCTATATCGAATGATGGATATACATGTCGTGGATGGTATACCGATAAGTCTTGTCTACACCAATGGAGATTCGATGTTGACAGAGTGATGGACAATATTATTCTTTATGCAAAGTGGGTTGCTACTATCAACGGATATGATTGTGTGAAACTTGCTGGAAAATATTGGGCAACTGAAAATGCAGACAGTATTGAGGGTGTAGAATACGTAAAATATGATTACGGTCATTGTTACTATACACAGAAAAATGCGTTGCTTGCGGCACAAGGTTGGAATGAGAATAGTGCCGACAGCCTAAAATGGACACTACCAAGTATTGATAACCATTGGGAGACACTCTTGAATCATGATAATTGTACGTGGATATGGAGATATGATGATTATAATTCCGGATATTTTGTGACCGGTAAATGGGAGGACGAGATTGGCCATACTATTTTTCTTCCTGTTACAGGTGTATGCAATGACGAATATGAATTGGTCTCTTCTTGGAACAAAAGCGGTTATTATTGGTCAACATTTGATTCCAATTGTATATTTTTCAATCAAGGTGGATATAGAGTGAGATATGAAGATTCTACTCGCGGTATGGCCGTTCGTCCCGTTGCCGAGTAATTCACCTGCCACCTGGTATAGGTGTGAAAATTAAGAAAAGATTCGAGCGCAGATTGTGTGCTTTGACATTTTTTTGTATGTTTGCATATAACAAACTATTATACACTTTGACTTTGGCAAAAAATCATCTTGTATGAATAGATGTAAAAGCCGGGCGGATTTATGAGTTTGAAAATGCGGATGCCTTCAAAGCATATTTTGATGCGCTATGAATTGCGATACAATTGAAAATAGTAATATTTCCAGTAATTCTATCGCTTTGAACACTTTGTTCACATCGATAAATGATAATGGCTTTACGCCTGACACGATACGACAAATAGATAATTACATAAACGATATTTACAATGGCAACATCAACGCTGATAGATTCAATACGGCAGAGCATGCAGGACTCTGTAGTGCAGGTAAGGTGCTCATCGGGGCGCAAACCATCGCCAGTTACGCGCGAACAAGCCTTAGCACAGGTGGAGATGCTGGAGAAAGCCAAGCAGCAATACCAAGCAATTGGCAGATAGATGAGGCTCAAGAAAAGCTGGTGGAGCAATGGGCACGTGTGGCAGGTATATGGTATGAGGATTCAGAAAGCCAAATTTCAGAAGCTTTCGGTCCTAAAATAGCACAAGGTGCTGAAGCAAAAGTATATTATAAATCCGGAGATACTTGTGTGTTAAAAGAGCGACCTTGTAAGCAATGAACAACCTTAAAGCAGAGATCAAATGGCAGACAACAAGATAAACATACGCAAACTGGAGGCTGACCTATGGGAGTCGGCAGACTTGCTTCGTGCAGGTAGTAAATTGACATCGAGCCAATACTGTATGCCTGTATTGGCTTTGCTGTTTCTGAGATATGCCTACAGCCGGTTCAAGATGGTGGAGGCAGAACTGCTTAAGAACCGTCCAAGCCGTGGCGGCAGGGTGATGCCTGTGGAGGCAAGCGACTTCGCTGCCAAGAGTGCGCTCTACCTGCCTCGCGAAGCTCAGTTTGACTATCTGGTAAATCTCTCTGATGACCAACCATTGGGTGAAGCGGTCAATCATGCCATGACATTGGTTGAGGAACAGAGCGAGCAGCTGACAGGTATTCTGCCTAAGTCATACACCATGTTTAGCGATGAACTGTTGCGTGAACTGCTTCGCATATTCAATAACAAGACACTTGATGAGATTGGTGGTGATGTGATTGGTCGCATCTATGAGTACTTCCTCTCCAAGTTTGCCAAGGCAGTAGCCTCTGACGATGGCGTGTTCTTCACTCCTAAGTCATTGGTTAAGATGCTTGTCAATGTACTGGAACCAGAACAGGGTGTAATGCTCGATCCTGCTTGTGGTTCAGGTGGTATGTTTGTACAAACTGGTGACTTCGTGAATGCAGGAGGCATGAACGCCAACACCCAGATGACCTTCTACGGTCAAGAAAAGGTTGAGTACAATGCTCAGCTCTGTTTGATGAATATGGCTGTGCATGGTTTGAACGGCCGTATCGTGAGTGGTGACGAAGCCAATTCATTCTACCATGATGCTCACAACCTTGCTGGCAAGTGCGACTATGTGATGGCGAATCCTCCTTTCAATGTGGATAAAGTAAAGTCTGAATCTGCATCTGCTGCTGGTCGTCTGCCATTCGGTTTGCCGGGAATCAATGCCAAGACAAAAGAGATTGGTAATGCCAACTATCTCTGGATTTCATATTTCTATGCCTATCTCAACGACCATGGTCGTGCAGGATTCGTCATGGCATCGTCGGCAACGGATAGTGCCAACAAGGATCGCGACATACGTGAGAAGCTTGTTCTGACTGGCGATGTTGATGTGATGGTCAGCGTGGGCAATAACTTCTTTTACACCCTCTCGCTTCCTTGCTCGCTGTGGTTCTTCGACAAGGCGAAACGCTTGGAGAACAAGAATCGTGTGCTCTTCATCGATGCTCGAAACTATTACACAGTCGTTGACCGTACTCTCAATGAGTGGTCTGAATGGCAGTTGAAGAATCTACAAGCCATTGTACATCTGTATCGTGGTGAGCAGGAGAAGTATCGCCAGCTCATTGCCGATTATGACGCAGCCCTCGAAGGCTTCTCTCTCACCGAGGCTGAAGCACAGCTCGCTGCCGCCAAGCAGATAGCAAAGGATGCCATTGCCGCTGCCGACCGCAAGACGAAGAAGCAGGTGGAGCGCGAGCAGAACGAACTCATTGCCGATGCAGAGTTGATGCTTGAGACCGCTCGCCAGCGTGAGTGGCTCATCTCAAAGTTCGGCACAGAAGGCGAATACCAGGACGTTCTTGGTCTCTGCAAGATTGCCACTATAGACGAAATAGCAGGCCATAACTACTCCCTCACCCCTGGCGCCTACGTAGGCGTAGCAGAGGTAGAGGATGATGGCGTTGACTTCAATGAGCGCATGAACGAGATTCACACCGAACTCGCCTCGCTCAACAAAGAGGCAAACGACCTGATGGGCGAGATAATGAAGGAATGGGATAACCTCAAAGACAAGTAGCCATGACGAAAACAGAATTATACGATATACTTGCCATAGACGAGAGTTACCGCATTGAGCGAACTGT
>JAKSIP010000070.1 GCA_024398715.1 Bacteroidaceae bacterium
CTGCTTACTCTTATGGATTCAGGAAAAGTTGATTACGTTATTTCAACTTCGGCTAAAGGCCGTGACCCTCACGCAGACTCTGTTCGCATGCGCCGTCACGCCGTTGAGCGCGACATTCCTTGTCTTACAGCAATCGATACAGCAAATGCAATTGCAAACTGTCTGAAGTCAAAATACAGCGCCGAAAATGTTGAGCTTATCGACATCAACAAGCTTCGCGAAGTTGACCAGGTTGTTCACTTTACAAAAATGTCTTCAACAGGAAACGACTTTATCATCGTGGATACACGTAACCAGTACATCAATAACCCTGGCGGTTTAGCCGTACGTCTTTGTGACAGACGAAGCGGAATTGGTGCTGACTCTCTGGTACTTGTTGGAAAAACTTCAAAGGCCGATGCTTCAATGCGCTTCTACAACCTGGACGGTACAGAAGGAATGATGGCCGGTAACGCAGTTCGCGCCGTAGCAAAATATCTTTACGACAACAATATTGAAGGCATAGCAGACCGCCACAATAAAAATGATACAACAGCCGAAATCACAATCAAGACAAAGGCCGGTATCAGAAAAGTAAAGATTTATAAGCTTAACGGAAAAGTAAGTTCTGTAATGATTGATATGGGAAAACCTGATCTTTCAGCTCAGCCTGTAACAGGAAACGGAGTAAAGAGTCTTACGGTAGACGGCACAGCTTATGATGTAACAACACTCAGCGTAGGTAACCCTCACTGTGTAACTTTCGTTGATTTTGTAGACAAGCTGGATCTGAAAACACTGGGACCAAAGTTTGAACATCACAAAACATTCCCTGAACGTACTAATACAGAATTCGTTCGTGTAGTAGGACCAAACGAACTGAAGATGCGTACATGGGAACGCGGAAACGGTGAAACTCCTGCCTGTGGTACAGGTGCCTGTGCGGCAGTTATTGCAGCCGTTCAGAAAGGCTTCTGTCAGATGAACGAAGACGTAACTGTAAACGTTCGCGGCGGCCAGATGATGGTCCGCTACACCGGCGACACAGTTTACCTTTC
>JAKSIP010000071.1 GCA_024398715.1 Bacteroidaceae bacterium
GGCTCACCTGCAAAGTTCCGTGTCTGTCGTAGTATATAATCCGATATAAAGTAGGATATCAAAACAAAGTGTTATATCTTTGTACTGAATTATGAGTTCTAATATGAAAACTCCAACTGCAAAGAAAAAGCAGACAGCCTTCCGCTTGGATGATGACTTGCTTGAAAAACTTAAGGAAAAGGCTGAACGCGAAAACAGAAGTCTCAATAATTATGTAGAGAGGGTTCTTATGTCAGTCGCATATGACAAACCGAACGAAATCACCATTGCCGCTATGAAGGAAGCTATGGCAGGCAAGGGCGTGGGCGAGGCGCTGGATCTTTCCAAGTGGGATGAATTTATAGCATCATTGTAGTTATATGCCACTTCTTCCGACTGTTACATACAAGTATTCCGATAAAACCCTTTCCAATCATATAGGGGGGGGTAATGAATTGATATTCAAATATATGGAGATGTGGGACGTATCGGCTTCGCGGCCGTTGCGTCTTTTTTTTTGCATTAGCGAGAACATAAAATACAAATACACGATGAAACAAAAATCAGAAACAAACAGACAGAATCCGGCAGAGCGATATATCTCTCCGGCCACAAAGGTTATCGCAGTGAATGCTGTGCATATCATCTGCGGCAGCGAACGTCAGAACATGTTGAACAGCACTGAAATGGAAGCTGGCGATGACAACTGGTAGTAGAAGCCTCCAGCAATCAATTATGAACTAAAAAACATCAACGAATATGAAAACAGCAATCAGAACAATCTTATGTGCGACAGCCGTAGTACTGGCCACCGCATCCTGCCAGAAATCCATTGAGCCGGCAAATCCGGCCGAAGAAGGCAAAGAAACAATCGACATCTGCGTCAGCGGGCTTATGGGCGAATACACCCAGCAGGACGGGGTAAAGTCATCCCTTGTCAATAACGTCCGTGTAGCGTGGGCTGCAGGAGATGTCATATATGTGTTTGACGGCAGCAAATATCTGGGCAAACTTACAGCCGCTCTTGACAA
>JAKSIP010000008.1 GCA_024398715.1 Bacteroidaceae bacterium
ATTTGTCTTCATATTCGCACATTTGACGATTTTGGAGACATAGAATAATCAAATTAACTGGATTGCATGAGAACAACAGTACAAGGTTACCACAAATGATTTTTATGGTGGTAACTTTGTACAGAAAAGTGTGATTTCGTATATGTATTTTAACGAATAATCAGAGTTTTGATACCTAGATGTATGATTTGGAGTACACAACAAAAAAGGTGCAACCATCATGGCAGATGATTGCACCTAAATTATTTATTGATTTGTTTGGATTACTCCTCTACGGCGGCCTGCGCGGCAGCAAGACGCGCAATAGGCACGCGGAACGGTGAACAGCTTACGTAGTTCAAACCTGCACGGTGACAGAATTTGACTGACGATGGCTCACCACCATGCTCACCACAGATACCGCACTTGAGATCTGCACGTATTGAACGTCCTTTCTCAACTGCCATCTGAACAAGCTGACCTACACCGTTCTGATCAAGAACAGCAAACGGATCAAACTTAAGAATCTTGGAGTCAATGTAGTGAGGAACAAAACTTGCAATATCATCGCGGCTGTAACCGAATGTCATCTGTGTAAGGTCATTGGTACCGAAAGAGAAGAACTCAGCGCTAGTTGCAATACGGTTAGCAGTAAGGGCTGCACGAGGAACCTCTATCATTGTACCTACTTTATACTCTATTGAATCTCCCATTTCTGCAAAGAGAGCCTGAGCGGCAGCATCAATAACAGCTTTCTGAGCATCCAACTCGTATTTGATACCAACAAGTGGAACCATAATTTCAGGGTGGCACTCAATGCCTTCTTTCTTGAGTTCAAGAGCAGCACCGAGAATGGCGCGTGTCTGCATTTCAGTAATCTCAGGATATGTATTACCCAAACGGCAACCGCGGTGACCGAGCATAGGATTCTGTTCCTTGAGAGCTTCTACGCGGTTCTGGATATAGTTGATTGTAACACCCATTGCTTCTGCCATTTCGCGCTGGCCGGCCTCATCGTGAGGAACGAACTCATGCAATGGCGGATCAAGAAGACGTACTGTAACAGGACAGCCTTCCATAGCTTTGAAGATTCCCTTGAAGTCTTCTTTCTGATAAGGCAGAATCTTTGCAAGTGCACGCTTACGGCCTTCAAGAGTCTCAGAAAGAATCATTTCACGCATTGCGATAATCTTTTCAGCATCAAAGAACATATGCTCTGTACGGCAAAGACCAATACCTACAGCACCAAAGCTGCGGGCAACTCTGGCATCGCGTGGTGTATCGGCGTTTGTACGTACCTGAAGGCGTGTATATTTGTCGCAAAGAGCCATCAGAGCAGCAAAGTCATCGCTCAATTCAGCATCTTTGGTTTTGATTTCACCTGCAAATACCTGACCTGTTGAACCGTTGAGAGAAATGTAATCTCCTTCTTTCAAAACAGTCTTGCCTATTGTAATGGTACGGCTGTTGTAGTCAACCTGAACCTCAGATGCGCCTGAGACACAGCACTTACCCATACCGCGGGCAACAACAGCAGCGTGACTTGTCATACCTCCGCGCGCTGTAAGAATACCCTCAGCTGACTGCATACCTGCAAGATCTTCGGGAGATGTTTCAAGACGTACAAGAACAACCTTGTTTCCTTTTGCATGCCACTCGGCAGCCTCGTCAGCAAAGAATACTATACGACCGCAAGCAGCACCCGGTGATGCGGGAAGACCCTTTGTAAGAGCCTTGGCCTCTGCAAGGGCTTTCTTATCGAATACAGGGTGAAGCAGTTCATCAAGTTTCTGCGGTTCGCAACGCATGATTGCTGTTTTTTCATCAATCATTCCCTGACGTACAAGATCCATGGCAATCTTTACCATAGCTGCACCGGTACGTTTGCCGTTACGTGTCTGCAGGAACCAGAGTTTTCCTTCCTGAACGGTAAATTCCATATCCTGCATATCTTTATAGTGATTCTCAAGATTGGTCTGAATCTGGTCAAGCTGTTTGTAGATTTCAGGCATTGACTCTTCCATAGAAGGATATTTGGCTACACGGTCCTGCTCGCTGATACCCATACGCTCAGCCCAACGCTGTGAACCGAGTTTTGTTATCTGCTGCGGGGTGCGGATACCTGCAACAACATCCTCTCCCTGAGCATTTACAAGATATTCACCGTTGAACACGTCTTCTCCGGTTGCGGCATCGCGGCTGAAGCATACACCTGTTGCGGATGTGTTACCCATATTACCGAATACCATTGCCATTACGGATACCGCTGTGCCCCACTCGTCAGGAATACCTTCCATTTTACGATAGAGAATGGCACGTTCATTGTTCCATGAACCGAATACGGCACAAATGGCACCCCAAAGCTGTTCCATTGCAGTTTTCGGGAAATCGCTACCTGTCTGTTTCTTTACAGCATCCTTGAAGAGAACAACAAGTTTTTTAAGATCATCTACACTGAGATCCTTATCAAGAACAACTCCGCTCTCTGCCTTTACCTTCATGATAATTGCTTCGAACGGGTCAATATCTGTTTTCTTTGCAGGTTTCATGCCAAGAACAACGTCGCCGTACATCTGAACGAATCTGCGGTATGAATCCCATGCAAAATGCGGATTGTTTGTTTTCTTTGCAAGACCTTCAACAACCTCGTCATTAAGACCAAGGTTAAGAATTGTATCCATCATACCCGGCATTGATGCACGTGCGCCTGAACGTACGGAAACAAGTAACGGATTTTCAACATCGCCAAACTTGGAATTCATAAGAGTTTCAATATGACGAATAGCCTCTTCAACGTCACTTTTGAGGATTTCAACCATCTTTTCCTTTCCAACTTTGTAGTATTCCGTACAAACATCGGTTGTGATAGTAAATCCAGGAGGAACAGGAACACCAAGCAGGTTCATCTCTGCCAAGTTTGCACCTTTACCGCCAAGAAGATTACGCATCTGCGCATTTCCTTCGGCCTGTCCATTACCAAATTTGTAAACTCTTTTCTCGCTCATTGTTCGTAATGATTAATTTATGTTATTTGTTAAATCCGGGTGCAAAATTAATAATTATTTGTCAATTATTGGCTATTATACGGCATATTTTTTATTACTTTGCACCCGAAAACCCAATCAGAAGATTGATTAACCGGAATATATATCTTAATGTCAAAGAAAAATAAAGAATTTCCTATACTGGAAAGTGTAAAAATAACAGATTTTGCCGCAGAAGGGAAATGCGTCACCCGCATAAACGATTTGGTTATCTTTGTTCCGTTTGTTGTGCCGGGAGATATTGTTGATTTGAAAATATTGAAAAAGAAGCACTCGTACGCAGAGGCGGTTGCTGTCAGAATTGTACAGCCTTCTCCAGATCGCGTAGAGCCATTCTGCAGTCATTTCGGAATATGCGGAGGGTGCAAATGGCAGAATCTTCCATACAGAAAACAATTGGAGTACAAGACCAGGCAGGTGAAAGACAATCTTGAAAGGATTGCAAAAGTCAATTTACCTGAAATCAGCCCGATTATCGGTTCGGAACAGACCCAGTGTTACCGCAACAAGCTTGAATATTCATGCAGCAATATGCGCTGGCTCACAGCGGAAGAACTGTCAGAGATTGACAGGACAGATGAACAGCAGCGCAAGCAGCCAGGCATAGGTTTTCATATTCCGGGAGCATTTGACAAAGTTCTTCACATTGACAAATGCATGTTGCAGGATGACATTTCCAATCAGATACGCAACTACATTTATATGTATGCATTGGATAAGGAAATACCATTTTTCAACCTGCGTTCCCAGGAAGGAATGTTGCGCGATGTTATGATACGCGTTGCTACCACAGGGCAGATTATGGTTCTGGTACAGGCAAAAATAACAACAGATTTCCAGAAAGAGCAGTTTCTTGGTCTGATGCAAGCAATACAGGACACTTTCGGCAGCAGAATAACCAGTCTGCTGTACGTTATCAACAACAAATGCAACGACACCATATCGGACCTTGACATAGTCACATACAAAGGAACAGACTGCATATTTGAACAAATGGACGGGTTGCAGTTCAAGATTGGTCCAAAGTCTTTTTTTCAGACCAATACCAAACAGGCCTGCACACTTTATTCAAAGGTTCGTGAATTCGCCGCTGTAGGCAAGAATGATCTGGTCTATGATTTATACACAGGTACAGGTACCATTGCCCAGTTCGTTGCGCGCCATTGCCGCAAAGTTATAGGCATAGAGTATGTTCCTGAAGCAATAGCCGATGCCAAAATCAATGCAGAACTCAACAATATTGACAATACACTGTTCTTTGCCGGAGATATGAAAGACATGCTTACACAGGATTTCATTGACCGATACGGCAAACCGGATGTAATAATAACTGACCCGCCGCGCGTTGGAATGCACAAAGATGTAGTTGACATGATTCTTTCCATTGAAGCGCCCAGAATTGTATATGTAAGCTGTAATCCGGCCACTTTGGCACGGGATCTTGCTATGCTCGACGCAAAATATAAAGTTGACAAAGTGCAACCGGTTGACATGTTTCCACACACACAGCATATTGAGGCAGTAACCCAACTTTCGCTGAAGCCTGATTTAACTATTTAATATTAATCTTATACATAACTACAAACAACTGCAAAAATGAAACACCTTTTATTGATTCTTCTGACAGTTTTTTTCAGTAGCACATCTTTGTTTTCTCAAGAAATCTCCGAAAAAACCGTTGACACGGTTCAGGTTGAAAATGTTATTGTGCCACCATCTTTCAAAGGTGGCAACGATAAATTATATGATTATATTACAACAAATTTTGAGTATCCGACCGAATCTTTAAGACGTTCAGCAAGCGGAACATTAGAAGTCCAATTTACTGTAGAAGCATCGGGAGATATAACAGGAGTATCAATTCTGCGCGGTATTGACGAGCCCGTAGACAAAGAAGTTGCCAGACTTCTGAAAAACATGCCACGATGGAACCCTGCAACAAAAAACGGCAAAGAGGTTCGATACACTGTCTCAATGCCACTATCGTTAAAGGTATCGCGTGTCAAGAACGGCAAAAGCGGTGCATACGAAAAATAAAGGCTGTTCTGGCCGGGATATACAGAAACAATCTTCCCTGATTGGATTTGTCCGGAAAACCGTATGAATCCGTATAATGTACTATAGAGTCATCATTCCTGTCCTGGCCGCCAAAACTGGCTGAATCAGAATCAAGCACAACAGAATAGGAACCTTTGGGTACAACGATTCCATATTCGGTAAAAGACTTTACAGGATTGAAATTCAAAACAAACAAAAGATCGCCGCGCATGAATGCCAGTATCTGATCATTGTCATGTTTCCATATTTCCTGAACAGGGGTTTGCACAAAATCTTTCTGAGATGTAACGATCCTGATCATAGCTGCATCAAAATCTGCAAGCCAATGGTAGCATAAATCCCTGTTGTCAACCAGACTCCACTGCCTGCGTGCATATTTATGGCTCCACCCATTTTCCTGACGTGGAAAATCTATCCACTCCGGATGTCCGAATTCATTGCCCATAAAATTCAAATAGCCGCCGTTTATTGTTCCCAACGTAGCCAATCTTATCATTTTATGCAATGCTATTCCACGTTCTACGGTAAAATTCACACAGTCTTTCTTGAAATGCCAGTACATATCCGAATCCATAAGCCGGAAACTGATAGTTTTGTCGCCAACAAGAGCCTGGTCATGGCTTTCTGCATATGAGATTGTTTTTTCATCAGAACGGTGGTTTGTCAGTTCCCACCATATTCCCGCCGGAGACCATTCCTCGTCCTTTTTCTCTTTTATTATTTTAATCCAATAGTCAGGAATATTCATGGCCATGCGATAATCAAAGCCATACCCGCCATCTGCAACAGGAGCAGCAAGACCGGGCATGCCGCTTACCTCCTCCGCTATGGTAATGGCATTCGGATTAACCTGATGGATAAGCATATTGGCAAGAGTCAGATAACATATGGCATCATCGTCCTGATGTCCGTTGAAGTAATCGGAATAGCTTGTGAAATTTTCATTCAGACCATGACTGTAATACAGCATGGAAGTTACTCCATCAAAGCGGAATCCGTCAAATTTAAATTCTTCCAGCCAGTAGCGGCAATTGGAAAGAAGGAAATGCAGAACCTGATTCTTGCCGTAATCAAAACACAATGAGCCCCAGGCATTATGTTCATGTCTGCCGCCTTTCATGAAATACTGATACGGATCGCCACACAGCAGACCAAGTCCCTCGTCGGTATTCTTAACGGCATGGGAATGGACTATGTCCATAATAACGGCAACACCCATGGCATGTGCCGTATCAATCATATGCTTCAACTCGGCAGGTGTGCCGAATCTTGAAGAGGGAGCAAAAAAACTGGACACGTGGTAGCCGAAACTGCCATAGTAAGGATGCTCCTGTATAGCCATAATCTGTACGCAGTTATACCCGGCCTTTTTAATACGTGGCAGGATACGTTCCTCAAACTCAACATAGGAGCCAACCCCTTCGTACTCCTGTGCCATTCCCACGTGAGACTCATATATGAGCAAAGGAGATCTTTCCGGGACAAAATTCTGTACTTTAAAGTCATATTCAGGTTCATCCCAGACTTGTGCAGAAAATATTTTTGTAACGGGGTCCTGTACCACACGTGTACACCAAGCCGGGATACGGTCACCCTTTCCACCTTGCCAGAAAACACGCATTTTATAGAATTGGCCGTTTTTTACAGCATTATCAGGCATAACAACCTGCCAGACACCATTGTTGCCAATACGGTTCAGTCTGAACATATCGTTTTCCTGCCAATTGGAAAAATCTCCAATCAGAAAAACATCTGTAGCATTGGGGGCCCATTCTCTGAACACCCAGCCCTCAGAAGTTTTGTGCAAGCCGAAATATCTGTAGCCTTGGGCAAAATCCGCAAGGGTTTCTGAACCGGACAATTCTGCTGCTTTATCCATAGCATGTTTATGACGTCCATCAATCGCATCAGCATATGGCGCAAGCCAACTGTCATTTTTTATCAGGTTCAGCATATGAAATCATATTTTAAGTTTAAATACAAGTTTGCGTATTCCCTTATCTGAAATAGCGGGAGCATGTCCTTCGCCTGGAAAAAAAACTGCAAACATTCCTTTTCTGACAAGGAAATAATTCTGCGCTGGAGCTTTGTAAAAAGCGGCATCCCTGCTTTCATCGTACGGACAGATTACCGTATCCAACATAGAAGCAGGAGTGTATCCCATCAGTTCATCGCCGCTTAGCGGAATCTGGACATCTATATATTTTCTGTGGGTTTCCAAAGAAACGCTCTCCTTCAAACGCGCATCCTGCCAATCGCAGTTAACATACAGGAAGTCTCCTTTCAATATGTGTTTGCCATACTGTATCTTGCTCAAATCCGTGTTCTCAAGCCATTGGACTATCTGACTGATATACGGGCTGAAAACGTACCCGGACAGATTATCAAGTGAATCAAGTATCATATTCCTCAACTTTTCTGTTTCAAAAATTCTTCAGCCTTCTCCAGATCCTGCGGTGTATCGATACCTACTGTTTCAATTCTTGTTACACCCACTTTTATTCTGTAGCCAGCCTGCAACCAGCGCAGCTGTTCCAGACTTTCCGCTTTTTCAAGAACACCCTGAGGCATATCCGTTATCTGCTTCAGAACTTCTGAGCGGAAAGCGTACAATCCGATATGTTTGAAATAAGTGTGGCAAGAGCTCCATTCGGACTGGTCAATACCGCGCAGATAAGGAATGGGACTGCGGCTGAAATACATTGCATTCCAGTCATTGTCAACAACAACCTTAGGGCTGTTTGGGTTCTCTATTTCGCTATACGGAGCTTTGGATTCAAAAGGTTTGACCAAAGTTGCTATCTGAGTACGGCTATCTTCAAAACATTTCTTGATTGTCTCAAGTTGGGATGGGTCAATAAAGGGTTCATCTCCCTGAATATTGACAACGACATCGGCACATACGCCGCATTTGCAGTATGCTTCCATACAACGGTCCGTTCCGCTTTTGTGATTTGGCGATGTCATCAGGGCTCTGCCGCCGAAAGACTCCACGCAATTGAAAATCAGATCATTATCTGTTGCCACAAAAACATCGTCAAAAACCTTGGTGGCCTGTTCATAAACTCTTTGGATTACAGGTTTTCCGCCAAGGATAGCCAGCGGCTTTGCCGGGAATCTGGTAGAAGCATAACGCGCCGGTATAATTACAACAAACTTTATCATAATCAGAAACTTTCAATAAAATACTGTTCGTATGACTCGTCCGGATTTTCTGCGGAATAACAAGGATCAAAAAATTCCGGCATATCAAATTCAGTAGACGGAAGATATCCAAGATTTGCAGAATCGGAATATACACTGTCCAGGAATATACCGCAGACAGGCAACGCCATACGCGAGCCCTGACCGAACTGCATGGTATTGAAATGGATATCGCGGTCTTCTCCTCCAACCCAGCATCCTACTACAAGATCAGGAGTATAGCCCATAAACCACGCATCGGACTGGTTGTTGGTTGTACCTGTTTTGCCTGCAACATTTGTACTGTGCATGTACCTTTTCAATCTTGTACCGGTACCTTCGCTTACCACAGCTTTCATCATGTCTATCATCTTGTAGGACGTTTCTTCGCTGATAACCTCATTAGACTGGGCCGTAAAAGTTGAGAGTATATTACCGTTTTTGTCTTCAATTCGTGTAACATACAAAGGAGCGGTACGGATACCTTTGTTCGGGAATGCGGAATATGCGCTGACCATTTCCGATACGGACACATCGCACGTACCAAGACAGATGGCCGGTACAGGAGCTATCTGCTGATTGCGCAAACCATAGGAATGCAACAGATTACGGAACGAATAAGGATTCAGTTTACCCATAAGGAATGCCGTTACGTTATTATTGGAACGTGACAAGCCCCACTTGATGGTGACGTACTCTCCCACCTTTGCAGTACCCTCGTCTCTCGGGCTCCATATCTGGCCGTCTTCAGTAAGGATTGACTGACGCTGGTTGATAACCATATCGCACGGAGTATAGCCGCTTTCCATAGCCATGGAATAGAGGAATGGCTTGATGGTAGATCCAACCTGCCTGCGGCCCTGGTTAACCATATCGTACTGGAACTGTCTGTTGTCCGGTCCGCCGACATAGGCTTTCACATGGCCGGAACCTGGCTCCATGCACATAAATCCCACTCTCAGATAAGATTTCATATACTTGATAGAATCCAGCGGAGACATAAGCGTATCAATAGGTCCGTCGTAGGAAAAGATGGTCATCTGAACAGGATTCATGAAAGAAAGGAAAATTTTTTCATCGTCCCAATTCTGTTTTTTCAATCCTCTGTAACGGTCTGTCTGCCTCATGGCACGGCGAAGAATATCTTCAAGTTCAAGTTCCGTAATATTTTCAGTATATGGAGAATTCAAAAGATTCGAGCTGCTTTTTTCCGCAAAGAAATTGGGTTGGAGATAATTGTGCACATGTTCAACTATGGCATTTTCCGCATAATACTGCATTCTTGAGTCGATAGTGACATATATCTTCAAGCCGTCAGTATAGATATTGTACGGAGTTCCGTCCTGTTTGAGTACCTTGTTGCACCATCCGTACAAAGGGTTGTTTATCCAATCAAGCGAATCCTCGTAGTACTGCTGGTCCTGCCATGCCAGATAATTAGCCTTGACTGGTTTTTTGGCAGACATGACTCCACGCAGATAAGTCCTGAAATATGTGGCCAGTCCTTCCTGATGGTCTTTTCTCGAGTAATTCAGTCCAAGCGGTCTTGTAATAAGTTCAGAATATTCCTGTTCTGAGATATAGCCTGCAACCTGCATCTGGTACAGTACAACGTTACGTCTTTCAAGAACAAGTTCGGGGCGTCTCAGCGGATTGTACAGACTGGAATTCTTGCACATACCTACCAGCATTGCAGACTGGACCGTATCCAGTTTTGCCGGAGTCACACCGAAATAATTCATGGCTGCCGTATATATTCCTACAGCATTGTTGCAAAAATCGTATTTGTTCAGATACATTGCCAAGAGTTCCTCTTTTGTATAGCAACGTTCCAGTTCAACTGCAATAACCCACTCAATAGGTTTCTGAAGGACTCTTTCCAGAGGATTGCTTGCCACATTGACGGTATACAGCAATTTTGCAAGCTGCTGTGTGATAGTACTGCCACCACCTGCATTCTTCTGTCTGAAAACACCTCTCTTGACAGTAGCACGCAGCAATGCACGGCCGTCAATGCCGGAATGTTCAAGATAACGCACATCTTCTGTAGCAATAAGAGCTTTCACTATTTCCGGAGACAGGTCTGAGAAAGAAACTTTAATTCTGTTATCTCTGCTGTATGAATAGGAACCGAGTACAACACCATCTGATGATATGATTTGGGAAGCCTCCTTGTCTATAGGATTCTCCAGTTCCTCAATTGTCGGCATATATCCTATTTTGCCATGAGCTATTGCTCTGAAAGCCCACACAATTGCAAGCAGCACAACCAACGCCAGGCACCATGCGGTGATGTTTATTATCCTTACTATTTTCTTTCCTTTTCTTTCCACTATGACCTATATCTATGTTATATGTGCAAAATTATAATAAATAAACCAATCAAATGAAATATCACAAGTTTTTTTACTAATTTTGGGGTCAAAATATCAAAGTAGCAAAATGAGTCTTACAAACAATAGTCTTGTGACTTTGGAAGACCTTTCCAAAGAAAAAATTTTGCAGTTGTTGGAAAATGCGGCAAAATTTGAAGCTTGTCCCAACAGAAAGATACTTGACGGCAAAATTGTGGCGACTCTCTTTTTTGAGCCGTCAACGCGTACACGTCTGAGTTTTGAAACAGCGGCAAACCGCTTGGGGGCACGCGTCATTGGTTTTTCCGATGCAGCCACTACAAGTTCAACAAAAGGCGAAACGCTGAAAGACACAATTATGATGGTGAGCAACTATTCTGATCTCATCATAATGCGTCATTATCTTGAAGGAGCGGCGCGTTATGCCAGCGAAATTTCTCCAATTCCAATAATCAATGCCGGAGACGGGGCTAATCAGCATCCTTCACAGACCATGCTTGACCTATATTCCATGCAGAAAACACAAGGAAAGCTGGACAATCTGGACATATACCTTGTAGGAGACTTGAAATATGGCCGCACAGTGCATTCAATGCTGACAGCCATGCGTTTCTTCAATCCCACATTTCACTTTATCGCTCCAAAAGAACTGGCTATGCCGGACGTATACAAACAGTATTGCAGAGACAATGGCATAAAATTCATTGAACATACGGAATTCAATAAAGACATAATTGCAGGTGCAGACATTCTGTACATGACACGTGTGCAGCGTGAACGTTTCAGCAATCTTGATGAATATGAACGGGTAAAAGATGCATATATATTGCACAATGATATGCTGGAGGGTTCAAAACCGAATCTGAGGATATTACACCCGCTACCTAGAGTAAATGAGATTTCCCAGGATGTTGACGAAAATCCGAAAGCATACTATTTCCAGCAGGCAAAGAACGGATTGTATGTTCGCCAAGCCTTGATTTGCAATGCTCTCAACATAAATGTAGATTAAATTTCGAACTATGGGTAAAACAGAACTGAAAGTTGCCGCTATTGAAAACGGAACCGTAATTGACCATATTCCTGCAGACAGAGTATTTACCGTTGTTGATATACTGGGATTACAAAAATTGGACAATACCATCACTATCGGATTCAATCTCAAGAGCAAGAAAAGTGAGAAAAAGGGACTGATCAAGATTTCGGACCATTACTTTACAGATCTTGAAATAGCAAGACTTGCATGTGTTGCCCCCAACATATCAATAAGTCTTATACGCAATTACGAGATTGTTGACAAACATACCGTCAGTTTGCCTGACCAGGTTGTCGATACTGTAAAATGCAGTAATCCAAAGTGTATTACCAATCACGAGCCCATGGCTACCCGTTTCATTACAGTAGACAAGGTTGCCGGGACTCTAAGATGTGCATATTGCAATAGGGAAATATCTGTGGACGAGATTATTTTCAAATGACAACAGGCCATCGTTTTCATCTTCTTCTGGCGCTTATTACAATCTGTTTGCCGGCATCAGTAGCATCTGCAGAAGATGGGACAACAAGTTCTGTTGTACAAAGCACTAAAGGGAAAATTGTAAATATCGGCTTTCGGGCAGGTGTCGAATCTTCCACACTGATGGGTGTGAAGGCCAACATCAACGATTACAGGTTTGCCAGAGAAGAATACAGGAACAAGGCGTACCTGGCAGGATTTGCAGGACTTATTGCACGATACAACTTTTCAAAGTTGATATATTTTCAGGGAGAAGTGCTGTTCAACAGCAACAAATCATGTCTTGAGCTTGATCTTGACAATGCTTTTCCTGATTATTACACTCAGAATGGAGATTCTGAAAAAGAGCATAAGGGAACGGTAACATCAGTATTCCGTTCAATTGACATACCGGTACTGGTTGGGATTAATTTGACTCAAAGCAGTGTTTACCACCTTTCCGCATATTGCGGTCCTACATTTAAAATTCCACTCAAGGGAATATGCAAGACCCAATTTGACGGATTTCCATATCAGATGGCAGAAGATATGAAAAGCTTTATGCTAAGCGGGGTTATTGGTCTGAACTGCAGAATCAACACCCTGTTTTTTGATTTTTCATACAATATTGGATTTTCAAATATGTCAAAGAGTCTGGAATACGACACAGATAATATAGAACGCAGCACTCCAGTATATATTAAAAGGACAATAGGATATCTGTCAGTTGCTGTAGGAATGCTTTTTTGAAACGTAGAATATTAAAACATATTTGTAATATGAAAAGAGACCAAGTTATTTTTGACATCATTGAGCGCGAGCATCAGCGCCAGAAAAAGGGAATCGAGTTGATTGCTTCAGAGAACTTTGTAAGCGATCAGGTTATGCAGGCCATGGGTTCTTGCCTGACTAACAAGTATGCCGAGGGTTATCCAGGCAAACGCTACTACGGAGGCTGCGAGGTGGTTGATGAATCAGAACGCCTTGCACAGGACCGTCTGAAACAGCTTTTCGGAGCTGAATGGGTTAACGTCCAGCCACACTCAGGAGCTCAGGCCAATGCTGCTGTTCTACTGACCGTTCTCAATCCTGGAGACACATTCATGGGTCTTAATCTGGCACATGGCGGTCACCTTTCACATGGTTCAGCCGTCAATACATCCGGTATGCTCTATCATGCAGTAGGATACGATCTGAATCAGGAGACAGGTCGCGTTGACTATGACAAGATGGAAGAACTGGCACTGAAAGAGAAACCGAAATTGATTATCGGTGGCGGTAGTGCCTACTCACGCGAGTGGGATTACGCACGCATGCGCAAGATTGCCGATGAGGTAGGAGCTCTCTTTATGGTTGATATGGCACATCCTGCAGGTCTTATTGCAGCAGGTCTGCTTGACAACCCTCTCAAATACGCACACATTGTCACATCAACAACACACAAGACTCTGCGTGGTCCGCGCGGTGGCGTAATCCTTCTTGGCAAGGACTTTGAAAACCCATGGGGCAAAACTACTCCGAAGGGAGAAATCAAGATGATGTCACAGCTTCTTGACTCTGCCGTATTCCCAGGTCAGCAGGGAGGTCCGCTTGAGCATGTAATCGCTGCCAAAGCTGTTGCTTTCGGAGAAGCTCTCCAACCGGAATTCAAAGAGTATCAGCAGCAGGTTAAGAAGAATGCCGCCGTTCTTGCAGACGAACTCACAAAGCGCGGTTTCTACATTGTATCAGGCGGTACAGACAACCACAGCATGCTGGTTGACCTCCGTCCAAAATATCCTGAACTTACAGGTAAGGTTGCAGAGAAGGCCCTTGTTGCAGCAGATATCACTGCAAACAAGAATATGGTTCCGTTCGATTCACGCTCAGCATTCCAGACCAGCGGTCTGCGTCTGGGTACTCCTGCTATCACTACACGTGGTGCAAAAGAAGACCTGATGATTACTATTGCAGCTCTCATTGAAGAGGTTCTGAACGATCCTGAAAATGAAGCAGTAATTGCAAGCGTACGCAAGCGTGTAAACGACATGATGCAGGACTATCCGATGTTCGCTTATTGATTGCAACAAATGATTTTTCAGGAAGAACTCAAAAAAAGGATTCTTATACTGGATGGCGGTATGGGAACATGTATCCAGAGTTACGGTCTGCAATATGACGGCAACAACGACATGCTTCCCCTTACCCATCCGGAAATAATAGAAGAAATCCATAAAGCCTATGTCGATGCCGGCGCAGACATCATAGAGACTTGTTCATTCGGTGCAAATGCCATTTCACAGGCAGGATACAACGCACAGGACAAAGTCAGGGATATGTGTCATGCAGCAGCAAAGTGTGCACGCAAAGCCGCAGACAAAGCTGACCGGAAGGTCTGGGTAGCAGGAAGCATGGGGCCGACTGACAAATCTCTGACCATTATCGAAATGATGATGGATCCGGAAGAGACAGTAACCCGCGAGTCCATGAAACTGGCTTATAAGGAACAGGCTGTTGCCCTGATTGAAGGCGGTGTGGATTTGCTTCTTGTAGAAACTGTAACCGATGCCGCCAATGCACAGGCCGCACTTGACGCTATAAAAGAGGCATTTGCAGAATGCGGCAAGGAACTGCCAATTATGCTATCAGCTTCAATTATGGCAGGAAGCACATGTCTTATGACCGGAACACCAATAACAGAGTTGTTTGACATGGCCGGTAAATATGGAATTGCAAGTGCAGGAATCAACTGTTCTTTCGGAGCCACAGAACTTTATGAACCTGTCAAAGAAGTTGCTGAGTATGTAAAATGCGCAGTCAGCGTATATCCTAACGCCGGATTACCTACGGCTCAAGGTTATACGGAGAAGCCTGAAGACACAGCAGCGGCCTTGCTGCGTATGGCGCAGGACGGACTGATAAATATTGCCGGAGGGTGTTGCGGAACAACACCTGCACATATTAAGGCTATTGCAGAAAGTCTGAAAGGAACAGGTACAAGAAACTATTAAAAAGAATCTTAAGAGTTTCTCAATAAATCGGGATCAAACTTAGAAGGGTCGGTATCAACAGAAAGAGTTGTACCGGCCTTTGTTTTCAGCATAACCCAGAACAGATCCGCATAACGTTTGACCATGTCAATATCGTGAGACGAAATAAGTATGGCCTTGTTTTCGTTATGTGCCAGGCTACGCAACAGAAGCATAAGTTCTTCCTTTCCGGGATAATCAAGAAAAGCGGAAGGTTCGTCAAGCAATATGACAGGAGTCTGCTGCGCCAGAGCTTTTGCAATCATCACCCGCGAACGCTGTCCGTCGCTCAAGGTATCAACGGTTCTGTTCCGCAAATCGGAAACACCTGTCAGAGAAAGTGATAAATCAACAATCTGCCTGTCATCCTCTTTCAGAGTGCCTAGCATTCCAGTATACGGCATACGTCCGAAAGATACGGCATCGTACACGCTTAAATATTCAACATCGGTACGTTCAGTAAGAACTACGCTTATACTCTTGGACAACTCCGATGGAGTTATGGAGTGAACATCTGTTTTGCCATCAAACAGCACCTGCCCTGACACAGGTTTAAGGAATCCCGCTATTGTACGCAAAAGAGTACTCTTTCCTACTCCGTTCGAGCCCACAAGAACAGCAACAGAGCCACCATGCAAAGTTGCAGACAAGCCCTGTGCTATTACTGTGTTCCGGTTTCTCTTTTGTCTATAACCTATGGAAAGATTCCTGAGTTCAAGCATATATCAGCGTTTTACACGCGCATTGCCCTGCCATACGCTCCAGATCTGGTCTTCGTCTGCAGGTTGCGCATAATCTGTAAGGAATGTTGTAGCAAGAGCGCCGCTTGCCCAGCCGAACTGGATCCATTTTTCCGGTTCCCAACCTTTGAGAATGGCATACAGCATACCTCCAACATATCCGTCACCACCACCGATGCGGTCAAGAACATGAATGTTACGCGGTTCTACAACATGCCAGTTATCTCCTTCGAGCATGATTGCGCCCCAGTTGTGGCTGTTGGTATTTTCAACCTGACGCAATGTAGTAGCAAACACCTGGGCAGCAGGATACTGCGCCTTGACACGCTTTATCATTTCCTTGAATCCGTCAATTTTTGAGGATATATCTTTTCCGCCGGCCTCAGGACCTTCAATGCCGAGACACAGCTGGAAATCTTCTTCGTTACCAATCAGTATATCGGCAATGCTGCAGATTTCTGAGAATATGTCATGGAGTTCCTGCTCACGTCCTTTCCAGAAAGAGGCACGGTAGTTCAAGTCGAAGCTGATACGGGTACCGTACTTTTTAGCAGCACGGGCAATCTCAAGACAGAATCTGCTGGTCTCAGGACTCAGAGCACCAATCAGACCTGAAAGATGTACAATCTGAACGCCTTCCTGTCCGAATATACGGTCAAGATCAAAATCCTTAACATTAAGTGTACGGCCAACCTCTCCGGCACGGTCGTTCCACACGCGCGGTCCGCGCGATCCGTAACCGCTGTCTGCCACATTTATCTGGTGACGATATCCCCAAGGGCCGCCCTGAGCAACATCCTTTCCTTCAAAATCCATACCGCGCGAGCGCAGATCCTGTTTGATGAAAGCGGCAAAAGGACTACCCTCTACAAATGTTGTCAGTACCTTGACCGGAAGACCAAGATAAGCTGAAATACTGGCAACATTGGTTTCCGCACTGGTTGCCTGCATAAAAAACTGATTACTGCACTGGACAGGCTGTCCGGAAGCAGGGGTGATTCTCAGACCCATACTTGTAGGGACAAGCAACGCATACTTGCAATTCTGACGTAATTCCATAATTTATTATCAATTAAAATTATTCTGAATCTCTATATTCAAGAGGACTCTTACCAACATAACGTTTAAAGTATTTGCAGAAGAAAGAGGCATCGGCAAAATGCAAATCGTCTGCTATGGATTGTATTGATTGCCCTGTAAGTTTCAATCTTGACTTGGAATCCATAATAACCATAGAAGCAATCTTATCTGTACATGTGGAACCGGTTACACTTTTGATTACACTGCAAAGATACGCCTGAGACAGGTTCATTTGAGAAGCATACCAGCCCACGTTCCTGTATTTTGAAAAATTCTTTTGGACAAGATCATCAAAATCCCTGCAGATCTTCTTGTTCTGGGGCATACGGGAATCATCCATCACGCCCGTTTTATTGCAAATATGCCTTAACATGGAATGAATCCAATGATAGACATTGTATGAGAAGTCAGTTCTCTCACCACGCTCAAGTATATTATACAAGTCCAAAAAGCCATTGCACATGGTTTCCAAGGCGCCATAATACGTTATCGGGCAATTTGCGCCTACAATCAGTTCATTATCAGATATCTGAAAATCAGATACAGTCTTACTCATTCTCATACTGCTGACATAAGCCTTGGAGAAGACAAGGTAATACAGTTTGATATCTTCAGATACAGAATGAACCTGGATAATGGAACCGCTCGGAACTAGAGATACCTGTCCTTTGGAGACAACGGTTCTGATAAGATTTACTGTAGCCTCCAGACTTCCCTCCATGCAAAAGATAAAAACTTCGCACTCAAGTTTTACAGGAAAGTTAGCATAATAGTTAATATAGGAAGGCATAATACCGTTTCCTATAACCCACTCTTCCGATGTATCGATCTGTATGATTTCCGATTTTCCCATAAAATGTCATTCTCCGTCAAACAAAGGAGTGGAAAAGTACCTTTCCGCCGTATCCGGAAGTACGGTTACAACTGTTTTGCCAGGTCCCAGTTTACGTGCAAGTTTCAAAGCGGCCGCAACATTGGTTCCACTGGAAATTCCACACATTATTCCCTCATATCTTGCCAAAGCCCGGGCAGTATCCAGAGCCTCGTTATCTGAGATAATGCATATGGAACTGTATATTTCCTTATTGAGTATAGCAGGAATCAATCCGTCTCCGATACCCATCTGAAGGTGTGTCCCGATATTTCCGCCGGCAAGTATGGCGGCATTTTCGGGTTCCACAGCCCATATCTCAATATCAGGATTCTGTGCTTTCAGAACCTCTCCTATTCCGGTAATTGTTCCTCCCGTTCCTATTCCGGAGCAGAAACCGTCTATAGGCTTGGCAGCCTGTTCAAGGATTTCCAAACCGGTATGATGACGATGTACCATAGGATTGGCAGGATTTTCAAACTGTTGGGGTATGAAGACATTCGGAATTTCACGGGCAATCTGCTCCGCTTTCCTGATGCACTGATCCATACATTCACCGATATTGCCGGAATCATGCACAAGAATAACCTCTGCTCCATAATGTTTTACAAGTTTCCTACGTTCCTCACTCACTGAATCTGGCATCACAATAACTGTATGATAGCCCCTTACTGCGCCCACCAGGGCCAGTCCGATACCCTGATTACCGGATGTAGGTTCAACTATTACGGTATCCTTTTTTATCAATCCACGTGATTCGGCATCGAGAAGCATATTATATGCGGTGCGTGTCTTTATTGAACCGCCGGCATTCAATCCCTCAAATTTGACAAGAACCTCCGCCCCATCCTTGTCAGGAAGTTTGTTCAGTCTTATCAATGGAGTGTGCCCGATAGCTTCCAATATATTCTGATATATCATATTCAAGTCCTTACAATAAGATTGCGCAAAGTTACTCTTTTTTTTGTAATTTTGCACAATCAACAGATGTATATATAGCTCAAAGAGTCAAATGGTTTACCCTAATGATTTTGAACAAAGAATAGAGTTTCTGGAGATACGCAGACAGTTGGGTGCCCTGTGTATCTGCACTTTGGGCAGGGAGTGCGTTGACAGCATTTCTTTCAGTGACAATTGGGGAACCGTTAACACAGAACTTGACAGAACAATGGAATTTGTATCTGTTCTGGACAATGAGGACAGATTCCCGGACCTTGAGTTCTTTGATCTGCGCGCAGAACTGGAACGTATAAGGATAGCAGGTCTTTTTCTTGACGAAACCGAGTTGTTCAATTTGTGGAAATCTCTTGAAGCCATATCGGCAATTACCGGTTTTTTCTGTTCAGAGCATGCCGCTGAGTGTTATCCGGAATTACACTCCTTATCGGAGCAGGTCAGTTCTTTTCCGCATATTACAGCGGCTATTTCAAAAATCCTGACCAAATTCGGTCACTTGAAAGACAATGCCAGTCCGGAACTTTACCATATCCGTATGGATTTGGCAAACACCCGTTTCAGCATATCCAACATTCTCAACGGAATACTTAAAAAAGCCCAATCGGAAGGTCTGGTAGAAAAAGATGCCCAGCCTACAATGAGAGACGGACGTCTTGTGCTACCTGTGGCACCTGCACTGAAGAAAAAGATCAAAGGTATTGTTCACGATGAATCCGCCAGCGGACGTACTGTTTTCATAGAGCCGGCAGAGGTTGTGGAAGCAAACAACAGGACACGCCAGCTGGAAGCGGCCGAAAGACGGGAGATTATAAAAATACTTACAGAGTTCACAGATTACATACGCCCCGAGCTGCCTTCAATAAAAGATTCCTACAGTTATCTGGCCCAAATAGATTTTATCAGAGCCAAAGCGCTGTTTTCCAAAGACATAGAAGCAGTCAAACCGGTTCTGGAAAAGAAATGCGTTCTTGACTGGGTGCAGGCGGTGCATCCGCTGCTGCGCCAGAATCTTGCAAAACACGGGAAGAGTGTAATTCCTCTTGATGTGGAACTGACATCGGAAAATAGCATATTGCTCATATCAGGTCCGAATGCCGGCGGAAAATCCGTTTGTCTTAAAACAGTAGGTCTTCTTCAGTATATGCTGCAATGCGGAATTCCTGTTCCAATGCGTTCAAACAGCCATGCCGGTCTGTTCAAGAATATTATGATAGACATTGGAGACCAGCAGAGCATTACTGACGACATAAGCACCTATTCGGGTCATCTGATGAATATGAAAAACATGTTGCGTACATGTAATCGCCAGACATTATTGCTGATAGATGAATTCGGCAGCGGAACGGAGCCTGGCATCGGCGGAGCTTTGGCCGAATCTGTACTTACCAGATTTGTAGCAGCACATACGTTCGGGGTCATTACTACGCATTACCAGAACCTGAAACAATATGCAGATCAGGCAAAAGGCATTGTCAACGGAGCCATGCTGTATGACCGTCAGCTGATGCAACCCCTATACATTCTCCAGACAGGAAATCCAGGCAGCAGTTTTGCAGTGGAAATAGCACGCAAAATAGGTCTGCCGGAAGATGTGATTGCCGATGCCACCCAGATTGTAGGGAAAGACTATGTCAATGCTGACAAATACCTGCAGGACATTGTACGTGACAAGCGCTATTGGGAAAACAAGCGCCAGAACGTGCATCAGCAGGAAAAGCACCTTGATGAACTGATAGACAGACACTCCAAAGAGTTGCAGTCTATTGAGAAAGAACGCAAAGAAATACTCCGGCAGGCAAAAGAGCAGAGCATGCAGCTTATCGAGGAATCCAATGCCGTTATTGAACGGACCATAAGAACAATCAAGGAAGAACAGGCGGAACGCAATGCCACAAAGAATGCCCGCCAGCAGCTTTCCGAATTCAAACAGGATGTTGAAGAACGGACTTCAGGAAACGATACAGACGATAAGATAACCCGTCAGATGGAGCGTATCAAGCGCAGTCAGGAACGCCGCGCTGAACGCCGCAGAAACGGGAATCAACAAAACAGCAGCATAAACAATCAGGGAATGAGTATATATGACTCCTTCTCCGCCTTGTTCCATGTTGGAGATACTGTCAGGATCAAAGGACAGAACACCATAGGCACAATAGTAAAAATAACACGCAACAACGCATCGGTAGATTTCAATACAATAACCAGCATAGTCAAGACCAACCTGCTGGAGCACACCCAGGCACCCAAAGAACAGTCATCAGCCACAGTCAATGTGGTTCGCGCAAGTAATATCAGAGAAAAGATTTATGCCGCAAAAATGCGTTTCAAACCTGATCTTGACGTTAGAGGTATGCGCGGAGACGATGCCATACAGACTGTAACATATTTTATTGACGATGCCCTGTTGCTGGGAATAAGCCGCGTTAGAATTCTGCACGGCACCGGCAGCGGAATATTGCGTACTCTGATCAGAGAATATCTTGAAACAGTACCGGCTGTAACACATTTTGCAGATGAACATGTCCAGTTCGGAGGAGCGGGCATAACCGTAATAGATTTGGAATAGTATGAATTTTGTAGGTCCACATGTATCAGCGTCGGGCGGTGTTCAGAACGCGCCATTAGCGGCACACAGCCTTGGAGCAACAGCATTTGCCCTGTTCACAAAAAATCAGAGGCAGTGGACATCGGCTCCACTCTCTGCGAAAGAGATAGATTTGTTCAAGCAGTATTGTACAGAATACGGCTACAGACCTGAACAGATTCTGCCGCATGACAGTTACCTGATAAATCTTGGACATCCCGAAAAAGAAGGGCTTGAAAAATCGCGCACGGCCTTTCTTGATGAAATGAGCCGCTGTAGCCAATTGGGACTCACTATGTTGAATTTTCATCCAGGCAGTCATTTGAAAGCGATATCGCCGGAGCAGTGTCTTGCGCGTATTGCAGAAAGCATAAACATTGCTTTGGATAAGACTCAGGGAGTAACTGCAGTAATTGAAAATACCGCCGGACAAGGCAGCAATATGGGATACAGTTTCCATCACCTTGCCCAAATAATCAGTATGGTAGAAGACAAAAGCCGGGTTGGCATCTGTATTGATACCTGCCACACATTTACAGCAGGCTATGATCTTGCGAACCAATATGATAGCGTATGGCAGGAATTTGACAGCATAGTCGGGTTGGAGTATCTGAAAGCCATCCACCTGAACGACAGCAAAAAACCTCTTGCCAGCCGTGTTGACCGTCATGACAACATAGGAAAAGGACTGATAGGTATGGCTTTTTTTGAGCGTATTGCCCGTGACAGCCGCTTTGACAGCATTCCGTTCATTCTTGAAACCCCTGAAGAAGCCTTGTGGGCTCAGGAAATTCAGACATTGATGGCCCTAAACCATTGATTTGATAGTGTCTGTCATCCTTGACCAGGCATACTTTTTCTTTTCTTCCCTGATATTTTCCTCAAAGAAGGCAGTCAGGTCATTTTCATAGAAACTGCACAACGCAGCGGCTACGGCATCGGCATTCGGCTCCACAACATAACCTACCTTACCGTCCGGAACTATTTCAGACAGTCCGCCGACATTGGTTACCAGCATAGGTTTTTCAAAATGATAGGCTATCTGGGTCACTCCGCTCTGTGTGGCAGACTTATATGGTTGGGCAACAATATCGGCAGCAGAGAAATAGGAACTTACCTGGGTATCGGGTATATAGTCATTCCTCCATATTATTCTGTCACTTATACCCAAATTCTTTGCAAGTTCAAAATACTGGTTTGGATTGTTATAAAATTCACCTGCCACAACCAGCTTTACATTTTTTTTCAGCAAGGATTCATTGGCCATTGCCTGCAACAGGATATCCAGTCCCTTGTAATCTCTTATAAAGCCAAAGAAAAGAATATAAGAAAAGGACGGATCAAGAGTCAATGCAGCCAGTGCCTCATCACGTGTCTTTTTCTGTCCGAAATGATCATACAATGGGTGCGGACAGAACGCTCTCGGTTTTTTCCTGTCAAACATATCCAAATCGTTCAAAACAGACTGGGACATGGCAACAAATCCGTCAACAGTTCTGACAAAATAATTTGACAGAGTCCTGTCAAAGAATTTCTTTTCGTGTGGGATTATATTGTGCAATATGGACATTACCTTTGTTTTTCCGTTACGACGGACATATCTGGTAATTGTACCGAAACAGGGAGACATGAAAGGTAACCAGTAATTGATAATCAGCAGATCCGGAGCCTGCTTTGCTATTCTCTTTCCAACTGATATCCAATTGAACGGATTGACTGAACTGACACTGCGTACAATGTTCAGAAACTGGGGAGCGGGTTCGGATGAATACTGGGTTTTCCCTGGAAACAGAAAATCCGGATACTGTAGAGTAAACGTTTCGATTGTTACGTCATCGCCCTGGGCAATGAATTCCTTAGCAAGACGTTCATTATATGCGCTGAGTCCTCCACGATAAGGATAAGCAGTTCCGATTATGGTTATGTTCATATTCTTTTCCAATTGTATTGGCTACAAAGTTAACAATTTGATTTAATTGGTATATATAAGTAAAAGGATATATTTATGAAAAAATCGGTAATTGTTTTTATATTAGGGAGTTTTTTTTATGCAGCAAACGCTCAGTTCGGAATGCCACCTATGGGCGGCGGAATGCCTATGGGTATGCCGGGAATGGGCGGTATCATGCCAGTGCAGAACAATGTCAAAGATGTAGAGATCAAGTCTTCCAACCTTCCTATCATCCGCATTGACACCAAAGGACATGAGATATCACAGAAAAAGGTTAATGCAACAATGAACGTTACAGATGGTAAAACAAGTCTGTACGAAGGTAACATTACAATAAAATTGCGCGGAAACTCATCTGTTATGATGCCGCAGCAGAAATATTCCATCGTTACCAGAGATGACAACGGCAAAAAGAAAGACGCTTCACTGTTTGGAATGGGAGCGGAACATGACTGGGTTTTGCTGAACACCTATACGGACATTTCATTATTGCGTGACCCTCTGGCAATGCTTCTTTGGCGCGCCATGGGGCATTGGGCTCCAAAGACTCAGACTGTGGAGGTTGTTCTGAACAACAAATACATAGGTGTATATATTTTTGCTGAAACCATCAAACAGGGCAAAGAGCGTCTTGACATTGCAAATATCAAGGAGCAGGATGCTGTTGGCCGTGAACTTAGCGGCGGTTACATTCTGCGTGTTGACAAATACGATGCCAACGACAACACATTCGTATCAAAACAGAAAGGGATTTCCCTGCACGGCAGTACGGGAATGGGTATGATGCCGTTCGGAGCAGGCGGTATGAACAACAATGTTGTATGGACCATCAAGTATCCGAGTAAGAACAAAATTACGGACGCCCAGCAGAATTATATTGAAAATTTCATCCATAAGTTTGAGAGTGCAGTGGCAAGTCCTGATTTTGCAGACCCCCAAAAAGGCTACGCCGCATATATAGAGGTATCTGATTTTGTTGATTTTATAATTCACTCCGAGTTTATGCACAATGCAGACATGTATTACAGCAGCACTTACTTCTACAAGACAAAAATAAATGCGGACGGCACCGGCGGAAAGCTGCACGCAGGACCGGTATGGGATTATAATTTCTCAATGGGCAACTGCACATTCGGGCAGTGCGACAAGATTGACGCATTCAGTTTTAACGGCAAGGAACAGGGTGTAATACCCACATTCTGGCAAAAACTGATGTCCGATCCGGCCTTTGTTGACAAGGTGAAAGAGCGATATACACAACTGCGCGGTACCGTTCTAAGCAAAGAGAGTCTTTTTGAATATATTGACAATTATACCAAGCAGATGCAGAAACCTGCAAAGCGCCATTTTGCCGCGTACAGTGATCTTCTGGTATCTGAAGACCAACCACAAACCCAAAACAACGGCATGGGAATGTTTGGCGGCATGGGAATGTTCGGCGGCATGGGCGGCAGCATGTGGACCAGTTTCATGGCATACCGTGTAAGCAGCTATGAACAGGAAATCCAGACACTCAAAGAATGGATCTTAAAGCGTCTGGATTTTCTGGACAGGAACTGGTTGCTCAATTAAAAGAGTCCTTTTCTGACTGACACCTGTGTGGAAAGTTTATCGTCTGTAGCGCACTGGCCTACAGTCAGTCTGATGGAACCTGATTCAAGTACCCAGTCATATTTGTCTTCTGACCAATATTTAAGGTTTTCAACCGGCACTGACAGTGTTACCAAAGAATCCTGTCCCGGCTCAAGCAAAATCCTGTCAAATGCCTTGAGTTCTCTTTCCGGCCATTCAACTTTTGATTTGATTCGGCTTACATAAAGTTGCGGAACTTCTTCAGCTTTTCTATTGCCCAGATTCTTCAGTCTGAAAGAGATTTTAATATCATCTCCATCTTTGTATTCTGTTTTATCTGCCGATATGTCAGAATATGCAAAAGTGGTATATGTCAAGCCATACCCGAACGGATATGCCGGTTGGATTTTCTTGGTATTATACCAGCGATAGCCAACAAGAAGATCTTCTGAATACACAGACACATTCCGTGATTGTTGAGAAGCATCGGACTTCTTATCAACCAGATTGACAAAGATATCTGCCGCAGCCGGCGTATCATTAGGAAAATTACCAAGTGCGTACGCAGGAGAATCTTCAAGTTTTACAGGGAATGTGAACGGAAGTCTTCCGCTTGGAGAGACTTTTCCAAGCAGAATATCGGCCAGGGCATGTCCGCCTTCGGAACCGTTGAACCAAGATACAAGCATGGCTTTTGAAGCAGGATCAACCTGACGGAGATCTACAGGAGCGCCAACAACAAGAACAGTAATTACATTGGGATTGACCTGAGCGATTTTGGAAATAACCTGTTCCTGGTTGAATGGGAGCATTATGTCTTTACGGTCACTTCCTTCCGTCTCAACGGAACGGTTGTTGCCAGCCATTACAATTACTACATCGGCAGCACGTGCAGCCTCTACCGCACGGTTTTCCAATTCTTGGGCAGAAGGACCGGACTGAGCATTATTTCTTGAGCCCCAGAAACCGAATCCGAACCCGCCACGCTGCTGACTGCTCCAGCCTTGTGCATATATTATTCTTACATTGTTACCGAATGCTTCTTTCAAACCAGCAAGAGGAGTAATCTCATTACGAGCCTTTACTCCGGCACCTACTCCACCCTGTCCCATTTTCTTATCGGCATTGTCGCCGATTACCGCAACAGTCTGAATTCTGCTGAGATCAAGAGGCAGAATATCATCAGAGTTTTTCAAAAGCACAATGGATTTCTGAGCCACTTTGTATGCTATCTGCGCCTGTTCAGGCTTGGCAGTAATTTCTTTGTTGGCCTTATTTGCAGGTACAGGTTCAACAGCCAGACGTACACGCAGGATTTCTCTTACACGATTGTCTATTACAGCGGTATCAATAATACCAAGACGCACTGAATCAAGCAAAGACTGTCCCAGGAAATCTTTTGAGGGCATTTCGACATTCAAGCCCTTGACAACAGAACCGGTACTGTGTGTTCCGCCCCAATCAGAAATGACCATACCCTTGAAACCCCAGTCACGGCGCAGCACCTGATTCAGGAGCCAGTCATTTTCAGCGCACCATGATCCGTTAATCTTGTTGTACGCAGCCATAACACCCCAGGCATCGCCCTTGGTAACAGCAGCTTCAAACGCAGGAAGATAGATTTCACGCATGGCACGTGCAGATGCTATCACATCAACCGTACCGCGGTTTGTTTCCTGATTGTTCAAAGCAAAATGTTTCAGACAGACTGCAACACCGTTATCCTGCACGCCTTTGGTATAATATGTGGCAATAATTGAATTAAGATAGGGGTCTTCACTCAAATACTCGTATGTGCGCCCACCTGTTGGAATACGCTGGATATTCATGGCAGGACCAAGAATCATGTCTTTTCCACGCAGCTTGGCTTCACGCGCCATACCGGTACCGTAAATGTATGCCATTTCCTTGTCCCAGGTTGCGGCTAATGCAGATCCGGTAGGAAAAAAAGTGGCAGAATCCGTTTCCCAATGCAACGGATTCCAGGACAACGGTTCCATTTCCTCCCTGATACCGAAAGGACCGTCGGCATAGTTTATATCAGCAATTTTCAGACGCGGCACACCGGCACTGACAAAATAGTATTTGGCATGAAGCATCTCAATTTTTTCTTCCAAAGTCATACGCTTCAGAATGCGTCCTGCCTTGGCATCGTATTTCATCAGTAAGGAAGGGGTTTCCCTTTTGTCCCGCGACAACACGTTTTCAGAAGTACAACAGACCACTGACAAAAAGGCAAATGTTGCAAATACAGACAACAAAACGTTTCTCAGTTTCATTTCAACAAACATTAAGATTACACAAAAGATCTGATAAGATCAATCACAACCATAAGCAACAGAATAATGCCGTATATGGTTTTTACAGCAGTACCGGCCAAAAAGCCTATAAAAGTTCCGAGTGCTGCACGCATTGCGCGATGTTCTTCCGAACCGGCAATGGTCTCTCCGATATATGCGCCAATAAAAGGAGCCACCAGCAATAACGGAATACCTAATGGAGGGAAAACAAAAGAAAGGATCAATCCTACAACCAGACCTATATTGCTTCCTCTGACTCCCTGCTTGGATCCGCCCATTCTTTTTGTTCCGATAGAAGGAACAATATAATCCAGAATGGTAATAACGACCATCAGAATACCCATCACTACCAATGTAGTGACGGAATAGTGAATCCTATCTGAAAGATGGGCCAGTACAAGTCCCACAAAACTGAGAGGAGGACCGGGAAGACCGGGCGCAATGGCACCGACAAGGCCGACCAACACCAGAAGAACTGCCAAAACAAGCAAAAAAATGTCCATATTGATATTAACGGTTATAGAATAGGTAAGAATCAGTTGAGTTATCGGAATAATGGTCCACACGAATATTCAAGCCATGCACAGGCTCGGATTTCTGCACACCGTCAAGAGAATAGTATTCACTGCGGAATACAGTCTTGCCGACACTGTCATCCTGACAGTTGTCAACGTGCGTCAGATCAAAAGTACTTGAATATATGACAACATTGCCAATCAGAGCATCGGAATTTGCTGTAGCCGCCGTCTGGATTCTCAAAACATAATAATCTTCTATGGGCAGGTCAAACTCAAATTCACGCGCTTCAATATTGCTGAATGCCATGGTATTGGAACCTTTGAAATTCAGATCAGGAGTAACGGTTTGACTGGCAATAGTCATTTCGTCATATCCGTCTCTGATCATGATTGTAACATCGCCAGCTGTTTTCCAGTTTGCCACCTGATATGTCATTCTGTAATGTCCGGGTAAAAGATAGAGTATGGAATCGGAATCCTCATGACCATACACGGCCCAACCTGCGTTTTTACCACCTGTCTTGTTCACTATGCACAATCCATATTGGAAAGCGGCATCCTTGGATGAAAAATAGGTAACCCTGCATCCATTCACAGGCATTGACTTTTTCAAGCCGAAAAATGTTTCGTTACCATCTCCAACAATCCAGCCACCGGGAATGGAGTTGGCACCACCTGATTTGAAATTGTCTGAATAGACCACTTTTTCAACCAATGTGGACTTTATGGCATCAACATATGCAGTTACCTGCCTTGTGTAAAGTACCAACTGGGCAACTGCGTTTTCAAAGTCCTGTCTGTCTGCCAACCGCAGGGAACAGTATCTGTCGAATAAAGCCAACAGCTGATTGTAATCATCTCCCTGATATATTTCCTTGTCACACAGAGCCAAAGCATTGCAGGCATTGGCAAGAGCTGTGCAGAGTACGCATTTCTGTTCTGCAAAACTGTCATCTGTCTGTTCCAGGGTAACCTTACCAACAACTATTGCAGAGTTTCTCTGCGACGGTGCACTTACGGAAACTGTATAATAACCGGGCTGTTCAATTTTAAAGAACAACCGGGCTGTATCGGCTTTTGTAAAACTATAGTTTGTTCTACCGTTCAGATTCACTTTGGTACACAACGGAGCCTGTGCAACAATATCCTTATACTTGCTGCCACCGTTCACACACACTTTGCCGTACATGGGAATCTTGCTGTTCCAATTGGCAGCCAGAACTTCCACATTATAGTAACCGGGAGCAAAATATATCATTGAGCCTGATATTCCATCGCCGTATGACAGTTTTCCGGCATTTTCCTCTCCGGTCAGATTTTCAAGATAGAAACCGGTTTCAAATGCATGGAACACACTGTTGAATTTAATAACCCTGCAGCCTTGGGTCAATTTGGACTGAGGAGCATACAATGTATTCTTTCCATCATAACTGGTCCAACCTACAGGAATTGTACCTTCTGTTTTGAAACCCAATGAGAGGGTGAGTCTGGATTGCGGATTCTGAAAATTGATACTGTTGACTGCAGTGTTCTGCTTGCCTGAATCATCCGTAACAACGGCCTTGATCTTATATGAACCCAATGAATCCAATTGCCATTGGAATGTATATGGCGCTTTTGAAAAGGATTTTTTCAGAACATCGTTAATATAGACATCAACATTCTTTATTGTTCCGTCATAATCAAAAGCATCCACTGTAATTGTCTGAGTGAATGTCTCCGGTTGTCCGTACATGATAATATTGGAACCGGTAGCAGGAACTGTGATGGAAACCTGCGGTGTTCCATCATGCAATGAATAACGGTTGCAGAACTTCCATATTTCATTTCCGGTATGCAGACCCCAGTCATTGCTGATCCAGTGGCCCTTTCCTTCCAGTTCTATCAATACAACTTCAACACCTTCCTTACCTCCGCTCCAGACTCTTTTCGTACCGTGGCTTGCAATATAGGGCGATGTCACCGTGGCGGTAGTATTGCAGCCGTTGAACTTTATCCACGCATTCAAAGCGCCCTGGACACCACCAAAGACACAGACATCGTCTGCAAGTCCGTGAGTATGGATAATAGGTATAGGTCTTGATGCAGCAGCCGTTGTTCCACCCATAGGATATCCGCTGATAGGAGCAAATGCTGCAATCTTGTCGGGAATCCTGTTCATGGCATGATACGTAAACATACCACCCATAGAAAAGCCTGACAAATAAACCTTATATCTGTTAATGTCATAATTTTCAACCATATAGTCAATTATGGCAAGAACAAAGTTTATATCCTTGTTACCGCCAATATCCCAGGCTTTTCCCTCTCCTTCCGGAAAGACAACAGCAAATTTTGCAGTATCGGCAACAGACTCAATGTTCAGCATACCTTTCTGATAGTTGGCATCCTGGTTCATTCCATGACAGGAAATGAGCAGAGGCCTGTTTTTGCCAAGATTTGCAGGAATGTAAGATTTGAACTCGCGTTGTTTGCCGTCAACGGTTATAAAAGTAGACTGCGCCGATACCGTTCCGCAAAAGAACAGCATCAGCAGCAGGATGGTTACATACAGTTTATTCATAGAATGGGATTTTTGATCAGGCATGGAGAGCTTCCATTATCTTTGCCTCTATTTCCTGGGCAAGTTCAAGATTGTCTTCCATAAGCTGTTTGGTGGCATCGCGTCCCTGCGCCAGCTTGGTATCGCCGTAACTGAACCACGATCCGCTTTTCTTTATGATACCTGTTTCCACACCAAGATCTACAATCTCACCGCTGCGTGAGATACCGGTGCCGAACATGATGTCAAACTCGGCTTTGCGGAAAGGAGGCGCAACCTTGTTCTTTACAATCTTGACACGTACGGAGTTACCTATTGCATCCTCACCGTCCTTGAGCTGTGTCACGCGGCGGATATCCATACGTACCGATGCGTAGAACTTGAGAGCGTTTCCGCCGGTAGTTGTTTCGGGATTGCCGAACATAACTCCAATCTTTTCACGCAACTGGTTGATGAATATGCATGTTGTGTTTGTTTTGCTTATGGCCGATGTCAGCTTGCGCAACGCCTGAGACATGAGACGTGCCTGAAGTCCCACTTTGTTGTCTCCCATGTCACCCTCTATCTCAGCCTTTGGAGTAAGGGCAGCAACAGAGTCCACAATAATTATGTCTATTGCCGATGAACGGATAAGCTGCTCCGCAATTTCAAGAGCCTGCTCGCCGTTGTCCGGCTGTGAAATCCACAGATTGTCAATATCTACACCCAATTTTTCAGCGTAAAAGCGGTCGAAAGCATGTTCTGCATCAATAAATGCGGCAATACCGCCCATTTTCTGGGCTTGCGCAATAGCATGTATGGCCAATGTTGTTTTTCCGCTGGATTCAGGGCCGTATATTTCAATTATTCGTCCGCGCGGATAGCCGCCTACACCAAGAGCGGCATCAAGACCAATAGAGCCGGTGGGTATTACATCAATAGACTCTACTTCTCCGCTTCCCAATTTCATGATAGATCCCTTACCGAAACTTTTCTCAATTTTTTCGGTAGCCATTTGCAATGCCTTGAGTTTCTCGCTAACGGCAGTTGCATTCTCTTCAATTTCTTTTTTTGCCATTTTATTTGTAATTAAGTTATTAAATGCCAAATCATGTGTTTCTATTTTGGCAACTGCGAAGATAATGAATTGCACATCAATGTACAAAGTTTTCAAAAGATATTTATGAACAATATGTCCGGTACCAATCCAGCCAGACTGACACATTTGTCAGTTCGGGCTGACATGTCAGGACGGCACACCCGCCAAATGGGATTTGGCACACCCTTTGCACTATAGGTTGTGCCGGCGGTTCCGAATGTGTGGAACAGGTACGGCAATAAAATTGACAACAAATAAAACAAATAAATCATTATGGGAAAAATTATTGGAATTGACTTAGGTACAACAAACAGTTGTGTATCTGTATTCGAGGGTAACGAACCTGTTGTTATTGCCAACTCAGAGGGCAAGCGCACAACTCCGTCTATTGTAGCTTTCGTTGACGGCGGCGAGCGTAAGGTGGGCGACCCTGCAAAGCGTCAGGCTATCACCAACCCGCAGCGCACCATTTTCTCCATCAAGAGATTCATGGGTGAGAACTGGGATCAGGTTCAGAAGGAGATCAGCCGTGTTCCTTACAAAGTTGCCAAAGGTGACAACAACATGCCGCGCGTTGACATCGACGGCCGTCTCTATACAGCCCAGGAAATAAGCGCAATGATTCTTCAGAAAATGAAGAAGACAGCAGAAGATTATCTTGGCCAGGAAGTTACCGAAGCCGTTATCACTGTTCCGGCATACTTCAGCGATTCACAGCGCCAGGCTACAAAAGAGGCCGGCCAGATTGCAGGTCTTGATGTAAAGCGTATTGTCAACGAGCCTACAGCCGCAGCACTTGCATACGGTATTGACAAGGCAAACAAAGATATGAAGATAGCAGTGTTCGACCTTGGTGGCGGTACATTCGATATCTCTATCCTTGAATTCGGCAGCGGCGTATTTGAAGTTCTTTCAACAAACGGCGATACACACCTTGGCGGTGACGACTTTGACCAGGTAATCATCAACTGGCTGGTTGACGAATTCAAGAAGGACGAAGGTGCAGACCTTACAACAGATCCTATGGCACTGCAGCGTCTGAAAGAGGCCGCAGAGAAAGCCAAGATTGAGTTGTCAAGCTCCACATCGACAGAAATCAACCTGCCGTACATCATGCCGGTTGCAGGTATTCCGCGCCACCTTGTAAAAACACTTACACGCGCCAAGTTCGAGTCTCTTGCACACAACCTGATACAGGCTTGTCTTGAGCCGTGCCGCAAGGCCATGAGCGATGCAGGTCTGAGCAACAGCGATATTGACGAGGTTATCCTTGTAGGTGGTTCAAGCCGTATTCCTGCAGTTCAGAAACTGGTTGAAGACTTCTTTGGCAAAGCACCTTCGAAAGGTGTAAATCCTGACGAGGTTGTAGCAGTAGGTGCATCTATCCAGGGTGCTATCCTGAACAAGGAAGAAGGTGTAGGCAACATTGTTCTTCTTGACGTAACACCGCTTTCAATGGGTATTGAAACTCTTGGCGGCGTAATGACCAAGCTGATCGATGCCAACACAACAATCCCATGCAAGAAGAGCGAGACTTTCTCCACTGCAGCAGACAACCAGACAGAGGTTACAATCCACGTTCTTCAGGGCGAGCGTCCTATGGCAAACCAGAACAAGTCTATAGGCCAGTTCAACCTTACAGGTATTGCTCCTGCACGCCGCGGTGTTCCTCAGATTGAGGTTACATTCGACATCGATGCCAACGGTATTCTTAAAGTATCTGCAAAAGACAAGGCGACAGGCAAAGAGCAGGCTATCCGCATTGAGGCAAGTTCAGGTCTGAGCAAAGAAGAGATTGACCGTATGAAAGCCGAGGCCGAGGCCAACGCAGAGGCAGACAAGAAAGAGCGTGAAAAGATTGACAAGCTGAACCAGGCAGACGGCATGATTTTCCAGACTGAGCAGCAGCTCTCTGAACTTGGAGACAAGCTTCCTGCAGACAAGAAAGCTCCTATCGAGGCTGCTCTTGGCAAGCTTAAAGATGCCCACAAGGCTCAGGATATTGCAGCTATCGATGCCGCTATGGCTGAACTGAACAGCGCATTCCAGGCAGCAAGTGCCGAAATGTACGCACAGAGCGGTGCACAGGGCGGTGCTCAGGCCGGACAGGGTGCCGGTGCAGGCGCAGGCTTCAACGGAGGTCAGAACGGTAATGCCGGTTCCGCCAACGGCGGCAAGCAGGATGACAACATCCAGGATGCCGACTTTGAGGAGGTAAAATAAACTAAACTGGACTAAACTTATTCAACGCCGTGTGAATCAATGATTTACACGGCGTTGTCTGGTTTAAACCAGTCCAGTTTAAACCCCTTTTCATACGTGCTGTGGCGGGCATTACCATTTGAATTTGTAGCGTATTTGTAGCGCGACTTAAATGTGGGGGATTTAACTTTTCCGAAAATGGGGGATGCAAAGTTACCGATTACACGAACTTATCACACGTGGCTATAGTGTAGATGTTGGAATGGTGGAGATAAAGAAACAAGATAAAGAGGGCAAATGGATTCGTATTCAACTGGAAGTGGACTTCATCGCCACTCTTGGAAGCAAAAAATACTACGTGCAGTCGGCATTGTCTATACCTGACAGAGAAAAGGAAATACAGGAGTCTCGTTCATTGACAAACATCAATGACTCTTTCAAGAAGGTTATCATTGTGAAAGACCACATCATGCCACGTCGAAATGAAGACGGCATACTAACAATAGGTCTTTTTGATTTCTTGCTAAAAGAGGACAGTTTAGACATCTAATAATCTGTATATATAAGACATTGTAATTATGGAGATAGACATCTTTCCCGTTCCATCTGCAAAAGGAGTGCATCGTTATATTGGCACGTCATTCTTAGGGCTGCTCATCATTACCTACATAGTTGGCGCTTACAAGATTGCTCAACAACTGATAGGTGAAGACAAGGAGCTACTTTGTTTCTTTGTCACAATACCTATATTTATAGGAGGATATGCAGTACTCGTATTGTTGCTTCATGGCATCAAACAATGCCTCTATGCTTCACCGGGTGCTTACAAATCAACAGGGCAAGTGAAGGAGTATTACTCATAACATCAGGTGGGGGAATCAACTTTTCCGAAATTGGTCCATCTGCATCTTGCATATTACATCTCCACAACCGAATTGAGTGGAATGTTAACTTCCCAGTGGCCCGAACGAGGGGAACCAGTTCGAGATATATAACCTTTTTGTTTCATATCTGCGATTTCTCTTTCCAAAGTACGTTTCTTTACCGCCAATTTTACCGCCATTTGGTCAACGGAAATCGTCCCATCTTCCCGAATTGAATCAATTATATCTTTCTGTATTTCAGTTAATTCAAATACGGGGATGTCATCACCATTATTACCGCCATTTTTACCGCCAACATTACCGCCATTTTCGTTTATATAGTTTTGGGCGACTTTCACATCCACCTTGAATGCCGTGATCAAATTCACATTAAACTCTGCGGGTTGATTGCCATTCTCTTTCAAGTCCGCCTGAACTTGTCCCACACCTCGATTGAACATATTGACATAGCCCATCGTCTTCATGGCACTGGCAACAAGAGGATTGCGATAGTCATTCACGCTGGGAAAATTCTCAGGACGGGCATTACCATACAAGCCACCGGCATTCAGAATCTCCAGATGGCTGGCAAACTCATAGAAACGAAGCGGCGTATTACTCTGCATATCGCGGTGCATACAGGCGTTTAAAAGTAGCTCTCGAATGGCCGTGTAGGGGTAGTTGCTGACCATCTCCTCACGTAGGATGGAAACAAAAACAGGTTTCTTCTTGATGACAGACAGCTCCAGAAGAGATTCCAGACGTGGCAGCAGTTCACAATAATTGCCTTCCAACTGCATCTCGTTCTCAACCTCACTGGTCACATCCTCTCCCTTGAAACAAACATACTGCACGTACAGGCCAGGCATGAAGCGGCGCGGCTTGTTGCCAAACAGAACAACTGCTGCGTATGTGGGGCATTGGTGCTCTGTGTCATACATGCCCACAGCAGCCATCTGTTCCTCGATGGAACGAGTGTCTGACTCCACTAACTCATTGCCTAATAGCGGTATCAGATACTTGGTGCGCAACAAGTCTGTGTTGATATCATTCATTTTGGCAGCCAGACATGGCATGGTGTCGAAGGTTGCCATGAATGACATCCTCCGTTCAGCCAGTATGCGCTCTTCTGCTTCCGTTGCTATGTCACGACGGGGACCAATACGTATAAAAGTACGTCCACGATATCGAACAGGAGGCAGGTCGGACGGACTGACCTCAGCCACCAATAAATCACCTTCTGGAAATGTGAATCTGTCAACACTCATTACAGGTATGGGCAGAATGTTTCCGTTGCTACGTATGGCAGCGATCTTCTTCAGCAGGTCATCGGTAACCTTCAGCCCCGACAATGTGCCGTTGTCATAAGCACCCAGTATCAGGGAGCCCTTCTTGCGCGAATTGGGCAAGTCGTTGGCAAAGGCACAGATGGCCTCCTGGAACTTATCCATATCGCCAGTTGACGTGGTTCGCTCTACACGGTAGGTTTCTGTGCTATGCAGCAGTTCTTGTATCTCGTCTTTTGTTATCATTTGATTTATTTCTCTTGATTGAACTCTTCTTGTCTTACCAACTCCTGCACTGGCACCTCAAGAGCATTAGCGATAGCGATGAGTGCCTCAAGACTTGGTTGGGTGGTATTGGTCACCCACTTGGAAACAGTTGCAGGATCCTTGCCCAGTTTGTCGGACAACCATTTGTTGTTCAGGTCGCGTTCTGCAAGTACAACTCTAATTCTATTTAATTTTGCCATGATTGAATCGCTTTGTTTGGTACAAAAATACTAAAATAAATGAAACAAATGCAGTATTACTCAAAAAACTACCAATATAAGGCAAAATATTGTCAAAAATATCAATCTTTTGATGCAGATGTTCCAAAATACACGCACATACGTGTAAAATAATGTTCAGTTGCCATTTCTGCATGCCAAGAACTAATCTAAATCAAAAAATGTGGCAAGAAAAGGTGTTTTTTATGTGGTTATTTTTGGTTATTTATTTTTTGAAGATTACATATTAGAATCTGTTTTGAAATATTCGATTAAAAATTTTATGAAAGATTTTTGAGATGAAAATTTGTTTCATTGAAGGCGTTATGGGGTTCCAGGAACATTTCAAAACAGATTCTTAAAAAACGGAGTGTTTCATTCTGCTGATATCCTGAACATTCAGGGCAATACATACAGTTCCTACTGTAACCACCAATGAAAGAACGGTTGCAATCAGGCCGTTCATTCCGTGAAACACACTGACAGCAAATCGGGAAATGATACCATCTGCAACAAATGGTGTGCCGGCAGGCATATTTACTGCAATAGTAAGTCCTATGCAGCCAAACAGCAATCCAAAGGCAAAAGCCACAATCAGACCTACTACGTAAGACTTGCGTCTGCTTTCCTGAATCTGTCTTAAATATTCAATTCTGTCGAGCTTTTCTGACAACTTGGCCATAAATTCAGGGTTGTCTTCAAAACTGGTTTTCGCAAGCGAAAACAGTTCTTCCATTTCCTTATCTTCTGTCATAGTTTTACCATTTCTTTAAGGTTTTCGCGTCCGCGTGAAAGCTGTTTCTTTACGGCATCGGTCTTGTCTCCGGTTATCCCTGCAATTTCCTTTATGGAATAGCCGTTCAGATAGTATAACGTAACTGCCGCCCGTTCCTTGGGCGGCAGTTTGTCCAAAGCCATATACAGGACCTGGTGACGGAAAGCGTCATCTGTCTCTGTGGGGCTTGTCATAGAGACGGCTTCTTCCAGTGATGTGTTATTGTGTTTCGCTGCCTCATAGTTCAGAAATGTGTTATATGCTATCCTGAACAGCCATGCACGGAACTGTCCTCTATCGGAATATTGTCCTAACGCTAAATATGCCTTAACAAGAGCATCCTGAGCAATATCGTCGGCATCGGACTTATTACCACCGCATAATGCGAGCAGAAAACCGCGAAGGGAATTCTGCTCTTGTTTTACAAGTTCTATGAAGCGTTTTCTTGTCACTTGGTATCTGTTTGGGATTGTTCCTCGTTTTCAATCTCCTTGGCAAGCAATTTTTTGCAGGCAAAATAATTGGCAATGAATGCAAATCCCACTGCAATCAGCACAATTGATGCAAGTAAGAGTGGCTCGAGTTCAAATTCCCTAAACAAGCAGATAGAAAAAATAAGAAAGCCTATTCCCAAAAAACCGGCAATGCATCCCAAACTAAGTTTGTTAAGCATTTTTTCCTTGATTGTTTTTCCTTTGGAATCCAATGTCTTTATCAGTTCCTTGACATCATAGTTCGGATCCTTTTCTAATGCTGCCTGAATAAGTTGATTTCTGTTATTGTCTATTTTCAGCCTGCCTTTCGTGATAATTAATACTATTGCAATCGGTAAGACAACAATAATCATCACAGGCAAAAGAAATTCGTTCATGAAATCCATATTGATATTGTTTTTTTAGTTAATATTTTTAGTTTTTAAAACCGGTTCGAATATATAACAAAAACAGCAAACGAAAGGTGACATTCCATTATATAATTCTACATTAATTTTTGTTACATTTGCACAATTTTGATAAAAACACTATCAAATCCGTGCAGCTCGGGTGAGTTGCACGGATTTGCTGTTTTAAGACGGTTGCGGCGGAAATGGTCGATAAGGTTCAATGACCGTCATTTGTATTCAAACCAATCGAAATCGGCATAGCCCTTCTTGTCAGTTCCTTGCGCAAAGACTCCCAGCATCACACCCGTGAAACCGCCAATGACCTCGGTGGAAAGATAGCGGAAATCCATTTTGCAGAGTGTCTCATATGATTTGCCATCCTCAGAAACATGCATGTAATAATAGGCTCCATCGGAACTGATGCGAATATATGCATTCTTACCCTTCAAGGTTATTTCTTTTGCAGAATGGGCAAGTTCGCCAAGACGGATATTCGGCCGAACAACAAGTTTACCGCCACGATTCTCAACCACAACATCATAGTGATTGAGCGGAGCAGCGTAAGCCGTGATGCCAGCCTGAGAACCATCTGCCAGATGGGAAGCATCAAGCAGTGCAGTGGCTGTAAATGACTTTTCAGTCTGTCTTCTTACTACTAAAGTTGGAGAAGTGGCAGCATCGATTGCAGTTGTTGCAGGGTGCAGGCGGAGCCATCCCTTGCGCTTGGTAAGCGAGTAGCATGAATAGTCAGGATTGCCAATGCTCATCCATCCCCATGGCAAGCCTATTGAGCTGTAGCTGTCTGCCGATACATTGCGCTTTACATAGTTGAATTCTTCACGTTCCGGATCAACTGCCATAGGCACTTGTGGCAAGGTATTGCATTTCATATTTACAGACAAAGTGCCATTGCCATTCACCACTGGCCAGGCATTCTCATCCCAACGGACAGGAGCAAGCATTGTCTCGCGTCCCATCACATGCAGCAGATAACCGCTTGTGCGATATCCAAGACAAATCATCCACCACGATAAGTCTGGAGCCTGAACCAAGTCGGCATGTCCAAGACCTTGTATCTCACTACCCTGCATCTCCATGTTGAAGTGCGACAAGATGGGATTGGCACGGTTCGGCTCGTAAGGTCCGAAGAGATTGCGGCTGCGGAGTATGTTGACCTGATGCCCATGCTCCGTACCACCTTCTGCAAGCATCATGTAATAGTAACCGTCCTTCTTGTAGATATGTGGACCTTCTGGATAACGGCCGCCAAGCCCTGTGCCAAGATGATGAATCTCACCAAGCTTCTTTCCTGTTTCCAAGTCAATCTCACAAATCTTGATGTCACCTTCCTTCCAAAGAAAATATGTCTTGTCGCCCTCAAAATAAAGCGTAGGGTCGCACGAGCCTATGGCAAAATCAATCACTACAGGTTCTGACCATTCTCCAGCAGGATTGTCCGTCCAAACATAAAAATGACGTCTGGAGGGGAAAACCGTAGTGACCATATAGAAACGTTTGTTGCGCTCGTTGTAGCGGATGGTTGTGGCATATACACCTGCATTGGTCCATCCCAATTCCGCATTTTTCTGAGTGTACAACCCCGACAGATCAAGCTGTGATGGGCGTGTCAGACAATTGCCCACCTGCTCCCAATGTATCAGGTCTTTACTATGGAATACCGGCACTCCGGGGAAGTACTGGAAAGTGGAATTGACCAGATAGAAATCATCACCAGCACGACATACCGATGGGTCGGCGTGAAAGCCTGGAAGCACAGGATTCCTGTAACCTTGTGCAAACAGGTTGCTTATTGTAAACAACAGGGTCAGTGTCAGAAATATTTTCTTCATAAGCTCAATCCTTCTTGAGTAAGTGGCATAAACCTGATTTTTCCATCCTTGTCGAAAGACAGATATTCGGCACAGACACTGCGGCGGCACTGCCCGCCCGGTTGGTCATTCTGCATATATGAACCATCATGATATATGTAATACCATTGTTTTCCAAACTGAATGACAGAAGGATGGATAGTAAACCCGTAGTTTGCCGATGTACTGATGAATCCTCCGTATGTCCATGGTCCCTCTATGTCTGTTGAGTAAGAATAGGCCATCTGTTCTGTCTGTACTCCCGGTGCATCGCTTGCATATACCATGTAGTACAGTTTTCCACGCTTGAAGAGCCATGGCCCTTCAGAATAGTTTCTGAAAGGAACCTTGCGTATCTCTCCATCAAGCTCAATCATATTCTTTTTGAGCCGTACCATGTAACAGTCACCGTTGCCCCAAGCCATCCATGGCGTTCCGTCATCGTCAATAAGCACGGTAGGGTCAATATCGGCATTGGCCCTATGGGAATCAGGTGTCATATCATCGGAAATAAGCGGAGTTCCGTCCTCTCTTGCCGGCTTGAAAGGGCCTGTAGGAGAATCGCTGACAGCCACATCGATAGTATGCTGATTTCTGTCCTTTCTGTCTAGGGTCACATAATAATAGTACTTTCCATTAGCTTGAACCACCTGTCCTGCCCACGAGCCGCCTGGCTGTGCGTAAGGGAAATCTTTGGCTGAGAGAACTGTGCCGTGTGATTGCCAATGGATCATGTCTGTGCTTGAATAGCATAGCCAGCCAGGCATATAGAACCAGCCTCCGGGGCCTGTGGCATCTTCTCCCACATAAGCATAGACTGTATTGCCTATTACGGTAAATGCCGGGTCAGCTGTGAATCTGTCTGTGAAGATTGGATTCTGTCCATCAACCCTTTCAAGTGGTGAACCGGATATTTCAAGATTGCGTATGGCTCCGTTACGGACCTGCAGGGCATTAGGGAAACCACCTGGAAAACCACGTCCTATGACCCAAGTTGAAGCATTGTGACGCAAGGCCTTTCCCGGATAGGTCAGGGTTTCGGTCTGTCCGTCAACACTTAATGAAAGCGTGGAACGGTTCTTCTTTGCATCGTAACTGGCACGTGCCTCCAGAGTGTACCATTGGTCTTTATTCACATAATCACCTGCCCAAAGCCGATGTCCCTGTTCATCCTTATCAATCACTTCAACAAAGAAACGTCTGGCGGTATTGTCATAACCAAGAGAGATGTCGCCTGTCAGGGAATTTTTGCCTATGAGGAAACTGCCCTTTCCCTCTTTGCAGACAAAAACCTGTTCCGTACCCAATGTTCCGCATAGCAATTCGGCCTTCACACTCCACTCTTTCTGCATATCCTGATAGAAGAGAGTATTTCTGTCGTCAATCTTGTATTCGCTGACATTCAGGCGCAATTCTTCACCTGCCTGATAGCCTCTTATATTCCAGTCCTGCAATGTGTAGATTTTCTGTGCACCTGCAAAAACGGATACAAGCAGGAATTGCAATGTAACAATGGATTTGTTCATATATAGTATTTGTTATAGGGTTGATACACTGATTTTTGCGGTCTTCAGGCCTTTGCCTGTCACTGTAAGGGTGGAAATACCAGATTGGTCTGTACCCTGCAGAACAATTACCAGCTGGCCATGGAAGGCCTTCATTGTTGGTTCCGTAAATGTTTCCGTTGAGGTGGCATCGCCATTGCAGCAACTGTTGAAGACTGCCGATTTTCCTTTGACACCGAATGACAACTGAGTGTCTGCATCAGGACACAGATTTCCGCCCTTATCAACAATACGGGCTGTTATAAAGGTCAGACTTGGACAATCCAAGGCGTGTCCTTCAGCATCGGTTTGGAGAACAGGCATCTCTGAGCGGTCAGCGACCAGTTCTATGTGGTCAGGTTTGCCTGCAGTGCGGACAATCTCTTGGGCAACCATATTGCCATCGGCATCGTATGCAACAACTTTCAGCTCTCCCGGTTCATACCTGACATCCATCCAGCGCAGACGGTATCGGTCAAGACGGTTCTTCTCTGCATTAGGATTGGCAAATTTGGAGTAGCCCCAAGGCGTACGCTCCTGGATGCGGTCAGATTCATATTCATCAAGGCTGAGATCCGAGTGGCGCAGACGTCCCTGGCTCTTGCCGTTTACAAAGAGTTCGGCCTCGGGATAATTGGTGTAACAGAATACCGGAGTTGTCTCCCCTTCACGGCCGGGCCATGTCCAGTGCGGCAGCAGGTGCAGCGTTTCTTTTTCAGGAGCCCAATGTGTTCTGTACAGCCACATGCGGTCCTTGGGAAGGCCTGCAAGGTCATAAATTCCAAAGTAGCTGCTGCGTGACGGCCAGTACTCGTCATATGGTGTAGGCTCTCCCAGATAGTCAAAGCCTGTCCACACGAATTCGCCAATTACCCATGGTAGTTTGTCCTGGTACATCCAGTCATCATCGGGCAGGTTGCTCCAGATGCATGACTCCATATCATAGCTTGAAATCTGCCCGTCAGGATATGCTGTGCCATGTTCCTCCTTCACAGGGAACTTGTACTCGCCACGGCTTGATATGGTCGATGCCGTCTCAGTGCCAAGGACAATACCCTTGGGGGAGTTCTGATACCCTTCGTGATATACATGGAGCCTATAGTTGAAACCGGGAACGTCACATTCCTGCCAATTGCCGGCTTTTATTGATGCTGTTTCCTGATCCATGCCCTGAGTGCATGGACGTGTACCGTCCAATTCATGGACAAGGTTTTGCATTAGGCGTGTGTAGTCACGGCCACTGGCACTACCCTGTTCGGGGACCTCGTTGCCTATGCTCCACATTACAATTGACGGGTGGTTGCGGTTCACCAGTACAAGGTTGGTCAGGTCACGTTTCCACCACGGATCGCTGTCAGGAGTCTCTTTTTGGGCAAAGAAACGGCAATATCCGTTCTTGACTTTGGGACTGATCCACATATCGAAAGATTCTGCCATAACCAACATGCCCATCTCGTCACAGATGTCCATCTGCCACGGAGCCGGCATATTGTGCGCGGTTCGTATGGCATCGCATCCCATCTCTTTCAGAAGACGGACCTGGCGTCGGAAAGCATCCTTGTTGAAAGCCGTCCCAAGCGGGCCTAGGTCATGATGCAGACATACTCCTTTGAACTTGCGTACCTGTCCATTGAGTTCAAACCCTTGGGCAGTATATTCTATTGAGCGGATTCCCACTTTTGTCTCTTTGCGGTCAAGCAGTTCTTCCTTCATCACGAATTCAGTGACAAGGGTATAGAGATAAGGATTTTCAGGACTCCACAGATGTGCATCATGTACAGAGAGAACATGCATGGTCTGGCCGGAGAGTTCCTTTCCGGTCAGGTATACGTCTGCAATGCTTTGAGCTACTGTGTTGCCGGTATTGTCCAACAGAGACTGGCGGACCTGGTATCTGCCGTTTTTGGAAGGATAACTGCCGGACTTGACTTCTGATGATACACAAATGCGGGCCTCACTGGCGATGGAGGCATCGGCCCCGACACCTGTTACCATAGTGGTCCGCGCAAATGTTCCCCAGGTCTTCAGATAAGACGAAGGGTGAAGAACAAGACGTACTGGCCTGTAAAGCCCTGCTCCGGGGTACCAGCGCGCCGATTCTTCAATATTGTACAGATGAACGGCCAGAGTATGCGTTCCGGGAACCAGATCGCCGTTGTCATCTTTTGGAATGAACTGTGAAATGTCAAGACTGAATGTATTATATCCGTAGGCCCAGTAACCGGCCTCCTTACCATCAATGTACACATGCGGTTCGGCCATGGCTCCGTCAAAGACCAATTCGGCCGAAGCAAACCCCTTGGGAATGTTTATCTGAGTACGGTACCACCCATGACCAATCCACGGCAGAGAGCCGGTACGTCCGGTCTTTTCGGTAGCATCCGTTTCTCCATTCTGAACAATGCGGGTTACCTGTATGTCAATATTTTTATCAAAGGGTCCTGAAATGGCCCAGTCGTGCGGAACAGTGACCTGTTGCCAGCCGGAATCATCGAACTGTGCAGACTGCGCCCCTTGAATGTCGCCGCGTTGGAACCGCCAGCCGTCAAGAAGAAGTTGTTCACTTGTCTGCGCCATCAAATCTGATGTGCAGACAAGCATAAGCAGACCTGACAGAAAGGCAACGGTTGCCGTTTTTTTCATCACATGCCTTTCAAACCGGTAAGCAGCTGTGTCTGCTGAACTTTGCCGTTCTTATCCATGGTTTCAATCTTGATGGCACCCAGACCGCGTGCATACCATGTACGGGTCATAGCATTTGTCTTTATGCCCATTACAGAAGCTGTGTAAACCTGTTCAACAATGTAGCATTTGAATGTACCTGCATCTGTAGTCAGTTCTTCGCGGCCGACAACCTTATTTGAAGTAATTGTCTGAACAGTCTTCATGCCCATAACCTCGGCATTGATTACACCACAGTCAAGTTCCATACCTACTGCCATACGTTCCGGAATAAACGGGACATCGCCTTCAAGAGATACGGTTGCACCGCCGCCAAGACTTACAATGGCATTACCGCCAGTTACCTTTGTCTGAGCAGTGATAGGATTGAGCCCCGGAACTATAAGTTGCATTGTAATATCGTAATTTCCAGACATTCCTGTTGCGGAAACGACTTTCTGTACACTTCCGCCGTTGGCTATCTCTTTGCCTTTGGCATCGTACGATTTAAATGTAAGCTCTGCACCCGGAGTTATACAGATATATGGTTTCAGAGAATGTGACTCTGCAGTTTCCAATGCCATCTTTCTGCCTGCTGTGGGGTCTTCCATCATTGCATTTGCTATGGCAATTGCCTCTTCGTCGCTGATATCTGTATTGTCAAAATCCCATTCATCAAGGTTCAAGAGCATATTGGAAGGATTGTTATAAGATGTTGAACCTACACTTTTAGCCTGATTGGCATTACCATTGGCATTTGTATTCTGTACAGGGTAACTTTGAGTATCTTCCTGATACATCATTTCTACGGAAGAAGCATCGTCCTGCTTATTGGATGATTTTTTTGATTTTGTTGCAGATTCCGCTGACTTGAGCGCTTTGTCGGCAGCCTTGTTGACAGCCTTATCGACCTCTTTTTCCGTCCTTTTGATTACAGCTCTTTCAGCAGCATTGGCAGCAGCATTTCCAAGTCTGTCCAAAAAACCTTGGGCATATGTTCCATTAACCAGGAACAGCGCCACACCGAGAACAAATACGTTTCTTTTCATCTGATTACAATTATTTGATTACAATTATTTGATTTCTAATTTAACAGTTGCAAAATTATATAAAAAAATGCAATCCAAAAGAAATGCGGCTATTTTTATAAGTTGTTCGTTTTTTTGTTATTTTTGCATGATATTTTGCATAGAAACATACAAATGAAATACATAGTTATTCTTGGCGACGGTATGGCCGACTGGCCAATCAAGGAATTCGGAGACAAGACCATACTCCAGAGAGCACACAAACCATACATGGATATGATGGCCCGATTGGGCCGTTGCGGCATGTACAAGACTGTTCCTGACGGATATACGCCTGGCAGCGAGGTTGCCAACATGGCAGTTATGGGTTACGATGTCCCCAAGGTTTTCCAGGGGCGCGGCGTACTTGAAGCCGCCAATATGGGTATCGAACTGGGTAATGGCGATATGGGTATGCGCTGCAACCTTATCTGCATAGAAAACGGGAACATAAAGAACCACTCCGCCGGTCATATTACTACAGAAGAAGCGGACCAGCTGATAAGATATCTTGACAAAGAGCTTGGTAATGATTCCGTCCATTTCCATACCGGAATACAGTACCGTCATCTGCTTGTCATAAAAAACGGTTGCAAGGATCTGGAATGCACACCGCCGCACGATGTGCCCGGCTCGCCGTTCCGTCCGCTGCTTGTCAAGGCAAAAACACCTGAGGCACAGCAGACTGCAGATTTGCTGAACAGTCTTATCCTGCGTTCACAGGAAATACTTGAACAGCATCCCATAAACATTGCCCGCAAGCTGGCTGGAAAAGATATGGCCAACAGCATATGGCCATGGAGTCCCGGTTACAGACCGCAGATGGAGCCTGTAAGCAGCAAATTTCCGCACATAAAGAGTTGTTCCGTAATATCGGCCGTTGACCTGATAAAGGGCATAGGTCATTATGCCGGCATGAAAGTGATTGATGTTGAAGGTGCCACAGGACTGTTCAACACCAACTACGAAAACAAAGCCAACGCCGCCATAGACGCATTGCGTACGGACAATTTTGTATATGTGCATGTTGAGGCTCCGGACGAGGCCGGACACGAGGGCAACGTTCCGCTCAAACTGCAGACTGTTGAAGATCTGGACCGCCGCCTTATAGGTCCCATATTCGAGGCGGTCAAGAACTGGGATGAACCTGTAGCGTTTGCTGTTCTTCCGGACCACCCCACTCCGTGTCTTCACCGCACACATACATCAGATGCCATACCTTTCCTGATATATTACCCGGGAATAGAACCGGACAGTGTGCAATGCTATGACGAACAGTCCTGCAAAGCGGGGTCTTACGGGACAATTGAAGGCACACGGTTTGCGGACATTTTCTTGAACATACATAAATAATTAATTGATAATACATTCTATACAACATGCTATATTACAGTACAAACGGTAAAGCGCCAAAGGCAACACTTGCCGAGGCCGTTGTAAAGGGTCTTGCACCGGACCGCGGTCTTTATATGCCTGAGCGTCTTGAGAAACTTCCACAGAGTTTCTATGACACAATTGACACGCTGTCATTTCAGGAAATATCATACAGAGTGGCAAGCGCTCTATTTGGAGAAGATATTCCTGCCGATGACCTGAAAAAGATTGTATATGACACACTGAGTTTTGAAACACCGGTTGTCCACATAGACGGAAACATATATACGGAAGAACTTTTTCATGGTCCTACGCTTGCATTCAAAGATGTCGGTGCCCGCTTTATGGCCCGTCTGTTGGGATATTTCAACAAAAACGAAAAACGTCTGGTAAACGTGCTTGTTGCTACAAGCGGCGATACAGGCAGCGCTGTTGCCAATGGTTTTCTTGGTGTTGAAGGAGTCCATGTATATGTACTGTATCCCAAAGGAAAGGTAAGTCCTATTCAGGAATGCCAGTTCACAACCCTTGGCCAGAATATAACAGCTCTTGAAATTGATGGTGTGTTCGATGACTGTCAGGCACTTGTCAAAAGTGCGTTCATGGACCAGCAGCTTAATGACCACATGAAGCTCACAAGCGCAAATTCAATCAACGTGGCACGCTTCCTGCCGCAGGCATTCTACTATTTCAACGCCTACGCACAGATGAAGAAACTTGGTAAGGCGGACAATATGGTTATCTGCGTTCCCAGCGGAAACTTCGGAAACATTACCGCAGGTCTGTTCGGCTGGTTCATGGGACTGCCCGTAAAGCGTTTCATAGCTGCCAACAATGCCAACGACATATTCTACAAATATCTGCAGACAGGTGTCTATTCACCCAAACCGTCGGTACAGACTCTGGCAAACGCCATGGATGTTGGAGACCCAAGCAACTTTGCACGCGTACTTGCGCTCTACAAAGGTTCCCACAAGGATATTGCAGCACACATTGCAGGTGCAACATATTCAGATGCGCAGATTGCAGAAACAATTGCAGACACCTTCAACCGTACCGGTTATGTGCTTGACCCGCACGGAGCCTGCGGTTACCGCGCACTGAAGGAAGGCCTTGCAGATGGCGAACAGGGCGTATTCATAGAGACAGCCCATCCTGCCAAATTCAAGGAGAAGGTCGATGCCATACTTGGCGGCGACATTGAGATTCCTGCAAAGCTCCAGGCATTCATGAAAGGGACCAAACAGTCTGTAGAACTTGGAAAAGACTTTGAAGGATTCAAGAAATTCCTTCTGAACCAATAGAAATCAGACCCGGCATGGTACCCGTCAAATGTACAGATTTGAAAGTAGATTACAGCGAAATCTACAATAATATGGGACTGGGCACAAATACGCCCGATGCCGTTACAGAAAACACAACAGAACTCCATCTTAAAGAAGCCCTGCTGCGTCTCAAGCCACGCTTTGAGTACCATATTGTTGATGGTACCATGTCAGAAGAAGGCATCACTCTGACAACAAACGGAAAGTGTGCTGAATTCAATACCGGACATATTATTACGCACGGACTCAGGAACGCCCAGAAATTTGTTATATTTGTGGCATCGGTAGGACCGGAATATACTGCATGGACCGCAGAACTGTCCGGCAAAGGCGATGTCTTTGTCAACTTTGTTGTAGATTGCATAGGTTCCGCCATTGTTGAAAGTGTTGCAGATTATATGGAACAGTGTCTGCAGACCGAACTGGATCAGAATGGTTTGAAACGCACAAACCGTTTCAGTCCCGGTTACTGCGGATGGCATGTCAGAGAGCAGCAGTTGCTTTTCTCTCTGTTCCCCGAAAAGAATCCGTGCCAGATTGAACTGACAGATTCATGCCTGATGCTTCCCATAAAATCTGTGAGCGGAATTATAGGAATTGGAACGGATGTCCGTTATCTGCCCTATTCATGCAACCTATGCAATTTTGCAATGTGCTATAAACGTAAAAAGAAACAATAAACACATATAGAGATGGTAACGTTTTGTATCAGTGTAGTCCTTCTGATATTGGGCTATATCTTTTATGGAAGAGTCGTTGAAAAGGTTTTCAACAAAGATTCAAACAGAGAAACACCGGTAAACCGTCTGGCAGACGGAGTTGACTACGTCAGACTCCCGGCTTGGAAATGTTTTATGATCCAATTTCTGAACATTGCCGGTGTAGGCCCTATTTTCGGTGCCATTCTTGGTGCAATGTACGGTCCGTCCTGCTATCTGTGGATTGTATTCGGCTGCATTTTTGCCGGTGCGGTACATGACTACATGACAGGAATGATATCGCTGCGCAAAGACGGAAAGAACATGCCTTTCATTGTCCGTTCCCAATTGGGTAAGTTCATGGGACATTTCATGGACGTAGTTATGATAGCCATGCTGCTGATGGTAATTGTAGCGTTCACAAAAAGTCCGTCACAGCTGTTGAGCGGGCTTACCAATGACAATATGTCTGTCATGACTTGGGAAGCGATAATTATACTGTATTTCTTTGTTGCCTCTTTTGTTCCCATCGATAAGATAATAGGACGCATTTACCCATTGTTCGGAATAATACTTCTTGGAACAGCCGTTGCCCTGTGCATTGCAATGTTTGTAAACAATGCCCCTGTTCCTGAGATTACTGACGGTTTGTTCAACAGACAGAATCCTGAAAAACAGCCAATTTTCCCGATGATGTTCGTAAGCATTGCATGCGGAGCAATATCCGGTTTCCATGCATCACAATCCCCTATCATTTCAAAATGTCTGGCAAACGAAGACCTTGGCCGCCCCATATTCTACGGTTCAATGATTACCGAAGGCATTGTTGCCCTTATCTGGGCAGCGGTGGCATCGTCTTTCTTTGGAGGATACGGCGGACTTGCAGGTTTCCTGGCCGAACATGAAAACAGTGCTGCTGCAGTAGTATCAACAGCATGCACCGGCTGGTTGGGAAAAGTAGGCGGAATAATAGGCATACTGGGTGTTGTGTGCGCATGCATAACCAGCGGCGATACTGCACTGCGCTCTTCACGTCTGGTCATATCAGAGCTTTTCAATTTCAACAAAAACTCCATTTGGACACGTATTGTGATAATTATTCCGTTCCTGATAGCCGCCACATTCATAATGTCCATAAGATTCGATGTGATATGGCGTTACTTTGGATGGACCAACCAGTTTCTGAGCATGTTCGCTCTGTGGTCCGCCACAATTTACCTTACAAAAAGGAAACGCAATTTTCTCATTACCCTGATTCCGGCAATATTCATGACATTCATCTGCACATCGTTCATCTGTTTTGCTGAATACGGTTTCAGAATGTCACTGGACGCAAGTTATACGGCTGCCATTTTTATCACGGTAATTTTCTCATTGGCATTCATCGGCTGGTACAGATACGTATATGTCAAGAATGACTGGGAACAGGATGACAAGAACTAACTAAATAAAACCAACCATAATGATTACATTCCTTTCAAGCATAGTACTCCTTATTTTGGGATACATATTTTACGGTAAAATTACAGAAAAAGTATTTCTGGCAGATCCGGACAGAGCAACACCTGCCACACGCATGGCTGACGGAGTTGACTACATTCATATGCCAGTATGGAAATGTTTTATTGTCCAATTTCTGAATATTGCGGGCGTTGGTCCCATTTTCGGTGCAATTGTCGGTGCCATGTATGGGCCGGCATCGTTTTTATGGATTGTGTTCGGAAGTATCTTTGCCGGAGCGGTACATGACTATATGAGCGGAATGATGTCCGTACGTAAAGACGGGAACAATATGCCTTTGCTGATCCAATCCCAACTGGGAAGAGTAATTGGCTTTTTCATCAATATTTTCATCATACTGATGGTTGTACTGGTTGTTGTCACATTTACCCAAAGTCCTGCTACATTGCTTACGAATATGACAAATAATACAGTCTCAGAGCACGTTTGGATAGCAATAATACTTGTTTACTATTTTATTGCATCTTTTGTTCCTATTGACAAAATCATTGGAAAGATATACCCGGTGTTCGGAGCGCTTCTTCTTCTGACAGCAATTGCACTTATTGTAGTAATGGTTGTCAGACTGATGCCTATTCCTGAAATTACTGAAGGTCTTCATAACAGACAGAGCAATCCCGCGGAAACACCTATATTCCCTATGATGTTTGTCAGTATCGCATGCGGAGCAATATCCGGATTCCACGCATCCCAGTCCCCTATCATATCCAGGTGTATTGAGAACGAGAAATACGGACGCCCTGTATTCTATGGTGCAATGATTACAGAAGGTCTTGTAGCCCTTATCTGGGCTGCCGCAGCAGCAACATTCTTTGGAGGGTATGACGGACTTATCGGTTTTCTGGCAGAACACAACAACAGTGCGGCAGCTGTAGTTTCGACAGTATGCAATACCGCGCTTGGCAAGATTGGCGGCATTATGGGTGTTCTGGGAGTAGTCTGCGCATGCATTACTACCGGAGATACAAGTGTACGCGCAGGACGTCTTATCATTTCTGAATTTCTGAACATTCCGCAGAACAATATCTGGAGACGTATGACCATTGTCATCCCAATCATTCTGATAGCCCTTTGGATGATGAATTTCCAATTTGATGTTCTATGGCGTTACTTTGGATGGAACAACCAGTTATTAAGCGTATTTACGCTTTGGGCCATTACAGTTTACCTGTGCAAAAGAAAACGCCAGTATGTCATATCGCTGGTTCCGGCGCTGTTCATGACATTCATCTGCACATCGTTCATCTGTTTTGCAAAGATTGGCTTCAACATGAATCTGACATGGAGCTACATCTCAGCCGGATGCGTTGACCTGATGATGCTGATTGTATTCCTCAGATGGAAGACCAACATATTCAAAAACGACGGTGAAGAATCACATATAGGATAACCGGAACACCTACAAAAGGTGTTATGGCATTCAATGGGATAATGCCGTGTCCGGTTGGAAGCGAACTGAGTATTGTGCAGAACAACGCAATGGCAGCACCGCAAAGTATTGTAAAAGGAACAGTACGGCGATGATTGTTATCCTGACAAATCATACGGGCTATATGCGGAACTGTTAGTCCGATAAAAGAAACAGGTCCGCAGAAAGCAGTGGTTGAGGCAACCAGAAGACCCGTTGACAGCAATAGCACTGTTCGGGAACGTTTTATGTTTATTCCAAGGTTTGCCGCATAATTATCGCCAAGGAGAAGTGCGTTCAGAGGTTTTACAAGAAACACTGACAATGCCAGGCCAGCAACAGAAAGTATTGCCAGCAGAGGCAATTTTTCCATCCCTACACCACCAAAATTTCCCATTCCCCATATTGCATATGAATGGACGCCTTCCGATGTTGAAAAAAAGGTGACAAGAGTAACAGCTGACTGGGCAAGATAACTTACCAGAATGCCGGCAATAAGCAACATTATATTATTGCACAGCACACGGGACAGAAGAAGTATGATTCCCATAACCAGCAAAGCGCCTATGAAAGCTCCAATCACAACAGCCACATTGCCTCCAAGAGAAATGGATCCGACCGAGACCTGACCTCCAAGCATAAGCATTACTATGGCTACTCCCAGACCGGCACCGCTGTTCAATCCCAGAATGTCAGGACCGGCAAGCGGATTACGGAACAGAGTCTGCAGCATAAGGCCGGAAACGGCAAGAGACGCTCCACACAAAACGGCAGTAATGCTCTGCGGAAGTCTGCTATCAAGAATAATGCCTGTCCAGCTTGCCTTTGCCCCATTACCAAGCAATATTTGAAAAACTTGGGAAAAGGGAATGTGTACCGCTCCAACAAAAAGCGAAACAAAAAAGAGTATTATGACAATTACCGATAGCAGTACGTAACGTTTCATGTTGCAAAAATAGGAAAAATATAACATAAATTGTGGCAAAATAAGTAATTTTGCCGACAAATGAAACCGGCCAGACTTTTTAACCTTAACAGTTGGGATATATTCCTGATTGGAGGATTTACCGCTATCAGCATTCTATTGGAGTTGTCAGGAAACCCTACGGGCAACAACAGATTACCTGTACTTGGATTTGTAGCAGGTCTGTTCAGCATATTATGCGCAATTTATGGAGCAAAAGGGAATATTTCAAATTTCTTTTTCGGGTTTATCGGTTCACTGCTGACCGCATATATAGCCTACAGGCAGCAATTATGGAGCAACTGCGCAATATATCTGCTGTTCAATGCCCCCATTCAGATTGTGGGTCTTATCCAGTGGAAAAAACGTCTGAAAGAGAACACACCGGCAGTAACCCCGCGATGGATGACATGGAGACAGCGCATTGTCACTACAGTATCAACAATAGCAGCCATAGCGGGTATTACAATAGTATTGGCTATCAAAGAAGACCCTCAGCCATTATTGGACTCCACAACTACTCTGCTGGTTATCGTTGCCCAGCTTATGCTGACATTTGCCTATACCGATTTGTGGATAGTATGGATAATATGCAACACGTGCAATATCATTATGTGGAGCATTGCATCGCGTTCGGGAGATTCCGATGCCATACTGACACTTGTACGTTCCTGCTTCTTTATGCTGAACACAATTTATGGCATAATAAACTGGATCCGGTTGGAGCATTCAGACAAGAAAGATTCTACAAAACAGACAGAAAGCGATGTCATCTCTTAAAGACAAAATAGTTTACGTATGCAGCGAGTGCGGTTATGACCAGCCCAAGTGGAGCGGGAAATGTCCCTCCTGCGGAGCTTGGAACAGTTTTGTTGAACAACGCACGGCACCGGAAAAGCCTGCGTCGGGTTTCAGTAGAGAAAACAGGCAGAATCACGTTGCAGGGGCAATACCGTTGAAACATGTAAAGGGTGAAAGCGAGTTGCGCATTTCTATGCCCGATGCCGAATTGAACCGCGTTCTGGGCGGTGGTCTGGTATTAGGTTCCATAACACTGATTGGAGGTGAGCCCGGAATTGGCAAATCCACTCTTATTCTACAGACAGCACTTTCCATGCAGGACAAAAAGGTTTTCTATGTTTCCGGAGAAGAGAGCGCGCGTCAGATTAAAATGAGAGCGGACCGTCTTATGGAGAATATTGGAAATGAAATGCCTGAGACGTTATATATATGTACGGAAACCAATCTTGAAAAGATATTCGAACAGTCAAATTCCTTACAGCCTGATATTATTGTGGTAGATTCCATTCAGACAATCAGTTCCGATTATGCGGATTCGACTGCAGGAAGTATCAGTCAGATAAAGGAATGCGCCACTTCTCTGTTGAAATATGCCAAAGAGAGCGGCATCCCTGTAATTCTTATCGGACACATCACCAAAGAGGGTTCAATTGCCGGTCCTAAAGTATTGGAACACATCGTTGACACCATCATACAGTTTGAAGGAGACAGACAATATCTGTACCGTTTGCTGAGACCTGTAAAGAACCGCTTTGGCAGTACCGCAGAAATAGGCATATACCAGATGGAGAGTTACGGTTTGCGCCCGGTAAGCAACCCTTCTGAGCTGCTGATGAATACCCATTCCGAAAACATGAGCGGAGTATCCATAGCGTGCACTATAGAAGGAATCAGACCTTTACTGATAGAGACCCAGGCTCTTGTAAGCAGCGCCGTATATGGGACACCGCAACGTTCAGCCGTAGGTTTTGATATACGCCGTCTCAATATGCTTCTGGCCGTTCTGGAAAAACGTGTAGGGTTCAAACTGGCACAGAAAGATGTATTTCTGAACATTGCAGGTGGAATCAAGGTAAATGACCCCGCCATGGACCTGTCTGTCATAACATCTGTCCTTTCCAGCAGTATTGACATTGCTCTTGACAGGGATATTTGCCTGGCTGGAGAGGTAGGCCTATCTGGAGAAATCCGTCCTATCAGCCGCGCCGAGCAGCGTATTTCCGAGGCTCAACGTCTTGGTTTCAGGAAAATCATTCTGCCAGCCAGCTGTTTGGGCAAAATAGACAGAAAGAAATACGGGATAGAGATAGTAGGGGCAACCAAAGTTGAGCAGACTTTCAAATATCTGTTCGGATAATTCTATGATAAAAGAAGTTCAGATAAAAGTATTGCCGGTTGTAGCCGCAAACAATCAGGAATTGAAAAAGGCGGTGGAAAATGAGTTCGGAATCGGATCCGGTTCAATTAATGCTTTGCGTATCATAAAGAAAAGCATTGACGCACGCAGCCATACCATTTATGTCAACCTGACATTGCGTCTGTTCATCAACGAGAATCCGCCTGAACATGAATATATTGAAACCGTATTCCGTAATGTAGAAAACGGGCGTCAGGTGGTTATTGTAGGAGCCGGCCCTGGCGGTTTGTTCGCTGCGCTCAAGCTTCTTGAACTGGGGCAGAAACCTGTGATTGTTGAACGTGGAAAAGATGTTCACACCCGCAAAACGGATATTGCAGCCATTTCCCGCACTGACACCGTTAACCCCGAATCCAATTATTGCTTTGGAGAAGGAGGTGCGGGAGCTTACTCCGACGGGAAGCTTTACACACGCAGCAAAAAACGCGGTAACACTGATTCCATCCTTAATCTGTTCTGCCAGCATGGAGCCGATGCCTCAATCCTGTTCGATTCACACCCGCACATAGGTACGGACAAACTGCCGCGCGTGATAGAGAATATCAGGAAGACCATAATAGAGCATGGCGGAGAGATTCATTTTGAAACAAAAATGACGGGACTGATTCTGCAGAAAGATACAGTAGAAGGAATAACTGCAGTTACGCAAAGCGGGCTGGAACTGGAGTTCCGCGGCCCTGTAATTCTTGCGACCGGCCATTCCGCACGCGATATATACAGATACCTATTCTCTTCCAATATTGAAATTCAGGCAAAAGATATTGCTGTAGGATGCCGTCTGGAACATCCGTCACACACGATAGACTGCATACAGTACCACTCCGGAGCTGGACGCGGCAAATACCTGCCTGCTGCCGAATACAGTTTTGTAACCCAGGTGGAAAACCGCGGTGTATACAGTTTCTGCATGTGTCCCGGAGGGTTTGTAGTACCTGCCGCATCGGGACCGGAACAGATTGTTGTCAACGGAATGTCTCCTTCCGGTCGTAATTCCCAATGGTCAAACTCCGGTATGGTTGTTGAAACGCATGTGGAAGATGTTGCAAAGTCCGATGCCGATATGAACAATCCCCTTCTGCTTATGGAGTTTCAGTGTGAACTTGAAAAGCAATGCTGGATTGCCGGTAACATGCACCAGACTGCCCCGGCACAAAGAATGACAGACTTTGTCAACAACAGATTGAGTTTTGACCTTGCTCCGTCATCATATTCACCGGGTTTGATTTCATCACCGCTGCATTTCTGGATGCCACCGTTCATAACCAAACGTCTTCAGGCAGGATTCAGATATTTTGGAAGCAGGGCTCACGGTTTTTTGTCAAATCAGGCAACCGTAATAGCAGTTGAGACAAGAACTTCAACTCCCGTACGCATATTGCGTGACAGCGAAAGTTTGCAGCATGTACGTCTGAAAGGATTGTTCCCGTGCGGGGAAGGCGCAGGTTATGCCGGCGGAATTGTATCTGCCGCAGTAGACGGTCAGCGTTGTGCCGAGTCAGTATCAAGGACTTTCATCTGACAGTTCCGACAGTCAAATTCAAGTTCAAAAACCCGTCCGTCGTTCATACGCAGATATTTGGGTTGGGGTTTGTTTGCAACACCCGTCTGTTCTTTGTAGCATGAACCCAAAGCCCGTCTCAAGCAATGACGGCATGTCATAATTACGGCACCGTCTCTCTTATTGCGTTCATATGCAGGTTCAACAATCCCCGCTCCAGCGGCCCGATAAAAGTTTTCAGCAACCGAATTCATTACATTATAGCTGTAATCTATTCTTTTCCCGGATAACTGCTCCGGCGGTTTTGGACAGAGTACTCTTTCCGGGATTCCTATCGTACGTTCAAACTTACGCATACGTTCTTTCAACAGATTTGACAAAGCGCCGCGACGCAACTCCGCCAAACGGGAAGACGGGATAAACCATTCATTGTCAAAATCAATACGTATAGAACCTGGAGAGAATATTGTTTCGCCCAATTTTGACAATTGGACTTTTATATTCATCTGCTGCGATGTCCGCGCCTGTTCTTTGGGTTGTTCTATGGAATAACTTGCTGAATATCCGTACTGGTCGGTTACAGAAACCATGAAACCGTCTGCTGTTTCCGAAACGGTCATGTCAACATTTATTTTTCTGTCAGCAGTATTGCCATGCTGAAGCTGCACAAGAAATTTCTGGTCAAAATTTCTGAAGATTTCTGCCTTGTGCGGGATTCTTATCTTTTTATCGGGCAGATAAAGCATATCCCGTTCCACCCTGTTTACTCTGCATCCTTCAAGCAATCCGTCTCCGTTCAGATAGCAAATGCCATCGCCATTATTGAACACATCGGTTTTGGACCTGTCCGCATAGTTCACACTGACAACACCGGCCGAACTACGCGAAACAGTTCCCATATATTGGCCTTTTGATTTTGGAGATTCAAAAGAGCATATATCTTCCTTTGCAGAGATTCCGTGAAGATAATAATCTGTAAAGCCTCTGTTAAAGCTTTTATACGGATCAGGAGTAAAGGAAACAATGCTTATACCATCGGAACTGCGTGTCAGATCCGGTCTCTTCATGAACAGTTCTTCAAGAGTCCTGCTGTAATAGGCTGTTATATTCTTAACATACGTAACATCTTTCAAGCGCCCTTCAATTTTGAAAGAAGAAACACCCGCATCTATCATTTCTTCCAGATATCCGCTTCTGTTCATATCTTTCAGAGAGAGATAATGTCGGGTCCCTATCAAATTACGGTCGGCATCAAGCAGATCAAACTGAAGACGGCAGAACTGGGCACATTCACCGCGATTGGCGCTACGTCCGAAACAGCATTCCGAGGCATAACACCGGCCGCTGTAGCTTACGCACAATGCGCCATGTACAAAAGCCTCCAGTTCCACATCCGGACAGGCTTGATGGATATCTGATATTTCTTTAAGAGACAATTCACGTGCAAGCACAACTCTCTTTATACCGCATGAAGATAAAAAACGTACTGTCTCTACGCTTCTTACATCCATCTGTGTACTGGCATGAATATCTATTTGAGGTAATGGAATGGACAGCAATGCCATATCCTGAACCAGCAGCGCATCAACTCCGGCATAATACAAATCCCAAATAAGATTCTGAACCGGAAGGAGTTCGTTGTCTTTCAGTATTGTATTGACTGTTACATAGACCTTGGCACCATACTCATGTGCAAACTTGACAAGACGTTCAATGTCTTTTACGTTATTGCATGCGGCCGCACGGGCGCCATATGCCGAAGCTCCGATATAGACGGCATCGGCACCATGCTTTACAGCTTCAATTCCGCAGTCACAGTCTTTGGCTGGACTGAGCAGTTCTATAGGTCTAATTTGAGTCACTTGCAATAAAATTAAATCAGTTCCTGCAGATTATATGGAGTTTCCTGATATACGTAATAGTTGAGCCAGTTGGTGAACAGCAGGTTGGCATGGCTGCGCCATTTTACAAGCGGCTGACGGCCGGCATCGTCATCAGGGTAATAATTCTTTGGCATTTCTATGGGCAAACCTTTGCGCAGGTCACGTTTGTATTCACCGTCAAGAGTCATTCTTGAATATTCCGAATGGCCCATCACAAAGAATTCACGTCCTTTGCGGCCCATGGCCATATAAAGTCCGGCATCGGGCGATGTTGAAAGCAGTTCAAGACCAGGAGTCTGAAGTATATCGCTTGCAAGCACCTCGGTATGACGGCTGTGCGGGGCATAGAAAAAATCGTCAAAACCGCGGAATACAGGTTCCTCAGGTTTGCAGACATCGTGACGGAATACTCCAAAGCATTTTTTGTCCAACTGGTGTTTCCGAATACCGTAGAAGTGATACAGCGCCGCCTGGGCAGCCCAACAGATGAATAATGTGGACTGCACATGAGTGCGGGACCAGTTAAAGATATCCTGCAACTCATTCCAGTAGTTCACATCCTCATACTCTATCTGCTCAACAGGCGCACCGGTAACAATAAAGCCGTCAAATTTCTGTTCTTTAAGCTTCTCAAAATCCTCATAGAAGGCCATCATGTGCTCAATCGGAGTATTCTTTGACGTATGGCTTCTGACTTTCATGAAACTCAGCTCAATCTGAAGCGGAGAATTTGAGAGCAGACGTACCAGATCGGTCTCGGTTGTAATCTTGACCGGCATCAGGTTCAGCACAACAATCCGCAACGGACGTATATCCTGACTGGATGCACGGCTGTTGGTCATTACAAAGATATTCTCTTCCTTAAGAAGTTTGACTGCAGGCAGATTGTCGGGTAATTTTAATGGCATCGTCTTCTATTGTTTGGGTTACCAGATGCGGGCACGTTTGTCCGGTTCAATGTATAAGGCATCTTCAGGACTGATGTCAAAAGCGGCATACCATGCATCTATCTGCGGAACAATGCCGTTTACACGCCAGCGCCCAAGCTGATGCGGATCGGTAATGACCCTGCGTCGTATTTCCTGTTCCCTATGGGACGATGCCCACACTCCTGCATAAGAAATGAAGAAACGCTGCTGCGGCGTAAAGCCGTCAATCACAGGCAGCGGATTCTCTTTCAATGCCAGCTGGAAAGCATCGTATGCAATGGTCATTCCGGCCAAGTCTGCAACATTCTCGCCCAATGTAAAGCTGCCGTTTGCAAACAGACCCGGCAGGACTTCTATCCCGTTTTCAAAATTGCGCAAAACATCAATGCGCTGATTGTACAACTCCTTGTCGCTGTCTGTCCACCAGTTGTTCAGATTTCCGTTCTTGTCATACTGGCAGCCCTGATCGTCAAAACCGTGAGACATTTCATGACCAATCACAACGCCTATGGCTCCGTAATTGAAGGCGGCATCGTACTCACCGTCAAAGAACGGATACTGCAGTATTCCGGCAGGGAAACAGATCTCGTTGGAAGTAGGCTGGTAATATGCGTTGATTGTCTGCGGGGTCATATACCAGCGCTCCGGGTCAACAGGTTTGCCAAGATAAAGATCAATCTGGTCCTGGAGCAGGAAGGCATTTACTGACATAATATTCTGGGCCAGAGACAACGATGCATCAATTTGCAGTTTGCTGTAATCTTTCACCTTTTCCGGGTAGCCTATCTTTGAGCGGAATGCGTCCAGTTTTTCAAGTGCTGCAGAACGTGTTTCCGCACTCATCCACTGTTCGTTTTCAAGCCGGGCGGCAAAAGCTTTCTTTAGATTTGCAACCAGATGCTCCATCTTCTCCTTTGAACTAGCCGGGAAATATTTCTGCACATAAAGCTGTCCCAATGCCTCACCGAAAATATCGTCAACAACCATCACGGCTCGCAGCCAGGGTTCTTTCATCTTATCGGCACCCTGCAGTGTGCGTAAGTAGAAGTCGAAATGCATTTCATAGCACTTGCTGTCAAGATATGTGGCGTAACTGTTAAGCACATGCCACTTGACATATTCTTTAAGATTCTCAAGCGGTTCGGTCTTTACAAGTCTGTTTATAAAAGCAAAAGCCTTGGGATGGGCCAGATTTACTGAGTCAACGTTATTCTCTTTAATCTCCAACAGGTCAAACTGGGTGTTCCAATCTATATTGCCGTACTCCTTCTCAAGTTGTCCGATGCCCATTTTATGATAATTGAGTTCTGGAATACGCTGTTCGGTAGTATTGAGCCAGGCATCTGCAATGCGTGTTTCAATATCAAGAACCGTGGCAGCGGCACTGCATGCTTTTTCTGCCGGATAGCCGGCATATTCAAGCAACTGCTGTACATACTCCTTGAATTTGTCCTGTATCCTGATGTTGTTCGTATCGCTCTTTTCATAATAGTCTTTCTGCGGCAGGGAAAGTCCGCCCTGAATGAAAGACAGGATATTCATGCTGCTGTTTGTTTCGTCGGCATCGATATAGTAATTGAAAAAAGTGGAGACACCAATACGCTGCAGTTCTATTGCAATGCGCTGCAGTTCGCCGCTTGTGGCGGCACGGTCAATCTTTTCAAAATATGGCATAAGCGGTTTCACACCTTCCATATCGCGGCGTGCGGAGTCAAGATACATGGTATAGATATCGGCAATGCACTGTCCGTTGTGAGTTTTCTTTTCAGCTGGAACTGCCACAGCCTCTTTTACCAGCCCGTGCAGTTTGTCATAACTCTCCAGCGACATATTTATGAAATGTGTGATAAGACCGTATTCGGCAGGAATAGGATTATTCTTTATCCAATCGTTGTTCACCCACCCGAAGAAATCATCGCCCGGTTTTACCGCGCTGTCCAGAGTTGCCAGACGCGGATCTTTTACACTGTTTTTACAACTTGCCATTGTCAGTATAGCTAATAATATGTACAATACCTTTTTCATATGCTTATTGGAGTTCTTCCAGTTTCATCATTGCCTGTTCCCAATCCTGCTCAGCCTTCTGCAACTGTTCTTTCAGACGGCCGTACTCGACAAACATTTCCTGGTTGTTGGCCCCCTGTGGCGTTGACATCCACCCTTCCAGTTCCTTTATCTGGGCAGAAATGGAATCAACACGTTTCTCGCACTCCCCAACGGCGCGCTGCAGACGTTTTTTCTCTTTGTCTGCCAGTTTCTTTGCCTCGTAGTTGTCTTTCCCGACGGCAGATGGTGTCTCTACAGGTTTGTTTGTGACGGTTGTTTTATTTTTTCCTATATCAGCCACATTCTGGGCGTTTTTCTTGCGCAGCCAGTCATATATTCCGCCAAGATGTTCCGTAACATGACCGTCAGCAAATTCAAAAACCTTGTCTGCAAGACCGTCAAGGAATTCGCGGTCATGGCTTACCAGAATCACCGTTCCGTCAAAACTGAGCAGAGCCTCTTTAAGCACATCTTTCGATGCCATATCCAGATGATTGGTAGGCTCGTCAAGAATAAGCAGGTTGGCCTGTGTAAGCAGCAGACGTATCATTGCCAGACGGCTGCGTTCACCACCGCTCAACACCTTGACTTTCTTTTCAGAAGCCTCGCCACCGAACATGAAAGAGCCCAGGATATCATTTATCTTTGTACGGATTGGTCCTGCGGCAATATTGTCAATTGTCTGATATACGGTCTGTTCGTCGTCAAGCAGCTGTGCCTGGTTCTGGGCGTAATAGCCAATCTCAATATTGTGTCCTATTTCCAGTTTCCCGTCAAAAGGGATCTCTCCCATGATACATTTCACAAGGGTTGATTTTCCCTCGCCGTTGCGGCCTACAAACGCAACTTTTTCACCGCGTCTGATAGTAAGTGTAACGTTGCTGAATACTGTAAGGTCACCATATTTTTTGGTGACATCGGTACATATTACAGGCCAGTTGCCGCTACGGACTGCTGCCGGGAATTTAAGGTGCATGACCTTGTTGTCAACATCGTCAACCTCTATGGGGACAATCTTCTCAAGCGCTTTGATACGGCTCTGGACCTGAACGGCCTTGGTGGGTTTGTAACGGAAGCGTTCTATGAATTCTTTGGCATCGGCTATCTCTTTCTGCTGGTTCTCATACGCTCTGAGCTGCTGCTCGCGGCGTTCATCGCGCAGAAGCACGTACTCATCGTACTTTACACGATAGTCATTGATTGTTCCGCAGGTAATCTCTATGGTGCGCGTTGTAACGTTATTGACAAACGCCCTGTCATGACTGACCAGAATCACTGCGGAAGCGGAACGCTGCAGGAACTGCTCAAGCCACTGGATACTCTCAATGTCAAGGTGGTTGGTAGGCTCGTCAAGCAATAGGACCTGGGGCGATGCCAAAAGTATCTTTGCAAGTTCCACACGCATACGCCAACCGCCGCTGAACTCCTTGGTAGGGCGGTCAAAATCGGCATGGGTAAAGCCCAGTCCCAGAAGAGACTGCTCAACCTTTACGGCATAATTGTCTCCGCCCATCATTTCAAGACGGTCACTCTGTGCAGTGAAATCTTCAATCAGAGCGGCATACTCACCGGATTCATAATCCGTACGCTCTGCAATAAGATTGTTCAGCTGCTCTACCCTCTTTTTCAGATCAATGATACCGGCAAAAGCCTTTTCAGCCTCCTGACGCACAGTACACGTATCGGCTATCTTCATAACCTGCGGAAGGTAACCAACTACCATATCCTTAGGCATGGATACGGTTCCACCGGTAGGCTGCTGCAATCCGGCAAGAATCTTAAGCATAGTGGATTTGCCTGCCCCGTTCTTTCCTACCAGAGCAATACGTTCCTTTGGATTAACAACAAAATTGACATCGTGGAACAACGGTTTTACACCGAACTCAACCTTAAGATTCTCTACGCTAAGCACGTTTCTGTTCTGTTATTAGAATAATTTGGAAGGATACTCACCGCTTGCCGCAAGGCTGGCAAAACGTTCAACAACACCAGGACGGTCCTCACTGTAAGTTACACCGAACCATACCGATGTGGTATCAAGCACTTTGAGAGTTGCCTTTTTGCTCCGGATAAGGTCATTGACCATAATAGGTATGAAATATTCGGATTTGGGAGTATTGATATCCTTTTGCAGGAACTCTACAAAACGTTTCTCTGAATATTCAAAATAATCCGGAGTAAAGCCCCACACATTCATTGAAACAGGTGTATTGTCAGGGATTGCAACCCAATTTTCATTTTCGTCAAGATATACAACCTGTCCGTCTTTTCTGATAATCTTGGTACGTTCAACTACGCCCTGCAGATAATTGTCAGCATCGGTTGTGCAAACTCCACGCGATACTGTTCCGTTTTCGCTCAAAGTGTTGGATACTCTGAATCCGACCATGGAATATGTGTTCTTTGCACCAGCCGGCAGTTCTTTCAGGAACTTGCCCATAACGGCAAATGTATCGCGTCCGTAGAAATCGTCGGCATTGATTACGCAGAACGGACCGTCAATAACATCTTTTGCCATAAGAACGGCATGGTTTGTTCCCCACGGTTTTGTTCTTTCGGCCGGGCATGTAAATCCTTCAGGCAGATCATGGATATCCTGAAAAACTACAGCTGTCTTGATTTTTCCTTGGTATTTGGACAATACCTGCGCACGGAAATCGGCCTCAAAATCTTTTCTGATTACAAAAACAACTTTGGTAAAACCGCCGCGGATGGCATCGAAAATTGAGTAATCCATAATAGTTTCACCACTGGGACCCAGTTTGTCCAACTGTTTCAGTCCACCATAACGGCTTCCCATACCGGCCGCAAGTACAAGCAATGTAATATCCATAATTTTAATATTAAATTGAACACAAAATACAATTAAGACTACAAAGATACTGTAAAAAAAACAATTATTGCACTAAAAGCAGTACCTTCGCACAAACAGAAACATAATAACAAACAACAAAGATATGACAGTAGATTTTCAGAATATTGAGGAGAAGAGTTTTCCCAACTTCAAGGGAGGAGAGAAATCATTGGAGGCAAAAATGTTTTTCGACGGGAAATGCCGTATGCTAAGCGCCAGACTTGAGCCGGGTGCATCAATCGGCCTCCACACCCACGACACCAGTTGCGAGGTAATTCTTGTGCAAAGCGGCTCCGGTGTTGCCATTTGCGACGGTATTGAAGAACCAGTATCAGCAGGCACCGTCCACTATTGTCCCAAAGGTCACAGTCACACCCTTATCAACAACGGCACCGCCCCCCTCTGCTTCTTAGGCATCGTCCCGGAACAGTAACCGCCACACTTAAAGGGAGGCGGCAAAAGATTGCCACAGATTTTCCTGCGGTAAAGGGGCGGTCACATCGATCTGAATATGGGAAACAGGATGTTCAAACTGAATGTTATGGGCATGCAACGATATGCTGCCGTCCGGATTGGAGCGTTCTGCACCGTATTTCAGGTCTCCCTTTATGGGGCATCCTATCTTTGACAGCTGCACACGTATCTGATGATGGCGGCCGGTATGCAGATGCACCTTGAGCAGATGATAGCGGTCTGAACTGGCAATATGCTCATAATCAAGAACAGCCAGTTTGCTGCCTGGAACTTCTTTATCGTATGCCCGGGAACGGTTAAGCTGTTCGTTACGCACAATATAGTGTCTGAGTTGGGCACGCTCCGCAGGTGGCGTATTCTTTACAATGGCCAAATAAGTCTTGTGGATCTGGTTGGTGCGGAACATTTCATTCAGGCGTTCCAGAGCCTTGCTGGTCTTGGCCAGCAGAACGATACCGCTCACCGGGCGGTCCAGACGATGCGTCACACCTACAAAAACATTTCCGGGCTTACCGTATTTTTCCTTGAGATATGCCGCAACGGTCTCAGACAGCGGAGTATCTCCAGTCTTGTCACCCTGCACAATCTCTCCACTCCGCTTGGAAACAATAATGATATGATTATCCTCGTACAATACCTCCATAACGCATCACATGCTCATTCCGCCGTCAATAGTAATAACCTGCCCGGTTATGTACGATGCCAGATCCGATGCCAGAAACAGTGCCACCGATGCAACCTCGTCAGTACTTCCGGCACGGCGCAACGGGATCTTCTTATTCCACTCTGCCAACACCGCCTCAGGCAGTTTCCGGGTCATCTCGGTAGAAATGAAACCCGGGGCAATTACATTACAGCGTATTCCTCGTGAGCCCAGTTCCAACGCTACGCTCTTTGACAAGCCTATCAGGCCTGCTTTTGATGCGGCATAGTTTGACTGTCCCGCATTTCCATGCAGACCCACAACGCTCGAAACGGAAATAATGCAACCGCTACGTTGTGAAAGCATAATTGGAGAACATGCATTGATAAAATTGAATGCTGATTTCAGGTTGGTGTTTATCACATTGTCCCAGGCATCCTCTTTCATACGCAGCATAAGCGTATCCTGCGTAATACCGGCATTATTGACCAGTATATCAATACGTCCAAAATCCTGTCTTATGCAATTGACCAGTTGCAGAGTATCATTGTAATTGGCGGCATCGGACCTATAGGATTTGACTTTCACGCCATACCCGGCAAGTTCCTGTTCTACCGTTTCTGCCCTGCCACCTGAAGTTACATATGTAAATGCTATATCAGCACCTGCAGCGGCAAACTTTTTGACCATTGCATATCCTATTCCGCGCGTTCCGCCGGTAACAAGTACCACTTTACCGTTAAAATTCACATCCATATCCAATTTATTATTATTTGTCCATTATATTCAAAAGCGTGGCAATTATTTTCTTCAGTTCGGCATTGAACTCCTCACTGCTGGCATTATAGTGCAAAGAACGTTTGATATACGGAACCTCAAAGCCACGCATACAGTACTGAAGCATTTCTACAGTCATTTTAGGATTCGGAACTTTGAAAACGCCTTTGCTCCTGCCTTCCAGTATTACGCCAAGCAACAGAGTCCGTTCTTTTTCGTCAAAAGATTTGCGGACATGCTCTACCTGCAGAATATCTCTGAAAAAATGTGTTCGCAATGAACCGTTTCTGTTCACCATATCTTTCAGGAGTCTGAAACGGCCAAACAGAAGAGCAATAATTTTCTCTTGAGGTTGCAACGGCATTGATGCTATCTGTTGCAAACCGGCAATAATGATATTCACCTCATGCTCACAGACAGCATGATACAAATCGTATTTGCTGCCGAAATGAGCATATACGGTGCGTCTTCCTTTTCCGCTGGCAAGCGCAATATTCTCCATTGTAACATTGTCAACTCCGTCCTTATTGAAAAGGATACGCGCGGCCTCAACAATAGTCTCGTTTGTTTCTTTCTTGGTCATACATATTCTGTTTGCAGCATTGCAAAAGTAGTTTATTATGCTTAAAAATGCAACATCGCGCTCGTTTAAGTTATTTTTTGTTTTTTTAAACATGAAAAGTTTGTTTGTTAAAATATTAGGCCTACCTTTGCAAACGGAAACATCGCGGAGTGGAGCAGCGGTAGCTCGTTAGGCTCATAACCTAAAGGTCGGGGGTTCGATTCCTTCCTCCGCAACTATAAAAAGAAACTGATTTTTATCGGTTTCTTTTTTTTATTGCAACAAATAGCCTATATTTGCACAACTTATTAAAGTAAAAAAAATATCGGTTATGGTAAATGAAAAGCTGATTGAGGCATTTAATACGGTACACAACATCCGTTCTCCGCTATCCATAGTTCTGAGTAGGGTAAATTCTGTTCTTGCCATGCTTCCGCCCGATAGCGAGCAATATGCAAAACTGGCAAAAACACTAACCTCGATAGACCGTATGAACGAGCAGATTACCGCAGCAATGGGTATTCTGAAAGAGAATATGACAGAAGAAGATCTGGCGCATCTCATGTAGCCTGACAGGTACTAAAAAAAGGTCCCACACAAACGCGTCGGACCTTTTTTTCATTTATAGCTTTCAAGCAGTGTTGCCTTGATTATTTTCACATCGGGCGTAGGACGCAGATTCTTGTCAACACGGCTGTTGCATATTTCATCAACTACATCCATACCTTCAACAACCTGGCCGAATACTGTATAATACCCGTCAAGATTGGCAGCCCCGCCTATGTTTCCGTATTCTTCTATCTGCTCTGCTGAATATGAGAACTTTCCACCACGCGAACTGATAACGGAATCTGCCATTTTATTCAGTTTGTCATTAAGTACGCTGATCTTGTTGTTGTATTTTTTCTGACGATATTCCAATATCTGTTTGGAATAGGGTTTTGTAAGAGAATCTTTCACAGACTTGTGAAAACGCTTGTTCATTTTTTCCTCATATCGCTTCAAGTCCGATGGAGTACTTGTACGGCCTGTAATAATATAGAACTGCTGACTTGTTGACAGTTCAACCTGTCTCAGACTGGCTTGACCCACCGCACCGCGTTTATGATAGAAACGGCTTACATTTATTTCTCCGGGAATGGTATCGTTTTTTTCATTGACGCCCAATGCTACACCTGGTGCGGCACCGCGCGAATTCAAATCACCGCACTGGATTTTGAATTTCTTTTCCACACCAAAGAACAATTGTCCGTCATATTTGCCATATTTGGCATGAATGGCCATATTATGACGATGCAAAGGCGTTTCCCTGAACAGTTGTATTACAAACGTTCCTTTGGTTGTTTCAAACTGTACATACTGGTCGCTGTCAACAATGACAGTATCCAGAAGCATAGGATCAACCTTTGTTACAGTCTGTTTGGGTTTGCAGGAAACCAGCAGCAGGAAACTTAATAGGAAAAGCGCGCTATGTTTCATTTATGTTTTTTCAATTGTTTGTCAATTTCGGCTTTGAGTGCAGTTCCTGGTTCAGATTCATTTACATAAGAAACAGACCAGCGTACAGTCCAATCAAGAGAAGCACCGGGTGCAAGCAAGACATATTCGCCCTGATTCTCCAATTCAATGAATGTGGTATTCTCATTGATATATACCTCTTCTTCCTCCTGTTCGGGAGCAGTCATGCCAAAGTCAACATCGGGGAAAGTCTTAAGGAAAAGTATTCCGTTGTTGACAAAAGCCAGCCAACCGGAGCCGTTGAAGAATGCTTTTCTCTGTTTGGGAGACGGTTCAAACGGAATCCATGCCACACCATCGCTGAATTGGAACGGCATTACATCCAACGGATGGATATACTCTTTTTCAGCCCCTATTGCTATAAGTCCGGCACCTGGCACACGGCTTATTTCCCATGGAGCCACACTGACATCGGCATCGCTTTCATTTTTTATTGAATAGATAATCTCAAAGCAACCGCGTTTGGCATCGGCAATAAACTCTTTGGTAAAACGATACGGATACTTGCTGTCAAGACCGCTTACACAGACAAGACTTTTGGTATCGTCCACCACGGTATAGGGATTCCTGTCATATGTGGCAATTGGAGGCCAGTTCCAGTTTGACTGGGGGCTTGGCCAGAAAGTTGCGCCGTAATCATTGTTGTTGAAAGGAGATTTGTGCTGGGCCAGGACCTCTTTGCCATCCAAGGTCAAAGAAACAATTTTGGATCCTTGGGCCGGATTAACGGTCATAACGGCATTTCCGCAGGTAATTGTATATAAATCACCCTCGGTTTTTTTTACAAAGCTTTTTGCATCTGCACTGAGGCTACAGCCAAGAGAAAAAGCAAGAAATGAAAGGAACACCTTCAAACAGAAAATTTTTTTCATATAAACAAGTTCTATATTTGTGTAATGACATCTACAAACATACACAAAAATTAAGTATATTCGCAACAAAAAATACATTTAATTTTTACAGAAACATGAAACTATCCTTTTTAAAAACGTCTATTGCATTTTTTGCAATTGCTTTTACTAGCACAGTCCATCTGTTTGCGCTACCGCAAAATTACTACACGAAAGATGGTATTTTACTGGACAATGACACACGTCTTGTTGTTACACCTTTGGCAGAGAATGCCCTGCGGGTACAATACCTGAAACAGAAAAACAATCTGGACGAATATGTCTATACGGGTCCGTTGGCACAGAAAAGTTTCAACGATTACATAGTCAAGGAGACCAAAACGGACATATTTCTGATATGTGACCGCATATCAATGCGCTACAACAAGACAACACAAAGCATACAATTCTACAATCAGACAGGCAAAGATCTGCTGACAGAACTGCCGGGAAGCCGCTCAATTGGACAGAACGGCAATTACCAGTCTGTAAGCATAAGCTTCAAATCTCCAAAAGATGAGTTCATTACCGGCTTGGGACAATTTCAGGACGGATATACCAATATTCGCGGACTGCAGCGCCGTCTGACTCAGGTCAACACCCAGATTTCCATTCCTGTCATACTTTCGAACAAGGGCTACGGTCTTATTTGGAACAACTATGGCAAGACCGAATTCAACCCTGGAAACATTAAAGCGGAACTTACACAGGAAGGAGAACAGAGCGAAGCTGTATATGTCAACGCAACAGGAACAGCCGGTAACCGCCGCGAACGCCGTTCGTTCGGTGCATTTACAGGAGAGGTTACAGTAGAAGAAAAAGGTTCCTACTCCATTCTTCTTGATGTAGGCCAGTCAATGGGCCGCAAGCACCATCTTGAGATTGACGGAAAAGTTCTTACCGATGTCAACAACACATGGTTGCCGCCTACCACATCACTTATCACAGAACTTGAAGCCGGTACACATACTGTAACCGTACAGGGTTCATACGGAGACCACCCTGTTGTTTATCTGCACAAAGTGGACAACACAACAACTTTTGCCAGCGATGTTGCATTCGGCATTGACTATACGGTTATTTCAGGCCAGCCCGATGAATTCATCAGCACAATGCGCGGTTTGACAGGTCAGGTTCCGATGTTACCGAAATATGCACTTGGTTACATTCACTGCCGCGAGCGCTTCAACACTCAGGCAGAACTGTTAGAAAACGCAAGACAGTTCAGAGAAAGCAACATTCCGGTAGATGTGATTGTACAGGACTGGCAATGGTGGGGCAAGTACGGATGGAATGCCATGCAGTTTGACGAGGACAAATATCCTGACCCCAGACAAATGACAACAGAGTTGCATGACATGAACATGCGTTTCATGCTTTCCGTCTGGTCCAAGATTGACAAGAACTCCGCGCTTGGCAAACAGATGCAGGAAAAAGACTATTACATTGACCGTACGGACTGGATAGATTTCTTCAATCAGGATGCCGCAGACTTCTACTGGCAGAATTCAAGTACAAAGATACTGGGTATTTCAGATCTTGACGGATGGTGGCAGGACGCTACAGAGCCCGAAAACGATGATCTGCACGGACGTAAGGTTGCAAACCGCACGCTTGACGGCGATGTTGTCCGCAATCTCTACCCCAACATGGTCAACCGTTCCGTATATAACGGTCTTCTGAAAGACGACTCCGGGCGCCGTCCAATGATTCTTACACGCAGCGGCTTTACGGGTCTCCAGCAATACGGAGCAATCAACTGGTCAGGCGATGTCGGCAATGACTGGGAAACACTGCGCCGTCAGATTGCAGGTGGTCTCAGCCTTATGGCCACCGGCCAGCCTTGGTGGACTTACGATGCAGGCGGATTTTTCCGTCCCGGCGACCAATACAACAGTCAGGAATATCAGGAGCGTATGCTGCGCTGGATTGAAGCATCGGTATTCCTACCGTTCATGCGTGTTCACGGCTATATGAGCCAGACAGAACCATGGCGTTACAGTGAACAGACAAAGAACATTTTCATAGACAACATACGCCTGCGCTATACTCTCTTGCCATACATTTATTCATTGGCATATCAGGTTTCTGCAAATGACTACACAATGATGCGTCCGCTTCTGTTTGACTTTACAGACGATGCCACCGCCATTGCACAGCAGACAGAATTCATGTTCGGTCCGTCATTGCTGGTCAATCCTATCACAGAAGCCAGCGTAACCCAGTGGGATACATATCTGCCGGATAACAAAGCAGGATGGTACTATTATTGGACAGGGGAAAAATACAAAGGTGGACAGACAGTCACAACAGCCGCAACACTTGATAAGATTCCTGTTTTTGCAAAAGGAGGCTCAATGGTAATTGCAAACACCATCGATGCGGAATACGCACGTGACCGTGAATACGAATGCAAATATGTTACAATATATCCGGGAGCTGACTTCACCTTTACATTATATCAGGATTACGAGGACAACTATGATTACAGGAAAGGGGAATACAACACTACCCTTTTCAGTTGGAACGACAAGCAACGTACACTGACCATTACCGGAAAGCATAACACAGACAATTTCACACAGGATTTCAAGATCTTTGTTGCAGGAGGAAAAATAGATTCTGTCAAAGAAATCAAAAATTACACAGGAAACAGAGTAAAGGTACAATTCTAAATGTGGGTTTACATAGCTCTTTTATCAGCCGCTTTTCTTGGCATATACGATGTGTCCAAGAAAAGCGCGCTGAAAAATAATGCGGTCATGCCGGTGTTATGGTTCAACACGCTGTTCTGCAGCGTACTCATGACACCGTTTCTTATTATTTCACACACTACAGGCTGGTTGGACAACACATTGTTCTACCTGCCGGACGGTACGTTACAGATGCACCTGCACGTATTTGTCAAGGCAAGCATTGTGCTGGCATCGTGGGTATGCGGATATTTCGGTATGAAACACCTACCCATTACATTGTACGGCCCGGTCAACGCAACCCGCCCCATTCTGGTATTGCTTGGCGGTCTGCTTATATTTCAGGAAAAGCTGAACCTCTACCAATGGATTGGCGTAATCATAGCAGTAATATCATTCTACATGCTGTCTGTCAGTGGCAAAAAGGAAGGAATAGATTTCAAACGCAACAAATGGATTATCTGCACCATACTTGCTACGCTGCTGGGAGCTGTCAGCGCCATGTATGACAAATACCTGATGGGGCGTTTCAGCAACATGTTCGTACAGGCATGGAGCAACTACTACCAACTGCTGATAATGACAGTGCTGCTGTTTGTCTTATGGTATCCGCAGCGCAGGAACAGCACCCCTTTCCGTTGGAAATGGAGCATACTGCAGATATCGCTGTTCCTTACCGCAGCAGACTACGCATACTTCTTTGCACTGACACAGGCCGATTCAATGATAAGCATTGTATCCATGATACGCCGCAGCAGCGTAATTGTCTCATTCCTTTTCGGTGCCATGGTATTCAAGGAAAAAAATCTCAAGAGCAAAGCTGTAGATTTGATACTTGTTCTGTTCGGACTATTTTTTCTTTTGTTAGGTTCTTTATAAATAGGACACAAATAATGGATTTTGCAAATAAATCACTAACTTTGCGCCCTTGGAATAAATAAAAAAAACAAACATCGCATAAACAATATGATTACAGACATTTTTGACAGAATCAAAGCCACCCCGGGTCCTCTTGGACAATATGCCGGCATTGGTGACGGTTATTTTATGTTTCCGCGTCTTGAAGGAGAAATTGGACCGGAAATGGTATTCAACGGCAAAAAGGTGCTTAACTGGAGTTTGAACAACTACCTTGGTCTTGCCAATCTTCCTGAGGTTCGCAAAGCCGATGCCGATGCTGCCGCACAGTTCGGTCTCAGCGCTCCTATGGGTGCCCGCATGATGTCCGGTAACACAACATACCACATGCAGTTTGAGAAAGATTTCTCAAGTTTCGTTGGCAAACCGGCTGGTTTCCTTCTGAACTTTGGTTATCAGGGTATGATTTCCATCATTGATGTGCTCACATCAAGAAAAGATGTTATTGTTTATGACAGCGAATCTCACGCATGTATTCTTGACGGTATGCGTTTGAGTCTTGCCAAACGCTTTACATTCCAGCACAACGATATGGCAAGCCTTGACAAGCAGTTGAATCATGCATGCAAACTTGCAGACGAGCAGGGCGGCGGCGTTCTTGTAATTACAGAAGGTGTATTCGGAATGGCAGGAGACCTTGGTCACTTGGCAGACATTGTTGAGCTCAAAAAGAAATATCCTTTCCGCATACTTATTGACGATGCCCATGGTTTTGGTACAATGGGTGCCAATGGCCGCGGTACAGCAGAGCACTATGGCGTAATTGACCAGATTGACGTAATCTTTGACGCTTTTGCAAAGAGTATGGCAAGTATTGGTGGTGTAGTAAGTTCAGAGCCTGAAATTATTGACCACCTGCGTTTCAACATGCGTTCGCAGATTTATGCAAAGTCTCTGCCTCTGCCACTTGTTCTTGGCAACATGAAACGTCTTGAAATAATCAAGACACATCCTGAATACAGAGAAAAACTTTGGACAATTGTCAACGCTCTCCAAAACGGTTTGCGCAAAGAAGGTTTCAACATAGGACGCACAGAATCTCCTGTAACACCTGTTTACTTTGACGGCGATATGGGCCAGGGTACAAACGTAGTTATTGATTTGCGTGAAAATTACGGAATTTTCTGTTCAATCGTTACTTACCCTGTCGTTCCGAAGGGGCAGATTATGTTGCGTATCATTCCTACAGCAGCACACACTCTGGATCAGGTTGAGCGTACAATCAGCGTATTCATGGAAGTCAAGAAGAAACTTGACGAGGGTTTCTACAACCGTCCTATCCAGGATATGAACATCTTCCACAGAAAATAAAGTTCAGCAGTATACAAAAAAAGGCCTCAAAGTTTTTACAGCTTTGAGGTCTTTTTTTTATTCAGAGAGTCTGATCAGCCAATGAACTGATTGCCTACCTTACGGGCGCGATTCGGATGATCAAGATCCATACCGGTAGCAATACCAATCTCAACCAACAGATTCCAACCGACACATAAATATACATACTGTTGGAATGTTCCTGCATTCGGAACAATAATGGTAGGAAATTCTGTCTGGTGGTCAGAAATGGCAACAACGCGTACACCAGCACCTTTTATAAGATATTCCTTGATTTTCTCAGTTTCACCCTCAATAGGATCAACCATAAAGATTATGTCATTGGCATTCATCACCTCTTCAATGCCATGAAGCATATATGTGCCCTCAAGAAAATCTGACTTGCGTCGAGTGATTTCGTTAGTTTTGAGAGTAAGTTCCTCTGCAACACCATCGTTATATCCGGCAAAATAAATGGTACTTGCCTGTTTTACCCACTCAACATATTCCTGTGGAATCTGCAGTGTCAATGCTTTTTCAATGGCATCGGCTGCAGATGCAAGTTCCTTTGATTTGTCCATACCAGCTATATTCCACAGAACAGATTCGTAGTACATAGCCTGCTCAACAACACTTTTGGTTGCAGCAACAGCCTGCTCCCAGCCGCAACTGAGAACATGGGTACTTGTACAGAATTTTGAAAGTGGTGTATCATTATTGGCAGTAAGACCGAAACGGCATGCGTTATTCTGCTCAGACAATTTCTTTGCCAGCAGAGTCACCTCTTTGGTCTGTCCGGAATTGGATGCAAGAAATACGGCAAAACTCTTAAGATTGTACATGGAAGCCTGCCATGAGCAATCCGTCTGACCATTTATATCAAGACCCCACTCTTTTATTTTACGCAACGCGTTTTTTGCCGGAAAGATGCGGCTTGAGCCCTCACCGGTAAAAAAAGCACGACCTACCTTTGCAACCTGAGCTGCCACATCTTTAGAGCAAGACTGGTTAAAACCGGCTACAACATTAACAGTGTCCATCATTTCGCGGACCAGTGCATACTGTGCATACTTGTTGTCTTTTAAATTCATACTATATTCAGTTAACAGTTAATAATTCAAATTCTATTCTTCAAATTCTGAAGTTTCTCTACAAAATCGGCAGTATTTCTATTTGTGGATGCAATAAAGGTATTGTCTTCCAATCTTCCTACCACCGCATTCATTTCATCATCATTTCTGAAAGTAGATTTTCTGAACGGGTTCTCATAATCTTTCTTACGGGTCAGATAAACCTGTTCTGCCATATGATTCTGGACATCAATACCGCAATTGACAATCATATTCCAATCTGAAGATAAAAAACGGTCATTAACCCCCATAATATCCTTAAGACAATAATAGGCATGGCGCAACTTATCCGTACGGTAGCGTTTCCAAATAACATTATATTCCTTATGAATCTCTTTCCAGTTGGAAATCCTTCCTGAAACAATACCGTCGCGCATGGCTTTTACATCTGATGATTTCATTATCTGACCACCCATATTCAGCCATTCATGACAATACGGTTCCGCTTCAAGCATATCTGCCATAGAATTGAAAGATTCATTCAGATTTTCGGACATATATGCCACAATGTTCTTGACAGCATAATGAATGACCATCTCTTTGTATGCGGAATATGCCTTAGTCACTTTCTTTACCAATGTCTTACGGCTGGATTTTTCCATTCCTTCCGCATATATCTGCAATGATGAAACCTGTTCTTTATCATTATTGATTGCATCGCGACCAATCTGGCGCAAACTGTCTTCCGGATAATCAAGAGGATTCTTACCCTGATTTTCAACCATGGCTTTTCCGGTCCATTTTTCCAATAAGGCAAGAGCTGTCATAACCTCTTCCATACTGTCCGGAGCAAATGTGTCAAATTCAATATTCTGGACTTTGAACTTACGCTGATCCCTGTTTTCAAACTTCCAATTGTTACGGACCAGAGAATACATATTGTACAGCCAGGAAAAGGCAGGAATAACCTCAAGCATATTGGAGGTAGTATTGTTTACCAACAGTGCAAACGGAAAAGGATTGATTATTTCGTTTGGATAATCTCCCTTTGAAATAGTGGTAAACGATGCAAACTTGCAGCTGTGTTTCAAACTGGTACAAAGACCTGGCCAGAATCCGCGTCCTGCCTCAATCTCGTTATCGTTCGTGCGGCTGTTATGGTTGGAACCGATAGTTGCACCTGCAGCAATATTGCTTTGTCCCTTTATGACACAAGCAATAAGGAAAGAGTTGTTATGATGCTGCTCATGGGCTGGATAGATAAGATTGTTAAGCACCTCGCAACAGGATATTGTGGAATTTTCTCCCATGAAAGAATTGATGAGTCTTGCTCCGTACTTCAGATTCGAGTGGCTTGACAGAACAAATTTTACTGCAATGCAGGAATAGAATATTCTGCATCCATAGCCTACAATACCATTCACAAGAATGACATTCTCTCCAATCTGGGTAGGTTCCTGCTCACTTGAATTGATTGTGACATTCTTGATTTTACTTCCGCCCTTTATGTAACAGTTACTACCTATTTTGGCATCTTTTATGATAAGTGAATTCTTTATCACACTACCCTCTCCGACTGTACCGTAATATCCCCTGCGGCTGTCAAACATATCCTGAGTCATTTTGGCAAAACTGTCGGTCAGTTTGACATCGTCAGTAAACTTTGCCCAGAAATATGCATCGGCTGTTATCATTCCGTCAAACGGGTAAATATAACGTGAACCTATCTCATTCATCAATTCTATTCTTACACGCGTGTCAGAGTCTTCGCCATCCTTGACAATACCGTTTCCGAATTTTGAATGGTCGGTACAGGACATTTCCTGAACATTGAACAGCATACAACGGTCTCCGATAATATAGTGTGAAAGATAGGATACATTATGGATTGCGACATCGTCTCCAATATCACAGGAATGGATAGAACTGTTTGTAATACCGCACGGCAATCTCAAATCATGATACTGAAGACCGTTACTTGTTATCCGACCAATACGCACATACCCGTAGAACCTGTTATTCTTTACCATTGAGGGATCAAACTGATCCGTAACCATAATGGTATCCCAACTCATTGCAGTATTGTCATTCTTGACTAGCTCTTCAATTTCCTTGCTGGTCAAATGGCGCCAGCCGGATGCAGGAGCCTTTACCTGAAGATTGCGGATATAATATTTATCCTTACCTACAGGCACATACTTGGGATCAATAAAGCTGTTATACATCTTGTCAGACGGTAACACTGTAACTTTTTCTGTTTCTGCCATATCAGTCTGAATTTTTCTGCAATATTATACAAAATAAATCAAATATGCAAATATAAAAATAATATTTTTATATATAATAACATTCAAAAAAAAAAGAAAGGCGGAGCAAAAATAACGCCCCGCCCTTAATTCTATCTGCTTACGGTTTATTCTGCAGAATTATCTGCTCCTTCGGCTTTGCCTTCAGAATTTTCCGAAGGATCACTGAAATCTGTCAGTTCATTCTCTATCAGCAAATTGTACCACTGGATTATTTTTTTTACATGAGACGGATATACCCTGTCATGGTCAAAATCAGGAAGAACCGTTTCAAAGAAAGAATACAGTTCATCACTGCTGGCCTTAGAAGGCACAATATCAACCTTTTTACCGGAATATTTTTCCTGAATTGAAGCAAAAACCTTGCGCAACGGGAATTCCTCTGTGTTTGTATATACAGATATATTGTCCAAAGCCACAACCTGATCTGTACGGTTCACATTGAATCTCTTTTTCACGCTGTCAATAGTTTCTACAATAACACTCTGACGTCCCGGTCCAATCAACTTGAACAATCCGGGTTTACCGGAAATTGTTAGAATAGTTCTCAACATAACAATATAGATTTAATAATTATATCAATTTTTCCAATTATATCCGTTTTAGAAACTCCGGAGCCATTGTAAATAACAAAATCCGCTCTGGAAACTTTTTCTGCGGCATCCATTTGGGAATCCATTCTTTCTTCAATCTTCCGCACAGATGTATGGTCCCTTTTGACGGCACGGTCAAGACATACCTGACGGGGAGCATCAACCACTATTACATAATCAACAGTTTTCTCCAAACCGTTCTCAAACAGAATTGCTGATTCCATAGCCACAACGGGAGATTTCTGAACGGCACACCACTTGTTGAAATCATCAATCACAAGAGGATGGACCAGACCGTTGATTTTAGCGGCATTGTCCGCACTGGCAAACAAAAAACAGGCAATGGCAGACTTGTCCAATACACCGTTGTCCACCACCGGAATTCCAATCAGCTTCTGCAAAGAATCCTGAATTCCGGCATCAGACAGCATTATCTTTTTTGCTGCGGAGTCGCAATCATAGCACGGAACGCCCTGTTCGGCAAACAACCGGGCAACGAAGCTTTTTCCACTGCCTATTCCACCTGTTATTCCAATTTTTATCACAGAGAAATCTCCTCTTTGAGATAGCTGACAAATTCCGGTGTAAGCCTGATATTATATACGTCTTCCGGGCTTTTCACCACCTTAAGTCTGAGTTTGTCAGAAGTTTCATCTATTTCCCTATAGTCAATAACAACCTTGAAATCCTTTTCTCCATATAAATTGTACTGGGACGTCCTGACAAAAAATATAACGTTGCAGGACGATGGAAAAGCCTTCAGGTACGTTTTCCTGGGTACGTTAATACCATCAATTCCTACTGTAACCTGTTTTTCCGTATATTGGGATGCAAGGACTTTCATCTCTACGGGCAAATTAGGAATCTTAACCGTTCCCATACTGCCCAAAGAAACGCGGAATACGGATGAGTCTGTATTTATGGGGTATTTGCCGGCATCAACATACAATGCACGTAAAGTATCCGCAATTTCTCTCTCAGCCAATACAATTAAAGAATCGGGAGAAAAAACAAGGTTATCGACCCTGTACTGGTCGTTACTTTTAAAGGTTCCGCGCGCCTCAATAGGGAGTTTTACATATTTCAATGTACGGTATGACAATCTGAGAGAATCCGAATAGATATCGATAATACGCATGGAATGCGGCAAATGATCAATAATCGCATCGTAAATGGATTGCATTGAAACACTCAGTGATCCCTCAGGATTATCAAATACGGAATCATGGGAAAACAGCAGATAAGAAACACGGATTGGAGATATGCGGTTACTCTTCTCATCAGACAAGGCAAACCTCTTTCCCGAAACGCTAAGGCGTATGGGTTTGATATCTTCAATTATGCGCACATACTCAGGGATATTCGTTACAACAACAGGAATCTGGATTTCTCTCTGAATAACTGCGTTATATGAACGGGACAGCCAAATCACGGTTGAAAGAGCCAGGAAAAGGATGAACATTCCTATATTCTTGCCCAATTTGTGTCTAATCCAAAAAGTTCTTAAAGCACTGAAAAAATCAGACACGAACTGCCTGAATCTGGCAAATCCGTATAATTTCATACCAAACTGTAAAGAATTTTATTTCTCGCTTTTTTCTTCTTTGTTTTTCTTTTTCTTCTCAACAACAGGAGCCGGTGTCGGAAGAGGATTCACATAGCGTTTGTCAACTTTTATGCGGTTGTTCTGATTAATATCCAGTACAACAAACAATTCATCTACAGACTTGACGGTGCCTACAATACCTGAACTGGTAATCACCTCCTGGCCTTCCTGAAGAGAGTTGCGGAATTTATCTCCTTCCTTGTCTTTTCTTGGACGCATGAAGGCAAGCATGAGAACCATAAGAACTACAAGCCATATGATACCCATTCCCTGTTTTGGAGCGCCTTGTGCGCCCTGTGCTGCAGCCGGTTCTTCAAGATCAACGGTAGATATCACATTACTGTTCATTTCACACTCACACATAAATCCTGTTGCAGGATTAATAAAAAGAAAATTTGCCATCACTATTTCAATTATCTGTTATCAATCATTTTCCAAATTCTTTCCGGATATTCTCAAGAATACCGTTTACAAAGGCAGAACTTTTTGGAGTACTGTACAGTTTTGCCAGTTCAACATATTCGTTGATGGTAACAACAACTGGAATTTCAGGAAACGTTTTCATTTCAGAAATTCCGGTAGCTATTACAGCTGTATCAAATAAAGCAATACGGCCCATCTCCCACTGGGTGCCAATATGACTGTTAATCATACCGGTATATTCATCAAAGTTTCTGATTACATCTGTAAGCAGATTCTCTGCATATTCAAAATTATCCGTTTCTTTTTCCGAATACATAGGCAGAATCTGCTGCATCTGCCCGTTTTCCTTTTTAAAGCCCTTGATGGTTTTTAAAATGAAAGAATCAACATAATCCTTATCCTCATTCCAATAAATATTCTGTTCCTCGAGGGCGGTATCTACTGCAGCATTGTCTATCATACACTCTTTATAAAGGCTTACCAAGAGGTCCTTATCCGCCTTATACTTCTCATCATCGGACAAATCTGCAGAATTTGCCTGATAGTTCTCCAACGCTACGCTGGAAACAATTGTGTTGTAAACATCAGCAATAAAATGACCTTCTCCAATCCACTCCGGGAGTTCCTGTCCGAATTCATCGGCAAGAATCAAGTTGCTGGACAACTGTTCAACAACCATGTTCCCCGCAAACAGACGTTCTTTCATCAAAACATGACCGGGAGAAAATTTATCCCTATGATTTATTGATTTGACAGCATAACGCTGTACCAGAACGGGAATATACAGAAGCAGTTTGTAAAGGCTATATGTTGAATCAAGGCTCTGGTTCAAGAATTTCAGAGAATCCAAAATGTTGCATTGGGACTTGTCAAGAGCATTGATATAAACCACTTGCACCACTTTTTGTCTGATATGAGACCGGTTAATCATTTCAATAGAAAGTATGAACTTTAAAACGTTTGCAAAGATAGTCATATTTTTCAGGAGTAAATAATAAAAAGGAAGTAAATTATTTTGAATTTATGATAATATTTTGCATATTTGTGACAATTAACCCTAAAGACTAAATGGATATGGTAAACGACATTTATTTTTCACAGCCTGTCAAAGCAGGAAAGCGCATCTATTATATGGATGTAAAAAAAACGCGCAAAAATGAGTTTTACCTTTCCATCACAGAGAGCAAGAAGATTGTAAGTGATGAGGAAGAGAATTCACAGCAAGTCACTTTTGAAAAGCATAAGATTTTCCTCTACAAAGAAGATTTTGCAAAATTCGTTGACGGTCTTTCCAACGCCATCAAGTTTATTCACGAGCACTCTCAGGAAGGGTTGGGACCCCAATCGGAAGAAGAACGGCAGTCCGCGCCCCTATCATCTCCAGAAGAGATACCGGCAGACAATCCTGATGACATAAAGATAGAATTCTGAAAAAAGTTATTGGATATTAGTAAAATAATTCATAACTTTGCGCCCGCTTGTTGAAAGCAGGCCTCACAACTGTGTATTAGTGTGATGGTGAATTGATTATTAACAATTAATTTAGAGTAACACAAATGAAAACAATCGACGTTCAGGGACAGAGCCGTTCCGAGTTCGGTAAGAAAGGTGCAAAGTCACTTCGTAAAAGCAACATGATTCCATGCAACCTCTATGGTGTAGAGCGTGATGAGAAAGGTCTTCCTGTTGCAACTCCATTCAAAGTAACAACAGAAGCTGTACGTAATCTGGTTTATTCACCGGATATCTACGCAGTCAATCTTACAATTGACGGAAAAACAGTTAAAGCAGTTATGAGAGAAATCCAGTTCCACGCTGTAAAAGATACAATTCTTCATATAGATTTCTACCAGATTACAGAGGACAAACCTATTGTCATGAGCGTTCCTGTAAAGCTCAACGGTCTTGCAGCTGGTGTTAAAGCCGGTGGTAAACTCGAGTTGAACATGCGTAATATCAAAGTAAAAGCTCTCTACACAGCAATTCCTGAAAAAGTGGAAATTGATGTAACTGCTCTTGCAATAGGCAAATCAATCAAGGTTGGAGACATGAATGTTGAAGGTCTTGAATTTGTAAATGCAAAAGATGCTGTAATCTGCCACGTTGCATCCACACGTGCTGCTGCAGAGGCTGCTGCAGAAAATGCTGAAGCATAAATAGCTGAATGAAATATCTGATTGTCGGTTTGGGTAATCCGGGTACAGAATACCACGAGACCCGCCACAACATAGGGTTTATGGTGTTGGATGCCTTTGCAAAGGCATCCAATGCTGTTTTTCAAGACAAACGTTACGGTTTTGTAGCAGAGACCAGCATCAAGAACTGCCAGCTGTTTCTTCTCAAACCCACCACGTTCATGAACTTGAGCGGCAATGCTGTACGCTATTGGTTGAACAAAGAGAACATTCCTCAGGAAAACCTGCTTGTCATATCCGATGACCTGGCACTTCCCATGGGTTCTCTCCGCCTCAAAAGCAAAGGAAGTGCAGGCAGCCACAATGGTCTGGGCAACATTGTTTCCGTTCTTGGTTCAACAGAATGGTCACGGTTGCGTGTCGGTATAGGCAACGATTATCCCATGGGGCAACAGATCAGATTCGTACTGGAAAAATTCAATCAGGAAGAACTCTCACTGCTTGAACCGCGCATAGAACTTGCAACAGAAATAATCAGAAGTTTCTGTCTCCAGGGCGTAGACCGCACAATGAATCAGTTCAACAACAAATAAACCGTCCGGATTGGGATAATGGCTGATCAGGTACGAATAGACAAATGGCTTTGGGCAGTACGCATTTTCAAGACCCGTTCAATAGCAACCGATGCCTGTAACAAAGGACGTGTCATGATAAACGATGTGCGCGTAAAGCCATCCAAAACAGTATCAGTTGGAGACCAGGTCAGTGTTGTAAAACCTCCAGTAACTTTCCGTTTTCGCGTCCTTGCACCTGCCGTTAACCGTGTAGGAGCAAAAGATGTCCCCAATCTGATGGAAAACATTACTCCAAAAGAGCAGTACGATATTCTTGAAATGAGCCGCATGGCCACTTTTTCCAAACGCGATGCCGGCGCTGGGCGTCCTACAAAGAAAGACCGCCGCGATATTGACTCTTTCATGGAAGATGTATTCTTCTTTGACGAATAACGTTCCTACAACACCAGGTACTTTATGTGCCAGCATTCAGTGAGCATGCGCAAGGGCATCGACTCTCTGTTTAAAAGTGTAATTTTCAAGATATGCTGTTGCGGATATTTATTTTCTGTTACATTTGCAAAAAAATTATTTAATAAATAACTATATG
>JAKSIP010000009.1 GCA_024398715.1 Bacteroidaceae bacterium
TCCAGATAGAGCAATGCCGATACAACCGTGTTCGACAGCTCAGGGGTAATCGTGTCACCGATAAACACGATTCTGCTCTGAAGTAACAGAGTGCCCAGACTTACATTTTCTTGTACCATAGTTATTCGTCATTTTTGAATTACGGTGCAAAATTCACCCGGTCCAATGTAAAATAATGGCAACAGTAAAGAAAATTGCGCTATTTTGCGAAAATATCTACATATTCTTTGATGTCTCTCGGTCTGCGAAGGAACGCAACACTGGCAGACATCAGCGCTATACGGCGGTTGTTGTAGTTGATGAAAAGTTCCGGAGAGAACCTCACATCCCTCATTTTTACGATTTCGTCCATAGTTGCGGTATATAGTTCTATTCGACATTTCTCAGAATTTCACTGAGGGGCATGTCAGCTAAAAATTCATAATCTTCGTCAGTAAGGGGTTCATTGAAGATGTGCATGACCGGCTCGAATATTCTTCTTATTGCTGAGATATATTCTTCCCGGCTTCCTTTGGGAAGGGATTCAAACATGGCATTCGTGATGAAGTAGTTAATCATCATGCTCCTGTCCAGTTCCTTCTTTATCTCTTGTCCATCTTTATCCATGTGTAAATCAGCGATTAAATGTTTGACATTATTTCTCGTAACCCAGTTTCGCGGCAAATGTCCTAACTCGCGATGTATTTTGATGGCATCAAGAAATAAAAGTGTCTTTTATCTGATAATTCCTTCTTGTTACTCAAGGGCTTTCCACCTCTGCTCGCTCAAGGCAGCCCGAGGATGCTCTCCTGGTTGAAGTCTGAATTCCGTTCTCCTTCTGCTGTTTCTATTTCCGCTTTATTCTGATGTTCCAGTCTGCTGTCGGAACAGGTCGGCGAGGGGAGACGCTGGCTTGACACTGACGGCATCTGATATTGTCCGTTCCTTTGGGTCGTGGCTTTCCACTGTGGAGCCTTTGGTCGGGATGGGACTGGCCATGTCGTTCTTCATCACGCTATGCCCGTGTTCAAGGCCGTATTTCCACGAACAGTACGTCACTGCTTTGTACTTCTTGGCATGTCACGGCTGCCGAAACGGCAAGGCTGATGTTCTGTGTGCGTCCTGTCTGGTACTCAGTGTCACTTTCTGACCCGCTTAATCTGACTGCTCCCAGTATTCTCGAATTAACCTCTTTCACTCTGCCTAATTTTGGTTGACTACTTGTATGTCTTATCCCTGCTAAGAGTTGACTCAAGTTTACAGGACAGTCCTGCCGGTAGCCTTGAATGGCGCGAACTGGTACTCAATGCTGACGATGCCGGTTTGCAACCGGAACAGCGTACGGCGCTAAGGAAAGAGAAGTCATACCCACTTGACACGGAAATATTCGACTATGCCGGAATCTGCCGATTCTATCTGGGACTTGCTGACCAGATAAAGATTGTGGAGTCGCCGGGGTTTCAGCAATATGTAGATATTTATGTCGATGGATATCTTAAATAATAATATAATTCCCCAAAAGTGCATTTTGTTTCCAGCCTTTGTTGAATGCTGCTACTGGAATGACTGGAAGGGACTTGTCAAGGAACGGTCGTCAGTACGATTTGACGGAGAGAGAGAAATTGAGGTAAAGACCATCAGAAACACGACAGTATATATATTAGATGTTGTTTTTTAGTATTTCCTCAATTTTGTTAACAAATCGGATCAATGTTCTTCGATAGTCACTCTCTGTTTGATATTTGACATCTTGCAAGTTCTCTTTCATCCCACCGCGGTGAAAGTTGTCGTTCCTTATTTCTCGCAATGTCTGCAGATTCTTGCTTGTATAATCGTATATCCCGGCTTTTGGATCAAACGGAAAATACTGGTTGCAGAAGGCAGAAAGTTTGTTGTAGATAGGTATGTCGCCAATATTTACCTCGCGGCCATTTCTTCGATAAGGATATTTGTCTGCTTGTGTATTGTACTCTATATCGTATAAAACGCTGGATATGTCGTTGCTATATCTTACAGAATAGTAATAGTTCATAATATTTTCCACCTGTAGAAAAGCATTGATGCAGAATGAATGGAATCGTTCATCATCACTAATTGTTAAGTTCAGAGCAACATTTTCCATCCTGAGATTATCGACCAGAAGTTGGTTCCTAACATATTCATCCTTGACAAATGAATAATCAAGGCTGTTCTTCCCTCGGAGTTGAAGGGCTTCTCGGATTTCATTGATATCCTTTTTAATGTCAAGGTCTCCTTCTAGGACTGTTGCCTGAAGGCCGGCTATGAACTCCTTATTTTCAGGGTCAGAATACACCTGCTTTACAAAATTAAGGAGATGAATTAGTTCTTGTTTTCCCTGTCCCATTCAGATAAAATGCTAAGATTGGTAAAATTATTTTCAATGAGTTTTTGAAGGACGCTAGATATGGCCACATCATTAACTGCACCATTACCCTTGGCCTGTTTATGTTGGGCAATCCCGTTCTCTTCAATGAAATCCGCTTGTGTAGTGCTAGGTGACAATCGAGGGTCTCCATTTTCAATCATCCAAAAGGATTTTCCGTTCGCTCTTGTTTGCTTTACAATATAGAATTTTTCCTTGAGTTGCTTGAAAGTAAGGTCTGATTTGCCATTGAGTACTAAATCTACACTATTCCTGCATGACTTACTTAGAATCACCCAAATATTCTTCTTCTGAAACCTGGTAACAGCTCCAAGGTTTTCGGGAGAATGGTCTGTGTCTGCTTTTTTATACTGGAATTGGACTGAAGTGTGATATTCCTTTTCAAAGGTTGAAATCGTGTACACCAGCTCAATGCCACAGGTATTCTGATCGGCCTTATTTCCTATCAGTGAGTCAAATTTTTTTGATAGCCGTAGGTATGAAGGATCGTCTTTTCCTTTGATCATTTTCATGTACATCATTTTACCTTTGATGACATGGATCATATAGTCAGTTCCCATGATTACGTCATTGGGTTTGTTTGCTGTGTAATGATTGCTGAACCTTGCAAATGCTGCTTCGTAACCGTAGCGTTCCCAAATGAAGAGCAACGATTGAAGTTCTCTTGTGAACTGTCTTGTGACATTTACTTTTGAATTGACGACCAATCCCGTTACTTCCTGGCGCATTGATTTCCCCTGAAGCCTTGTCTTCCCTTCGTTTATGCGGAAGTTTTGATCATTGATAATATGGCGGAGCTCCATCATAAATTCGCCATCCTTCTGATAAACATTATGGGAACTGCTGAATGTGATATCATCTGCATATCTTGTGCAGTTCAAATCAAAGCGTTTTGCTAATCCCTTAAGCCGATGATCAAGTTTTCGGCACACAATGTTTGTGAGAATAGGTGAACATGGAGAACCTTGTGGAAGAACATATTTAAATCTATCTTCATCACAGGATGCTTCTGCGTTTTCGACTCGCATGCAGCACAATCCAGCAATTATATTTGCCGCTTCCCTGGGGAAATTCATCGGTGGGATTTGCAATACAGCCCATATTCTTGCCTGGCTAATGCTAGGAAAAAAATCTTTTATGTCGGTGTTGAAGACATAATTCATTCCTTTATGGACCACTGAGTTGTCAACTACTGATTTCCCCGGCAGAAAGCCCTGAGCAATGTCCGATGGCTCATAGAGTGCTTGGAATATCACATTCAGGCATGTCTGAATGGATTTCAGACTTTTTGTGGGAGCGGAGATTTCCCTGAAACCTCCCGATTTCTTTGCTATCTTGAAATGCTTGTAGGCCCTCGTTGCTCTTGAAGGATTGCAGTAGTAGGTGATGAGCTTCAAGCAGAAAGGATGGTACTTCTCCCCATAGATGTCTTTCTTTACAGAATTAAGGAGAAATAACAAATCCTTGCTGGAATGGATTTCAGTTATTGCTTTGCGAATCTGTTCCTGTGTCATCAACTATGCGTGGAATAAAGGTTTGAAATATGCCTGCACTCGTTTTCTTTGTATATGAAATGCAATTTCACATTATATATATCATTCGACATCTTTCATCATAATACGAAGTATAAGATATGAAATATCTGAAATGACGCTCTAACGTTATTCCTCAAGTTCCCCTGAGGCCAGTGCATGTCAAATATGACATACTGAGTCAAAAGTTTGTGACAGGCATATTTCAAAGACCTAATGTGTTACAAATATATGGAATATAGTCCTTCCTTGTATGTTGCAAAGGTAAACTTTTTTTACGAATTCTATTTTCGCGATTTGTATCAGCAAAGATGAAGATTTCTGATTACCACCACACCGTCATCGCTCACGGATAGAAGGTGCTTGTCATCATGCGAAAAAGCGACCATGCTTACAGTTCTTGTTCCAGTATTAGCTATTCCCGATCCATGGTCATTATAGCTGCAGATTTCTTTTCCCGGGTCGTCTGCAGACCTGAGGTATACGGATGTTGATGGCTGGTGCCCCCATTGTCTGTTCTGGCTATTCCCTGATCTTATATATCCTTGCTCTGATAAGGCGAAGTACTTTCCGCTTGGACTGAAAGTCAGGAAATTTCGTCCGCGGATTTCAATTGGGTCAAGGTCTTTTACGTTTCTCAAGAATGTTCTTGGTGTTGAGTCGTAATATGCAATCAGCCCTTTCTTCGTAAATGCAGAGACCCAAACAGCGTTTGTGTCAGTTGAGGTAACTATGATGCTGTTATTGTTTATGTCGAATAGAAGGAAAAGACCTCCAATTGACTGGCCGCTTTGTGGATCAAAAGTATTATCGGGATACCTTCCGGCAATGGCAATATATTTCGAATCAAATGAAAACGAAACATAATTTAGGAACCATAGAGGAGTACCGATTGTAATTCGAGTACTGTGGCCAGATAGCCTGTTCTTTACAACGAGATATTCTGTTCGTTTGATAACATATTGGGAAAAGTCATCTGTGAACCTTACAAAATACAATATCGCTTCATTAATTTCTTTACGGCTTTGTGGCGCCTCACATGGAACGGTATAACATCTTATATCAGACTCGGAAACTGTGATATCTTTCCATCTTTTGACGCCTGCGATCTTCTTATTAACCGCACTCGTGAATAAGGACGGATAGGCCTTCATGAAAGAAATGCGTTTACTTATCATATCCTCATCAGATTCTTTGATAGGGGGAATGTTGTATGCGCTAGTTATTTCATTGTATTCTTTGACAGAGACGCCGCTGTTTGTGCGTAAGTCATGATAGTCGATATTCCCGACCCCATCTACGGCGCATTTATCCAGTTCAGGTTTTTCCATAAACAGGTCTCCATTGGGACTACAAAATTTGTATTCAGAAAGCTCTAGCGCGTCTAGATATTGTCCTGTAATAGGGTCTATAACTCTTGGCTTGGCACTAGAGTTACCAGCAAAAACAATTTCAGAACGGTATCCGTTGAAATGCTGCACGAATTTCTCGTTGTCAAAACATTGCACACTCCCATCATTTAGATCCATGCAGGAAAATGCACCTTCAGAATCTGAATAGACTATATGTTTCCCGTCACCAGAGAATAGAACGTTCTTGTATATTGATGCGTCAAAAATCTTGTTGAGTATACTTTTTTGGGAATATGCCCCATCGGTTTTGTCCCACAAGTATTCATCTATTGCCAAGACATTTCCAAACCTATCCTTTTGGCCTGCAATTATGCAATCTGCATCGTCTGAGATAGAAAGCACTATGTTGTAATTATTCAATTCTTTAGGTAGCTCTTTAATCTTGCCCTCGCGCGTTAGTGCATATATTATCCGGGAGGCGTCTTGCATAAGCAACCTCCCTCCACATTTGTAATACGAGATAATATCAGAACATTTTATGCTGTTGTCAAACAGATTCAATAAGGTGTAGTGCCCACTTACGCCTTTGATAGAAATGAATCCGTATTCAGCCAGGATATTGGAATCTTGGTACGAGCCCATCAACTTTACTGTGGATTCGTAAGCACCGGAGAATAGGATTGCCCCATTCTCGGAAACTATCTTATTACTTCCGTCCGAGAAAGATGTTTCCATTACTATCTCCCTGCCGGCTTTTATTAACGTGGTTTCCCCAAAATCCAGGAGTGTTCCTTCTGAACTGATGAACTTTTTTTTTGAATAGTTGTCAACGCATAGCATGGAGCCGAACTCATGGACAGTTGATGATTTATCAATGGCGATTTTGTCCCCGCTGTTTGCTTTGCAAATATAGGAGGAAGTCTCCCTTATGCCATTTCCTGTGAGTTCGCATTCGTTTATTCGATAAAACAGTTCACCTTTTATGCAATTGAACTGCGTTACCTCTTTGAAATGGAATGATAATAATGACCTTGATGAAGCACTTATCGAATTGCATAGGTTATTGTATACTTCATTGGCCTGTTCGAATTCTTCCTTGGGGATGAGTTCGGCGCAACCAATTTTTATCAAATCGCCGAATATGGGAATCTCCCCAACTTTTTCGTTTTTGCCACAATGCAGATCAAAAATAGAAAATGGTGATGAAACATACTTTGGATTCCTACCGATGTAGAACCCTTGATCTATTACTGTGACAACTGGCAGTGAAGACATTATTTCGCCAACTTGAGATAATGTAGCAAGTGAGAATATCTGTATCTTGTTGATTCCGATGCAATATAATTCTTCAGCCTCAGAATTAATTTTGCAATCTTCAACATTGAACTTTAATAATCTGCCGTCATAGCAGATGATGTTGAAGAATGCCACTTCATTTGTCGAGGACTTGAGTATGGAACATACATCATTGCAAAATACAGGCTGCTCGTCCGAGCTCATAATTATGCAGGAAGCAGGTATGGAGTAAACAGAGTACCCACTCCTTTTTGAATGGAACAGAAGATAATCCTTGCTTAAATATTGTACCTCATCTGGAACAAGATTGATTTCTACATACTCCGCCCCGGTTTCATTGTTATGGAAGTACATTCTGTCCGTCATCTTTATGAGAACCCACGGAGATATTGTTGATGTATATGCACCAGTCCCCCTGCCACCTCCGAGCTTTATCGCATCTTGGACGGTGACGAGTTCTTCATGAATTGACCGTCCTTCCGTGAAGAGCTTATGCTTCCCAGCGGCCAGCTTTTTCTGTACTTTTTCTCCGGCTCTCAGGTTTACAAGAGGATGGATTATACCGAGATGCTCATCCAAAATCATAACTGATTCCTGAGAATCGTTTGAGATGATGAAATCGGTATTGAGATATCCATTATGAGGATGAATTTCAAAACGAATGTTTTCCATATTATTGGGTTGTCAATGTCTATTAATACTATTATATATGCACACCTGCTTTTGCATCTTCTCAAAAATCTCTTTCTGAAGCCCTTTGTGAAGGACTATGATACCTTTGTTGAATGAAGATAATTCTTCAAGGAGTTCACGGTTCGGGATACAGGTTATTGTATAGAAAATGTAATCGCTGAGGGAGGGATACTTGTTCCGCAGTTTTTCATGCTCTCTTTCCGGAAGAAGGGTCTGTGAACCGTGGATAGGCTTCGTATTGATATATGGAGCCTCATAGTCCGGGATAGCAAACAAAATGGTCTCTACCGGCCGGTCATCATGATAGGTGATCCCCACTATGTCCTCATTGCGTTCATCAATGTCGCAGTAGCACTCCTTGAACGGAATCTCCGGTTCTTCCTTGAAACCGTATATTCGGTCAAGCGGCAAGTTCATAAGGAAATCTCTTTCCGCATCAATAAGCTGGCAGATGAGATACCACCTGTCATTATACTGCTTGAGGAGGTATGGATATACGATATACGTCAAAGGTGATTCCTGACCGAATTTCTTGTATGACACTTCCACCGGCACTTTGTTTGAAATTGCCGAATAAAGACCTGCAAGAGCATTCGCTACCGGACTGCCTTCTTCGGTATTCAAGTACAAGTTCCTGCTGAACGAGATGATGGCCTTCCTGTCACTATCCTGGACAGATGATGATTTGGCCTCGTTTTTCAACCTTGTCTGAAGAGCGCCAAGCCATTCGAAACTGTCAAGCCCTGAGAACTGTCCAAGTGTATTCAAGACTTCCCTTAGGAATGTCATCTCTTCATCGGATAGTTTCTTCGTAAAAATTGACATTGACGGATCCTCGTAACGTACAACATGTTTTCCACCGACTACGAGTTCCCAGTCTATTGATATACCGTCAAACTCGGTGTCAATGTCATACAGATCAAGCTCGATTGTGCGCTTTGAGACAGTAGGGTAACCCATGTCGACAAGCTTCTGATTGCATTTTTCAAGCAGATCCTTCCTCGTGTAGTAATGATGGCGGTCGGAAAGAAGCTCATCGAGGATTCTGTATCTAACTACTGCATTTTTGTTGGCTGGCATAAGCTTTTCTGATTTTCTGAACAAAGATACTTCCTTGTTGCGAACCGTATCTTCGCAAAGATAATAAAATACTTAAAAAGAAAAAAACTTATATATTTATTAACAAACGCGTTAACGACTTTGCCTCAGCAGATATCTTCCACTGTATTATTATTTGATTTTCACTGACACATTCTCATTCTCATCGTGGAGTTTCTTGTCCTCGCACTTGCCTATGTCGTCGTTCATCCATTCGATATTTAACTCATAATCTTGGCACTCTAGGTTCACTCCTTCGGCAAGTCAAAAACGAATTAACTCCTCTTTGAAGGAGTTCCGGTCCACAAAACACCACCGAAGAGATTCTGTGAAACATTTTCCCATCATTTTCTCGCGCATTTTGAGCAAAATGCGAGCAATTACAGCGTTTATTTCTATATTGAAGTAAAGATTGCTAATCAATTGTCGGATATAAGGTTAAAGTTGAGTAAATACTGCTCGTTCATAGAATGTATTTTCCACCCAGAATCTCGTCGATGCTGAGGTTTTGGTAACTTTTGGTAATATTGTGACAAAAGCACGTACACACAGATGCATTTCAAATACATGGGTTGTTTTTGAGATACACACAGATGCAAAAGCAAATTATTGCAACTGAGTGTATTACAAATACGATAGGCTGTATCTGCGTGTAGTTGAATGTATCCTACTTGCCGATGCAGAAGTGGGAGAAGATGTTGCTGAGGACGTCTGGGGTGGTGACGCTGCCCATGATGTCTTCCAGGTGGAACAGGCATTGGCGCAGGTCCTGGCTGATAAGGTCAGACGGAAGAGCGGTTTCAAGGCCGCTGATGACGCGGCGTATGGCTTCCAAGGCGGCTGTAAGTGCCTGGTAGTGGCGAATGTTGGAGACTATTATGTTGTCCTGGTCAAGTTGTGCAATGTTGCAGACCTTAAGCAGTGCGGCTGTCAGACGTTCTATACCTTTGCCGTCTTTGGCCGATATAAAAAGGTGGTTTCCATAATCGGCAGGTACTGAGGCCATCATATCTGCCTTGTTGTGGATATACAGCACCTGCTTGCCGGAGCTGTGTTCTGCAACTGAACTGTCTTCAAAGTCTGAATTGTCAGCACGGTCTGTCATCCATAACACCACTTGCGCTTTGTCCAGTTTGTCAAAGGTACGCTGTATGCCAAGTGCTTCTATGGTGTCTGTGGTGGAGCGGATGCCGGCGGTGTCAATAAAGCGGAATGTTACGCCGCCAATAACAGTGGTATCTTCTATGCTGTCACGCGTAGTTCCCTGAATGGGGCTGACTATTGCTTTGTCATCGCCTAAAAGTGCGTTCAAAAGGGTGCTTTTTCCTGCGTTGGTCTTACCGATTATGGCTACAGGAATACCGTTCTTGATAGCGTTGCCTGTGCGGAAACTGCCGGCAAGACGGCTTATTACGCTTTCAATTTCAAGTGCCAGGGTCCTGAGTTGTCCGCGGTCTGCAAATTCAAGTTCCTCGTGGTCACTGAAATCTATTTCAAGTTCAAGAAGCGATGTTATGTTCAGCAGTTTGTCATGCAGCTCTTTAAGCTGGGCACTGAATGCTCCGCGCATCTGGCTCTCTGCCATACGGTGTTCTGCGGCGCTGCGCGATGCGATGACATCGGCTACGGCCTCGGCCTGGCTAAGGTCCATCTTGCCGTTAAGGAAGGAGCGCTGTGTGAATTCTCCCGGTTGGGCCGGTGAACAGCCTGCATCAAGGAGCAGATGCAGTATTTCCTGTACAATGTAGGTGCTTGCGTGACAACTTATTTCAACGCTGTCTTCTCCGGTGTAGGAGTGGGGAGCGCGGAACACGCTCACAAGCACGTTGTCAACAATCTGGTCTTTATTGTCAACGATGTCTCCGTAATGAATGGTGTAGCCGGCCGCATTCTGTAAACTGCGTGTGCCGGGCACAGTCTCTCTGCCGCGTGGAACGAATATGCTGTCCGTTATACCAAGTGCATCGGGACCTGATACCCTAATAACGGCAATGGCCCCTTGTACGGGGCCTGTTGCACATGCACATATTGTTGTATGTTCTGTTATAAGCTGCACAAATCTGCTGATGCTTATTTGCTAAGCCGTTTTATTTGCCAAGCAGTTTGTCTGCCATTGCAGCGGCTGCACGGCGACCGTCACCCATTGCAAGGATAACTGTTGCACCACCGCGTACAATATCGCCACCGGCAAATATTGTAGGAATGTTGGACTGCATCTGGTCATTTACTGCAATAGTGTTCTTGCGGCCCAGTTCCAGACCTTCTATTGATTTTGGAACAATAGGGTTAGGGGATACGCCTACGGCAACAATTACAAGATCGGCATCGAGAGTCTGTGTGGCACCTGGAATCTCAACCGGGCTGCGGCGACCGCTGGCATCGGGTTCTCCAAGTTCCATCTTCTGCAGTATTACCTGCTTTACACGGCCGTTTTCATCGCCGATATATTCAATAGGATTGTTGAGGGTAAGGAACTCAACGCCTTCTTCTTTTGCATGCTTGACTTCTTCTGCACGGGCCGGCATCTCTTCGTCTGAACGGCGGTATACAATGTATGCGTGCTCGGCACCAAGACGCAGGGCTGTGCGGACTGAGTCCATAGCGGTGTTACCGCCACCTACAACTACAACGTTCTTTCCGAATATTACAGGTGTGTCTGACTCTTTGCTTGCGGCATCCATCAGGTTTACACGTGTAAGGTATTCGTTTGATGACATTATGTTGAGAAGGTTTTCGCCCTTGATGTTCATGAAGTTTGGCAGACCTGCACCTGAACCTACAAAGATTCCGTCAAATCCCTGCTCTTCAAGATCTTTTACTGTAAGAGTCTTGCCTATGATGCAGTCTTTTACAAATTTGACGCCCATTTTTTCAAGGTTGCAGATTTCTACGTCAACAATCTTGTTTGGCAGACGGAATTCAGGAATGCCGTATTTGAGCACACCTCCAATTTCGTGCAGAGCCTCGAATACTGTTACGCTGAAACCTTTCTTTGCCATATCGCCTGCAAAGGAGAGACCGGAAGGACCTGATCCTATTACGGCAACCTTTTTGCCGTTGGAAGCGGCTACTTCAGGAATGGAAATGTTGCCTGACTCACGCTCGTAGTCAGCGGCAAAACGCTCCAGGTAACCTATGGCAACCGGCTTGTGACCCATCTTGAGGTGGATACATTTGGATTCGCACTGTTTTTCCTGCGGACATACACGGCCGCATACTGCAGGCAGTGAACTTGTGCTCTTGAGCACTTTGGCTGCAGCAAGATAGTTGCCGCGTTCTATGTTCTTTATGAACGATGGAATCTGGATATTTACAGGACAGCCTTCCATACAGGACGGTTTTGGACAGTCAAGACAACGCTTGGCCTCCAGCAGAGCCTGCTGTTCGGAAAGACCCTGGTTGACCTCTTCCTTACGGCTGTGACGGCGGTAATCCGGTGCCAGCTCAGGCATTACGCAACGCTCAATCTCTGTGCGTTCCTTGTTTTTCATATTGGCGCGCAGTGCGGTACGCCATTCGGAATCTCTGTCAAGAAGTTCTTCAAGTGACTCGCTGACTGTCTCTTTCTTGCCGCATGCAGCTTTCTCTTCATTCTTCTGAGGAGCGGAAGCGATGCTCTGCTCAAGCTTTGCCATCTCTTCCTTTTCAATCTCCTTGAAAGCGCCCATACGTTTCATCATGCCGTCCCAGTCAACCTGATGGGCATCGAATTCAGGACCGTCAACGCAGACAAACTTTGTCTTGTCTCCCACTGTAACACGGCAGGCACCGCACATACCGGTACCGTCAACCATGATTGTGTTCAGTGATACATCTGTGGATATTTCATATTTCTTTGTGAGAAGGCTGCAGAATTTCATCATGATTGCAGGACCTATAGCAAAGCACTTGTCAACCTTTTCACGCAGGATGATTTCTTCAATACCGTTGGTTACAAGACCCTTGCGGCCGTATGAGCCGTCATCTGTCATGATTACTGTCTCGTCTGCATATTTGCGGACTTCGTCTTCAAGAATGATAAGGTCTTTGTTGCGGCCTGCAAGTACTGCAATGACGCGGTTGCCGGCCTGTTTCAAAGCTTTGATGATAGGCAGCATGGGGGCAACGCCAACACCACCGCCTGCACAAACAACTGTACCGAATTTTTCAATGTGTGTGGCCTGGCCAAGAGGACCTACAACGTCTGTAAGGTAATCGCCTGCATTCAGACGGCACAGACGGTTTGAACTCAGACCAATGCGCTGTACTACAAGGGTGATTGTGCCTTTCTCTGTGTCGGCATCGGCAATAGTGAGCGGCATACGCTCGCCCTGCTCACCTATACGTACAATTACAAAGTGACCTGCCTTGCGTGATTTGGCAATGAGAGGTGCTTCTACAACAAATTTGAAAACGTTCTCGGAGAATTGCTCCTTAGATACAATTTTGTTCATTATATAATGATTTGATTTTATTTTCGCAGCGCAAAGATACTACTTTTTTGCATTATGTCTCAAAATAGGTTCTTATATTTGCTCCTTTGCAACAGATTAGTTATATTTGTATTGATTATTTTTGAAAAATACGGAAAAATATATGAGCTATCTCAGATTTGAAAAAACATTCATGACCAACCTGGACGAGACTCTGACCAGAGAGATACTGCGTACAAACCGTTCGGGAGCATATCATTGCACAAGTATTGTGGATTGTAACACCCGTAAGTATCACGGTTTGCTTGTGGTTCCTGTTCCGGAACTTGACGATGAAAATCATGTTCTGATTTCATCTTTGGATACAACAGTCATTCAGCATGGGGCTGAATTCAATTTGGGAGTGCATCAGTATTGGGGCAATAATTTCAGCCCGCGCGGCCACAAGTATATCAGAACCTACGATTGCGATAAGGTTCCTACGACAATCTACCGTGTAGGCGGTGTTGTGCTTAAGAAAGAAAAACTACTGGAACATCACGAGAACCGTATTTTGATACGTTTTACGCTGATGGATGCGCATTCAGAGACTACGTTGCGTCTGCATCCGTATCTGGCTTTCCGCAGCGTGCGTCAGTTTACGCATCAGAACGGTCAGGCGGATCAGGGCTATGCTCTGGTTGAGAACGGAATAAGGACATGTATGTACGCCGGATATCCGGATCTGTATATGCAACTCAGTAAAGAGAACCAGTTTGTGTTCCGTCCCGACTGGTATCGCGGTTTTGAATATTTCAAGGAGAAGGAACGCGGCTACGATTCCAACGAGGATCTGTATGTTCCGGGCTATTTTGAGTTTACTATAAAGAAAGGAGAAAGCGTTGTTTTTGCGGCTGGTACAAAAGAAGCCAATGTTCCCCAGTTAAGGCGTATCTTTGCAGGCGAGGCCGGCGCCCGTACTCCGCGTGACAATTTCTATCATTGTCTAAAGAACTCTGCGCATCAGTTCCATAACAAACAGGACCGGGCACATTATATTCTGGCCGGTTATCCGTGGTTCAAATGCCGCGCACGCGATATGTTTGTCTCTCTTCCGGGTCTTACTCTGTCCATAGGAGAGAACTTTGAGTTTGAATCGGCCATGGCAACGGCGGAACGGGCCATAATGGATTTTATCAAGGGACGTCCACGCAAATACCAGATTTACGAACTCGAAAAACCCGATGTCCTTTTGTGGGCTGTTTGGGCTGTACAGCAGTATGCCAAATCCACATCAATGGAAAAGGCTATGCAGTCATATGGAAAACTGGTGAATGAAATTATTGAGTTTATCCGCAAGAACCGTCATCAGAATATGTTCTTCCGTCCCAACGGACTTATTTCAATCAGCGGAAAGGATAGCGCGGAGACTTGGATGAATTCAACGTGTATGGGACATCCGGTTGTGCCGCGTACAGGCTATGTTGTGGAAATCAACGCTCTCTGGTATAACGCACTTGGCTTTGTGGCGGATATGAACCGTCAGAATGGTGATACAAAGCATGCTGACAAGTTGTCCGCACTGGCATTTGCTGTAGGGAAATCTTTTTTGCAGACGTTTGTAAACCAATACGGTTATCTGTATGATTATGTTGACGAGGATACTCCGGACTGGAGCGTACGGCCCAATATGGTAATTGCTGCGGCTTTGGATTATTCTCCGCTGGATATACGTCAGAAAAAATCAATTGTTGACTATTGTACCAAAGAGTTGCTCACACCAAAGGGCTTGCGTTCTTTGAGTCCTGTAAGTCCGGGCTATAATCCCAATTATGTAGGACCGCAGTATGACAGGGATCTGGCGTATCATCAGGGTACGGCTTGGCCTTGGCTGGTAGGTTTCTATTTTGAGGCTTATCTTAAGGTATTCCGTCGCAGCGGCTTGTCTTTTGTGGAACGCCAGCTGATAGGATATGAAGAGGAAATGACATCGCACTGTGTGGGTTCTATCCCTGAACTGTTTGACGGAAACCCGCCTTTCAAAGGACGCGGAGCAGTGTCTTTTGCTATGAATGTTGCAGAGTTGCTTAGAACAATAAAGCGTTTGAATGAACTTGAATAAAGTAAAAATATGAAAGTATTGATGTTCGGGTGGGAGTTCCCGCCGCATATTCTTGGTGGTCTTGGAACAGCAAGTTACGGGCTTACCAAAGGTCTTGCAGGACAGGAGAATACGGAAATAACTTTCTGTATGCCCCGTCCGTTCGGCGACGAGGACCAGAGCTTTCTTAAGATTGTCGGTATGAATGCAGTTCCGGTTGTGAATCAGAATCCGGATTGGAATTATGTAAAGAGTTGTTTCCCATGGATGAACCCGCAGGATTATTATGATTTCAGAGATCATATATATGCCGATTTCAGATACATAGGAACAAATGATCTTGGCTGTATAGAATTCTCCGGACGTTATCCGGACAATCTTCACCAGGAGATAAACAATTATTCCATTGTGGCGGGTGTGGTGGCACGTACGCTGCAGTTTGATATAATCCATTCTCACGACTGGCTTACATATCCTGCCGGCATCCATGCCAAACAGATTAGCGGAAAACCGCTTGTAATACATGTACACGCTACAGACTTTGATCGTTCACGCGGTAGAGTGAACCCTACCGTTTATGCCATAGAAAAAAACGGTATGGATTATGCTGACCACATAATGTGCGTAAGCGAGCTTACACGCCAGACAGTCATAAACAAATATCATCAGGACCCGCGCAAGGTATCGACAATGCACAATGCTGTTGAACCTCTTCCGCAGGAAATTCAGGATATTCCGGAACGCAAGCGTGAACATGAGAAAGTTGTTACTTTCCTCGGCCGTATCACTATGCAGAAGGGACCTGAGTATTTTGTAGAGGCTGCAGCGCTTGTGCTTAAGCATTCCAAGAATATTCGTTTCTGTATGGCAGGCAGCGGCGATATGATGAATGCCATGATTACTCTTGCCGCCGAGCGCGGAATTGCTGACCATTTCCATTTTCCGGGCTTCATGAAAGGACGGCAGGTGTATGAATGCCTCAAGTCAAGCGATGTGTACGTAATGCCTTCCGTATCAGAGCCGTTCGGAATTTCACCCCTTGAAGCAATGCAGTGCGGTGTACCGTCAATCATTTCAAAGCAGAGCGGTTGCGCCGAAATACTTGACAAGTGCATCAAGACGGATTATTGGGATATACATGCCATGGCCGATGCCATCAATTCCATCTGTAACAATCCGGCTCTGTACAATTATCTTAGGGTGGAGGGAAAGAAAGAGGTCGATGCCATTACCTGGGATAAGGTTGGTGCCAGAATCCTGGACCGTTACAAACAATTGACAAATTACTGATAAAACATTTTTGGAATATGAAAACAATATGTCTCTATTTTGAAATCCATCAGGTTATTCACCTGAAAAGATACCGTTTCTTTGATATTGGCTATGACCACTATTATTACGATGATTATGCAAACGAGACTGGAACGGATTACCTTGCCCAAAACTCATATATCCCGGCTCTGACAACCCTGTTGCAGATGGTGAAAGACAGTGACGGCTATTTTAAGGTTGCATTTTCAATATCAGGCGTTGCACTTGAACAATTGGAACAGTATGCTCCGCGGGTTGTTGATCTGTTGCAGGAACTCAACTCCACAGGTAGCGTGGAATTCCTTTCAGAACCTTATTCCCACGGATTGTCATCTCTGGCAGAGAATAATGAAGACTCTTTTGTTTCTGAGGTCAGACGTCAGAGTGAGCTGATTTTTGAACGCTTTGGACAGCGCCCGCGCGTACTGCGCAATTCAAGTCTTATTTATGATGACCGTATTGGAGGAATAGTGGGTGATATGGGTTTTGAGGGACTCCTGACAGAAGGTGCAAAGCATATCCTGGGATGGAAGAGCCCGCATTATCTGTACCATTGCAACACAAATCCCAATCTGAAACTGCTGTTGCGCGATTTCAAACTGAGCGATGACATCAGCCTTCGTTTTTCGAATACCGCTTGGGAGTCATATCCGCTTATGGCCGATACCTATATTGACTGGATTGCACAGACACCTACTGATGAACAGATTTACAACATTTTCATGGAACTGAATGCAATAGGTGTTTCACAACCGCTCAATTCAAATATCCTTGAATTCCTTAAAGCTCTGCCGGAATGTGCGCGCAAACGTGGAATAACATTCTCTACGCCGTCTCAAATTATAGACAGCTGCAAGTCTGTTGCTCCGATTGATGTACCGTTCCCCATGTCATGGTCAGACGAGGAACGCGATATCAGCTGCTGGCTGGGAAATGTAATGCAGAAAGAGGCTTTCAACAAGCTCTACAAGATAGGTGAACGTATCAAATATTGCGCTGACAAGAACCTTATCAAGCAGAATACACTGTCAACCGGTGCAGGCAAGCGTCTGTTGCAGGACTGGGATTATCTGCAGGCAAGCAACAATTTCCGCTTCATGTGCACAAAGAACCTTGGCGTGGGCCTTGATATGGGTATCTATGAATCGGCCTACGATGCCTTTACAAACTACATGAACATTCTTGGTGACTTCCAGCAGCGTGTTCATGAGATTCTTGCGGTTGATGCCGATGCCGACGAACTTGATGCGCTGCAGCTTGCCATGATCAACAAGGACAAGCGCATAGAGGAACTTGAAAAACAGATTGTCCGTTTGAAATCTGCCAAAACGGTAAAGACCAAGCCTTTTGACAAATCAAAAAATGGGGGTTCGAAATGAACTCCCATTTTTTTTACTGATGGTAATAACAGTGGATTGTTTTGATTTTGATTGAATCTCCTGCAATTCCACCTTTCAATTTTGCAAATGTCACTTTATCGTTGTAGGTAAAACTTACAATAGAGTTGTTGCTGTCATATTTCGCTTTTACAGGAACCAGCAGAAGTTTGTTCCAATCCGGGAATTGCTGTTGGAACGCCTGTTTGTCTGCATCTGTCCCGCTCAGGTTGTTTTCTATGAACCACAATTCTCTGACTATTGCGATAGCATCTATTAACGATGTTATGTTGTTGAATATGTAGTTGTTGAACTTGGAGTCATATGCGGCATAGAACATCTTGGTGTTGTCCAAAGATGCACTTGAGTTGAAATATTCGCAGAGCGAATTTTTCTGCATCAGAAGTATGTATCCGGGTTTGCTTATCTGTGTGTTGTACGGATCAGTGTCAGCGTAGCAGTTGAAGATTATTTTCGCCTCGTTCAAAATGGTGTCTGTTCCCAGCATTTCGTCTATTGGGAGTGTGATTTCCGTCATCAGCCCGAAAGGGGACTTGAGATATGTGGCTGTGCTGTCTTTTGTAAACTGCTCAAGGTTGGTGTTGTAGAACTTGTTGACTTGCATAACCTCGTTGTTGCCGGGAAATTCTGCATAGGCGGTTTCCAATTCACCGTTACTGTTCAGATAGTTGAACCCGATTTCAAGCACTACGCGGTCAAAGCAGAACATAAGCCCTTCTCCGTCCAAATACTCAATGTAGTATCCCGGACAGATCTTATTGATGAATGTCCATGCATCTGCAAAGTCTTTTTTTCCGTCTTCGCTGTAATAGTGTTTGACTATTTTCTCTGAAATGGAATCAGGCAATGCTACTGTAATTGTTGGATAATACGTACTCAGATCTCTGATAGAATCGCTGACATTGTAATCCTGTGAAGAAACTGTGAATGTTCCTAATGGAGCTGCAAGCGTATCGCAGAATTCTTTGGGATTGAAACCCTGATAGATGGGGTTTGAACCGTCAATGGCACGGTTCAATTCTCTTACATTGAAAGTTATTGGAGACTGGGGATCTCCAAAGTATGTTGTGTAGTAAAATACCAGTCTTGTCTTGAACACGGATTTTCCTTCCATCTGGGCTACAAACCAGTCCGGAAAAGAAAAACGGTCAATTCCATATACGGAATCCGGAAATTCAAAATTTATGCGGCAGTTGAACTGGGTAATGAAATCCGCTTTTATTTGTGTGTTTGCCGTAGGATCCGTATAACAGCCCAAATATGTTGTCTGGGTTTTCGAAATGAGCGAATCAGGTGCAATAACTGTCTTTGATGTGGCGTAGAATTCATCTGAGAAAGTTTCTACATAGTCGTTTTCAGGTACTGCCGAGTATCCCAGGGAACCGGTATCGGTATTGCAGGAAACACAAAGAATCAATAAGGCTATTACTTGAAAGCCTGTCAGCAATATGTTCTTTCTAAACATAATCAAATGGAATCGTAAAATTTCAGAATGTCTTCTGATGAGAGCTGGTTGACGCCCTGATTGACAAACTTGCGGTTTTGAACGGTACAATAATCGATAAGTTCCTGACGCGCATTTTCCTGTGAAAAAATAACTCCGTCAGAGAAATCAATGCTTTTTCTGATTATTGAATTGTATGTTACAGGAATCTGGAAGTCTCCCACCATATCCGATGAAATGTCTTTTACAAGAATCTTTTCTTTGATTTTGGGATTAAGTTCCTGTTTGAAATCCGTGTCATAGATGGAACTGATGATTTTGGCATCTCTGAAAGTAGGCTCGTCTTTGTATAGGGTCTTGATATAAAGCGGAATGAGAGATGTCATCCAGCCGTGGCAGTGAATAATGTCCGGATTCCAGCGCAATTTCTTTACTGTTTCAAGAACTCCGCGTGCAAAGAAAATTGTACGTTCATCGTTGTCAGGATATTCATTCCCGTCGGCATCGGCCACATACTGGCGGTTCTGGAAAAAATCATCGTTGTCAATAAAATAGACCTGCTGTCTTCCGCCAGGTAGAGATGCAACCTTGATTATTAGCGGATTGTCCGTATCATCAATAATGAGATTCATTCCGGAAAGACGTATGACCTCATGCAATTGGTTGCGGCGTTCGTTGATAGGTCCCCATTTAGGCATGAACGAACGGATCTCAAGACCGGCTTCCTGCATACAGAGAATGTGATTGCGGGTGGCATCTGCAATCTGTGAATGACCTGTGAACGGATAAATCCAGTCCGAAATAATCAGAACCTTTTTAGAGCTCATAATCCGGCAAATTTCTATTTTGTTGCGAAGATATTAAAAAAATGTCAAAAATCCAAGCCTTTCGGTATATTTTTGTTCATTTGCAAATAATTGCTTTACTTTGCAGTGAAAAATTGCGGTTATATGCCGCAGTATTTTTTTTATTATGCTTAAGATTAACACTATTAAAGAGTTACAATCCGTTTTGGATCAGGCTCGCAGTCAAGGCAAGACAATAGGTCTTGTTCCTACAATGGGCGCTTTACACAAAGGCCATGCTTCTTTGGTGCGCCGCAGTGTCTCACAGACAGATTTTACCGTTGTCAGCGATTTTGTAAATCCTACACAGTTCAACGATAAGAATGACCTGAAGAATTATCCGCGTACACTTGATGCGGATTGCGCTTTGCTGGAAAAAGAGGGTGCTCATGTATTGTTTGCTCCTTCTGTAGAGGAAATGTATCCCGAGCCGGATACACGTCAGTTTGATTTCTCACCGCTGGACAAGGTTATGGAGGGTATTCACCGTCCCGGTCACTTCAATGGTGTGGCTCAGATTGTAAGCAAACTTTTTTATGCGGTCAAACCTGATTTTGCGTACTTTGGAGAAAAAGATTTCCAGCAGCTTGCCATCATCCGCCGCATGGTAGAACAGCTTAAGCTTGATGTGGAGATTGTAGGGTGCCCGATTGTAAGGGAAGAGGACGGTATGGCTCTGAGCAGCCGTAATGCCCTGCTGAGCAAGACAGACCGTAAGATTGCCGCAAATATATCCAAAGTCCTGTTCAACAGCCGTGTTTATGCCAAGGACCACTCTTTGGCACAGACTTGCCAATACGTTGTTGATACAATCAATGCAATCTCAGGCTTGGAAGTTGAGTATTACGAAATAGTTGACGGAACAACACTTCAGAGCGTACGTACCTGGGATGATTCCCATTACATAGTAGGTTGCATTACAGTTCATTGCGGTGGTGTACGCCTGATTGATAACATTAAATATAAGGAATAATGCTGCTTACGGTACTCAAATCAAAGCTGCATCGTGTAAAAGTTACCGATGCCAATATAGATTACGTTGGAAGCATAACTATTGACCAGAACTGGATGGATGCCGCTGGCATTATTGAAGGGGAACAGGTCCATGTAGTCGATGTGACCAACGGCGCCCGTCTTGTGACGTATGCTATTCCCGGTCCGCGCGGTTCAAAGTGCATCTGTCTTAACGGTGCTGCAGCGCGTCTGGTTTCCATAGACGATATAGTGATTATCATTGCCTACGCGCAGGTTACTCCTGATGAGGCCCGCAGTTTCAAACCTACAGTTGTTATTCCTTAACAATCATATAAGCATAAAAAAAGGAGGCTCACAGAATAGTATGAGCCTCCTTTTTTTGTTGTATTGATGCTTAACTGAGCATGCTCAGCAATATTCCGGCTGCAACTGCACTGCCGATAACACCCGCAACGTTCGGGCCCATGGCATGCATAAGCAGGAAGTTCTTGGGATTGGCTTTCTGGCCTTCAACCTGAGATACACGTGCGGCCATAGGAACAGCGCTTACACCTGCAGAACCGATAAGCGGATTGACTTTCTCCTTTGAGAATACGTTCATGAGTTTTGCAAGGAGTACACCGCCTGCAGTACCGATGCTGAAGGCAACGATACCTACTGCCAGGATACCCAGTGTGCGCCAGTTGAGGAATGTCTCTGCTGTAGCGGTTGCACCTACTGTTGTACCCAGGAAAATCACTACAATGTTGTTCAGTTCGTTCTGGACGCACTTGCTCAAACGCTCAACAACACCGCTTTCTTTCATAAGGTTACCAAGCATAAGGCAACCGATAAGAGGAGCGGCTGTAGGCAACAGAAGTGAAATGATTATGGCGACGGTAACAGGGAAGAGAATCTTCTCTTTCTTTGACACTGTACGCAACTGTTTCATCTCAATCTTGCGCTCTTTTTCTGTTGTGAGTGCACGCATGATAGGCGGCTGGATTACAGGTACCAGCGCCATATAGGAGTATGCGGCAACAGCAATAGGACCTAAGAGTTGCGGAGCAAGTTTTGATGTAAGGAATATGGCTGTAGGACCATCGGCGCCGCCGATAATACCTATTGAGGCTGCTTCTGCAGATGTGAATCCCATTGCATGTGCTACAATGAATGTAGCGAAAATGCCAAGCTGGGCAGCTGCACCAAGAAGAAGACTCTTTGGATTGGCGATGAGCGGACCAAAGTCTGTCATGGCTCCAACACCAATGAATATAAGGCACGGATATACTCCAAGCTTGACCCCTATGTAAAGGATATCAAGCAGTCCGCCGTCTGCAAGAATATGCTTGTAACTGTGAAAGAAAGGACTCTCCGCATTCAGGAATTCATCGTTCCACAGCGATGTGTGGAACATCTCTGCACCAGGGAAGTTGGTCAGAAGCATACCGAATGCAATCGGAAGCAGAAGCAGAGGCTCATATTGTTTTTTGATGGCCAGATAAAGCAAGAAGCATGATACGCAGATCATGACAAGTTGTTTCCATCCGCCTTGTTCTGCAAACATCTTGACAAAACCCATGTCGTTGACAAACTTTGTCATTGTGTCTCCAAAATTGAAATCCTGGGCGCATACAGGCAAAGCGACAACAAGAGCAAGCAAGAGTGCAAAAGAAAGTTTAAGTGTATGTTTCATTTCTTACTGCTTTTTTGTGTTATGCAATCTCAACAAGAGCATCGCCTGTTTGAACGGTTGTGCCCGGTTGTACAAGAATTGAAGTTACGCTGCCGTCACGGTCTGCAACAATGTTGTTTTCCATTTTCATGGCCTCCATTGTAAGCAACAGGTCACCTGATTTGACCGCCTGACCTACAGAAACAACAATTTTTGTAATGCTGCCTGGCAGCGGTGCTGTAACTGCACCTGCGCTCGCGGCTTTCTTTGGAGCTGCTGCTACCGGTGCTGCAGCCGGCGCTGCAGCTGCAATTTTCTTGATTACAGGTTTGGCTGCAGCAGCTGCCTGCTCAACCTCTACGGCATATTCTTTTCCGTTAACGGTAACAGAAAGACCGCTCTGGCCCTCCTGAACTGTTGTCTCGAACTCTTTACCGTTTATTTTGAATTTGAAATTCTTCATTGTTTTAATTGTTTGAATAGTGAATTAGTCAATAGGATTCCAGGCATTGCCATCGTGATGCTGTATGGTAAGAACTCCGCTTTCAATATCGTGAGATTCTTCTGAATAAAGATACAGTGCCGTTGCAATGGCTATCTTGTCCAGATCCTCATCGGATTTTTCCACACTGGCCTTTACAGAATTCTGTGCGGGAGCGGCAGTCTTGCCTTCTCTGTTGGCAACCTTGCTGAATAACTGCAGAATGTAAACCAGCAGAATCAGAATGACAAATACTATGCCTATTCCAATGCCCGTCATGGCCCATACATCGGACCAGTTTACTTGTAATAGTGTCATAGTCAAACGTTTTACAATGGAATATTACCGTGTTTCTTTTCCGGCAAAGTAAGTTTCTTGTCACGCAGCTGTGCAAGAGCACGGATGATGCGGAAACGTGTGTTGCGCGGTTCGATGACATCGTCTATATAACCGTATTTTGCGGCGGTGTAAGGATTTGCAAAGAGATCTGAATACTCTTTCTCTTTCTCTGCCATAACGGCTTTCATTGCAGCCTTTGCCTCGTCCTCGCTCTTGCCTTCTGCAAGTGCGGCCTCCTGGGCAGCCTTTGCTTCTTTAGCGTAGAGTACTGCTGCGGCACCGCTTGCACCCATAACTGCAATTTCTGCAGACGGCCATGCGTAGTTGATGTCACCGCGCAGCTGCTTGCAGCTCATGACGATATGGCTTCCGCCGTATGATTTGCGCAGGGTAACTGTAACTTTCGGAACTGTACATTCACCGAATGCGTAGAGCAGTTTTGCTCCGTGCAGGATAACGGCGTTGTACTCCTGTCCTGTACCAGGAAGGAATCCCGGAACATCTACAAGAGTTACCAGAGGAATGTTAAAACAGTCGCAGAAACGTACAAAACGTGCACCCTTGCGGCTTGAGTTGCTGTCAAGTACACCTGCCATCTGGCTTGGCTGGTTGGCAACAATACCTACGGTTTCACCGTTGAAACGTGCAAAACCTATAATGATGTTCTTTGCAAAGTTGGGCTGTACCTCAAAGAATTCACCGTTGTCAACAATACCGGCAATAACCTGGTACATATCGTATGGTGCATTCGGGTTGTCCGGAATGATTTCGTTGAGAGCATCTTCCATACGGTCAATAGGATCTGTGCAGGGAACAACAGGAGTTTTCTCTTTATTGTTCTGCGGAATGTAGCTCATGAGTTTGCGCAACATGGCAATAGCCTCTTCTTCTGTAGAAGCTGTAAAGTGTGTTACACCGCTCTTGCTGCCGTGAACGCTGGCTCCACCAAGCTGTTCCTCGGTTACAACCTCGCCAAGAACTGTCTTGACAACCTTTGGACCTGTAAGGAACATGTACGATGTGTTCTCCATCATAAGGGTGAAGTCTGTAAGGGCAGGTGAGTAAACTGCACCACCGGCGCAAGGACCGAAGATGCCGCTGATCTGCGGAATGACACCGCTGGCAAGAATATTGCGCTCAAAAATTTCTGCGTAACCTGCAAGTGCGTTTACACCTTCCTGAATACGTGCACCACCTGAATCATTAAGACCGATTACAGGAGCTCCCACTTTCATTGCAAGGTCCATAACTTTGCAGATCTTGAGTGCAAGAGTTTCTGAAAGAGAACCTGCGTTTACTGTAAAGTCCTGTGCGAATACGTATACCAGACGTCCGTCAATGGTACCGCTACCTGTTACAACACCATCGCCAAGGAACTGTTTCTTTTCCATGCCGAAATTGTAACAGCGGTGTGTTACGAACATGTCTATTTCTTCAAAACTGCCCTCGTCGAGCAACATGTCAATGCGTTCGCGGGCTGTATATTTGCCTTTATCATGCTGTTTCTGGATAGCTTTTTCACCACCGCCAAGGCGAGCCTGTGCGCGCTTTTCTACCAGAACTTTGATTTTTTCTTCCTGAACACTCATATCAAATGTCTGTTTTGTTGATTCAAATATGGATTAGCCTTCGCACAACTCTGTAAGAATGCTGGCGGTTGATTTCGGGTGAAGGAATGCAATCTGCATGTTGTCTGCACCCTTGCGCGGAGCTTTGTCAATGAGACGGATACCGTTTGCATCGCATTCAGCAAGTGCATTAGCTACACCGTCTTCTATCTTGAAAGCAAGATGGTGCATACCGCCTTTACCGCCGTTGTTTTCAATGAACTTGGCGATTGTGCTGTCTGGGCTTGTAGGTTCCAGTAATTCGAGTTTTGTATCGCCAACTTTAAGGAAAGCTGTCTTTACCTTCTGGTCAGCAACCTCTTCAACCTTGTAACATTTAAGGCCAAGTACGTTCTCAAAATAAGGAAGTGCCTCTTCAATGCTTGGGCAAGCAATACCCAGATGCTCAATTCTAGAAATTTTCATGTCAAATATGTTTTTAAGTTAATTAAGTTAATATTTTATGAATATTTTTTCAAACTTACAAAGGTATATATTTATTTGGACAATTGGATGTTTTTGGAGATTAACTTGTATATTTCTGACCATAACTCTTTATTCTCCAACAGAGCCAGATGTTTGTCCATAACATTTCTGTCTCCACGTACGGCGGGTCCTGTCTGCGCTTGTGCCGGAGGCATGAGGCGTGACTTGCGGACTGTTTCGTCAATGAGCGGATACATAATGTCGAAAGGCAGCCCAATTTCTGTAAGAATCTTGCTTGATATGTCAAACATGCTGTTTATGAAATTACAGCAGAAAACGGCTGCAAGGTGCATCTCAAGACGTTCTGCCGATGTGGAAGGATAGACTTTCTGAGACATTTTTTTTCCAAGGTCAAGAAGGAATTCCGTATCCTGGCTGTTGGCTGCCTCAACAAAAAGGGTGACTGTTTTCCAGTCTATAGGGTTGTTTTTGGAGAATGTCTGCATGGGATACAGTACACCGTAGCGTGATGCTCCGTTTTCTTTCCAGATATTCATGTCTACGCTACCTGCTGTGTGCAGAAACAGGGCTTTACCCTGCTGAGTCTTTACAATTTGCGGACATAACTGCTGCAGGGCACCGTCTGTAAGTGCAACAAGGCAAATGTCCGCTTTTGGCAATCTGTCTATGGAGGTAGTGCAGAATACGCCTCCAAGTTTATCTGCAAGCAGTTGGGCAGATTCCCGGGTTCTGCTGAATACACCTGCTATTTCAAATCCCAACTGTTGCAGCCGTATTGAGAAATGGGTTGCCACGTGTCCGGCTCCGACTATTGATATTTTCATGAAATGTTCTGTCAGTATTTGTCTGTGTGTACTTTTTCCCACTGAAGCTTTTCCTCGTTGATGGGCTTGCGTTCCATGCCTTTATAACCGAATCCTACTATGCAGTAGGGGACAAGTGTTTCAGGAATGTCCAGCAATCTGCGAACGTTATCTCCTGCAGGAGTACCGTCTGCAGCAAAACGGTTGTACATATGTGCCCAGCAACTTCCTATTCCAAGGTCTTCTGCCTGCAGCTGCATGATTATTGCTGTTATGGAGGCATCGGCTATCCAGGCATCGCTTACCTGGGGATTGCCAAGAACTACTACTGCCATTGCGGCGCCTGCAAGAAACTGTGAACCGGATTCTCTGCTTTCTGACAGTTTCTGTAACATTGTCTTGTCTTCTACTACTACAAATTCCCAACCGTTGGTGTGTTTTGATGAGGGAGACATGAGCGCGGCACGCATAATGAGATGTTTCTGTTCTTCTGTAAGTTTTTCTTCTGTAAACTGGCGCATGCTGCGGCGCAGTTGTACCAAATCTTTGAATGAGTCCATATTCGGAATATGTTTTGAATTGTTTTTATTGATTATTTGTGCGAATTTACTAATAAATGGGCATTATATTATACTGAAATCTGTTTTTTATCGTTTTATAGCAAGTAAGATTATATATTATAATTATTTGTTTTCCGGTTCTTTTGGAAAAATATTCATTTTGCTGTTTGCCTTGACACTGGGTCTGTCTGCAACGGCCAGAAATGTTTATGTGTATGGTACTATCAGGGACGATACGCATGAACCTGTTGCTTTTGCTACCGTTAACGAGGAAAAACTGCTTGTAAGTGCCGTGTCTTCTTTTGATGGAAGCTATTCCTTGAAAACGTCTTATGCTGATACCATTACGCTTGTTTTCCGTATGATTGGGCACGAGACCAGAAAACGCCAGCTTATTGAACCGCAGGATACTGTCTTTCTTGATGTTGTGCTTCCGGTGGAAGGCTATTCGACGGGCGAGGTCACTATTTCTGAACGTTATCGCCAGATGGATGGAACCCAGGTCCTGAAAGCGGAAGATTTGCATCTGGCTCCGTCGGCATCGGGAAATGCCATTGAATCTTTTATCGCTACCCAGGCTGGTGTGAACAATCAGAACGAGTTGAGCAGCCAGTACTCTGTAAGAGGCGGAAATTTTGATGAAAACAGTGTGTATGTCAACGGAGTGGAGATTTTCCGTCCTATGCTTGTGCGCAGCGGACAGCAGGAGGGACTTAGTTTTCTGAATCCCGCAATGGTTCAGGATATATATTTCTCTTCTGGCGGTTTCCAGGCAAAGTATTCTGACAAGATGTCTTCTGTACTTGATGTTACTTATAAAAGACCTGAGCGGACCGAGGGCTCGGTTTCTGTTGATCTGATGGGATCAGGTATCTATTTTGGAACAGGAAACAAGAAAATTTCTTTTATCAACAGTCTGCGCTATAAGACAAACAGATATCTGCTTGGCTCACTCGATACAGAGGGCGAGTATAATCCGAATTTCCTTGATTACCAGGCATATTTTACATGGAATATTTCAAAAAAGTTGCGTTTTAATGTGCTTGGAAACATTGCCCGGAACAATTACAGGTTTACTCCGGCTACCCGGTCAACTTCTTTCGGAACTTTGGAGGATACACATAATTTCAAAGTCTATTTTGACGGTTGGGAAAGGGATCTGTTCCAGACATTGTTCGCATCTGTTGGTATTGATTACAAATTGAGTGATTACAGCAATATTGGAGTAGGCTTTTCCGCTTTTTCCAGCTACGAGGTGGAAACGTATGACATAGCTGGAGAATATTGGCTTGATAATCTTGACCGGGATCAGAATTTCAGTATAGGCCGGTATATGGAGCATGCACGCAATCTTCTGAAATGGAATACGCAGCAACTGAAAGTGGACGGTACCCATTATATTGGGAATAATATTCTGAAATGGGGCGTGGAAGGACGCCGGGAACATATCATGGAACAGATGCGTGAATGGGAGAACCGTGATTCTGCCGGATATACTGTTCCAAAACACGATACTGGAGCGTTGGAAATGGTATATTCTATCCATTCCCAAAGTGATATTACCAATTGGCGTTGGGCTGCGTATGTCCAGAATGCGTATCATTTGAATACAAACCGTGGTTTGTTCACATTCAACCTTGGCGCAAGGCTGTCAGGCTGGAGCTGGAATAATGAACTTCTGTTCAGTCCGCGTTTCTCTGTAGGATATGTTCCGCAGAATCATGATAATCTTACTTTCAGATTTTCTGCGGGTCTCTACTACCAGTCCCCATTTTACAAGGAGTTGAAAGATACTGTTGTGGAAAACGGAATAGGAAAGGTGGTTCTGAATAAAAATATAAAGTCCCAAAAGTCAATCCAGTTCGTGCTTGGCGGTGATTGGGTGTTCAATGTTTTTAACAGGAGTTTCAAATTGTCATCGGAACTGTATTACAAAATCTTGAGGGATCTTATTCCATATAATGTAGATAATGTGAGAATTGTCTATTATGGAAATAACTGTGCCGACGGATATGCCGTTGGTTGGGATACAAAACTGTTCGGAGAATTTGTGCCTGGAGTTGATTCGTGGATTTCCTTTTCACTCATGCGCACGCATGAAACTATTGCAGGCAAGGATTTGCCCCGTCCTCAGGACCAGTTGTACAATCTTTCCCTGTATTTTACGGATTTCTTTCCCAATTTAGACCGTCTGACAATGAATCTCAAACTGATGTATTCCGGAGGTCTTCCGTTCGGACCGCCTCATACCGGTAGGGAAGAGATGGTGTTCCGTGCACCGGATTACATGCGTATTGATATGGGACTGTCCTACAATGTTATAGATAAGAAGAAAAATCCATATCATAACGGACATGAACGTCTTGTCAAGAACTTCTGGATAGGATTGGACTGCTTCAATATAATAGGTGCCAATAATGTAAACTCCTATTATTGGGTAAACGATATCAACGGAATCCAGTTTGCCGTTCCCAATTATCTTACAGGACGCCGCCTTAATCTGCGTTTGATGATTGATTTTTAGTCCTCAGACTGTCCTGTATGGTAACAGCGGCGCTGCGGCCGTCGTTGATGCAGTCCTGCACAGTCATCGGACGTTTTGCGGTTCCTGCTACGTATAGTCCTTCAATAGCGGTCTTGTTATCGGCAATATGCGGATTGAGACTTTCAATGAAACCGTATTCGCCGCATATGTTGCATTTCTTTCCCAAATCGGTTGTTCCGGTGCTTGGTTCCATGCCGACCATCAGTACAAGAAGGTCTGCCGTCATTTTCAACGGAAGTCCAAGTAACGTGTCTTCTGATTTTATTTGCAGACGCCCGTCAAATGTAGATGCGGATTCGCTGATACGGCCTCTGACAAAATTGATTTTGTATTGCTCCTGGGCTTGGCGGTACATCTCTTCAAATCCCTGTCCCCACATGCGCAAATCCATATAGAAAACCGATACCTGACACTGGGGTAAACGCTTTTTTACTTCTATTGCCTGTTTTACTGCTGTAACACAGCATAATTTGGAGCAGTAGTGGTTTCCTACTTTTTCGTCTCTTGAACCTACACATTGCAGGAATACAATATTTCTTGGCTGACTGTTTACAGCATTGACAATCTTGTCGTAACGTATCATGTTTTCCATGTCAAGTGATGTAATTACGCCTTTGTATATGCCGTATCCAAGTTCTTCTTTACGTGAGGCATCGAACACTTTATAACCGGTTGAAACCAATACTGCCTGGGCAACGTACTCATGTCCGGATTTATCTGTCAGGACCCACGAATTCTGGGAATTCCCAAGATTTATGATCTCTGTTTCGTAAAAAGTCTCAATATTGTCTGAAAGCAACTTTGCACTGAGTTCTGTTACGATTTCCTGTGCGGACTGGAAATTGGGAAAAAGGAAAGCTTTGTCCTGAATGTTCTTCAGAGCCGATGCCCCCTTTTCAAACAATTTGACTTTTATGCCGTTGGATGCCAATACATGGGCGGCTTCTATGCCTGCAACTCCCGCTCCGATTATTGCTACTGTACTCATACCTGTAATATTGTAGGTTTTTCGGGCTTACGGAATATCTTTCCGCTGACGCCCTTGAATTTATCATTTGGATTGTATTCAATTCCGATTTTGTCCAGCAGATGTTCTGCCTGGACCTGATGAATCTGTAATCCGAGCTCCCACGGATCATAGCCAAGCAGAAGCCCTGCCATTTCTTCGTAAGTAAGAACGGGAATACCGTATCCGTCCTTATCGTATGTCTTATGTTCCATCTCGGCAATTGTGTATTGCCAGCGGTCAAGAAACAATGTGCAACCCGGACAGTTTGTCACTATAAAATCCGGCTCGTAGGGTTCCATGGATTCCAGTTTCTTTTTGGTGTTGGATATGGAATATCCGCGGTTTTCCTGAATGAGGTATTGCCTGAATCCGAATCCGCAGCAGTGACGGCGTTCCGGGTAATCAACAACTTCTCCTCCCCAGGATTCAATCATACCTGCCAATACGTACGGAAATTCAGCTTTTCCTATGCCTTTGTCAGGAAATATCTTTGCGTAGTGGCAGCCAATATGTTCTACCACTCTCAAAGGCTTGCCTGTAAAGCGGTTTACCAACCGGTATTTCATTTTCTTTGCCAGCTCTTCTCTGAATTTGTATATTATGTCAGAGGGGTGTACAAGGTTGGTGGGAATCTCAAATTCACGTTTTGTAGCTTTGTACAGGTATTCTCTTGTCTTTTCCAGGAGTTCCGGATGTTCCTGCCATGTGTGTATTACCTCTGTGAAAACCCCGAACGATGTAACGCAGGATGGTACATAATTTGTATATCCGTGTTCAGTCATCAGAGAAAACAGCCTGGCAACTACGGTCATGGTTGTCTCTATTGGAACTATATCGGCGTGATATCCTATTCCTGTGCATGTATGCTGTCTGAAATCGTCATATATGTCTTTCCCAAGTTCCTCTTTCAGAATCCTGAGGAATGCAGTCTCGCTTCCGGGAAAGAAAGTCTGTCTTATGCAGCTGCGCTCATAAAAATAGTGATCGTCTGCAATTGCTTTCTGATATTCGTTCCAATAACGGTTCATTCTTGTTTCTAATTTTCCAAAATTATGTTTTCTGCAACAAGTTCCGCAATATCGCGTACCGGCTGCTTTGTGTTGTGCAGAAATGCTTTTTTGCACATGGGACACGCTGTGGCAATTGTTTCTGCACCGCTTTCAGTCAGGTTCTCTATTGCGGCATTGCGTATTTTTGTCTGATCATTGATGCCAAGCACAGTGTTACCCAGGTTAAATCCGCAGCAGATGCTGTTTTCACGTTCAAGTTTTACAGTCTGCGGGTTGCTGACTGCTTCAAGAACCCTTCTCGGTTCATTGTATATTCCCATGCCCCTTCCCAATTCGCACGGATCGTGATATGCGGTTTTTGCCTGACCGTGGCGCACTGTCAGTCTGCCTTCAGAAATCAGTTTGTCTATGAATACCGTGTGATGCATGACCGGAATATCCAGCTTATATTCTTTTGTGAATGACTGATAGCAGATAGGACATGAGGTAACAAGCATCTCAGCTCCCGATTCCTCAAGCAGCCTTTTGTTTTTTTCTCTCAATTCTGCAGCCTGGTTAAAGAATCCCTGCTGTTCCAACGGGCGGCCGCAGCATATTGTGGCATGGTGGTCCATGTGCCAGTATTTGATGCCTGCCGCATTGAATATCTGCTCCATTGCGGTTGTGATGCCCGGTGTAAGATGAGACATGCATCCTCCAAAATATGCCACGCGTCCCATAGCATTGAACGGGGAACGCATACCATGCAGGTAACTGTAGTTGCCCCGGGTGTCTATAGCTCCTTTGTTTCTTTGGATCTTTCTCAGAGATGCGATATCTATCTGCACAGGACAGGCAATGGAACATTGTCCGCACATAAGACAATCTGTTGACATTGTTCTGATAACCGATGCCCGTTCTTTCATTCTTATTGAACGTATCAGGTACACGGCCTGTACTTTATGCCCGTTTACGTCTCTGTTGAGCGGACAGCCGTCTATGCAGATTCCGCAACGGCTGCAGGCGTTGAGCTCGAACATGCTGTAACCGCTTTTTGCATTGCATTCAGTCATCCCTATTTTTCGGAAATATATAAGGAATAACTCTGTAAAGATGTGCATATAGCGTGTGAACGGCATGGTTACAAAGAAAATTGTAAGCATTATTGAATAGAACAGCCATAGAGACATTTCCATTCCTTCAACAATAACAGGATCAAACAGCTTTGCAAGACTCAGAGTCCAGAAACCGCCGTTGCCGTACAATGATGCCGTTACCGATTCCGCCAAAAAACGCAATGGAAAGATGCACCATAGTGACATTTTGGAAAAACGGTCAATGATGGTGTGTCTTGTGGTATTGCGCATACCCATTAAACGGGACCGGAATATCTTGATGACAGCAAGTGTCAGACCAAGGAAAACGTATAGGAGTAGGGCATCCATCAGGTTTGCATAGAACTTTGCATTCTTGAACTGCGGTGAATTCGAATGCAGGAAATAACGGTAGAATATTGCCAGATGGAGCGGACGCTTGTAATGAATCTTTACATTCTCCGGATTGTTTTGCAATATGTCTGTTGCCGGAGTATCAGTCTTGGAATAAGCTATCCAGTTTCCTTGTGATATCAGTTCCGATGCGAATTCAGGACTGTTGTCACTATTGAGATGTCTGACAGCTGACATACTTTCCATTGCACCAGCAACAATAAGCAGAAACCATCCGAGAGCATATGCCTGATGCATTATCCCAAGAACAACATTGCGCTTGAAAATTCTGATATGAAGAAGACCCTCCCTGAGCATCTCCCAAATTGCTGGAAAAATATTCCAGCTTATCCAGTTCTTCCGCAATACTGCGCGTTGCTCTTCGTTGAAAAGTCTGATCCAACGGATATATTTCCAGATACAGACAACCAACAGAAAGAGTACTCCTGCCATAAACGGTATGACAAAAGAGTTGAAAGGCGTTAATGTTATTTTCTGGATCATTTCAGTCATTGTTAAGCAGTTTGCGCATCTGTATTATCAGGTGGCGCAGATTGACACCGCGCGGACAGACCAATGTGCATTTGCCACAGAGCATGCATGCTTTGAGCATTTGGTCCAATTCCTGTGTCTGTCCCTGGCGGAACAAAGTGTGGATGCGGCGTATATTGTAGTCTGTAAAGTTTCTTGCGGAGCATGTGGCTGAACACATTCCGCATTGGAAACAGCGCGCAAAAGAGGGCTCGCGTTTCAGCAAACGTGTGTAAAGTTCTCTGTTGGTCTTGTCTGTATCCAACGCACGCGGCTTTTCTATTGCAAATCCAAAATCCTTCATTTGAGTATGGTGTCTCTGAATTTGTCTCCCCCTGTTACTTTGAAAATCTCTCTGAGTTCTTCCATTGTCTTGTCTTCAATGTGACGCAATGCACCGGGACCGCTCCCATTGTAATTGGCTCCGAATTTGGGGGCAAGTTCCGTGATGTTGTTCCGGTACCATTCCCAGACAGGACCCTGTTCTGGATGTTTACGCGGATCAACGCGGTCGGGGTGTACACAATAACCTATATCAAGTATATTCTGCCCAACTCCTTTGGCAAGTTCGCGCTGTTGCAGACCGCGGCGGCTTTCAGAAAAATATCCAAGTTCCTGAGACGCTTTCCGAAGTACGGAAATAAGCAGTCCTGGCACATTTCCGCGCGGGCATCGTGTCTTGCATGAAAGGCATTGCCCGCAGTACCATATTGTGTCGGATCTCAGCAACTGCTCAATCTCGTCCTCGTCTCCACGCTGAACAGTATCGCAAATCCTGCGAGGATCGTAATCATAGAATTCGGCTGCGGGACAAATAGCTGTGCAGATACCACAATTCATGCATGCCTTAAGGGCATCCTGAAATCTGAAATCCTGTTTCAATTTTTCCAACAGACTTCCCATAATTGTCTATCAGTCTTTAAATTTCACCTTGTTGAATTTCATTGCTTTGAAAAGCAGCTTAGGCAACGGCTTCTGGCGATTGCGCTTGAGAAGGTTTATGTACCAGTTGAAACGTTTTGCCACTGCTATGCGGTATGTCTCTACAAATTCTATCAATGTACCGTCGGGGTCTTCAATATATGTGAACCGGCCCGAAGCATCTCCCATATTGAACACTTTCCCGTCCGGGCAACTGTCAACTGTAAATGCGTAACCGTTATCTGCGCAATATTTCCCAAGAGCATCCATATTTGTTACGTCAAAGCATATCTGGATAAATCCCGGGTCTCCCCAGAAACGCCCCTCGAACAATTTGCGGGGAGTGCGCTCAAGTGCCTGAACAAGTTCTACGCAACCTCCTTCCATAAGGGGAGAGAATGCACCGCGTTCAGGCTGGTTCCATTTCAGTAGAACTCTGCGGTATTGCTGTTCTGCACCACGCATAAACTTGAAATCGTCAAATACTCCGGTTTTATCGTACACTACAGTGCCGTATCCCAGTATGTCTTTGTATAATCTTATTGATTCTTCCATGTTGGTTACGCCTATCATACCTCCAACCATACCTCCGAACGGAGTACCGCGGTCAATAAGAATATGTTTTGATTCCACAACCTGGAAATAGTTGCCTTCAATATCTGACAGGTAAAATGTTTCGTTGCCCAGCGGGTCTTTCATAATTGGACTGACTTTATCCCATTTTGATGATATTGATTTGTGGGCAGCCTGTATATCTGTTGCTTTCAGTTTGGCGGCAAATATTCCCAAATCTCCAATCTGAAGATCAAATTCAATAGTTTTTGGCTTTCTTTCAGAGTACTGCCATATTTCAAAACCGCCTCCACCTTGCAGATTGATGGCTATTGCGGCATGGCGTTTCTGTTTTTGACCGCCTGTGTAAGGCAACATACGCTCTGCAACCGTATCGTCTTCAAGAATGCGGATGTCAGTACCGAACATTTCCTTGTACCACTTCCAAGACTTATATACGTTGGTTGTTCCAACTCCTATTTGCTGAATACCTGTAATGAAAAAATCCATAGTTGTTACTTTTTGTTTGTTTACCATCCGAATGCTTTTGCGTCCTGCATCCATTGTCCGCGAAAACGCAGAATCTGTTCAACAACATCGCGGGCGCAGCCGAATCCGCCTTTGCATGGGGATATGTATGTTGCAATTTCTCTTATTTCCGGAGCGGCATCGCATGGACAGCTTGGCAGACCGCAGACTTTCATGACTTTATAATCCGGTATATCATCGCCCATGTATAGAATCTGGTCAGGATTGAGATTGTATTTGTCCATAAAGTCCTTCAAATCTTTCATCTTGTCAGAAGACCTCAGATATATATCCGTAATACCCAGATATTCAAATCTGTGTGCAATGCTATCTACTCTTGCTCCTGTAATAATGGCAATTTTTATACCGCATTTTACTGCAAGCTGCAGTGCATATCCGTCTTTGACGTTAACGGTGCGTATGGGATTCCCGTCTTCTGCCATTTCCATAACGTTGGCACTGAGGACTCCGTCAACATCGAATACCAATGCTTTTATCTTGTTTAAGTCGTAATTGATCATGAGATTCATGTTGGATTGATACTGCGCGCAATTTTTGCACAAAGGCCGGGAAAGAAACGTTTGATATACACCATTAGCAGTTCTGTACGTCCTACCAGTACTTCTCTCTTCTTCTTATACACTGCGCGGACTATCTTCTTTCCGGCCTGCTCAGCTGTGCAGCCTGCAGCCTGTCCGGCATCCATTTTTGCATGCTGTTTGCCGTCTTTTTCCAGTGCATAGAAAGATATTTTTGTCTGTACACGGCCAGGGCATACTATTGTTACCCTTATGCCACTTTTGTAGTATTCGGCCTGTATGGTTTCAAAGAATCCGTATAGTGCATGCTTGGATGAACTGTATGCGCAACGCAGCGGAAAGCCGAACCTGCCGTTGATACTTGTTGTTACAACCAGCTGTCCGCCTCCGTTTTCAATCATACGCGGCAAAATCTGCTTGGTCATAATGACCGGTGCAAAGTAATTTATATCCATTACTTTGTTGATTACGCGCATTTCCGTTTCTACTGTTGTACCTCTCTGACTGATACCTGCGTTATTGTAGAAAATATCTATCCTGTTTTCCAGATTCCATGCCTTATCTGCCAATTCTGCTACAGAATCAAGTTTTGACAAATCAAATGGCAGTGCGTATGCTTTTGCAGCTCCGAGTTCCAGACATTTGTTGCAGGCCTGCTGCAAAAGGTCTTCTTCGAGTGCTGTCAGGATCAATGTAGCTCCTTGTCTGGCAAATGCGTATGCGGTTTCAAGACCTATACCGCTGGATGAACCTGTAATCCAGACAACCTTTCCTGAAAATTTCTTCTTCATCTTATTCCTTATATGAATTAACCTGGTTACGGAACCATTCCGCTCTTCCGGAACCTTCTCCGATGTTAAGCAATACGGTGTCTCCGTCTTTTATCTGTCCGTTTTCCAATGCTTTGTAGAATCCTGCAATACATACAACAGATGCCGGGCCGAAACATACTCCGGTTTCTTTTTTTGTAAGATAACCATAGCGGACAACACTGTCTTCTTCAATACGGATAAAAGAACCGTTGCTTTCTTTTACAATTGGAGCTACAATAGGATACATTCCAGGAGTACCGGCTGAAAGGATGGATATTGCGGTCTGTGGCGTAAGGCTGGGGTAGTGCTCCTGGTATCCTTCCGGGAAACCGTTTTCTGTTGCCCATTCCCATGCCTGTACCATTGGGTCACATTTATCCTGCTGAACCAGCAGCATACGTGGCATTTTGCACTCCGGCTGTATCTTATGCAGTTCATCCATACCTTTCTTGAAGGCAATGGGACTTGTTCCTCCTGCTACAGCCTGCATATATACTGTCGGCATTTGTCCAAGTTGTCTTATGCATTCAAATACAAGTGTCTTTTTTGCTTCAACACGAACCGGGTCTATATTTCCTGCCGATATCATTACGTTGTTGGCTTTGTGATATTCTGCAGCCTCTTTCTTTGCGGCACCGTAGTTCCCCTTGCTGATTATTATTTCCTGACCTGTAGCTTTGATTGCCTGAATCGAATCAGGGTACATGTCGCATGGGGCAAACAGGTGAAATCTGACTCCGGCTTTTGCCAGATATGTGCTGTATGCGGTAGCCGTATTGCCTGTTGAAGCAAGACAGTAATCTTTCACGCCGTTTTCCTTGAACATTGTGGCGGCAAGACTTGCTGCAATATCCTTGAAAGTTCCTGTTCCTCCGTTCTGATCATTGCGGACAACATAAACCTTGCAATCTATATTTTTGCTTGCAGCTTCTTTTTCAAGATGTTTCCACTCCTGAATCTCTACAGCGCCCTCGTTCAGGCTTATTGTTTCGCTGTTATTGTCAATGGGGAGAAAATGCTTGTAATGGTAAAAGTTTTTTACGTCTTTTGACTCAAGCAATTTCTTTAACTCTGAATAATCTGTGTTATATTCTACCGTTGCATAATTGCTGCCGCATGTGCACAACTGGTCCTGGTTGAACCAATCTTTGGCCAGTCCGATTTCTTTTCCGCACTTTTTACAAATGAACTTATATTTCTGCATTGTTGTTAAAATATCCTATAGGCAATTTTGAAGTTAAGTACAGGAAATACTGGGAATCTGTTGATTATATCAACGTATTCGCCAACCTGGCCGCGAACATTTTCCAATTCATAGTTAAGACTTGTCCCATCGTGCATTCTGATGTCCGGTCTGCCTCCCCAGAACATGATGCCGCAGTCAAATCCTATTTTGAATCGCGGGCTTTTTTTTGCAGGAGCTCCCATATATCCGCATCCAAAGTATGGCCTTATTGAATTTACGTATGCATTGGCCTTAACCATACAGTCTGAATTCGGTTCCATTATGTATGTGTTGCCTGATTCCTTGTATTCGCCAAGAACAACGCCCATACGCCCGTATGTATATATCTTGTCTTCAAATTGAGCGGGAAAATAAAGTGAATATCCCTGATAATCAATTATCGCTTCTCCGTTTGCTACGCGTTCGTACATTGAATTGTACATATTTACGGCAACTAGCGTAGGCATTTCTTCTGTTGTGTTGTATGCTTTGCCTATTCGCTTTGAGCCTGCGTAGAATCCTGCTGTGAAATACCAGTTTTTGTTTTTGAAGGGTTGGATGTCTATCAGTAATTTGAAATTTGCGAATGTCGGCTCTCCGATTACATCTATATATTCATCTTTGATGCTGTAACCTGAAAACTGTTCAAGGTAATCTGCCATTCGTCTGAATCTTGAAGGGTAGGGGTTACCGTCATTATCGTATTCGACAGGCTCGTTTTCTCCCATCTGCATTTTAAACTGCATGCTGTATTGGAATTTGGGCATGAACGATGCCCCTGTCCGTACGCGTAAATAATTTCCAACCGGCATTGCTATATCTATGCCAATACCTGTGGATCCTGCCTCCAATGACAGATCAAGATGATTGAAATATCTGTTTTCTTCTTGGGCATGTATTTGTATTGCAAAGAAGAAAACAATGCAGGAAATTATCAGGCGTATTTTTTTCATCTGGTTACAATTACTTTCTTACCGTCAATTATGTATATTCCGTTTTCAAGTTCGTCGGTAGAGTAACAGCAGCTATTGACAACAGTCCCGAGTATTGAATACACAACAAATGGCTTGATCTCCTGCAGAGTCTTGTTTGCATCTGCTCTGATAATTTCTTCCAGATATTCATTGTACTCCGTTTCTGTCATCAGCATGTATTCTGAATTTATGTTTGAGCCGGATAACTGCAAGTATGAACTGTTTGCCGGTAAATTTACCATGTCTGCGGATGTTACAAGACCCAACTTGCCATCTTTTGTCAGTCCAAGAACCCGCATGTTGTTTTTGCTGTAGGCAACATAATTGTTGTGATTGTATTTCACATAGCTGTAATATACTCCTTTCAATATATTGTTTGAAGGTGCAGCCGATTTGTCTTTTACAAACTCCAGACGGTTCTCTGAAGGTTTACTGCTGCTGCATTCAATTATAACGGGTGTGGCTGCAGGAACTATGCCATCTGCCAGTTCTTTCATTACTGCTACACCGTTTTCTATCATGGTTACGATATATACTTTCATACCGTTGCTTTTTGTCTTGAAAGGAAAGCCGGTGAAGAAAGGTGCGTATAATTTGCCTTCTGATTGGATAGTCGGTGCTATGCCGAAATAGTTGTCTGTTTCAGCGTCCAACGGTTCAAATATCCAACTGCGGAAATCTATCGCTTTATATTTGCATCCTTGCGGAATGTTGACAGTTTGTTTGATGTCAATAATTCCTTTTTCCAATTCAAATGTTGCTTCTCTGTCAAACAGATATTGTGTTCCATATGATTTTATGTCCATGTACGGCGAATACTGACCGTTCTGCAGATTCTTTTTGATGTTGAAATACTGTTTCAACAATTTGTAGGTGCTTATGTCCTGTCCTGCAATATTATATCCTTCGTCGCCTGTTGAACCCTCTTTTCTTGATATGTATAGGATTGAAGAAGCGTTGCTTATTGTTTTTTCATGATTTGTATAAAGAACAATCGATCCGAAATCCACTCCCTGGTCAAGAATCCTTCCTATTGCGGCATCGGATAAATCGCTTGGGATAGGTGTGTTGCATTTGTTGTCAACTATGTATATATATCTTTCTGTTGCGTAATTGCATATTCTGTAATAACCTTCTGCTATCTGTGAAAATGCTGATGTGACTGACAATATACAGCACAACATTAGAGTGGTTCTGTTCTTCATATATAGTTTATTACTTTTAAATATAAACCTGCCGACAGCCTGGAAAGGCTACCGGCAGGCTATATCAAATGTCAATTTTCAATTGTCTTTTATTTGGCAATAATTATACCTACGCGGTTCAATTCAGGATCGTCAAATACCTGAACGGATGTGCCCTTGCCACTCCATTCTATTCTTGACTCTTCAACACCAAGCTTTACAAGAGCGTCTGCAATTGCCTGTGCACGCAATTCTGATAACTGCTGGTTTCTCTTTACAGAACCAGAAACATTATCGGAATATCCTGCGATTGTTGCTTTTGACCCGGTGTTCTTTTTCATGTAATCTGCAACCTCTTTGATTTTCTGTTTCTCAAACAAAGACATCTGGTCGCTTCCGATTTTGAAGAACACCTGTCTCTCCATAGGCTCATAAACAACCTTTTCAACCTCTACAACTTTCTCAACTACCTTCTCAACTATCTTCTCTACAGGTGCAACCGGTGCTATATAAATTTCCTTATAGCTCTCGCCGAAGATGTAACGTGCGCTGACAAGTGAACTCATGTACCAGTCACTGCCACCACCTTTCTTGGAGTTGAATTTATCTCCAACTACATTGGCTGTTACTTCAAGACCTAACTGCCAGTTGTCTGCAAGACGGAAATATACATCTGCTCCCATACGTGTAAGGAATGATGTGTGTGTGCCGTCCCACAGGTAGCGCAAAGCCTGCTGACCATATGCAGCCTGGTATGAGGTCTCAAAGTCATTGGCCTCTTTGTTGTTGAATGCTATGTTTGCGCCTACACCAAACAACAGGTCAACATTGCACAAACGCTTTGGATTGTAACCGAAGAAGTTTGTAAGATTTACAGACAAATCTACAGACGGTGCAACGTAATTGAATTTCCAATAGTCTACCTGGTCTGTTGATATTGTCTTGAAACCGTCTTTGCTCTGCCATGCGTTAATAGCCAGGCGAACGCCGAAAATTTTGCTGAACTGCCATCCAAAGTTAATCTGTGCGTTCGGAGAAATTATCTTGCCGAATTTGTAACCACTGAATGAATTCTGAATACCTCCCTGAACACCCAAGAAGAAGTGCTTCTGGAACTCGTATTCTATTTTTCCCTGTTCCTGCTCCTGTGCTGCAGCTGTAAGGCTTGCAGCAAGGAACATAACGGATAACATTATATTTTTTAGTTTCATCTTTCTACTGTTTTATTATTAATAATGTGTGTTTAAGATCAAACTTTTAAATAACTCTGATGTAGAATACTCTTGTAGAAATGTTTCCTGCATAATCTACAAATGAATATTTGATTGTATAGTCTCCTGCACTAAGGTTTTCAAGAACTGCTACGCTCTGACCTCCTTCAAGAACCTGATCGAAGTCTGCACCGCACTGGCCTTTCTTACCTAATACTGTAATGTATTTCTTGTATGCAGGAACAATGAATTCTGATGTCAATGATGACATGATCAGATCCAAAGCACCTGTGCCAGAGAATGTTGTAGGAGCATCTGCTGCTTCTGAAATTGAAATAAGTTCATTTTTGTCATTCAAATAGAACAACTGCGGGTCAACAAGGATTGCAGGATCGTTCTTTATGTTGTTGAACTGTTTGATAAATGCATTTGCCTTATCAACAATCTTGTTTGCATATGTACTGTTGATGACTCTCTGACCTTTCTTTACATATTTCTGAATCTTTGTCAATACTTTTTCAATATCTTCAAGCTTTCCGTTGATTGAGTTGATGATATTGTTGATCTCATCGTTAATTGAATTTTCAATTGAAACAATTACGTTGTTGACATTTGTGTTCAAAAGTTCTGCTACATAGTCAAGATTCTTTTTGATACCTCTCTTGATAGCGGCGTTGATGCTGTCTGTAAGAGTTGTCATGCTGGTGGTGGTAACAATGGCTACATCATGTGACATGTTGCCGTTATGTTTGATAGTACCGTCAGTGTCAACGTAGTAGCCGTCTTTATCAGGATATTCATAATCAACTTCCAATACCAATGTGCTGAAATCGGCTCCGTACAGATTTGATTCGTTAATCTGGATATTGAAATCCGGAAGGTCAACTGAAACTGTGTCAAACTGCAGATTAAGATTGTAGTTTGCTACTTTACCATACAATTCTTTAATCTTGTCATATGGAATGGTAGGTATGTCTCTGTGCTGGCTTGTCTTTTCTTTGATTACATCGAATGCATTGATGTTTAAAGGTTTCTGTGCTATTGCGGCAATCTCAAAGTTGGTGATTACGCTCTTGTTTATGAACTGGTAATCTGTAACGTTTTTGCCGTTACGCAAAGAATCTTTATAAGAAGCTTTTACTGCATATGCAGAGCCAAATTCGTTAAGAACTTCCATAGAAGCCCAGAACAGCTGGGTAGGATCAAAATAACGGTCGTTTATGAAATTCTTTACTATGCTCTTATATGGCTCAAGCAAGTCTGTGCTGAAGATATCCAGATTGTCTTCGTTGATCTGGAAAGGAGCTTTGTAAAGAACCTGTGAACCGTTTCCGGCAATAGCGGCCTTTGTACCCCAACCGTAACCGAATGTAAGCAGATCATTGGTCTTTTCGAGAGTACTTGTCATTGCTACATCTCCGTTGCTGTTGATCAAAGATACTTCTTTGCCGTCAAAGTCGTTTTCAATAGGATTGAGTGTAAGATATACAACACCTGCGTTATCTGTACTGTCTGAACTTGTAATAACCTTTCCGGCAGGAATTGTAATGGACGTTGCAATCTCATCCGATGTGAATACAGGGCCTCTTACAGCGCTGGAAATTGTCGGGAATGTGACATCGTCCTTGAATTCACCCCAGTTTACGGCGAGAATGTTTGATTTTACACCATAAGGAGTTGCAAAGTTCATGAACGCACCGCTGTTGATCTGCTGGATCTGTATGCTTGTTATCTGGGCATCAACAAAATCCAGAATCTTTGTATTGATTTCAGAATGGATTCTCTGAACCTTTGCAAACAGAGTGTCAATGTATTTCTTGTAATTGTCAAGTGAATCTCTGTGAACCTTGATTGAGTCCATGAATCCGGAGAATTTCTCTATTGAGTCTCTGTGTGCACTCAATGAATCCATGAGGGCGCTGAATTTTGCCTGCATGTCACTTTTCTGTACAAGACTTGCAGTATCTGCTATTTTGAGATATTCTGCAATTGCTGTAGCAATCAGATAGTTTGCGGTATCTTTCAAATCGTTCTGCAGGTCTGTAATTTGCTGCTTGAGAGTTTGTATTTCTGCTATGTCATTCTTCAGTGCGGCAATGGAATCCTTGTTGTCCTGAATCTGCTGCTGTGAAGCCAACAGTGTTCCAATCTGTGCTTTCAGTGCAGCAATGGAATCCTTGTTGTCCTGAATTTGCTGCTGTGAAGCCAACAGTGCTACAATCTGTGCTTTCAAAGCATCAATAGAATCTTGGTTGTTTCTGATCAAGCTGTAGATTTCTGCAGTATCAACACGATATTCTCCTGCAAGAGTGTCAATAAGGCTGTCCAATGATTTCTGGCTCTTCTGCAAACTCTCACTGAGAGATGCAATCCGACCTGCCAGATTTGTTGAATCCTGTGACAGAACTTGAGCTACTGAATCAATCTGATTCTGAAGAGAAATTGTGGCGTGACTATAAGTTGTGTCGCAAACGGCAATGGATTTTTTTAAATCTGCATAGAGATCTTCATGATAATCCTGGCAAGATGCGAACCCAGCCACGACAGCAACAACTGCCATTGTCAATTTCAATGTAAACTTTCTCATTTTCTTAAATATTTAGGTAATTTTATCTTGTTTCGTCCTTTTATAGGTTATACAACAATGTGGATTTCCACTTTTATCATGCAAAGTTATAATATTTTTTTTGAATAATATCCTTTTTTGAGTTAAAAAATGTTCTTGCAACTGAGTTTTGTCTGTTGTTGAAGTTCTTTGCCTGAAACATTACAAATTGTGCTTTTTTTGTTCTTTTCTTCAAATAATCTTGTTAATTTTGTATTTGATATAGGAATGAAACGCTTATTTTTTGAATATATAGTATCATGCGCTCTTCTGCTGTGTCTTTTCAATGCATGCAAGAGGGAAAAATATCATGAACCTGATGTCTATGACCGGGTTGTCCTTTACTATATGGACGGTAAGGAAAATAACCTGAGCCAATATATTATCCAGAATTACAATGAAATAAAGGAAGGTTATGTGCCAAAGGCAAAGTCTTCTGATGTTCTGCTGGTATATATCCATAATGACAGGTGGCCTGCCCAGCTGATACGCCTTACAAGTGAGGGCGGTTATGTAAAGGAAACTCTGATCAAGGAGTTTTCTTTCAATGTTTCTGCGCAACCTGCCGTTATCCGACAGATACTGAATTTTACTGCCGAACGTTTCCCTTCATATCAGAACGGTCTTGTCTTTTCCAGTCATGGCACCGGATATCTTCCAGTAGGGTATTACAAATCTCCTGCAAATTTCACCATTTCAAAGTCTGATGGCGTTTCAGTTCCGTACACCCAGCCAATTCCGGTGTATGACGATTTTGATTACAGTACAACCGGTACAAAAGCCATAGGCGATGATGTGTCCAATTCTACCGATATTTGGGACCTTGCCGAATTGCTTCCCCTGAAGTATGATTTCATCATCTTTGACTGTTGTCTGATGGGATGTGTTGAGGTAGCGTACCAGCTGAGAAACAAGGTGGACAATATTGTTTTCTCACAAACGGAGATTCTTGCCAGAGGTATGGATTATGTGAATATGGCTAAAGCTCTTTTTGCAAAAGACGGTCCAGATCTGAACAGTGTTTGTACGGATTATATGAATTTGTACAATAATACGGAAGATCCTTCCGCTACAATATCTCTGGTCAGGACAGACTGCATTGATTCTTTGGCCTCAATCTGCAACAGGATAATGTCTTACAGTTCAGAACAAATCAAATCAATAGATAGAAACGGTTTGCAGCGTTATTTCAGAACCTATACTCCTGTCCGCAGAGATTTCTTTTATGACCTGGATGATTTTATGAAAGTTCTTGCGTCTGACAAGGATTACGAACGGTTCAAGGCATGTCTGGATGCAGTGGTTGTTTGTGCATATCATACAGACAGTTTCATGATATACGACCGGGGGTTCAAACTGGACCGCAACTGCGGATTTTCCACTTATGTTCCCATAAATTATGCATCATGGCACCCTTATCTCAATAATTGTTACCAGCTTCTGGATTGGTGCCGTGATGTTTACGGTGAAAACTGTCAGAACTTTCCTTATCTGTAAATCAGAAATATTGCCGGGACTTTCGGAAGCTCCGGTTTAATTTGTCTCCATTCTGATACGTAATGTGTTTTTATTGACTGGTCCTGACATGTGATATCGGTCGCTATGCATAATTTTGTTCCAGGTCTGAGATTTTTCAGCAGAGATGCGGTGAGATTGTTGTTCCTGTATGGCGCTTCGATGAATATCTGGGTCTGACCGCAATTGTATACTTTCTGCTCCAGTTCTTTTATTGCTGAAATGCGTTTGTTTTCCTCAATGGGGAGGTATCCGTTGAATGCGAAACTTTGTCCGTTGAACCCAGATGCCATCAAAGACAAAAGAATGCTGCTTGGTCCCACAAGCGGAATTATTCTGTATCCTTTTGCCTGGGCAAGGCATACGGCATCGGCTCCGGGATCAGCTATTGCCGGACATCCTGCTTCTGAGATTATTCCTACCGGTTCTTTATTGGCCAATGGTAGCAGATATGATTCTATTTCTTTTGAATCAGTGTGCTCATTCAATGTGTAGAATGTGAGCGTGTCAATGTCGATGGCTTTGTCAACCTGTTTCAAAAAACGGCGGGCTGTGCGTATCTCTTCAACAATAAAATGGCGTATGCCGTGAATTATCTCAAGATTGTATTCGGGTAATACCTGCTGCAAGGGAGTTTCTCCCAGCGTTACCGGAATAAGGTATAAAGCGGGCTCTATTGTTTCCATTCTTCAATCAATTGTTCTATTTGTTCTATATGGTCAGGGTGAAACCAATGTATTGATTCGTCCCGTTTGAACCAGGTTATCTGTTTGCGGCTGTATATGCGGCTGTTCTGTTTTATCTTTTCTATTGCAAAGTCAAGACTCCATGTTTCTCCAGCCGGTGTTTTGTCCCCGTCAAAGTAACTGAACAGTTCTTTGTATCCCACTGTGTTCAATGAGTTGAGATTTTTGAATGGATAAACCTTTCTGGCTTCTTCTATGAGCCCGTTTTTTATCATACTGTCAACACGATTGTTTATACGCTGGTACAGTTCTTCTCTTGGACGCGCAAGACCTATTTTCAGTATTTTGAAAGGACGCTCCTTTTTAGTTTTTGTCCTGTACGATGTGAATGTCTGTCCTGTCTGGTAGCATATTTCCAAGGCATGGATAATTCGCTTTGGATTTTTTCTGTCAACAATTTTCCAATATTCCTGGTCAAGAAGACGCAGCTCAGCCGCCAATGGTTCAAGACCTTGTGCATTGTATCTGGCCAAAAGCTCGTCTCTCACTTCGGGTAGTACTGTAGGAATGTCATCTATCCCGTTGCAGACGGCATCGATATACATCATGCTTCCACCGCACATTATCAGTAAGTCATTCTTGCAGAAAAGCTTGTTTATCAGTTCTATTGCTTCCGATTCATATTGTGCCGCACTGTAGTAACTGTCAAGATCAAGATTGCCTACAAAGTGGTGGGGTACCAGTGACCGGTCATATTCGGATGGCGCTGCTGTGCCTATGGGAATATCGCGATACATTTGGCGTGAGTCTGCAGAAATGATGTGTGTTGCATACTTCTGTGCAAGTTTGACGGCAATATCGCTCTTGCCGCAACCTGTAGGACCTAAAATAACAACAAGCAGTCTGTCACCCATCATAATATGAAATCTGCCGGACCTTTGCCCTGGCGCAGTATGGTGAATTCGGAATCTATGCAGGAAATGACCGTTGACATTTCACTTCCGCCTTCACCTGCATCAACCATAAGGTCAATTCTGTTTTCCAAAGATTCAGCTATCAGCTCCGGATTGCACAGATATCCTGGATCTTCGCTTTCTGAATAGGGAACGGTCGATACCATTACAGGTGCGTCAAGTTCGCCACAGATATCCATTGCAATCTTGTGGTCGGGGATACGTATGCCTACTTCCTTACGGTTGCTGTATATCTTGGGCAGGTGGCTGCTTGCCGGAAGAATGAAAGTGTATGGCCCGGGAAGAGCCTGTTTCAATATTTTGAAAGTCTGATTGTCTATTCTGACGTATTGGCTGAATGCGGCAATTGAACTGCCCATTATGGAAAAGCGGTGCTTCTCCGGATTCATTTTCTTGATGGCACAGATCCTTTCAATTGCACGCTGTTTCAGAGCGTGGCACGCAAGCGCATACGTTGTATCGGTGGGAATTACTGCAACTCCGCCGTTATTCAGACATTGTGCTATTTTTTCAAGATCGCTATGGCTGTTGTTGTTATTGAACAGTCTTACGTATTGCATCAGTAAAGGTCGTCAATAGTGTCAATGGAGACATCACCGCTTCCACCCTCAATATCAAACCCTTCGGCGTCAAGCTCATCTTCATTGAAACCGTCATCTCCGTAGAAGTCTTCTCCTGTATTGCTGTGAGAGGTGTCAATGCCTTTCAGTATGGATTCCTGATTGAAATCTATAGTCTGCTTTGGAGCCTGACCTATGGACTTTGTGCAAACAGGTTTGTCAAGATGCTTGGAAGTTATGATTTCACTCAGTTCTATAAAGAAGCATCGGTCTGTAAGCTGGTCAAAAATGAATATCAGACGCTGCTTTCTTTCTTCAAGCAGTTCTTCCAGAACGGTGTCTTCCATTATATAAACCTCGTCCTCTGAATTGGAATCCATTTCAAACTGGGTGATTTCAATTTCTTTTTCCCAATTGTGGGAACATGTGAAAAACGATGTCAATTCCTTTTCGGAATACTCCACACTTTCCAATATAGCCTTGTTGAATTCAAGAAATGTTGCTGTGGAATCAATCTGAATCTCGCGAATGAAATCGTCAATCTCGTCAGAGAGAATTGTAAATCTGAATACCATAATAAGACCTCCTTTTAATCTCTAATAATACCGCGTGTAGCTCCTTCTATGAAACTGATGATATAACTTACATACTGGTTCTGTGCAATGGCGTCCTTTTTCAGTTCTGCAAGTGCCATTGTTGTGTTGAGGCCGCTGTTGTACAGCATTCTGTATGCATTATGTATTGTGTAAATATCCTCTTGGGAAAAATTCATGCGTTTCAGACGGACTATGTTGATCCCCTCGTAGCATACGGGGTTGCGTCCGGCTACAACAAACGGAGGAATGTCTTTTGAGATTCCGCTTCCGCCCTGAACCATTACAAATCCGCCTATATGGCAGAACTGGTGAACAAGTACGTTGGCGCTGATGGTTGCATGATCGTCAACTACAACCTCACCGCCGAATTTTGTTCCGTTGCCTATTATGCAATAGTTTCCTATGACGCAATCGTGAGCAACATGCATGCTCTCCATAAACAGGTTGTTGCTGCCTACAATTGTTGTCCCTTTTGATGCGGTGCCGCGGTTCATTGTCACGTTTTCCCTTATGCGGTTGTTGTCTCCAATTATCAGTGTTGTTTTTTCACCTACAAATTTAAGGTCCTGCGGTATGGCACCAAGTACGGCTCCAGGAAAAACGGTATTGCCGCTTCCCATGCGGGTTCCTTCCATGACAGATACGCTGTGCATGAGTTTGCAATCATTGCCTATCTCTACATCTTTGTCAATGTAGCAGAACGGACCAATTTCTACATTGTCTCCAATTTTTGCGCTTGGATCTATGTATGCCAAAGGACTTATCATATTGTCTTATTTTGAGTTTTTACTGATTTCCTGACGGATTAGTCTTGCAAACCTGTTGTTGATGGTGTGACCCGGACGGGTCGCTATGATACGGCCTTTGATGGGACGTCCCGTAAGGGCCAGGTCTCCAATCAGATCGAGCAGCTTGTGGCGTGCCGGCTCATTGGGGAACGCAAGAGGCTTGTGCATTATGTATCCCAATTTTGTGGCATCCATTTTGGGAACTTTCATTATTTCTGCAAGTTTGTCATAGCGGTCCTGGCTCATTTCCCGTTCATATATGACAATTGCGTTGTCCAGGTCTCCGCCCTTGACAAGTCCGGCATGCAGCAGAGGTTCTATTTCTCTGACAAATACAAATGTACGGCTGGCTGCAATCTGACTGTCAAAGTCTTCCAAATTGTCAAGAGAGGCGTACTGATTGTACAGAACGGAAGACTCAAAACTGATCAGGGCATTGACTCCGAATTCCTGGTCGGGGAGAAGTATGATCTCAGAACCTGTCTCAGGATTGGAAACGGTCATTTTTGATTTGACTTCAAAATAGATTTTATCCTTATCAAGTTCTTTGATTCCAACCTGTTTGATTTTTTCAACGTACTGGATTGCGCTTCCGTCAAGAATGGGAAATTCCGGACCATTGACCTGCATAAGGCAATTGTCTATACCATGAGCATATAGAGCACTCATTGCATGCTCTATTGTGCTTACACGGATATCGCCTTTTGCTATTACAGTGCCACGCTGTGTATCTACAACATTCTCCGCAAAGGCTTCTATTATCGGTTGCCCTTCCAAATCAATGCGCTGTATTCTGTACCCGAAGTCTGACGGTGCAGGCAGAAATGTCAGTTGCAGGTTCAGACCTGTATGCAATCCCTTACCTGAGAGTGTGAAACTTTCTTTTATTGTTGTCTGTTTGCTCATAATCATTGTTTGCTGGACAATTTTTCTTTGAGTTCTTTTACTTCTTTCTGTAATTGCGCCAGCTCAAAATACATGTCAGGCAGTTTCTTGAAAATGGCGCTTGAGCGTGCAAACTTGGCATGATCCATTGCGGGATAACCCATTATGGCGCGGCCTCCCTTTTCAGGACCTGCAATGCCGGATTGCGCTCCAACCTGAAGCCTGTCTCCAAGAGTAATATGCCCGGCAATACCGCACTGGCCGCCGAACATGCTCCATGACCCAATTTTTGCACTGCCTGCAACACCTGTCTGTGCGGACATTACCGTGTGCTCACCAACTTCTACGTTGTGTGCTATCTGCACCATGTTGTCAAGCTTGACACCTTTATGTATCAAAGTGCGCCCCATTGTTGCACGGTCAACGCATGCGTTTGCTCCAATTTCTACGTTATCTTCAATTTCAACTATACCTATCTGCGGTATCTTGGAATAGCCCTCTGCTCCGGGAGCAAATCCGAATCCGTCCGCTCCGATGGAACAACCTGCATGCAAAATGCAATTGTTGCCAATCTTGCAGCCTTTGTATACTGTTGCGTGCGGATACAGCGTGGTTCCTTGGCCGATGCTTACTCCGTTTCCAACATATGCATATGGGTATATCTGTGCACCTTCTCCAATTACAGCACCGTCTTCAACAACTGCAAAAGGACCTATATATGCGTTTTCTGCAATTTTGGCACTTTCCGATATGCTGCTCAATGAACTGATGCCTGTGCGTTTGCCTGTAAGTGAATCATACAGGGAAAGCAGCTTGGCAAGACTCTGATATGCGTCTTCTACCTGTATCAGTGTAACGCCTGTTTCCTGAGACGGCTTGAAATCCTTGTTGACAAGAACTACCGATGCTTTTGTGGAATATAGGTATTGTTCGTATTTGGGATTTGACAGAAATGTCAAAGCTCCTTCTTTTCCTTCTTCAATTTTTGTAAATGAGTTTACAACAGTTTCCGGATTACCAAGAATGGTGCCCTGTAAGAATTCTGCTATCTGTTTTGCTGAAAATTCCATTTGAACTCAATTTTTCAAACTGCAAAGGTAATACAAATATTGTATAGTTATATGTCAAATATTATATTCTTTCAAAATGCCTGCCATTTGAGATTGGACCTGACGGGCTGCAGAGGCTGCTGCAGCGGCATAATCCGTACCATTGCCGGCATAAATGATTCCGCGGCTGCTGTTGACAATCAGACCGCATTTGCTGTTAATGCCATATTTGCAGACATCTTCAAGTGAACCACCCTGTGCACCGATTCCGGGAATGAGCAGAAAATGGTCTGGTACAATCTGACGTATCTGTGTAAGCATGGTTGCCTGTGTGGCACCTACTACATACATCATGTTGTCTGCATCTCCCCAAGAGGAGGATGTGCGCAGTACTTCTTCAAACAGATAACCTCCTTTTTCAAGAGACTGCAATTCAAATTCCGCTGCGCTCGGGTTGCTGGTAAGTGCAAGAAGTATTGCCCATTTCCCAGGGTATCCCAAGAACGGCTTGACACTGTCAGAACCCATATACGGAGCTACCGTTGCGGCATCGTAACCGCCGTTTTCCAAGAGGGCCGAGGCGTACATTTTGGATGTGTTTCCAATGTCTCCGCGTTTGGCATCGGCTATGATGAACTGGTCCGGATATTCTGTACGCAGGTAGTTTACCGTTTTTTCAAGTGCCTGCAGGCCTTTTATCCCATAACATTCGTAGAAAGCAAGATTCGGTTTGTATGCTATGCAGTAATCTGCTGTGGCATCGATAATGGCTCTGTTGAATTCGAATATGGGGTCCTCTGCACTGAGAAGGTGCTGCGGTATTTTTTTCAGATCAACATCGAGTCCTACACATAGGAAACTCTGTTTTCTTTTTATGTTCTGGAATAGTTCTTCTCTTGTCATATTATTCTGTTTTTATAGTTCGGATTCTTTAAGCCTTTCCGCATTCTCCGCAATATTCAACTGCTTGATGCATTCCTCTATATTGCCGTTCATAAATGCCGGAAGGTTGTAAATTGTATAGTTTATGCGGTGATCGGTAATACGCCCTTGCGGATAGTTGTAGGTTCTTATCTTGGCCGAACGGTCTCCGGTAGAAACCATCGTCTTGCGTTTCTGGGCTATGTCATCAATGTATTTCTGATGCTCTCGGTCATATATCATGGAACGCAGGCGTGACAAGGCACGTTCTTTGTTCTTTGGCTGGTCTCTTGTTTCCGTACATTCAATAAGAATCTCTTCAACAATACCGGTGTTGGGATTTTTCCAGTTGTATCGCAGACGTACTCCGGATTCAACCTTATTGACATTCTGTCCTCCAGCACCGCTGCTGCGGAAGGTATCCCATTTTATTTCGCCTATGTTTATTTCTACCTCAAAGGCTTCTGCCTCCGGCAATACTGCCACGGTGGCTGCCGATGTGTGGATCCGTCCCTGAGTCTCGGTTACAGGAACACGTTGCACGCGATGAACGCCGCTCTCGTATTTCAATGTACCGTAAACCTGATTTCCGCTTATTGAGAATATGATTTCCTTGTAGCCCCCTGCAGCACCCTCTGAACAACTTGATACTGCAATGTTCCATCCTTTTATCTCGCAGAATTTGGAATACATGCGGAACAGATCGCCGGCAAACAGAGCTGCCTCGTCACCGCCTGTACCGCCTCTGATTTCCATAATTACATTCTTTTCATCCTGCGGGTCTGATGGAATAAGAAGAATGCGGATCTCTTCCTGAAGCGTTTCCAACTGGGATGACGCACTGTCCAATTCTTCTTTTGCCATTTCCCGAATTTCGGCATCTTTCTCATTCTGGAGAATGTCTTTTGCTTCTTTTATTGAATCAAGCAGGGAAATGTATTTTTTTCTGGCTGCCAATAACGGCTCAAGGTCGTGATACTCTTTGTTAAGTTTGACGTATCGCGGCATATCGGCAATAACCTGCGGATCTGTAATCAGCAGGCTGACCTCTTGAAACCGGGCTTCAATTCCCTCAAGCTTTTCCAGAATGTCTGTCGCCATAATTCAGAAATCTCTGTATTTCAGGATAGGTTGTTTGGCGGCTTTCAGATCATCAACACGCGTTATCGGTGTATTGTGCGGGGCACTCTTTACCATTTCGGGATTTTCCGATGCCTCTTTTGCCACAAGTCTCATTACGTTTATGAATGCGTCCAGGGTCTCTTTACTTTCCGTTTCCGTAGGCTCAATCATTATTGCCTGATGGAACAGAAGTGGAAAGTATATTGTAGGAGCATGATATCCGTAATCAAGCAGACGTTTTGCAACATCAAGAGTTGTAACTCCGGTAGATTTGTCTTTGAGACCGTCAAATACGAACTCATGTTTGCAAACACCTTCTATAGGAAGTTCATAGCAGTCCTTCAGTGATTCCTTGACATAATTGGCATTGAGAACTGAAAGCGGACCTACATACTTTATGTTTTCTTTTCCAAGTGAAAGTATGTATGTGTAGGCGCGCAGCATCACACCAAAGTTGCCAAAATACTGGCTGATAGAACCGAATGAATCGTCTGTGCTTTCTATGTGGAATTTCCCGTTGTTGTCCTTTCTTACATGCGGGGCGGGAAGCAGCTCTTCAAGACCGGCACGTACACCAACAGGGCCGCAACCTGGTCCTCCGCCTCCGTGCGGGGTAGAGAAACTCTTGTGCAGATTGATGTGCATGATGTCAAAGCCCATATCGCCTGGACGGCATTTGCCCAGCATTGGGTTGAGATTGGCTCCGTCATAATAGAGAAGACCACCGGCTGCATGTACAAGCTGCGCAATCTGCGGTATTTCAGATTCAAATATTCCGAGTGTATTCGGATTTGTCATCATGATGCCTGCTATGGAATCGTCAAGCAACGGTTTGAGGTCTTCAATGCTGACTGTTCCTCCCGGTGTGGATTTTACCTCTACAATTTCAAGTCCTGCAACGGCGGCACTGGCCGGGTTTGTTCCGTGTGCACTGTCCGGTACAATCACTTTGGTTCTTTTTGTATCACCGCGCAGAATGTGGTACTGGCGCATAATCATAAGACCGGTAAGTTCCCCGTGTGCGCCTGCAAACGGATTGAGTGTGAATTCGGACAATCCTGATATTGCGGCGAGTGATTTTGCCAGATTGTAGTAAATCTCCAAAGCACCCTGTGCGCATTCAGCAGGCTGTAACGGGTGCAAAGCTGCAAACTGGGGCATGGAACAGATTTCTTCGTTGATTTTGGGATTGTACTTCATGGTACAGCTTCCCAGCGGATAGAAACCTGTATCAACGCCAAAATTCATCTGTGAAAGATTGGTGTAGTGACGTACTGCATCAAGTTCTCCCACACTTGGCAGTTCCAATTCCGATTCACGCTTCAGATTTTTGTCCAGATTGTCTATACTGTATTTGTCAAATCTGTTCTTGGGAAGGGAGTAACCAACTCTGCCAGGAACTGAAAGTTCAAATATCAATTTATCGTAATACTTCATAGGGCAGCCTTATTTATCAGTCCAACAAAGTTATCTATCTCTTCTTTTGTCCGTTGTTCCGTAACGGCAAACAGCAGTGTACTGTCGCCTGCATCGGCCTTTATGTCTTTAAGGCGTACACCGGCAAGTATTCCGTTATCAATCATGAATTTCTGCAGTTTTGCGGCATCGCCTTTGTAATCTACTGCAAATTCGTTGAGGAAAGGCTTGTCAAACAGCTTGCTGAATTTGCCTGTAGCCATAAGACTGTCAAACAGGTAGTGCGCTCCGCAGTAACTCAGGTCATTGACCTCTTTGAGTCCCTCTTTTCCCATGATGCTGAGGTATATTGTTACCCATAATGCCATAAGGGACTGGTTTGAACATATGTTGCTGGTAGCTTTGTTACGGCGAATATGCTGCTCGCGTGCCTGGAGAGTCAGAACAAAAGCACGGCGTCCTTCAGTATCTGTTGTAGCTCCTACGATGCGGCCCGGCATTTTGCGCACAAGGTCCTTGCGGCATGCCATAAATCCAACATACGGGCCTCCGAACGTAAGCGGAATGCCAAGGGACTGGCCGTCGCCGCAAACAATGTCCGCTCCAAGTTCTGCAGGAGTTTTGATTACTGCCAATGCCGACGGATTGACATTCATTGCCAGAAGTGCCTTTGCATTGTGAATCCTGTCTGCAAAACCGCTGTAGTCTTCAATTATTCCATAGATATTTGGCTGCTGCAGAATGACTCCTGCAACACCGCCTTGAGCAAGCAGACATTCCATATCCTGAAGGCTTGTTGCTCCATCCTGTTCTTTGATTGTCTGAAGTTCTATGCCATGAAACTTTGCGTATGTGTCAACAACACGTCTGGCAAGAGGGTTCAATGTAGCGCTGACCAATACTTTTTTTGCTCCGCCCTTAGCCGATGCCACCATCATCATGACGGCCTCAGCGGTAGCTGTTGCACCATCGTACATTGAAGCGTTGGCTACATCCATTCCTGTAAGGTTGCAGATCATGCTTTGGAATTCAAAGATGTAACGCAGAGTACCCTGTGAGATTTCAGGCTGGTACGGTGTATATGCTGTCTGGAATTCAGAACGGTTGGTCAGGTAGCTTATGACGGACGGGGTATAGTGGTCATATGCTCCGGCTCCGGCAAAGCAGCAAAGCTTCTGGTTTTTCTCTGCAAGTGCATTGAAATAATTGCGTATTTCCTGCTCGGACATCTGCTCATTGAGGTTGTATTCCTTGTTGTAGATGATATGCTCGGGAACATCGCAATACAGCTGGTCTAAAGTATCTGAACCTACAACAGCCAACATCTCTTGGATATTGGCTGCTGTATGCGGAAAATATTTGTACATTGATTCTGCTTATTAATTGAATTTATTCTGGTATGTAGCTGCGTCCATAAGACCGGCTAAATCCGCATTGTCCACATTTTCCAATCTGATAATCCAATTTGTGTAAGGATCCTGATTCAGAAGTTCCGGAGAGTCTGTAAGATCCTGATTGACCTGGAGAACAGTACCTGATACCGGTGAGTAAAGATCGCTGGCTGCCTTTACGCTTTCAACGGCACCGAACTCGGAACCTTTGGTAACGGTGGCGCCAATCTCCGGCATATCAACATATACAACATCGCCAAGCTCTTTCTGAGCAAAGTCCGATATGCCTACCGTTGCAATACCGTCTTCAATTTTAACCCACTCGTGAGACTCTGAATAGAAAAGTCCTTCAATTACTTTTGCCATAATTATTTATTTTGGTATGATTATTTCTTATAATTCTTCTTGTAAAATTGCTTTCTGATAACTGTTGCAGCAAAATTCTTGTTGCGAATTTTTACATAAAGTGTGGTTCCAAGTGTGGAATAGTCAATCTTTACAAGTGCCATGCATACAGGAAGTCCGCTACTGATTGAAATGTATCCTGTTGTTACGTTTCCAACAAGTTTTCCGTCTTCGTTGTATATCTCATAGCCGGCACGCGGTACGGATTTTTCAGTAAGTTCAAGACCTACAATCTTTTTTGTCAGGTCTTCCTTGTAGTGGAGGATTGCTTCTTTACCTATGAAATTAGGTTTGTCCATTTTTACAAACATTCCGAGTCCTGCCATAATGGGGTTGATTTCCTCAGACAGTTCATGCCCGTACAGAGGCAGACCTGCCTCGAAACGCAATGTGTCTCTGCAACCTAGTCCGCATGGGGTGATACCGGCCTGGATAAACAGATCCCATGCGTACTGTGTGAATGCATGTGAACCGTATATCTCAAATCCGTCTTCTCCGGTATATCCTGTACGGCTTATTATAATGTTTTCTCCGCGGTATGCATATTCTTTGAATGTGTAGAATTCCAGGTCAGATACTTTCAGTCCTGTGAGTTTTTCAAGAACAGTCTCTGACTTGGGACCCTGTATTGCAATTTCTCCGTAGTAATCCGACATGTTTTCCACTCCAACCTTGAAGTTCTTGTTCTGGCTTATTATCCAATTCAGATCTTTGTCTATGTTGGCGGCGTTGATTACCAGAAAATACTGGTTCGGGCCCATTTTATATACAAGAAGATCATCTACCGTACCGCCATTCTGCATAAGCATCATTCCGTACAGAATCTTTCCTTCTGCAATAGAGGTAACATCGTTTGTAAAGATGTAATCCACAAATTCCTCGGCCTGTTCTCCTGTAATCATCACCTGTCCCATATGGGAAACATCGAAAATTCCCACATCGTTGCGGACAGCATTGTGTTCATTGGTAATGCCTGAATATTGTATTGGCATATCAAAGCCTCCGAACGGAGACATCTTCGCATTCAATGCAATGTGTTTGTCATACAGACAAGTTCTTTTGATTTCTTCTTCCATTTTCGTTTATATAGAAATAAGTTCCGAAAGTTCTTTGGGCTGCAAGTTACTAATAATATCTTGAACTTGTATGCCGGCTAGTCTCTTTTCTATCTCTTTTGGGCAAAAATCCACACCTTTTAGATAATCTTGAAGCATTTTAACATCTTCCATAGAACTATAGAAAAAGTCTCCTGAGAATACTACTGAGGCTATTTTACCTTGTTTTACATCTATTGCGGCCTCAATGTTTCCTATTCCCGGAATGTACTTTTTCCGTATGTCTGTAAACGGCGGATTGTTTCTTAAAAAATATGTGTTGGAGTAATAACCCTGTTCTATCTTTTCAATCTGTCCAATGTCTGCGCATGTCAGTTCAAATGATTTGTCGCACAGTGCTGAACGCAAATGTCTCTTGAAATCTTCAAGCCCGCCGTGTCTGTAGTAATCTTTTATGTTTGTAACTCTGGACCGGACGGATCCAACACCTTTTCCCTCTAACTTTTCTTTTGTTGGGGTAAGTGCATGGGTCATTGTTTCAATATCTGTGTCAAACAGCATTGTCCCGTGAATTATGCTGTGCCCTGCGTGACCGTAATATGCGTTTCCGGATATCTTGTATCCGTCCAGCAGCAAATCGTTCCGGTCACTTTTTTCCACATTCAGCCCCATCTCTTTCAAAGCGTCCCGCATTTGGTCCAGATATGTGCTGAATGCCTGGTGTACACTGGTCTGCGGGCAGATGCAGGAACACATCAGGTTGTTCATATCCGCAAAAACTGCGCCTCCGCCGCTTTTACGGCGGATGATATCAATATTGTGCTCTCTGCAATATGCTGTGTTGACTTCTTTCTCCAATATCTGATTGCGCCCGATAATGACTGTGGAAGTTACATTCCAGATGAAAAACAACGGCTCTGAACCACGGCACAGATATTCTTCTGCTGCCAGATAGAATGCAAGTCTTCTTGTTCTGCCGTCCGGACGGTTGTCAGGAATCTCAACGTAAGTCATTTTATCAGTTCCGCAATCAATAGTTGAATACGCCCTTTTCGCTTTTTATTGTAAGACTGGACTTGTCAGATGCTTCAACATGACCAACAATACGTGCATCGATATTGAAACTCTTGCTGATACTGATAATGCTGTCGGCGTACTGCTGCGGAACATAGAACTCAAACCTGTGTCCCATGTTGAATACTTTGTACATCTCTGCCCAGTCTGTGCCGCTCTGCTCCTGGATAGTGCGGAACAATGGAGGGATAGGGAACAGGTTGTCTTTTACAACTTTCAGATTTTCTATGAAATGCATGATTTTAGTCTGGGCTCCGCCACTGCAGTGGATCATTCCGTGAATGTTTCCGCGATGTTCATCCAGAACCGCCTTGACAACCGGAGCGTATGTGCGGGTGGGGGAGAGAACCAGTTTTCCGGCATCAAGCGGAGAACCTTCAACCCTGTCGGTAAGATTGAGCTTGCCGGAATAGACAAGTTCGCGCGGAACGGCATGGTCATAACTCTCAGGATATTTTTCTGCAAGATAATATCCGAACACATCGTGACGGGCACTGGTAAGACCGTTGCTTCCCATACCGCCGTTGTATTCCTTTTCGTATGTAGCCTGTCCGAAAGACTCAAGACCTACAATCACATCGCCTGGGGCGATGTTGGCATTGTTGACTACCTGGTCGCGGCGCATACGGCATGTAACCGTGCTGTCAACTATTATGGTGCGTACAAGGTCTCCTACATCGGCGGTCTCGCCTCCGGTTGCATAAGCTCCCACGCCCATTGAACGCAGCTCGGCCAGCAATTCGTCAGTACCGTTTATGATAGCGCTGATAACCGAACCCGGAATAAGATTCTTGTTGCGCCCTATGGTTGAACTGACCAGAATGTTGTCTGTTGCACCAACACAAAGCAGGTCGTCAATATTCATGATGAGGGCGTCCTGAGCAATGCCTTTCCAAACAGACTCATCTCCTGTTTCCTTCCAGTAAAGGTATGCCAAAGAAGACTTGGTGCCAGCACCGTCTGCATGCATAATGTTGCAGTAGTCGGCATCGCCACCCAGAATATCCGGTATGATCTTACAGAATGCACGCGGGAAAATACCCTTGTCAATGTTTTTGATTGCGTTGTGCACATCTTCCTTTGTTGCGGAAACTCCGCGCATCATGTACCGTTGTTTGCTGTCCATAATTATTTGTCATTAAAAATCTTCCAACTTGCCTCGGCCTGAAGCTCAAACATATCCTGTCCGTTTTTTATGGCTGCCCCATGGCTTTCGCACTTTGCCAGGAACAGGGTTTTGGCAGGACTGTAAATCAGGTCGTATGCCATATGCTTGTCTGTAATGGCGCTGTAATCTATGTCCGGACAAGTGTCTGTGTCCGGAGTCATACCCAGCGGAGTACAGTTTATTATCAGTTTGTATTCATCCATCACTGAAGGTGTCAGGTCCTTATATGAGAATCTGTCCTCTCCGCCGCTGCGGCTTACAAACTTATAGGCTATGCCAAGTTCTGTCAGAGCCTGTCTGACGGCCTTTGAGGCTCCGCCTGTACCAAGTATCAGGGCTTTGACATCGGTCCTGCCCTTTATCAATGGCTTGAGAGACTCTCTGAAACCGTCCTTGTCAGTGTTGAACCCTATTTTTCCTATTATATTGTTGCCTTGTCTGATAATCTTGACAACATTGACAGCTCCAATGGCTTTTGCCCCCGGATCAATTTCCGTAAGGTATTGCATGACTCCTTCTTTGTACGGTTTTGTAACATTGAGTCCGCACAAATCCGGATTATTCTGCAAAAGTGCCGGAAATTCTTCAATACTGTCAAGCTCAAAGGCCTTGTACTCTCCCGGAATATTGTTTTCTTTCAGTTTCCTGTTGTGAAAGGCAGGAGACTGGGTGTGTTCAAGCGGTTTACCTATTATTCCGAGCAGCATGGTTCTTTTTACCTGTTGTTTGCCAACCAGTTCTTTACGTTCTTTTCAATGCGGGCTGCAATGTCTTCAGCCTGTTCCTTTACAAACTTTTCACCAACAATACCCTGGTAAAGCTCGATGTAACGGTCAGAAACACTGTCAACATAACTCTCTGTCATTTCAGGAACCTGCTGGCCCTCTTTGCCCATAAAGTTGTGCTCAATTAGCCACTGGCGTACAAATTCTTTTGAAAGCTGCTTCTGGGCTTCTCCTTTCTCGAATTTCTCTTTGTAACCTTCGGCATAGAAATAACGTGAAGAGTCAGGAGTATGGATTTCGTCAATCAGATAAACTTTTCCGTCTTTCTTACCGAATTCATATTTGGTATCAACAAGAATCAGACCTTTCGATGCGGCTATTTCCGTTCCGCGTGCAAAAAGTGCGCGTGTGTATTTCTCCATCAGTTCATAATCCTCTTTGGATACGATGCCGCGGCTGATAATCTCTTCTTTCGATATGTTTTCATCGTGACCCTCATCTGCCTTTGTTGTAGGAGTGATGATAGGCTCCGGAAATTTCTGGTTTTCTTTCATTCCTTCCGGAAGTTTTACTCCGCACAATTCACGGCATCCGTCTTTATATTCTCTCCATGCGGAACCTGTAAGATATCCGCGGATAATCATTTCAACCTTGAAACCTTCACATTTCAGACCTACTGTTACCATAGGATCCGGTGTCGCAAGTTTCCAGTTGGGGCAGATGTCTGCAGTAGCATCCAGAAACTTGGCTGCAATCTGGTTCAAAACCTGTCCCTTGAACGGGATACCCTTGGGAAGGATAACGTCAAAAGCTGAAATACGGTCAGTAGCAACCATTACCATCAGTTCATCGTTGATGTTGTAAACATCGCGAACTTTGCCATGATAAACACTCTTCTGTCCTTTGAACTCAAAATCTGTTCTTGTCAATGCTTTGCTCATATCTTATTGTTTTTGTCAAATTCATCGTATGCCTCCACAATGCGGGTAACCAGTTTGTGACGTACAATATCTTTCTTTGTCATTCTGATTATGCTTATGCCGGGTATGTTGTCCAGAATGGACATTGCCTGCACAAGACCCGAAACCTGTGTCTTTGGAAGGTCTATCTGTGTAAGGTCTCCTGTGATTATCATCCTGGTGTTCCAGCCCATGCGGGTCATGAACATTTTGATTTGCTGTGGGGTGGTGTTCTGTGCCTCGTCAAGAATTACAACGGCATCGTTCAGAGTACGGCCGCGCATGAAAGCAAGTGGAGCAATCTGTATTGTACCGTAATCCATATACTCCTTCAGCTTGCCCTGTGGAATCATGTCCTGCAGAGCATCGTACAGAGGTTGCAGATACGGATCAATCTTTTCACGCATGTCACCGGGCAGAAAACCCAGTTTTTCTCCTGCTTCCACTGCCGGACGGCAAAGTACAATGCGTTTGACCTCTTTGTTCTTGAGTGCACGTACCGCAAGCGCTATGGCTGTGTATGTTTTGCCGCTTCCTGCCGGGCCTACGGCAAAGAGCATGTCGTTCTTTGCGTAGTCTTCTACAAGGCGGCGCTGGTTGTCGCTGCGGGCAACAACTGGACGGCCGCTGACACCGAATACAATAACATTGTCCAGAGCGGGGTTGTCTTGTCTTGTTCCGCCGCCGTTGAACAGGTCAACTATATCTTCTTCTTTAAGGGAATTGTATGTGGAACAGTGCTGTTCAAGTTTTGAAATCAGTTTTTCAAGATTTTCAATTTCTTCTTCCTGTCCCATGATCTTGATAATATTGCCTCTTGCTACTATTCTTACCTTTGGGAACAAGGCTTTGAGCAGTTGCATATTCGCGTTTCCCGTACCATAGAATGTTACGGGATCCACATTCTCAAGTGCAATATGTTTTTCTATCATATACAGTCCGCAAAGATATGAATAAAAAACGATATATGTTCTTTTCTCTTTGCCGAGTTTTCAACCGCCGCATGTTTGCCGCCACTTGCCCGTACCTACAGTCTGTAACTTAAAATTGTTCCCACTACACTTGAATCGGAAAGAACACTGTCAAGCACTTCTTTTCCTAGTTCGGAAAACATGTTTTCCACGTCTTTTGTACCATTGGTTACATAATCCGTTATGTTTTCCAAATCCAATAACGTTATGATATTCTCGTAATTATATTGCAAAAACAACAATTGTCTGTCTCCATCTGTATATAGTGTAATACCGTTCCTTGATAGCCCTGGGATGTTCAACTTTGTTGCAATAATATCCTTTTCACCATTTTTGTGAATATAGACGCCTACTTCCCTTTTTTCTGGAGGTACATTACCAAGGGTTTGATCTGTTATATATTTGAATGAAAATCCATTTTGATGCACAACAGGGGCTATTGGCATTACATAAAATATTTTTTTGTAATCAATCCATTGCTGGTATGTTTCAATATCCATATTGTTAAGATTTGCTATTTCACTGGGTATATCCATATTGTTGCCTGAGCAAATTGAGTATAAAGTATCTATTTTGAAAGAACTCTGATTAGGGGAAATCTTACATAAATGTGAAATTGAATTGCTAATCCCAAAATATGGATTGTTAATAGTCATATCATTCATTGTTATTCCACTCATCACATTTGAAAAATAATTGAATGAACATTCCAGTGAATCTGTTGTTAATGTCTTTAAATCCAGTACTTTGATACATCCGAAATTGGCCTCTGATCCAGTTTCACACATAATAACCATCTTTTCAGAATTCAGAAGGCTCATTTCAGTTATCCAACCGTAAGGCTTGGTGTTAATGGATGTTACACATTTCCAATCATTGTTCTTATCATAACAAATCAGTTCCTGGTCAGATCTGTCATAAACAAAAATAAGTTCTGAGTGTGGGTCATATGAGTATGAATCTATACTGAAATATTCACCTGGTCCACGTCCTGCTTTATCCAAAACAGAAGACATGTTGCCTTTGTAAAAATCAAATAATTTGGTGCGGTTTTTGTCTATGATTAAAACGTGGTCTCCATAAACTTTGAAATTTGATATCTCGTCCATAGGAATGGGAGCCCGTAATGTGAGTATTTGTATATCCGATGCCAAATCCGTAAGCAGATACTCTTTTGCTTCAATATCGGAAATTACAATATCTGCCGTATTTTGTTCAGATTTACAGCCTGCTATTAATGCTGCAGCAATGATTATTGTACTTTGAATCTTTTTCATATTCATTTTGGTTATATAGTTATGTATTGGTCAAATAAATACTCCAGGTGGCAATCTGCACCACCTGGAGGTGAAATTTTAACCCAGATACTTCATAATAAAATCAATTATAGCTTCGGGTAAATTTTTAATTGCCTCTCCTAATGATTTGACCCATTCACGTAGATTTTCACCAAGACAATTGATAATGGAAATGGCATCAAGCTCCAGGTAATAATTGCTGAATTTGTCAACGGAGCAAGTTCCACTACCGGATTCACAACTGTTTACGGCGGTATATGTGCCGGATGGTGATATATCATGGGCTTGTTTGGCATTGGAGAAATAATCATACCGCCATGAACTACCTGCTTTTTCAACATCTGACAGAGCCTCCACATTTGAGTCAGCAAGAGAAAAAATGTAAAATAAAAACGTGAAATAATACAATTTGCATAAAGATGCATGGCTGGATGTAAATTCTCTAAGTTTTCATAGAATAAACGTGTTAATTGATTAAAAATAGGTTTTTTCTCACTAATGACGTTTCGCGAATACGTTCGGAAGCAAAGATAATACATATTGATTTGAATTTTCAAATAATTTTGAAACAATTTTTTATATTTTTTATGTGGAGCAGAAAGAAACAGGCGTCAGCGAAGCAAATGCAGGTGGTATAGACCATCTGAAGGCCTGTCCACCCCCGGACAGGTATAGGGGGAGGGGCCCAAGTGGAACGAAGTGAAACTTGGGAGGGGCCGAGCGCACGAAAGTGCGCGAGTCCTGAAGATGGTCTATGCCACCTGCTGCGAAGCTGACTACACCACTATACACAAAGAAACCGGCCAAAAATCACTTTTTGGTCGGCCTCCCTCTTTTTACATTCTTTATTGTTGAGGTACCTGGCAGATTCGAACCGCCGTACGCGGTTTTGCAGACCGCTACCTAGCCACTCGGTCAAGGTACCATTCCTTGAATTGCGAGTGCAAAGGTACTCTCTTTTTTTTTATCTGCAAAATAATACATCAAATAATTTTGTATATTTGTCAGTGTTTTATGATAACAAATGTTGAGTATCCATGGTTTTTGAACAAAGTTTTGAACTTACAGACTCCAATATTCAGAAATATCTTCAGGATTTTCAGGATTTCTTGAAAACCAAGGTATTTATGATTGATAAAAAGAGACAGGACTTCTTTTCAGCTGTGCAAGAACTGTTCAATATGCATAAAACTGTATATGGCAGCGACCAGGTATGTACTGTCCGTTTGATGAAAACAGTGTTCAATATATACTTTCTGATTGAGTGCAGAGGTCCGGAAAAGCATCCCATATCTTATGAAAATGATTTTCTGAAATCTGTATGCAAGTCTTATAACATAGGCCCTACATACCGTTATTCCAATGGTGTAGGAACAACTACTCTGAATTTCAAGTACAGACGCAGCAATATGCTGCAGAAAATTGTAATTGCTGCAGTTCTTGGCTTACTTACTATGCTTGTATGCAAAAACTCATCCAGTGAATTTTCCGGATTGCTGATAGGATTGGTCAGCCCGCTGTTCTCAAAAATAGTGAATTGTTTCTCAGAGCTGGCTACACCTTTGATATTTCTGGCAATATCTCTTGGAATATTGTCAATTGGCGATGCCTCCACATTCGGCCAGATTGGAGGAACGCTTGGCAAACGCATGATTGTTACCTATGTGTATGCGGCATTGGTCTCAATGGGGGTGTCTCTGCTGTTTTTCGGTGGTGATTTTTCAACGGTGTCAAGCACCGGAGGCAAATTGGATGGGGGGTTATATAAGCTTCTTCTTGATGCTGTTCCGGATGATCTGATTTCTCCGTTTCAAAACAACAATAACCTCCAGGTAATGGTGCTGGCAATATTCTTTGGAGTAACATTGCTGTTGGTCAAAGCAAACATTCCATCCGTTTCCAAATGGTTGTCAGACTTGTCGACCATTGTAAACAAAATGATGGGCCTGTTATGCAAACTGCTGCCTTTGCTTGTCTATCTTGGAATTGTGAACATGTCTTCTGCAGAGAATCAGGTTGACATGTCCGTTGTTCTGTACGGTGCTCTGGCTTTTATTGTTTCTTTTGTGCTTGTGACAGGTTTTGTCATGATCAGGACAAGAAAAGAAGTTGGCGTTCCTCTGAAACTTCTCATTAAGAAACAATGGCCGTCAATGATGATAAACCTTGCCACCAGTTCTCAGGTGACAGCTTTTCCTGAAAGTCTGAAATGCTGCAAGGAACGTTACGGAATCAATCCGTCTCTTGTTGATTTTGCATTCCCTTCGGGTATGGTTCTTTATATGCCTAACGGAACGGCCTTGTTTGCAGTTGCATTCTGGATGCTTCTTGTTATGGGCGGAACTCCGTTCACAGTTGTTCTTCTGCTCAAGTTTTTCCTGCTGCTTATTATAGTCATTATTGCAGCGCCTCCTATTCCAGGTTCCGCACTGGTCATTCTCCCAATATTCATGACAACACTCGGCGTATCAACAGATCTGATGCCGCTTGCCATATTGTTCGTGTCAATTCTGGGGTACATACTTCCGTTCCTGAACGGAATATGCCTGCACTTTGAAATTTTGAGCGGTGCAAACAAATTGAATATGGTTGACAGACAAGTCTTAGAGAAGAATATGGACCTGTAATATACGGCGGGTTGAAGCCGTGATGCGGAAACGGTTGTCCGGCCGGTGTCCGATAAGCCACATGATGTCATGCCCGCTGCAGAGAACCAACTGCTTCTGTCTTGCAATAAGATCTGTCTTGCGGTCTGTCAGATAATCGCTTACCAGTTTGCGTCCTTTCATTCCGAATGGATAGAACGCATCGCCCTTCTGAATGTTTCTTATTGTCAGATTCCCGCTGTCAATCATGTCAAGGTCAAAGTATGCGTATTCTGCACCTTTGTTGATTGTGACAGGTGCATCTGTCACTTTGAACTCAAGCCTTATCCCGTCTTCAAGCGGAATTTCCAGATCTGCAATATCCGCTACCGGAATTGATATCACGTCAAACTGTTCCTGCTGTCTTTTGCCAATAATCAGACTGTTGCGGTCTTTAACCAGAATGTGCGTCTGTGAATAGAATGTTCTTCCGGCCTGCCCTGTAAGCGATGCCAGAATGCGTCCAACATCGGTTGCGTTGAATCCCAACGGATGCACTATTTCGAACAGCAGGGTAGAAGGGCTGATACCGCATGCCATCAGGTCTTCAATGGAGATCCGGGTATGTTCTCCGCTGCGGTGTACAACCTTGGTGAGCTCAGCATCAACTGCAGATTTGTAAACGGCATAGGCCTGGCGCAGATATGCTGCGGTCGATGCCATGTTTCTCAAAGCTTCAGGATTGGCTTTTTCCATTTCAGGAATGATTATGTTGCGGAACTTGTTGCGTGTGTAATCATTCTCAAGGTTTGTTGAGTCTGTAACATAATCCTGATCCAAACTGTCAAGGTAGGCCTCAATATCTGAACGGAAAAGCGATAGCAGAGGACGGCGTACATTGCCGCTGGCAGGACTTATGCCGCACATCCCTTTGAGTCCGCTTCCGCGTGTCATGTTGATAAGCATGGTCTCAACGGAATCTGCAGCATGATGGGCCACAACAATATATTTTGCACCTATCTTAGTGCGGACTTCTTCAAAATATGCATAGCGCAGATTCCGCGCCGCCATTTCTATGGAAAGCTTGTGCTCAGAGGCATAAGCGGCGGTATCAAAGTGAGTGGAGTGGAGTGTTACGCCAAGCCGTGTGCAGAGATTCTGTACAAAATCCATGTCACGGTTGCTCTCCCCGCCGCGCAGATGAAAGTTGCAGTGTGCAGCCTCCACCTTGTATCCCAGTTGCAGCATGGAACGCAGCAATGCAACGGAATCAGCCCCTCCGCTCACACAGACAAGCAGCAAATCATCCTTGCTGAACAACCGTTCCGCCTGAATGAAAGCTTCTATTCTTTCTATAAAATTCATTTGCTGATTATTGGCGGTGGCGGATTGCCTGGTAGATAAGGATGCCGGCGGCAACCGATACGTTCAGCGATTCTATCTTGCCAACTATGGGAATACATGCCCAGTGACTGCACAGAGCCAGGTGTTCACGCGGTATGCCGGTGTCTTCGGCTCCCATGATTATGCAGCACGGGCCGCTGTAGTCAACCGTTGTGTAGTCATTGTTGCCTTTTTCTGTGGCACCCACTATCTTGAATCCGCTGTCACGCAGATATTTGATGGTACGTTCTATGTTGTCTTCGCGGCAGACTGGCAGTGACATAAGTGCTCCGGCAGAGGTTTTGACGGCATCGGCTGTAACGCTTACACTGCCTTTTGATGGAATTATTATTGCATCAACTCCGGCACATTCTGCCGTACGGGCTATGGCTCCAAAGTTGCGCACGTCTGTCACACCGTCAAGAAGTACATACAGAGGGTTGCGCCCTTCCTCAAACAGAGTTGGGGTAAGCATATCTACCTTGTGGTATGTGACAGGAGTGGTGAACGCTATTACTCCCTGATGATTTTTGCGTGTTATGCGGTCCAGCTTTTCAAGAGGGACGCGGGTTACTGGAATGTCCATGCCGCGGATTGCGTTGAACAGCTGGCCGGCAAGTTCTCCCTGCATATCGCGTTTGATCAGTATGCGGTCTATCTCTTTCCCAGCATCTACCGCTTCTATTACGGCACGGATACCGAATATCATTTCGTTGTTGTCTGTCATAAAATCAAGTGTTTCCTGTTATTTATAAACCTAACAGAACGCGCGCGTTTGCTCTTGCCTGTTCCGTTATTATTTCTCCACTCATCATCTGGGCTATCTCACCAATACGGCTGTCTGTATCCAGCCGTTCAATATGGGTGTGGCTTCCCGTTGCGTTTTCTTCTTTATAGACTTTGAAATGCCCAGTTCCTTTTGCCGCTATCTGCGGCAGGTGCGTTATGCATAGAACCTGACGTTCACCGCTGCCCATTTCCGCCATAAGAGCGGCCATCTTTTCTGCTACAGCTCCAGATACACCGGTGTCAATCTCGTCAAAAATTGTGGTGGGCATAGTAGTGTGCCGTGAAAGCAGTGCTTTCAGGGAAAGCATGACGCGGGCAATTTCACCGCCCGATGCCACCTGACAGATATCCTGCAGCGGACTGTTCCTATTTGCGGAGAACATAAAGCAGATGTTGTCTTTACCTGTCTCTGAATATGTCTCTTTTCCGGTAATGCAGGTCTTGAAATTTATGTTGGGTATTCCAAGGGGAACAAGCATTGCCTTTATCCGGGTATCTATGTAATCAGCAACCTTATTGCGGCTTACTGTCAAAGCCAGGCTTGCCTTTTCAAGCAATGCGGCTTTGGCATTGGCTTCAGCCTTGGCACTCGCTATCAGTTCATCTGAGTTTTCTATCATTTGCAGTTCCTGTTTCAGACTCTGCTGTAATTCCAACAGGGCCGCTACGGAATCAAGATGATGCTTCTTTTGCAGAGTATAGATCAGATCAAGTCTCTGGTTTATGTAATCGGCCCGTGACGGATCTATGTCAATGCCGTCTTCAATCTTTGAGATTTCAGTGTCTATGTCTTTCAGTTCAACATAGCAGCTTTCAAGGCGTTGCCCTATGTCTTTGATTGAGTCAAGGCTGCCGCATACGCGACCCAAGGCGGAAATTCCGCTTTTCATGGACGATAGCGTGGGAGTTTCTCCGCCCGAAAGCATGTTCCGGATCTGATACAATGCTCCTTTGATTTCTTCTGCGTGCTCAAGCAACTCTATTTCCTGTTCCAGTTCTTCCTGTTCTCCGTCCGATAGGGATGCTTTTTCCAATTCATCCAACTGAAAACGTTTCCAGTCAGCCTGTTCAGTATCTGATTTTGCCTTTCCCAACAGTTCTTCAAGATGTTTTGCTGCGCAGCGGTATTGGGTAAGGCATTGTTTGTAGTTTTCAACGTACTCTCTGTTCCCGGCTATTGTATCAACAACCGTAATGCGGAAATTTTCGTTTCCTATCAGGGAATTCTGGTGCTGTGAATGGATATCTATCAGTTTGCTGCCAATCTCTTTCAAAACGGAAAGTGTGACTGGGGTGTCGTTGATGAAGGCACGGCTGCGTCCGTTGCTTGTTATCTCGCGGCGGATAATGGTATCGCTGGGATAATAATCCAGTTCCTGCTCTGCGAACAGCTGCTCCAGCTGGGGGTATGAACCTACTTTGAAATGGGCTTCTACAGAGCATTTGTCTTTACCTTGAGATACGGTTCCGGCATTGTCCGCACGTGAGCCGAGCAACATTCCGATTGCTCCAAGAATGATTGATTTGCCGGCACCTGTCTGTCCGGTTATTACTGAAAAACCTTGACTGAAACCAATGTCAAGCGTGTCAATCAGAGCCCAGTTGTTTATGTGTAAAGATTCAAGCATCAGATTTGTCAATTATTCTTTGATATTTTATCCCATTCGGAAGACAAAGAGGGATTGATTGTTGCCAGGTCCTTGGCTACTTTCTGCTTTTCCTGGTCCAATCCGTTGGAATAAATGTTTACAAGTTCATCTTTCTTTATTTCTGTAATCAGAACAGGTAGAGAACTGCGTGTGTTTGAATTGTATGCTTCCAACAGCATATCAATACATTCCGTTACTACAGCGCGTCCGCGACCTGTGTTTTGGACCATCTGATCCAAACCCTTTCTATGGTAGTTGTAAAAGAATGTGCGCAGCATAGGCATATTCCCGTTCAAGTAATCTTTTATTATTGACTGTCTGCTTGCAGAACCATCCGTAGAACGCCATCCTGAACCAAGCATCAGCGAACTGTTGACAATATTGTCCACTTTCTGCAATACACTTTCGCCACCCTTGAACGACATGGTTTCCAAATCCAGCCCGATAATCAGCAGAGCGTAATAGGAGAGTGTGGCGGTGAGATTGTTGTCTATTGAATTTTCGTTGAATATCAGGCGGTCCTGAGGCGTGTAGTCAAAATCAAATTTGGAATCCTTGAAGTTGAAAACTGTTGTGTTGTATGATGAATTATACACCGGACGGCTGCTTTGTACAGTAAGTTCGCATTCAAAATGTCTGGTGTCTCTGTTGTATGTGTTGATCAGAATGTTGAAGTTGCAGACAATCTTTTCATTATCTTCAAAACTGAGCTTTGTCCATGCAGTGCCGTTGATATACTCCGCAACAGCTGTTTGCAGTTCTGAAAATACATCTTTGTCTGAGTCTTCCGTTTTAATCGAATTGACGGTTACAGATGCGTCCAATTCCTGTGCTGCCGTTTTGCCGCCGAACGGCATAAGCAGTATTATCAGTACAACCAGTATTTTTGCCAACCTGTCAATTATGTCTTTTGCCACATTCTGTTTGCTCTTGAGAGGGTAGTCCGTTGAACCTTCTTTGTCAATGATAGTAATTTTGTTTGTATCATACCCAAATCCGGCTCCTTTGTCCCGTAACGAATTGAGAACGATGAAATCAAAATTTTTTCTTTCAAGTTTGTCTTTTGCATGTTCACGTTCGTTTGTGGTTTCAAGGGCAAAACCTACAAGACGCTGGTCTTTACGTTTTACGCTCCCAAGTGCCGCTGCAATATCTTTTGTAGGCTCCAGGTGAAGGTCCATGCATCCCTTACGCTTGATTTTCTGGTCTGCTATTACGGATGGAGTAAAATCTGCCACCGCTGCAGACAGAATGGCGGCATGGTTGGCTGTGAATTCGGTAGTGGCGGCATTGAACATCTCTTGTGCCGATGTCACATCAATGCGTTTTACATTGGAATGGTTTATGGTCTGATTTACCGGACCTGCTATTAGCGTAACCTGAGCTCCGCGTTCTGCGCATTCGCGCGCAATGGCAAAACCCATCTTACCGGTCGAAAGATTGCCAATGAAGCGTACAGGGTCAATGTACTCATAAGTGGGACCTGCTGTTATCAGAATTTTTTTTTTAAGCAGATCTGATTCCGATGAAAAGAATTCAGACAGAACCTCTACAATTTTTTCAGGTTCTTCCATCCGTCCTTTACCTTCCAGACCGCTTGCCAAAAAACCGCTTTCAGGTTCTATGATATGATTGCCGTATCCTTTTAAGGTCTCCAGATTTGCAGTGGTGGAAGGGTGGGCATACATGTCCAGATCCATGGCTGGCGCAATGAATACCGGTGCCTTCATAGACAGATATGTAGTAATGAGCATGTTGTCTGCTATGCCGTGAGCCATTTTTCCGATAGACGATGCCGTACATGGGGCAATTAACATTGCGTCTGCCCAACATCCAAGTTCAACATGGCTGTTCCATGAACCGTCTCTGCGTGAAAAGAATTCGCTGATAACCGGGTGCTTTGTAAGGGTTGACAAAGTAAGCGGAGTGATGAACTCTTTTCCTGCAGGAGTGATTACAACCTGGACTTCCGCTCCTTCTTTTATGAGCAGACGGGCAAGCATGGCCGCTTTATAAGCTGCAATACTGCCCGTGATTCCTAAAACTATATGTTTTCCTTCTAATGATTGGGACATTTTATCAAATGTTGATGACCATAGGCATGAGCAACATTACAAGCTCTGAGCCGGCTACTTTTTCTGATGATTCCAAAAGACATGCGCGTGATGGATCGGCCAAGCTGAAAACAGCATCCTGACCGGGAAGATTGGAAAGGATGTCAGTAAGGTATGAGTGCTGGAAACCGATTTTCATGTTATTGCCGCTGTATTGGCATTCAATGCTCTCCTGTGCGGATTTCGACAGATCCTTATCCTGCGCAGAAACTAGCAGACTGTTCTCTTTTATTTCGAAACATACCAGACTGGTGTTTGCGGAAGAGAATGGGGATACACGTTTCAAAACATCTATCAAAGCTGCACGGTCTATTGTCAGTTTGTAAGGATTGTCTTTTGGAATAACCTGATTGTAGTTGGGGTAACGGCCTGAAATGAGACGGCTTGTGAGCCTGTATCCCGGAATGCTTGCAAATACGCATTTCTCGTCAAAACAGATATTGACGCTTTCAGTATCCTTGCTTACTATGGTCCTTAACAGAGATATGGGTTTCTTGGGCATAATGAAAGAAGCCTTGCCGTCTGTGCCGACAGGGAAGAATCTGCTCTTGGACAACTTGTGCCCGTCCGATGCCACAAAGGTGATGTCACTTTCAGTTATGTCAAAATATACACCGTTCATTACGGGACGCAAATCATCGTCAGCTGTTGCAAAGAATGTGTGTGACAGACCGCTGGACAGGACTTCTCCCGTAAGACTGAGACTCATTACGTTCTGACCAAGAACTATTGGGTCTGGGTATTCATCTGCGTTTCCGCCAACCATTTTCAACTCACCGTTTGAATATTGCAGCTTGATCTGGTATGATTCAGGATCAATGTCAAATACTATGGGCTGTTCCGGTATTGCTCTCAAAGAGTCAGTGAGTGTCTTTGCCGGAATAGCTATGCTGTAGTTGCGTTCTGCATCAATAAGCTCAATGTCAGCCTCGATGACAGAATCTCCGTCTCCGGCAGTGATTGTGAGTTGTTTACCTGTAATGTTGAACAATATACTTCCCAAAGCTGGTTGTGCTGGCTTTGGGCTTATAATTCTGTTGAATACAAGAACCGGATTCAACAAGGCTTGGCTGGGTACGGAAAATTTCATATCGTTATACTGTTTTATTTGTGACTACAAGAAACAAAGATAATGTCTATTTGGCTGGTTGCAAAATTTTTTTTGGTAAAAATGAGATTGTGGACCAAAAATGTTGTAATTTCGCTACCTGCAATAATGCATCAAAAAAATATTTAAAATGGAACTTACAGGTAAAATAATTTCAGTTTTGGAGCCAAGAAGCGGTAAATCCCAAGCTTCAGGTAAGGATTGGATGACTCAGGAATATGTAATTGAAACCCATGACCAGTATCCCAAAAAAATGGTTTTCAATATATTCGGTGAGGATAAGATAAAGCAGGCTGCAATCAATCCCGGAGATGAGGTTACAGTCAGTTTCGATGTGAATGCCCGTGAATATAATGGCCGCTGGTATAACGATATCCGTGCCTGGAAGGTAGATCACGTTGCTGCTCCTGCAGCTGAACAGGCTCCGCAAACCGCATTTGAACAGGCTCCGCAGGATGCTCCTTTTACCCAGCCTTCACAAAAAGACGATCTTCCGTTCTGATTCTTAGGATTCGGAATCCTTATTCTGCTCATGCTCTATCCTGAAAATGGTATAGAGCTGTATTAATGCGCCTATTGTCAAAGTGACAATCCATGAGTTCCTTCCCAAAAAATCCGTAAAGAGAAGAACTCCTGTTCCAAGAAGGAAAAAACAACCTACAACCTGTTGGGCAAACAGACGCTTGACAGTAATTGTGCTGTTTTCCGGTCTGCCTGTTATAAGTGCGGCGGAGAACATTACTGCTCCTGTACAGAACAGGTATTTGGCGAATATTGAACCTGTTATTATTGCTGCTGCAGATAAAACAAGCAATAGCCCGCCTGTTACAAGTACTGCATTTCTGAATTTGTCCATAGTAGCTGTTATTTATTTGGGACGGGTTGTTCTATGAATATTTCTTCTGACGGAGAATGCATCTTATACCGTTCCCTTGCAATACGTTCTTTTACTGCGCTGTCTTTCTCAAGACTTTCAAGCAGTTTGGTGTTGATGTCAATCTGAATTTCCAACTGTCTGATTTCTTCTTCAAGCTGTAGGATTTCTTTTTTCTGAGCAGTACGTCTTATCAGGTAACTGTTTTCTCCCACAAAGCATGTCATAATGAAGAAAAAGAATATCAGAATAAGATATTTAAATCTGCTGATGAAACTCAATAAACTTTGCTTGTCCATAATCTAAGAATCTGTCTGCAAAGGTAGATGGTTATTTCGATTAGACAAATAATTATGTGATAATTTGTAACATTTCAAAACAGGTTCTTATTTATCCTGTCAAATTCTTCCCGTTGAATATATCTCTTTATGAATGGTATTATCTAGGTGGGGGAAACAACTTTTCCGAAATTGGTCCATCTGCATCTTGCATATTACAACATGAGTAATTGTGCGCAGCTTCTGAATAATAGCCACGCTATAGCTATCAATGCAAATAATTCAAACAATACTTTCACCACTGCCATTATGCCTGCCATCTTAGGATTCTCCCGTTCCCATTTCTTTCTCTCACGATTTCTACGGATACGCTCATAGTTTCTTTGTTTCTGGGCTTCTGTCATCACACGATCTCTCTTCTGGCGAGCATATTGTTGCCACTGCCCGGGCACAACTTCATTGCTGATGACTTCTTCATCAGCCTCTTCGAGCTCTCCACCGGTAGGATCCTCTCCAGTGCTCAAGTATTCGTCCCAAGCGGGATCTGTTCTGTCTGACATAAGCGTTAGTTGTTATTCTTTTCCTGAAGCTCCTTGCGTTCCTTACGGAATTCGTGGTATTTGTATCGATGGATTCCGTTGCCGGTCCATACTCTGTTGAAATGATTGAGAGCATCGTGGAAAATGTCATTTCCTTTGGCAAGTATGCCTGCCTCATGGTTCCGTTTCCCATTTGCACGCAATCCCAGTGCAGCACCTGTAAGATTGGCTGAACCGATGTATGCGCTATCGTCATCGAAGATGAAAACTTTCATATGCATATAATCCTGCTGACGTAGGTCAAAATTCGGGTGGTTCTCCAATTCCGGGAGGTTGTCGTGTATATATGCGAAGAACCAGAATGGTTTCATACAGGCTATCTGGACTTTTACACCACGATTGCATAAATCAAGAAGGAATTCCGCGAAACGGACGCTGACATCCTTGCCGTTCGAATCAATTCCGTGAACGGTGAAGTTTTTCAGATTACAAGATGTGATTTTTAATGATTTGGCAACCTGAGTCATCCTTGAGAACACAATACTATAATGCTCAGAATCGGAGATGTATTTCAAGAATTCAGACGGTTTCTCCTCATTGTCCGTTTGGATACATACGTCTGTATCTTTTCTGGTCTCACATTCAACATGGGGAGAGACTTGCTCCGTTTCCAGATTATCAGTTGTCTCTATATCAATGTCGTCAAAAGCAGACTGACCTTTGGGAATAAGCCATTTTCCGGAATGAGTCTTGTGCCCCTTGAGTTCTCCTTCCTTCAGCATTGTATAGACCTGCTGAATACTTATTCCAAGCAAGTCTGCAACTTCTGTTGCGATGAAATGTCTTTTTTTTGTTGCCATAATTACAAGATTTTGAGTGCGATGACTGCACAGGCTTCGGCATCGGCCAGTGCGTGATGGTGATGGGTGAGGTCGTATCCACAGGCTTCGGCAACGGTCTGCAGCTGGTGATTGGGCAAATCGTAACCGAAATAGTCTCTCGATGCCTTCAGCGTATCGTAGAAGACATAATCCGGATAATCCATCTGATATGTACGAAACGCAGCCTTGAGGCATCTTTCATCGAACCTGGAATTGTGGGCCACCAATGGAAGTCCCTCAATATGCGGTGCAATCTTCTCCCATACATAGGGAAATACCAGTGCATCGTCAGTATCTCGCTCTGACAATCCGTGAACTCTCTGGCAGCACCAGTCGTAATAGTTCGGTTCCGGCTGAATCAGGGAGTAGAATCTCTCGATAAACTCTCCACCACGTACAATGACCACACCCACCGAGCATACGCTTGAAGGGTAAGAATTGGCGGTTTCAAAATCTATGGCGGCGAAGGATGAGAGCATAGTATTAGAAAATAATTAATTCTTCTTAAGAAATTCAACAAGGCTATTCTTATTTATTTTCCAGCACCGACGTTCATCCCTATAAGCTTTGATTACGCCATCTTCAATTAACTTTAGAAGTTCATCTTTATCGCATTCAAGATATTTCATAGCAGTTTTAAATGAAACTTCTTCTTTTCCTTCATTATTTGTTTGAAGATTCGATGCTTTGACCTTGTTAGCCCGTGCATACCTGATTTACAAATTAAAGTGTAATCACTAACATGGCGAAATTACAAACAAAATCAAACAATATCAACCCTTTTGGTGGTTTATTTCCAATTTTCAAAACATTGGACAAGTCCGGCGTACGGAATGTCATCGACAGAACCCTCGACCCTCGCGGCACTCTTCTCGCTTTCAGTCACGGCGACATCTTCGCCTCGCTGCTCGGCTGCAACCTATTGCGCTTCGCGGTGCTGGCCCTTTGTTCGTTAATGCAGCGCGTCTGGTCAAACCCAAATGTTAAGGAGTATGGTTAGCTGTGCAAAAGGATATCCACCGCGTAGCGTATAACGCGGAAAATATCCTGAGTGCAGGTAACCATACGCACTAACTGTGAGCGTCTGCATACGCATATTCCGTGCAATATTGGCACTGGTGATAACATTGTACCAAGGCGTGGAATCTAGTACACTATCTACAACTACTTTGGGCGGGGTTGCAAAATCATTTCAATTGCAGTTGCTGTCTATTTGTTCTTTCGCCCCGCTATGCAAATTTAACAATGCCCTGCCGGCAAATTCAAGGTCAGGCGCCAGAACGTTTGGTACAAAAATCTTCCTTGCTGAAAAGCAAGAGTATTTTTGACCAAAACCTTGCCTTAGCCGCCAGTGCATAAATCTGTGGCATAACGGGTTAAAAGAACAACCAATGCTCAATCAGTGGGGAACCTTCGCATTTTGGGCCGTTTTTGCGCAGGGTGAGCGTTTTTTTGCTGCCATCCTTCGCATTTTCCCGCCTATTTGCGAAGGTTGATTTGCCGTTGCCGTT